>NZ_JAAGVY010000035.1 GCF_010686655.1 Cryomorpha ignava | reverse complement strand
TTAAAGTAATCTGCATCGCCAAAAACTTCAATTCCCCTTTTTTGTAACTGTGCGATTTCTAAAATTCGTTCTGAATAAGGTTGTTCAAACGATCTGCCTTCTTTTTTGTACCGTTGTAATGTTCTTTCGGTAAGATGTAAAAATGAACTCCAGTCTTTTATGGAGTAAGGAGTTGTGGTAAGAATTGAGTTGAATAATGAGTATTCAACGCCTATTCTGGTTAATCGAATCAATTCAATTGTGTCACCAAGGATTTTATTTAATGCTTTTATCGACATAGAATACATTTTGTCGTAAAAATACTGAAAATTGTCGTACTTATCAAATTATAGTCTTCTAAAATACTTAGTTGTTCTGCTCCGCTATTTGGCGGATGATTTTCCTTCCGACGGTAGCAGTTTGAGGCTAATAACTCTGCGGTTAGGTCATCAATTGATGGATTGGGTTCGGACATTTAATATCTCGTTTTCACAGACTTTTTAATTGGTGAACTCCTGGATAACCCTAAAAGTGAAATTTTAAAGCTTAGCGCACTTAAAAGGATATGACTACTTTTAGAAGACTGCGGAAGACATTCATAATATGGGCATTACCGCGGTACTGATTTTTTAATTGAAGCATTTCTTTTTGTAACTTCACATTATGAAAACATCAACTTTAAAAAGACACCTCATTGAAATTGCTGAAAAGCTAACTCCTGAATCTACTATTGAAGATATTTACGCACACCTTTCATTACTCACAGATATTGATGAATCAGAAAGACAGGAGAAAGCCGGTGAAACGCTTACCCAAAATCAGGTTCAAGAAGCTTCTGCAAAATGGCTGAAGTAATATGGTCGTGGGGGCTGTTACTTCACCAATTTCCCGATAAGCACTTTAATTTTTTCTCTAGTAGGTTGATCTACCGTACCCATTCTCATTTCAACCAATTCTTTTTGGAGTGTTGCAAGTTTATGAACACGAATTGCTGATGGCAATTTTAAACCCGATTCATTCCAGTCATCAACTTTAACATCAAATTCTGTGTCATATAGCCTACTGGTAATGCGGCACAAAAGGATATCATCGTCCCCAAAATCGTTTACCACAAGTGCCGGTCTGCGTTTAAAACTTACTCCATCTGTAAATGGAAATTTCAACAATACAACATCTCCAAAGTGCAGCTTTTCCATAATTGGTCTTACAAATCGTCGTAAACCGAATCAGAATCAGAATACCCTTCTAAAAACTGATTCTGTGTAGCTTGATTAAAAGAATGGTCGTCTTCACAATCAACATCATCAATCAGAACGATTATCCGCACAGTAGCATCATCTTTCCCTTTTAAAATAGATTGCAACTTATAAGGAATGTCAATGCGGTTGTTCTTAATTTTAGATTTAAACTCTATTGCTTTCATTGGGTGAATTTTATTCAAATATAACGAATTCTTGCTCACTTTTCACACTTATGCTATTGTCCGATGGATACACATTTTGTTCATGTACACTTGAAATATGACTAAACTTATAGATTGGTGTGGAGTCATTGGCTGGCTTCTATTTATTTGCGTCCTCAAGTATGCTCCTATCGCTATTTCTGGCAATAGCTGGAAAATAATTCCGGTTGGGATTTTCTTATATTTGACAGAAGTTTTTATAATCGTGACTGCGTGACGGTTGACACCGACGCAGTTTAAGGTGGGAAAGCCTGCGGGAAGAATTTCGCTCGACGACTTACAACCAAAATCTAACAAAAATCATCTCTAATTATATAAGAGAACTTAAATCCTGTCACGTAAATTTGTATCTTAGTGTCTGTCTATAAAGTCCAATATCTTCGTTATACTTGCTCTGAAAATAGTCATCCTGACGTTTACAGTCAGGACTCCTTATTTTCAGAGCTGCGCATGCCTTGATCTTGAAGTTTATAGCCGAGACACTTGAGTGCATTAACAGACTCTATTTAACTCAAGCAAAATGCTACATACTTACAAAATATCCGGAATGACTTGCAATGGCTGTAGAAGCCATGTAGAGAAAACACTTAGCGAAGTAGAAGGCGTGCAGAAGGCTTCTGTCGATCTTGAAAAAGCGGAAGCTACCATTGAAATGGAATCCCATATTCCAATTGAAAAATTTCAGGAAGCCTTGAAAAACGATGGTGGCAATTACTCCATTCATAAAAGTGAAGCAGAAAAGCATCGCCACGAACATCAGAAAAAATCCAAAATCGCAGATGCTGACAAATTGTTGATTTCGTCAGTACCCAAAGAGAAGGGCACAGGCAGCTTTTACTGCCCAATGCATTGCGAAGGCGATAAAACCTACGACAAGCCCGGCGACTGCCCGGTTTGTGGAATGGACTTGGTAGAAGAGCAAAGTCTCAAAGCCACAAGCAGCGAGCAATGGACTTGCCCAATGCACCCCGAAGTAGTAAAAGACGAGCCGGGATCTTGCCCAATTTGCGGCATGGATCTGGTGCCTTTGCAACCCGATATTTCTGCCGAAGAGAAAACCTATAAAAAGCTATTGAAGAAATTCTGGATAGCACTAGCTTTCACACTTCCCATTTTTCTTATGGCCATGAGCGAAATGATTCCGAATAATCCGCTTTACGACCTAATGGAACAGAAATACTGGAACTGGGCACAGTTCGCGCTTTCTATTCCTGTTGTTTTTTATGCGACTTGGATGTTTTTTGAGCGTGCTTATCGAAGTATTAAAACGTGGAATCTCAACATGTTTACGCTCATTGGGATCGGCGCAGGAGTAGCTTGGCTATTCAGCATTTTTGGAATGCTCTTTCCTGACTTTTTCCCGGAACAGTTTAAAACAGATTCTGGTGCTGTGCATGTGTATTTTGAAGCGGCAACGGTTATTCTTACGCTTGTGCTGATGGGGCAGGTTTTGGAAGCTCGGGCGCATAGCAAAACCAACTCGGCAGTGAAGGAATTGCTCAAGCTGTCGCCAAATAAAGCCATTCGTGTGGTAGACGGTAAGGAAGAAGAAGTTGCCATTGACAAAATTGTAAAAGGTGATATTTTACGGGTTAAGCCTGGCGACAAGATTCCCGTCGATGGCGTAATTACTGAAGGTGAAACTACGGTTGATGAGTCGATGATTTCGGGTGAACCGATTCCCGTAGAAAAAGGTGAAAACGACAAAATAACCAGCGGAACGATAAACGGCAACCAGTCATTTTTGATGAAGGCCGAGAAAGTGGGAAGCGAAACCCTGCTCTCACAAATTATTAAAATGGTAAACGATGCGAGTCGTAGCCGTGCGCCCATTCAAAAACTGGCAGACACCATTTCGGGTTATTTTGTGCCTGTTGTTGTTGCTATTTCAGCTATCACCTTTGCTGTCTGGGCTATCTGGGGTCCCGAACCGGCTTATGTTTACGCCTTGGTAAATGCCATTGCGGTTATGATTATCGCCTGCCCATGTGCGCTCGGGCTCGCCACGCCCATGTCGATTATGGTAGGTGTGGGTAAAGGTGCTCAAAATGGTGTGCTGATCAAAAATGCCGAAGCACTTGAAAAAATGGACAAGGTGGATACCTTGATTGTTGACAAGACCGGAACCATCACAGAAGGCAAACCAACTGTAGAGAAAATAGGCGCTTTTGTTACGCGTTTCCGCGAAAGCGAACTCATTCATCTCATTGCATCGCTCAACAACTCGAGTGAGCACCCGCTTGCCGAAGCCACCGTGAAATATGGGAAAGAAAAGGAAGTTGAGATTTCAAAAACAGAAAAGTTCAATTCCGTTTCCGGAAAAGGAGTGGAAGGAATTGTGGACGGGAAAAAGCTCGCACTGGGAAATGCGAAAATGATGGCGTATGCCCAAGCAAAGATTTCACCGGAAATGGAAAGCGAAGCTTCAGCATTTCAGAAACAAGGTAAAACTGTTTCTTATTTATCGGTTGATGGCGAAGTATCGGGATATGTGGTAATTGGAGACAAAATCAAAGCGACGAGTGCAAAGGCTATCAAAGAACTTCAGGAAAAAGGGATTGCTGTAATTATGCTTACGGGAGATAATCACGATACGGCGCAGGCTGTAGCCAAAGAGCTCAATCTCACAGAATTTAAAGCTGGTATGCTTCCCGAAAACAAATTGGAAGAAGTCAAAAAATTGCAAGAAGCCGGGAAAGTAGTTGCAATGGCCGGCGATGGAATTAACGATGCACCCGCACTTGCCCAAAGCGATGTGGGAATTGCGATGGGAACTGGAACCGACGTAGCCATTGAAAGTGCCATGATAACGCTGGTTAAAGGTGATCTTCACGGCATAGTGAAAGCACGGAACTTGAGCGATGCAGTGATGAAGAATATTAAAGAGAACTTGTTTTTTGCGTTGGTTTACAATTCATTGGGCGTGCCGATTGCCGCCGGTGTGTTGTTTCCGTTTTTCGGGATTTTGCTTTCGCCGATGATTGCAGCTTTGGCGATGAGTTTTAGCTCTGTTTCTGTCATTGCGAATGCGTTGAGGCTGCGGGGGAAGAAGATAGGATAGGAGTTTTTGGTTCTTAGTTTTTGGTGATTGGACGCGGTGAACGAGTTTACTTCTGTAAGACTACTTTCTCGTTTTTGTTCATAAGCTCGTAAAGAAATTCGGGTGCCAGATCTGCACCATTTGGCCATTCAAGTGTCCAATTGTCAAAGTGTTAAGGTTAATGTTTTTGAAAAAGGTTTTATCCTATATGGGTTCGACTTTACTTGGAACTTCTCCTTTCTGACATTTAAGCCATTTGGTGTTCTAAGTTCAGCTTCTTGCTTACCCATTCAAAAAACACCTAAATGGGGTGTCCAGATTCATTGAGAAAGTCTCAAATAACAACGAACAGTAATCGCTTATTACTTCTGGTGAAGAAAGGCAAAACTCGAGTTACTTATTAAGGACTTTTCTGGACAGCATAATATAGAACCTGATGCCTATTTACATGAGATCAATTCATCTATCAAATACTACTCCTTAAGCACTTTAACTGAACCGTTCAAAGTTCGGACGAAATACATTCCAGCAGCCAATTTCGATAAATCAAGAGATACTTCATTTTGTGCCGCCCTGTTTATTGGCGTCCCAGCCGTAACTTCCCGTCCGAGTGCATTGAAGATTCTGATTTGTTTTAATTCGGTGTCATTGCCTTCTATCACTATTCTCCCACTTGTAGGATTGGGATACGCCATGATGAGATTATTCTCATTCGAAGAACGGACGTCTGCCGACAAAAGAAGTCCACATTCTCCACCGCTAAATTCGTCTCCAGCAATTGTCCATCCTTGTGCAATGATAAGCGAATCTCTGAAAGCAACAGCTTCGGTGCCGAACTCTAATCCGTAGGAGCTCATTTGTATTCCTGTTACAGTGGGATTATTCAAGCGAAATCCTGCCAGCGTAGCAGAATAGTGATCGCAATCCATACCGCAATCGTTAAAGGCATTGACCAATATCACACTCGGGTACAAGATCCAGCTACCCAGGTTCTGATTAAAGGAACTGGCGTCTCTAAACATCAAGACCATGTTTTCTACATTGGACACATCCCAACCGGAGATGTCCTGATTAAAAGCTATAGCTTCATTAAACATGACTCCCATAGTATTTACGCTCGATACATCCCAACCACTAATATCCTGATTGAAAGAATCCGCCCCACGGAACGTACCATCCATTTCTTGCACAGAGGTAACATCCCAGTTTCCAATATCCCGGTTAAAGGCGCTGGCACTTTCAAACATACCTGTCAAATTGGTCACATTTGAAACATCCCAAGCATCGATATCTCCATTAAAGAAATCGGTATTGGCAAACATATAATTCATATAATTCACATTGGAGACATCCCAACTAGCAAGATCTTGATTGAAAGAAGTAGCTCCATCGAACATATTCCGCGTGTTAGTAACATTTGATATATCCCAGCTATCGATGTTTTGATTGAAAGATGCAGCGTCCATGAACATCTCAGTCATGTCGAAAATTCCGGAAACATCCCAAGCATTAATGTCCTGATTAAAAGCTTCAGCTTCTTTAAACATTCCCTCCATGGCAACAACATTAGACACATTCCATTCGGACAAGTCCTGATTAAATAAAAGGGCACCGTAAAACATTTCTTCCATATCCGTTACATTGGATACATTCCAATTGCTGATATCTTGGTTAAACGACTCTGCATCATAAAACATGAGGGACATATCGGTGACGCTTGAAACGTCCCAATCTCCGATATCCTGATTAAAGGAGCTTGCATTGGAAAACATTCGGGACATGTCTGTGACATTGACTAGGATAGGTACGTCTGTCGCACTGATGTCGGCATTCACACACCCATGAAGAAATTGGCTCATGCTCGTCCAGAAAACACCGCCCCATTGCACCACATCTGTTAAGCGAAGTCGATCGGGACCATGAGCTATATAAAAACGATTAAGGTTGTTCGGAAGAATCTCCAAAGTTACTACATCTCCTGCTTCTATTGATAAGCCTGAAAGGACGACACTCGAATACTCCGGATTAAAACTTCCGCTACCGTTATTTCCGGACGGACTTGCACTCCAGGAATAAAATACATCGCCTTCGGTAGATGCTCTAAACTCTATCTCATCAGATGCTTCGGGAAAAGTCCACTCAGTAATGAAATTTTGGCTGAAGCCAATCTGGGAAATCATGACACAGAGAGCTAGCATGAGAGAATGTCTCATAATTGCCAAAGCATTTATACCAGTAGGGTTATCTTTCGGGAAATTCTTATTTGGTTGGTGCAATATTCGTTTCATATCGTTCATTTTGGTTACTATTAGTATTTGGCTCCATTCGAACTTTTCGAAAATAAACCGCCTTCTCACTTGCGTTTCTCTACTTTAGTAATGTACCATACTTCAAAATTCCATGTATATTTTTTAGCCTGTGCCTATGGATTGTTTAAGCGGCAGAGCATGTATGGGAAGATAAGTTGCGCAGCCAAATGCCTCAACAAATTTACGATTATAAATGAGAATAAAAAATTATCTAAAAGTAGTTTTATTGAAATTTTATGGTGACTCCCTAAATTTGATATTCCCAGATAGCTACCTGAACTAATATAGCATCATAAATTTAAAATATTGCTATACAATAACTTAAGTTTCTAATACAAGGGTTGGGTTTGGAATTTACTGAGAGATTTAATACCTTTATAGCATCAAATAATTACTCACAAAAATTAGATTATAGATTGGTAAAAAAAAATCAAAACCCTATGAAGTACGTATTCAACACCTTATTTTTAACCGCTTTACTTTTAACTTTTACAGCTTGCTCTGACGACGACGAGAGTCCTTCCACAGGATCCAATGGCGATGACACTGGACATGGTGGGAGTGCCTCATTTACTGTTTCTGGCGATCTGGAAGGAGAACACACCGGAATCGCTGATTTCAGAGCATTTGAAATCAACGGTATTCACACATGGGACATCACGCTCATAGATCAAAATCCAATAACGTTTAATATCTCATTCGCACAAACGGGTGGTGAATCGATCGATGCGCCAACTGTTGGAGTCTATCCATTGGAAGTCAGTCAAGATGAAAACGTATATTTAACTACCTACGAGCATTTTGACGGCAACCCTTTCCAGGGTGAGACTTACACCGCTGGTATTGACGGTACTTCGGGTGTTATGGAAATCACCACATCAACCGAATCTCTGATTGAAGGAACCTTTTCATTCACCGCCGCCCGATTTGAAGACGGTCAGATCGTTGGTTCAATAGAAGTAACCAACGGCGAGTTTAGTGCCGTTCCTAGACCTTAGAATAATAAGCGCTTGTTTAGAAATTTGAAGCTTTCTTAAAGTATGCTGAACTGTCGGCTTATTGCGATGTTTGCAAGTAAGCTAAAGCACTGAAATGTGACAGATGCAGTGATGAAGAATATTAAAGAGAACTTGTTTTTTGCGTTGGTTTACAATTCATTGGGCGTGCCGATTGCCGCCGGTGTGTTGTTCCCGTTTTTCGGAATTTTGCTTTCGCCGATGATTGCAGCTTTGGCGATGAGTTTTAGCTCTGTTTCTGTCATTGCGAATGCGTTGAGGCTGCGGGGGAAGAAGATAGGTTGAGAGTTCTTGGTGATTGGTTCTTAGTTATTGGACGATGTCGACGAGTTTATTTCTGTGTGATTACTCTCGGAGCGATTTAAGCATTTATTGATGGTAAGTGCATCTGTACAGCGCTTTTGGTTAGTCGGAACTTCTCGTAGCCGCGCGATTCATCGCGCGGTGAGAGAAGTATTACATGTTTAGGTTGTGGCGGTATTTTTGCTTTTTCGCAAAAATGGTGACAACTTAGCGGAGCGTTCTCACAACCGAAGGGCGTAGAATTGGGTCGCAAGCAATTTATTTCTGTGAAAATACTTTCTGATCTTCGCTTACAAGATCGTAAAGAAATTAGGGAGCCAAATCTGCGCCATTTGGCCATTCAGGTGTTTAGTTCGAAATTTTTCGAAAGATGTTTTATCTTTTAAGGGTTCGAAATAGTGTTGTTCTCTGAAATTATCTCAATCTCTAAACAGATTGACTGTGCCTGATTGGTTAAGCGCTTCACTAAGAATAGTTTCATATTGAACAATCCAATTATAAACACCTTCCGTTACAAGTTCACCCGCGATAGTCCCATCCCACCCTTGAGATAGATCGTTTGTTTCGTAAATCTGCCTACCCCAACGGTTGAACACAAAAAGCTTTGCCCTAGTAATTCCCTTCATTTGTAATGCTGCAAACACTTCATTCATTGCATCACCATTTGGCGTGAACACATTTGGCATGGTCAGTATGATTTCACAATCGTAAAAATCGAGTTCGAAGGTGTCAGTGCGGGAACAAAGTGAATCATAAAATTGAACCCAATAAATTCCCGGCTGATTGATTGTGCGAATAGCATCTGTGGAATTGTCGCTCCATAAGATATTATAATTTGAAGGGTTCAAGCGGATATCCAATTCAGAATTATCACACAGCTTTATTAAGCTATCAATTTCCAAACGGGGAAGTGAATTAAAATCAACTGTGAAATTGCGATAAGTCGTACATTCTTCCTGCGAGATTACCACATCATAATCTCCTGCTTCATCAACATCTAAGGTTGGCGTTGTTTCTCCAGTATTCCACAAATAGGTGGCATTGGAAGTTGAAGCATCCAAAATAACCTGACTTTGATCGCACAACGTAGTATCCGCTTGAACCGGATTAATATCCAGCTTGTACTTAGCGAAATAGGTATTCCATCCCATGCCGCCCATTGTCAATAATGCTTCGCCTTCATCAGGATCAAAATCGACCGTATATCGAAAACCGCCAGCCATATATTGATGTTCGTCACGCACTACCATTGATGTAATTGACGGGCCGCTGCTGCTTCCGCCAATTTGTTTTACGCTTACAAAATTTCCATCTATATCATACCTCGCCATGTAATGCGTAAATGCAGATGCGACATTAGATTGCAAGAAGGCAATGGCAGACGTAGGATCAAAATCGGCACTCACCAAACTTCCAGTGAGATAAATGTTGTCTCTGCAATCTATCTCCATATCGTAAACTGGGCAAAAACCACCTGTAAGGCTTTTTGCCCAGATGAAATTACCATCAGCACTAAACTTTGCAAAATAGGCTGATGTGGCGAGGCCGCCAAAAAGATAACTCTGCCCCGGTCCCGGGTCGAAGTCGGCGGTTTGTTTGAAATTTCCAGCGATCAAAATATCACCTTCAGTGTTTTCACGAATACAGATGTACTCACTTGGAGAGCAACAGCCGTAACTATTGATGTTAAGTCGTTTTGCCCAAATTAATTCGCCAGCTGATGTATAACGTGCAAAAAAGCGATCGGCAGGACCTTCTGCTTGCATCAGGAATTCATCAGGTCCAGGATCAAAATCTACCAAATTTCCAAAATACCCAGAAAGCAGGATGTCTCCATTTTCACAAATAGACATATCAGTCAGATCGCCAATGTTGCTTATCCCACTAAGAGACTTACCATAAATCAGATTGCCATCAGGATCAAATTTTGCCCAAAAGCCGCCACCGTTTTCGCCATTCAAAATGTACGCTTCGTCGCCGGGGTCGATGTCTATATTTCCATAAAAGCGGCCAGCTAGAATAATGTTTCCCGCATTGTCGCAAAGCACTTTATTCGGAATGGCTGCAGAATTTCCATAAAATTCCCTGGCAAAGATGAATGCTCCGTTTGAAGCATATTTGGCAAAAAAGGCAAAAGGTCCATTTGGACTTGACTCTCCAAGGATATATTCTTCTGGTCCTGGATCGAAATCTATTGGCTTCACGCCATATCCGGTGAAAATTACGTTGTCATATTGATCAACGGTGACCGAATTTCCGTAAGCATTCCACCCCGAAGGAAAAACATACGCCCACTGAAGATTTCCGTTCGTATCGTATTTTGCTAAATATGGATTTTGATCTGGAGTGCGTAAAATTAGCTGGTTGTCTCCAGGGTCAAAATCAACAGAATCAGTAGAATATCCAGTGATGATAATATTTTGATCTGAATCTAAAGCGATGTCCCTAGCTAAGGACATCCCGGGTTCAAGGTTATCAATTGAGGATGTTCCATAGCCTTTCAAGCTCTTGGCCCATACGTAGGATTGAGCGTGAACACTTATAGCAATCGCGCACATAAATGTGACAGACAGAAAATGCCGCAGGTAAGTACCTAGTGGTGAATATGTCGGCATGGTCATTTCAAGTGCATGGTTGCGATTCCAGTTAATACTTTAAATTGCCCTAACAATCCATTAATAGACAGATTATGAAGGTGCTATAAAAATATTGATTGGATCAAAGTCAAATATAGACAATAACTATATCGGTTTTATAAAAGGGAGTCCTAAAAAGAGACTTTGCTTGTAAAGCCAGATCTGATATGGTGTAAACTAAGGAGGTAAAACTAATTACATCTAGAAGAGATCTCCCGAATGCCGAGAAAATAAAAAAGCCCCTTCCAATTGCTCGGAAGGGGCTGAAAATTTCAACCTAAACGATTATTTCGTAACCAGTACTTTTTGCGCATAAGCCTTATCGGCTGTGTCGATGCGCAAGATATACTGACCTGCGGCCAATGTATTGGTTTCAACGCGCGTCATAGTATTTACTACGTTAATTCGCTCAACCACACGACCAGTTATATCCATTAATGAAAGGGTAGTTTTGTCAATGTTTCCATCGGCAAAACTTACGAGGAAATGGTCGTTAGCTGGATTCGGGTAAACACTGATATTGGAGTTAGAAGAAACTTCTTCAACCGATACGGTGCCTCCGAAAGCTAAATCATCCCAAAAGTAAACTTGTTCTCCAGCATCTGAACCCAATGTTCCGAAATTGAAGAAAATAACCAGCTGGTCATAATTGGCATTCAAATCCAAAGCTGGTTGTCCAGTTGCGGGATTATTGAAATCGAACACCAAAGTTTCCCATTGCATGGCAACAGTGGTGGTAGTCTCTGTTTCTGTTGCAGGCCCACCACCGGCAGTTTCTACTTTTAGTCTAACTGGTGTGTTTGCATTCGGCGCCCATACCCGAACAGACATAGTGGTATTTCCCGCCGAAAAAGGCACAGGATTTGCCAAGGGGCCAGCTCCGGGCACTGTACCCGCAAATACATCGGCTGTGTTAGATCGTACAGTTTGACCCACCATATTGTTGGGATCTGTAGGATCTACAACAATAGTAGTCGCCGTCCCTGCAAAGTCAGTAAAGCCGAATGGATCTCCTTCGAAGGTTATAGGTAGATCGAAAGGTTCGGCAACGGAACCATCTCCAAACGCGAGGTCATCCCAGAAATAAATTTGCTCCCCGGCATCCGCACCAGTGGTTCCGAAATTGAAGAAAATAACCAGTTGGTTATAATTGGCATTCAAATCTAAGGCGGGCTGGCCTTCTACCGGATTGCTAAAATCAATAACCAAAGTCTCCCACTCCATAGCTACCGTGGTGGTAGTCTCTGCTTCAGTAGCAGGCCCACCACCGGCAGTTTCTACTTTCAACCGCACGGGCGTATTGGCATTTGGTGACCAAACACGCACCGACATCATCGTATTTCCTTCAGAAAAAGGTACCGGGTTCGCCAAAGGCCCACCTGGAACTGTTCCAGCATAAACTTCAGCAGTATTAGATCGTACAGTGCGGCCAACCATATTGTTGGGATCTGTAGGATCTACAACAATAGTAGTTGCTGTCCCTGCGAAATCGTTAAAGCCAAAAGGCTCTCCTTCGAAGGTGATTGGTAGGTCGAACGGATCGCCTCCACCGCCACCGGTGCCGCCAACAAAGGTCATATCATCCCAATAGAATGTTTGTTCTATTGAAGTACCCGTCGGCTGATTAAAATTGAAGAAAACAGATGCCTTGTTGTAAGAACTACCGAAATTAATGGCTGCTGTTCCCGGCGCTTGTACTGCAAAATCAAACATAACTGTTTCCCAGCCCATGGCAACTGTCGAAATCGTTTCTGTTTCCACGGATACTCCTGGGTCTGTCGAATTTTCCACTTTCATTCGCATCGGTAGCCCAGCTGTAGGCGACCAGATACGAACCGACATAATGGTGTTTTCTGAATCGAAAGGAATTGCCGTATCAAAACCAACTGTGCCGCCTACTGTAGTACCCGCATAGGTTTCGGCTCCAGCCGTACGAATGGTTTCCACCACCTTGTTGCCGGCGTCTGTCGGATCGGTAATAATTTGAGAGGCGCTACCACCAAAATCAGTGAGGCCATAATCGAGCGTTGTAGATTCAAAATCTACTGGCAAGTTGAGCTGTCCAAAGCACGCAGTGCTCGCAGCTAAAAAGAAAAGAAGAATAGAATTTTTCATCATAAAGGAGTTTTTTTTTAAAATAGCCAGATTAGTCTTTCTAATCCTGGGTTTTATGTATAAAGTTAAGAATATCCTAACATAAAGAATAAAAAAATGCGCATTTCATCAATCCGAAAATTTCTGGCGTACCTCAGCGACGGTCTCTATAGTCATGAAAACAAATTTTATTGATGAATTCGGATATAGTCAATTGAATTTTTTTTTAAAAAAAAAATCGCTTGAACTTAGATGGCCTGGAAGCTTTCCGCTAAATTGGTCTAATGGTTGAGTAGAAAACAATTTCCAAAATGTTATACCTACCCACATATGCTTACAAACAAATGGCGTCATTGCACTTTTGAAAAAATACAATATTCCTTATATTTTGAAGGATTCAAATTAAATGAATGAATTGTCAAATAATGAAAGCAATTATATACTTACTCAACATGATGGCAATTAGCTTGATGTTGTTCACTCAAAAGAGCTAACCCCCGCTATTTTGACCTAGTAATCAATAATAAACCATTATTGGAATCGGAAGGATAAGTTCAAACAGCAACAAGGCCTCACACTGTAAAGCTTGTAATTCTGAATAATTAAGAGACGTAGAATGAATACATTCAAAATTATGGCAATCTCAAGTTCCGTTCTTTTAGGATCAGCTTTACTGATTGCCCAAAAAAGGTAATCGTTTGCATTAATGCGTAAAATGGACTTTAAAGAATGGATAGATTTGGCCATAAAAGAAAACGAATGGAAATTCAATTAAAATCAGAAATCACTTGTCCAAAATGCGGACATAAAAAAGAAGAAGATATGCCAACAAATTCGTGTCAATTCTTTTACGAATGTGAGAAATGTAAAACTGTTCTTAAACCAAACGAAGGCGATTGTTGTGTTTATTGCTCTTATGGAACGAGTCCTTGTCCACCAATTCAAGAAAACAAAGGTTGTTGTTAAAAAAGGTTTTAAATCCTATTTTAATTTATTCATTCAATTAATAAATCGCCAGTATGATAACAACCAATACAACGCTATTTTCAGAAATTGAAAATGTGACCGAACTCCACTCATCCTTTATCAAATCCATCTACAACGGAGATGATTCAGACCATCTTCCCGCATAAAAAAGAATGATTCCTTAGTTCTTTTGAAGAGGTAGGAATCGTTCTTTGTATCAGAATTGGTGATCATTCAAAATGAATATTACCGCGTTTATCGGCTTTTTAATTTTTCGGCTTAACCCGTATGAACTGTTTTCTCTTTCCCCTCTCGGAGTAGAGTATTATGTCGTCATTGAGAAGTTGCTCCGAAACCAGGGGTCTCACAATCGTTTTTCCTCCATATTCTTTCATCAAGGCTTTTCGAAAAACCCGACCATCGCTGTCTACCCTTACCAAAGCAACGTAATTCTTCTTTAGGTTCATTCGTTCGATTTTCCCATCACCATTGTACATAAGGTTTTTGGGGTTATCATTAAAAATGAACAGCATATCTGAGCCGCTTATCGCTATTAGATAGGATGAGAAGTAGTCACTATTGTTCATTGTTTGTTCCTTTGGAATTCTGGCATTCCATTCTATATTGCTATTGGGATCGATATTCACAAGAATAATATCGTTGTTGTGATAAATATAATAGGTTCTAGTATTTCCTCGGCTATCGGTAGTGGTTCTCGTCTCTATCCATCGTCTTTCTCCTACTATTATGCCCCCGCCATCTTCGCGCAATACAATATCGTCAAGCTCCAAGCGACTGATGCCAACATTCTTGTCCTTATCCATTCGCCTATTGGCTTTTTTCTTGGCTTTCTTATCTAAATCTTCTACGATAAAACTTTCATCGAATGGCTCAAAACTCTTGTGGGTTATTTTACCAGTTTCGCGATTTATCTTGACAAAAAAGCTTCCCATTGCGCCATAACTGTCAAAAAGAGCATAAAATCCTCCGCAAAGCAATTCATTTTGATCGTTAAGCCGCAAAATCATGGAGCTAACATACTTTTCATCTAAATCAACTTCGTATTGATTCAGCTTAGTTCCTTCTTCGGTCAACTCAATTACTACATACTTATAATTGACTTCCTTTTTCTCACGTTCCTTTTTGTCTTTCCATAATCGTCCCATGATATAAACGTCACCATTCTCGGCAACTTTCCGCGATGTAATGTAAAAGTTTTCATCTGCAAAAGGCAATTCTATTTCTTTCGTCCAAAGCATATTCATTTGATCATCAAAGACATGAACTCCGTATCTTTCATTCTCATCTTCCGCAAAGGGGAGGTCGTAGTACACCACAGTTTTCCCGTTATCTTTTGACCTGAAAACGCTGAATCCGGTACTTTTCAGTTCCTTTTTGGAATCTCCTCCTACCTCGGCAATCTTCTTTATGTCTTTGTTGGGAACTAATGTTTCCTTGTCAATTGTTTGGTAGAAAGCATAACGTACTTTTTGCTTTTTGTTCATAAAAGAAGAAAATAAGTAGAGATTGCCATTTTGCATAAAAAGGCGCTCATAATCCAGCTCATTTCCTTCAAACTCCATTTCAAGTTCCGTTTCCTGCTCCAGCTCCATTGCGTTATTAAAACGAGCCAAAAAAGCTTTAGGCTGCCCGGCCAAAACGCCCATGTTTACGATACTACGTTTTTCCAAAATGGTGTAAAAATGGTCTTCATCATGGGCAACAATATCTATCAAGGCATTTTTAGACTTATACTCCGGGCCTACTTCAACATCTACCAGATTGCTCGGGCTTAAGTCGGCTACTTGGGCATTCACACCCATGTTAAGGCATAGAAAGAATGCCGTTAGTACTCTTAAATCAAATTTCATATTAATTTATTGGTTTGTTATTTATGGTATGCTAGTTTACAAGAAAACCCTAAATTCAGACGAGAGTTTTCTAAGAATCGTGCTTGATTATTGACTTCAATGAGCAGCAATCCTGCATGATAGCCCAATTCAATGCTCATACGACTGCCAATCTCCCATTGATATCCTTGATACAGGCCGATAAAAGTGTCTTTTCGATCTGTAGTAAATCCTGTATATTCAACATCAGTAAGATTTCTGACAAAGAAATTGATTCCGAAAATTAAACCCTCTCGTCGATCTCCCCAAGGATGATACCTCGGGTTGAGCAAGAATTTAAATCCTCCTCCGCGATTGGTGAACATTTGTTCGGTGTCCAAAAAAGTAAATAGAGGTTCAACGCCTCTTCCGAGAGCGAAACCCGCTCCTACTTCCAAGCTCAATTCATCCGTGAAAAAGCGCTCGTACAAAAGGGTGAACTCACCTCCCGCAGTTGCTATTATATCTATCTTAAAAGCATTATCGGGATCGGAAATTCCATCATCGTCGAAGAATTGTGATACGTCGTCTTGTGCAGACAAAGTAATGGATAGGAAAATCCCCACCAGTAGCGTTATTTGACCTTTCATCGTCACCTAGATAATCTGTTTTTTTCAATGGCGAATATATGTCATTTTTTGAATAATGGAAATTTGCCTTTTTCAAAGATCCATTTTTTGCTATATCTTACCTTCCATCGATCTTAAAATCGATTCTATTAAAATAGAATAAAATTCAGTTGACCAGAAATAGACCAGCAACGAGCTGTGCGAATTCCTTAATTGACCCTTAGGTTTACTTACAGGGCAAGTAAATTTGATTTAAAACAATCTCTTGGGCTACTCCTTTTTGACATTTTTTCCAATTTGCATTTAGGTAACCTTTATGCCTGCTCATCCATTTTAAAAATAAGCTTTAATCTTTAACTTGGCATATATAACCTAACTTAAAATCTCTTCATCAATGATTATCACGATGTTAATTGCGTAAAAAACTGACACCTAACATATCAAAAATATTTTTTCTCCGATAATAGTTCAGAAAATCAATGCTTTAATCCGTCATTTTTCTCGCGTATCAAACCCAATTTTTCCTTTTCAGACAAAAATATTTGCATACCGGTTATTTAAATCCTTACTTTTGCCACCGACAAATGAGAATCAATTCGCAAAATACTGCTTGGTGGTGGCTTTCTAAATCCCGTTTCGGATTCGGTTAGTTGTGCCTTTTATTTTGCTCCCAAAATATTTTAAAGCCCACCGATTCCGGTGGGCTTTTTTTATTGCCATAAAATTAAATTGAAGTGAAAAAGAAATTCCGTTTTAAAACAAACATCCGAAAGCAACTTAGTGATCTGCACACTCCGGTGGCGCTGTATCTGAAGCTGCGCGACAAATTTCCGCAGAGTTTTCTGCTCGAGAGCTCCGACTACAAGAGCAAGGAGAACAGCTATTCGTACATCTGTTTGCAGCCGATTGCATCGTTTCAGGCGGGGCGCGAAACAATGGAATGCCGGTATCCGGATGGAACAATAGAGCATTTCAAAACCGCCGAAACAGACGTGGCAGACCGTCTTTCCCAGTTTTCAGCTTCCTTTGAATGCGACGCTCCCGAAATGGGTTTTGAAACAAACGGGCTCTTTGGTTACACATCCTACGATGCGATTCCACTTTTTGGCGATATTGAATTCCAAAACCAATCTTTTGACCTTCCCCTGATGCAGTATCACCTGTTTCGGTACGTCGTAGTCTTTAATCACTTTAACCACGAACTGTATATTCTGGAACACCTTCTGGAAGGCGAAGAATCTGATATTGAAGACTTGTCGGCGATGGTTTTCAGCCGGGCGGTTTCTCAATTCAAATTTTCTGCCAGTGACGAAGAAACATGCAATTTCTCTGATGACGACTTTCTCGAAAAGATAAAAAAAGGAATAACGCATTGCCACCGCGGCGATGTTTTTCAGGTGGTTTTCTCACGAAAGTTTGCCCGCGAGTTTAAAGGAGATGAGTTCAATGTTTACCGTGCATTGTGTTCCATAAATCCGTCGCCATACCTTTTCTATTTCGATTATGGTGATTTCCGAATTTTCGGATCTTCACCGGAAGCGCAGCTCACCATAGCCGACAGAAAGGCGGTGATAAATCCGATAGCAGGCACCTTTCGACGCACAGGAATTCCCGCTGAAGACGCTTTGGCAGCAAAAGCCCTGGCAGCAGACCCGAAGGAGAATGCCGAGCACATCATGCTTGTCGATTTAGCCCGAAACGACTTGAGCAAAAACAGTAGAAATGTTGAAGTAGAGCGGTTTAAAGAAATCGAATTTTACTCGCATGTCATTCACCTTGTTTCACGTGTGAGCGCGCAACTTGATACCCATTACAACGCCATAAAAATTTTCGGCGACACCTATCCAGCAGGTACATTGTCGGGAGCGCCAAAGCACCGCGCCATGCAAATAATAGATGAAAATGAGCCCGAAAGCCGCGGGTTTTACGGTGGGGCTGTAGGCTTTATAGGACTCAACGGCAGTTTCAACCACGCCATTTTTATCCGCTCCTTTTTGAGCAGAAACAACAAACTCACCTATCAGGCTGGTTGTGGCATTGTCGCCAAATCAAATCCCGATAGCGAATTACAAGAAGTTGACAATAAACTCTCGGCTTTGCGCAAAGCCATTGAACTCGCACAAACACTTTAACCGATGAAAATACTGGTAATAGACAATTACGATTCGTTTGTTTTCAACCTTGTGCATATGCTCTATGCGCTTGGAGTTGAACATATTGAAGTGGTCAAAAACAACCAATTCAATATTGAAGCTGTCGCCGAATACGACAAGATTCTACTCTCGCCCGGGCCGGGAATTCCAGAAGAAGCTGGGCTCATGCCGGAAGTCATAAAGCGGTATGCATCTTCTAAAAGCATTTTAGGTGTATGCTTGGGTCATCAAGCCATTGCGGAAAGTTTTGGCGGAAAACTTCTAAATCTGGGTACCCCATTGCACGGCGTGGCATCGCAGATTCAATTTTCGGAAGCAGACTATTTATTTGATGGCTTGCCGCAAAATTTTGCCATCGGCCACTATCATTCCTGGGTGGTGGATGCTGCACTGCCACCTTCGCTAAAACTTTTGGCGCAGGATGCAGCCGGAAATATTATGGCCATTAAGCACGCTGAATTCGACCTGCGGGGAGTGCAGTTTCATCCCGAGTCGATACTTACAGAACACGGAATCAAGATAATGGAAAACTGGATAAAACGATGAAAGACATACTGGAATACCTATACCAGCACCGGACGCTCTCTGAAGAAGATGCCGGACAAGTGCTCACCGATATAGCAGAAGGGAAATACAATCAGGCGCAGATAGCTTCCTTTCTCACGGCATTCATCATGCGCAATATCACCTTGAGTGAGTTGAAGGGTTTTCGAAATGCGCTGCTCTCGCTTTGCCACAAGGTAGATCTTTCGGAATTCGATCCCATGGATCTCTGCGGAACCGGCGGCGATGGAAAAAACACATTCAATATTTCGACACTGACATCTTTTGTGGTGGCCGGAGCGGGAATACCCGTTGCCAAGCACGGAAATTACGGGGTGTCGTCGGTTTCGGGTTCATCGAATGTGCTCGAACAACTCGGAATTAAATTTCCTACAGATGAGAGCGGACTGCGTGAGCAAATTTCGGAAGCAAACATTTGCTTTTTGCACGCACCGCTTTTTCATCCGGCCATGCGCCACGTCGGACCGGTGCGGAAAGAACTCGGTGTAAAAACGTTTTTCAATATGCTCGGCCCGCTTGTAAATCCTGCCCGCCCAAGCGTTCAGATGGCTGGTGTTTTTGACCTGGGGCTGGCGAGAATGTATAAGTACCTTCTTCAGGATGAAAATGTGAAATACAGCATAGTTCACGCACTCGATGGATTTGACGAAGTGTCGCTCACCGCAGGGTGTAAAGTCATTGCAAACAGTGGCGAATACAATCTCGATGCAGCCGATTTTGGTTTGACGAAAGTCAATTACACCGAATTGCACGGCGGAGATACTGTTGGTGAGGCCGCGGCAATTTTCACAAAAATACTCGACGGAAAAGGCAGCCAACCACAAAATGAAGTGGTACTGGCCAATGCCGCTCTCGCCATCAGAACTTACCGGCCCGAAACCGCGCTGATTGATGCCATCGAAGCGGCGCGGGAATCACTCTTAGGCCTTAAAGCCAAAAAAGCATTTACCACACTAAAGCAATTATCATGAGCATACTCGAAACCATAAAAGCACACAAAATAAAAGAAGTGGCAGAGCGGAAATCGCTTTATCCATTGCCATTACTCGAAAAAAGCATCTATTTCGGCAGTCCTTGCGTGTCTCTGAAACAGTACATTACCGACCCCGAGAGAACCGGAATCATTGCAGAATTTAAGCGCAAATCGCCATCGAAAGGCGATATAAACAAGTACGCCAATGTCGAAGAAGTGACCCTTGGTTATATGCAGGCTGGCGTTTCGGCGCTCTCGGTGCTCACCGACACACATTTCTTCGGCGCCAAGCCCGACGACCTGCCCACAGCCCGAAAGTTCAACTATTGCCCCATTCTCCGAAAGGATTTCATTTTGGATGCCTATCAGATTTATGAATCAAAATCGATGGGTGCAGATGCTATTCTGCTTATCGCGAAAATGCTGGATGAAAAAACGATTATTGAATTCAGGGAAATCGCTCAAAAACTCGGGATGGAAGTGCTGCTGGAGACCCAGAATGAAGAAGAAGTAAAAATGGCTGCAAATTCCGGTGCCGATTTGGTGGGCATCAACAACCGCGACTTGAGCACCTTTGATGTAGATGTGGAAAACAGCATGCGCCTGGCGGAATTGCTTCCCAAATCGATGGTAAAAGTAGCAGAGAGCGGAATAGAATCGGCTGCGACCATAAAGCTGCTCAAGGCAAATGGATTTGATGGTTTCCTTATCGGTGAATATTTTATGAGACACAGCAATCCGGCGGCCAAATGCAGTCAGCTTATGAAAGAACTACGGAGATGAAGACAAAGATTTGCGGACTTAGGGAAAAGGAAAACATCGCTGCTATTTCCGGTTTGAAACCGGATTTTCTGGGATTTATTTTTTACGAAAAGTCGCCGCGCTATGTTGGTAAGGATTTTTCTGTTGAAGCCTTCAGCAGCCTTCCATCAGAGATCGAAAAGGTTGGGGTTTTTGTGAATGAAAATGTGGAGAATGTCACGGCCATTTGCAGAAAATTCGGGTTTGGCTTTGCACAACTTCACGGAGATGAGTCACCTGCGTTTTGCCAGGAGCTTGCGCAAAATGATATCAAAATAATGAAGGCTTTCCCAATAGACGGGTCATTTGATTTTTCGGTCACCGAAGCTTACGCCGGCACTTGCAGTTATTTTCTTTTCGACACGAAGGTCGAAGGATTTGGCGGCAGCGGAAAATCTTTTAATTGGTCTATTTTGGAACAGTACACCGGTAGTACACCTTTTCTGCTAAGCGGTGGACTGGGTTTAGAAAATATCACTCAATCCATGAAAATTCAACATCCAATGCTGGCGGGCTATGATTTGAACAGCAAGCTCGAAACATCTCCGGGTGTGAAAGATTACGAAAAAGTAAAAACGATTTTAAATACCATCAGAAAGCATGCAATCATTTAATCCCACAGAAGCGGGCTTTTACGGAGAATTTGGCGGTGCCTTTGTCCCTGAAATGCTCTTCCCAAATGTCGACGAGTTGCAACGGGAATACAGGAGTATCATCCATTCGGATAGTTTTCAGGAAGAGTTCAGGGCCCTGCTCAAAGATTATGTAGGTCGGCCCACACCGTTGTTTTATTCCGCAAATCTCTCATCGGAATTCAATGCCCAGATCTACCTGAAAAGAGAAGACCTGAACCATACCGGCGCGCATAAAATCAACAATACGGTAGGCCAGATACTGCTTGCGAAGCGACTCAATAAGAAGCACATTATAGCAGAAACCGGAGCGGGGCAACATGGAGTGGCTACAGCAACAGCCTGCGCATTGATGGGTATTGGCTGCACCATTTTTATGGGCGAAGTAGACATTGAAAGGCAAATGCCAAACGTGGAGCGCATGAAGTTGCTCGGCGCAAAGGTGGTGCCTGCAACGAGCGGCAGTCGCACGCTAAAAGATGCCACAAATGAAGCCATCCGCGAGTGGATTAACAATCCGGTGGATACGCATTATATTATTGGTTCTGTCGTGGGGCCGCACCCCTATCCGGATATGGTTTCAAAATTTCAATCGGTGATAAGCGAAGAAATCAAGGCACAATTAAAAGAGAAAACAGGCAGCAGCGAACCTGATTATATCTTGGCTTGCCTTGGCGGCGGAAGCAATGCCATCGGCGCTTTCTACCACTTTATCGACAATGGAAAAACGAAACTTATAGCCGTGGAAGCCGGGGGCGAAGGAGTGCACAGCGGAAGAACTGCCGCCACCATAGCGCTCGGTCGCAAGGGCATCATTCACGGAAGTAAAACCTACCTGATACAGACCGACGACGGTCAAATCACAGAACCGCACTCGATATCGGCGGGGCTCGACTACCCCGGAATTGGGCCGGTGCACGCGTATCTTCACGACACCGGCAGGGCGCAGGTGGTGAGCGTGACAGATGCCGAAGCGCTGGATGCAGCCTTTCAGCTTTCGCGAAAAGACGGTATTATTCCCGCACTCGAGTCGGCACATGCGCTGGCATATCTGCCAAAAATGAAACTCCGGAAAGACGACGTGGTGGTGGTAAACCTTTCTGGAAGGGGCGACAAGGATATGATGACCTACAAAAAACACTTCGAATTATGAATAGAATTCACAACCTATTCGGCAGAAAAAAGGAAAACATTCTCTCGATTTACTTTACTGCCGGCTACCCGTCACTTGACGATACCACTCAAATAATTCGCCATCTCGACGCAGCGGGTGTTGATTTGATAGAGCTTGGAATGCCCTTTTCAGATCCGCTTGCGGATGGGCCTGTAATTCAGGAAAGCGGTCAGAAAGCGATACAGAATGGAATGTCTGTAAAGGTCTTATTTGAACAGCTCAAAGACCTGCGTTCTTCTACCGAAATACCGGTTATTTTGATGGGCTATCTCAATCCCATCCTTCAATTTGGCGAAGAGCAATTTATTGAAAAATGCGTGGGAACTGGCATTGATGGCGTCATTATTCCAGATATGCCGTTGCCATATTACAAGGAACACTGGGAGCAGCTTTGCCGGAAAAAAGGGCTCTCAAATATTCTGCTCATTACGCCCGAGACCACCGATAGCCGCATCGCCGAAATCGACGTCAACTCCGATGGATTTATTTATATGGTATCGTCAAACAGCATCACCGGAAGCAATAAAGCAATGGATCTGCAAAAGGGCTATTTCGAGCGAATCGAAAAAATGGAACTGCGCAATCCGAGACTCATCGGTTTTGGTATTCACGACCAGCAAAGCTTCGATAATGCATGCAGCTATAGCAATGGAGCGATTATAGGAAGTGCATTTATCAACCATCTTAGCAAAGAAGGAACTTCGGCAGATTCGATACAAAAATTTTACAAAAAGATTAAACCATGATTATTCAGCTAAAAAAAGACATTGCCACTTCAGAACGGCTCGATATTGAAGCCAAACTTACCGGAAACGGAATTCAGGCGGTAGATATTCATACCCAGTACAACCATTATCTGGTGGCCATTGTCAACAAGGAAATTGACATCCGAACAATCGGAAAAATGGCCGGTGTGGCCGATGTTCACCGCGTTACAGATGCCTATAAACTCGTATCCCGGAAATGGAAATTAAGGGCTACCGAGATCGACCTTGGCGACGGAGTGGTGATAGGCGAGAATAATTTCACGTTGATGGCCGGCCCCTGCTCCATAGAAGGAGAAGATCAAATAGAGAAAATTGCTGATCAGCTCGTAAAGAGCGGCGTGAAAATAATGCGTGGGGGTGTATTCAAACCGCGGAGCTCGCCTTACGCTTTTCGCGGAATGGGGATTGAAGGCTTAAAATCGTTCTACGAAATCTGCCGTAGCAAAGGCATTAAAATTATCACAGAAGTAATGCAGGTTTCGCAAATTGAAGAAATGTTTGATTACGTAGACATATTTCAGGTCGGCGCCAGAAACACCCAGAATTTTAATCTGCTCGATGCGCTGGGTGAAGTGGACAAAGCCGTTCTCATAAAACGCGGAATTTCTGGCTCAATCGACGAGCTACTCCAATCTGCGGAGTACGTATTCTCTGCCGGAAATGAGCGGTTGATGCTTTGCGAGCGCGGCATTCGCACTTTCGAAAGCGCCTACCGCAATACTTTTGATATCAATGCCATTCCCATTTTGAAAGAGAAGAGCCACCTGCCGGTTATCGCCGATCCTTCCCACGGAATCGGAATCAGAAAACACGTGTCGCGGATCACACTTGCGTCAATGATAGCAGGAGCCGACGGAGCCATTGTGGAGATTCACCACGAACCGGAAAAAGCCTTTTCGGATGGACAGCAAACATTGAATTTTGAAGAGTTTGAGCATCTTGTGGAGCAGATTGACATGCTGCGAGAAGTGGTGAAATAATTAGTGTCTGTCCATAAAGTCCGATATCTGCCTTGCACTTGTTCTAAAAACAGTCATTGACCAAAGTCAACTCCTTGATTTTTAGAACTGCGTGCGCGTTGCTATCGAACTTTCTGGCTCAACCACTTAAGTGTATTGACAGACTCTAATTCGACAAAAGTGGTGAAAGAATTACCGCCTAAGATCGTAAAGAAATTCGGGAGCTAAATCTGCGCCATTTGGCCATTCAAGAGTCCAGGTGTTAGGCTAAACATTTTCAGAAAAACCATTTTTTTGTAAAAATAGTCAGTACTCTGACTAAATTTAGCTAAATTTGGTCAATACATGGACTATATTGTAAAAAGATCGATCGAAAAAGATGTGTTAAAAAGCCTTGTCCCGAATAAGGTAGTAATACTCCTTGGCCCCAGACGGGTGGGAAAGACCGTGCTTATTCACCAGATTTTGCAGCAAATGAGCGAGCCGTATTTATTGCTGAATGGTGAAAATGCAGATGTCAGAAAAAAACTGGAATACAGAAGTACACAAAATTATCTCAATCTTTTAGGAAGTAATAAATTACTCGTTATAGATGAAGCACAAAAAATACCCGAAATCGGGAATGTGCTGAAGTTAATGGTTGATGAAATAGAAGGACTCAAAGTACTGGTTACTGGATCATCAGCATTCGATATAAATACAATTACTGGCGAACCACTTACTGGAAGAAAAAAAACGTTTAAGCTGTTTGCACTCTCGGAAGAAGAATTAAATCAAGTTGAAAGCCCGCTAGATAAGGCGGCCAATTTGAATCAAAGGCTTATTTATGGGAGCTATCCCGAGCTTATTCAGTTGCCTGATATAAAAGAAAAGCAGGAGTACCTGGAAGATCTTGTAAATTCATATTTGCTAAAAGACATATTGTCATTTGAAAACATTCGCAATTCAGATAAAATTTTTGATTTGCTTCGATTGATTGCATTTCAGATTGGATCCGAAGTTTCGTACAACGAAATAGGACGGCAATTATCGATGAGTAAAAATACCGTCGAAAGGTATTTAGACTTGCTTTCTAAAGTGTACATCTTACATTCGGTAAGTGCCTTTAGCAGAAACCTAAGAAAAGAAATAGTAAAAGGAAAAAAATGGTATTTCTACGATAATGGACTAAGGAATATCCTGATTGGAAATATGAACCCTATAGAGTTGAGAAATGATATTGGTGCACTTTGGGAAAATTACATCATTAGCGAACGTATTAAATATCAAAAATACAGCAGATTGTTGGTTTATAACTTTTTCTGGAGAACTTATGATCAGCAGGAAATAGACTGGATAGAAGACCGCGGCGGAATCTTGCACGGCTATGAATTCAAATGGAATCCGAAGCGCAACGCTAAAGCACCGATTGCATGGAAAAACGCTTATCCAGATTCAAAATTTGAATTAATTAACTCCGAAAACTATTTGGATTGGGTGATGGACGGATCGGCTAAATAGCGGAGTTTAGTCTTTCGACTGAAGAATTGACTCATTCAATCGGATCAATACATGTTCTGAATAAAGAAATTTTGTCGAGCTATCGCAGAAAAACGCTAGCTGTTTTTCAAATATTTTTCAATTTGTACATTAAGCATTCTGGGGTAAGGCTTTATTTCCACGTTGTGAACGAATTAATGTAAATTCGTTCAATCGATTGAACCAATTGACGTTAATTCGTTCATTTTGATTCGTTAATGGTTCTTAGTGATTCGTTCTTAGTGATTGGTTATTATGATGGTTGATGAGCCTGAATTTAAAAGACGAGTTTATTTCGGGGAGACTCCTAAGATAGTAAACAAATTCAGGTGCCAGATCTGCGTTATTGAGCCATTAAAAAGTCCAGATGTTTAATGCGAAGTTTTTGATAGCTTTTAAAGGTTTGAAAATTTGGCTATAAATTTTGCAACCAAATAGGCCTGCAGACACTTTTTCTTTTCGTTCTATCAAGTCTATGAGTCTGTAATTGAGAATCCTATATTACGATTTTTTTAAAATTGTATTGCCTTGAAAAATGGTTAGGTTTAAGCATTTGCAATTGTTAGCGATTTTCGCGAAAGCGATAAAATGGACAATTCTAAGACTTAGAAGTTTCTTTTATTAAAATAATACTTCCCTAAATTTACTCTATCTATTCATAATTCAACCAATATGAAAATTAAAAGCGCAACCCTAATAGTTACAATGCTTCTCTTAGCATCCATAGCACACGCACAATTCCTAACCTGGGAAACCTTAAATACAGGAACCACCAAGACGATTAACGATATTCATTTTCTGGATGCGGATACCGGATATATGGTTGGTAACGATTATCTCTTTAAAAAAACCGTGGATGGGGGAACCACCTGGCAGGACTTACAAGTGCCAACTATTGGCCAGGCCGAAGATGGAAATGGCGACTTGGTAGCGGTCAATCGTCAGGTAGGAGCGGACTTCGGACAACTTGAGAGTGGAATAATATTGGTCTGGAAACAACCCCTGTTTACGGTACTTACTGCCGACGATGGTGAAAGCTACAGTGAAAATTTCGGAACGGGCACACCAATTTGTGATGCAAAAGGTTTAAATATTACTCCACAATTCGATGGAAATGGCTACATCAAACATACTGTATTTGGTAAAAGTTGCAGTAGTGGCGGAGCTTACACTTATTTCTTGGATGGACCTTTTGCTTTTGGAATGAGTGAAGAAGATTATTTTGGCAACGGTGAAGGCTATACGAGCATGGATGTAAATCCAAACACTAATCGTTTCGTCCTAGGTCATGAAGATGGCAATCTTCTTATCAATATAAATGTATTGAACGAGCCCGATACCGTTTTTTTGGATACAACAGGAGTTGGAGCTGTGGCCTATGCCGGTAATAACGTTTGGTATGCTGCCACTTCCGACCTTTATTATAGCATGTATAAATCACTGGATGATGGGCTTACCTTTGAAGTCGATCCTACCTGGATCCCAACATTTTTCTATCCACATTTTAGGGCAATGGAATTTTTGGAGAATGGCCTTGGCCTGGCCGGAGCACAAAGCAATGAAATTTATGGGGCTATTTTCGTTCAGAATGGGAGCGAATGGAGCTATTACAACGCTGATAAACCAATAAATACAGTTACAATACTGCCAAATGGAACCGCTTTTGCAGCCGGCGAAAACGGACTATTGATGCGGAGTAATGAACCAATAACCGTTGGTGTTAAAGAAATTGAATTGAATAATTCAATTGATATTTATCCCAATCCCGCAAATTCAATCGTGCAGCTATCCAATGCTGGCAATTCCATTATAATGGAAATAACGGTTCTGGACAATTCGGGAAGGGTTATAAAATCGTATCCCGCTGGAACTACTACGCTTGATCTTTCATCTTTTGATCCATCCTTGTACTTTGTATGGATAAGTACAGATAAGGGTGCTGTGGTTAAAAAAGTTGTGGTGTTTTGAAATATTCCAGAATCTGAAAGATCAATAGGTCTTTTGCTGGCTTGGAATATAGCACGGCAATTCTCTTGTCATTATCAGAACGCTTAGGGAATAATTTTCAACAGTACAAACTAGTTTTCTGAAATATTAAAAGATCGCAGTTCGCATCTTAAAAGTTCGGGATAAATGCATTTCAACACAAAATATCTTACATTGATGAATGTTTAAATATTGGTTCGTTTTGATTTCAATCATTTCAGTTGCACAACTGAATGCCCAGAATTTGGACTTTCAATGCGATTCAACATTTACATTTTACGGTCGCCAATGGGTTGACCCAGATTGGGTTGCAATTTATGACAGTCTAAATGTAATCGACTATACCGACACAGAGTTGGAGATAAGGTTTTGGACTTATGCGGCTGGTCATACCGGATTGCTCAACGAAGTGATCGTTTTGCGCAAGCCTAAAAATAAAAATTATTGGAACTCTTTTCTGTATAGCGGGTTCATAAATCATGCTAATCATAAAAGCATGGAAACATTCTTTCTGGACAATGAAATCAATTGTTTAAGTAAAAGGAAACTCAAACGAAAGGTAGCGCAACTTCTTGAAAACGATATCCTGACTCTCGAAGAACCCACTTACGAATCTCTTAGTCCTATCATTGATTTACGCGGTCTTAGTACAAGCCATCCAGTCGTTTATACAATTGAGATTTTGAGTGAAAATTGCGCTCGGAAATATAGCATTGGTGGTCTGTGGGCAAATATGGATATACTTCAGGGTATAGATGTTTTCGTGAAATTTAATGCCATTAAATCCATATTTCTCGAAATCGGAAAAAAAGAATAAATCCGGTGAATTAAGACAATGCAGATTTCGTAATATACTTGTAGCCATCTGTGATGGAAGTAGGTGCCTTACCCTGTGAGATGATTCATTTGCAATCAAATGGAAAACAATATAGGATACCAAAAAAAATATCCGCGATTCGTGTCCCACCCCACAATTTCACAACATAAACCCAAAATCTCATAACATGCTTTTAACTCACATCCGTTATATTCGCATTTAAAAAGCGAAAAACCATTGTCTTACCACTCGCAAATCGTATTGCTTAGCAAGTGTGGTTAATGTTTTTAAAGCCATTTTTTCGATTCAAGAAATCTAAACATGTTGGTGTAAACCCCTTTCACAATTTTAATATTGGCAATTGGCCTAAAAGGTATAAGCTCTACTCATTCAAATAGATAGACACCATAACGCATTAAGGAGAATTTGGATTTATTCCTGATCTATCCTTACATTGCAAGAAGATTTAAGTAAATGAAATCAAACAATTACGAGATAATGAAAGCAAATATATTTTTACTCATTTTAATGTCAAGCAGCTTGTCGCTGTTCTCTCAAGATAGTCAGCCTTGCTTTTTTGACCAGGTAACAAATAAAAAATCTTTATTGGAATCTGAACGACAAATTCAGGCGAAAATAAATCAGCGATTAATCTTGGGAAATGAGAGATCTTCATCAGATAGTATTCGAACAATTCCTGTAGTTGTTCATATTATCCATAATGGCAGTTCGGAAAATATATCTGAAGCTCAAGTGCAAAGTCAGATTCAAGTCCTTAATGAAGACTTCGGAAAATTTGCCGGCACCAATGGTGATGGTAGCGGTGTAGATACAAAAGTACGTTTCTGCCTGGCAAAAATAGATCCTGATGGCCACTGCACAAATGGAATAGTAAGGGTAAAATCTCCGCTTACTAACCATCAAGCTTATCAGCGCCTCTTGCTCAAAGCACTTAGCTTTTGGGATAATACCCGTTATTTAAATATTTACATTGTAAAAAGCATCAACGGCAATGTTGGTGGTTATTCTTCATTTCCAGGTGGCCCGGCAGACGAAGATGGAATAGTTGTGAGACACAACTTATTCGGAGATATGGGAACAGCATCTGCAGGTCTTGGCCGCACAACAAGCCATGAAGTTGGGCATTGGTTTGGACTTTATCACACATTTAATAATGGTTGTGGCACTGATCTTTGCACAGATGGTGACTACGTGTGTGATACGCCACCACAGGCAGGGCCGAGTTACACTTGTATTACCCAAAACACCTGCTCTAACGACATACCCGATTTAAATGACCTGAAAGAAAACTATATGAATTACACACCGGATGCGTGTCAGAGTATGTTTACTGATGGTCAGTCTGAAAGAATGCATGCTACACTCGACACCATCCGCACCGAGATCTGGCTCGCCACAAACCTTGAAGCAACCGGCTGTGATAGTAATTATGTTGCCCCCGACATTTGTGCTGTAGCAGCCGATTTCGTTACGCTCAACACAGATATATGCAATGGAAATAATGTGTATTTTATGGATAAGTCTCTCAATGACCCAACGAACTGGCAGTGGACGTTCACAGGTGGCGAACCAGAAAGCTCAACAGATCAAAATCCAACCGTGACATATAATTCTGTTGGCACTTTTGCAGTAAAACTGGTCGTTTCTGATGGAATCAGTAGCGATAGCCTTGAGACAACGGGCTACATTTCGGTAAGTCTGCCAGGAACAGGCGACGCTCTTGGATTTGAAGAAAATTTTGACAGCGGTATATATCCCCCGTCCTACCTGACTATTAATAATCTGGATGGTGGCATAACCTGGGAGTTGGATTCGATGGCATCGGTTTCAGGAAATTATTCCATCAAAATCAACAATCTCATAAATACAAATTACGGTTCTACAGATGAACTTGTATTGCCATATTTGGATTTGACTACCGCGCATCCTGATTCAAACGTGTACATGAATTATAAATGGGCTTATGCCAAATCCGATCCAACTTTTTCGGATGAAATGCTGGTTTTGCTATCTGTAGATTGTGGTGTTAACTACAGTCAGATATTTTACAGAACTCAAAATGGCTTAACAACGGGGCCAGTCCAAACAACACCATTTGTTCCCGACTCTTCACAATGGAAAAATGCGCATATCTCGCTCAATAGCTACCGTGATGAACCATACGTACAGCTTAAAATTGTAAATGTTACTGATGGGGGCAACAACCTGTATATCGACAATATAAATGTGGTCGGGGGCACTAATTTCGCTACCCATATAAATGAAGTGCCAAATGATATATCTAATCTTAAACTTTATCCAAACCCTGCCACCAACAGGGCTACTCTGGAATATTCGCTTGCGCGCCAAAGTAAGGTAACCATCGGAGTCTATAATCTACAAGGGCAATTAATGCGTTCATTAAATGACCAGAACATGACCCAAGGAAACCACGAAATCACCATCTCAACTAAAGGATTTGAACAAGGAATTTATTTTATAAAAATTCAAGCAGCAACAACGCCTAAAACAATGAAACTTGTAATTCTGAATAATTGAAAGACGCAGGATGAATATATTTAAAATTATTGCAATCTCAGGTTCCGTTCTTTTAACATCAGCTTTTTTGATTACCCAAAAAAGGTAATCGTTTGCATTAATGCGTAAAATGGATTTCGAGAATGGATAGTTTAGTCCGTTATACTATCAGCTAACGGCCCAAACGACTTTTTACTCATTGACTACCGAATATTCAGCATTACTGCATCCGTTTTTTGAGATACTCGACAAGAACAAAATTTTAGAAACAATATGAAAAGTGGAAACAAATTAATTGGTGCAGGTTTCCTAACTGCGATTACAGCTTCTTTATGTTGTATCACACCTGTCTTGGCTCTAATTGCAGGAACAACTGGGATTGCATCGACATTTTCCTGGATAGAACCTTTTCGACCTTATCTAATTGGATTGACAATTTTAGTCCTTGGTTTTGCTTGGTATCAAAAACTAAAACATCAAAAGGAAATCGATTGTGAATGTGATACTGACGACCTCCCTGCCGGCAAGGCTGGAAAACCAAAATTCATACAATCAAAAACCTTTTTGGGAATTGTAACCGCATTTGCAATTGTAATGTTGGCTTTCCCTTACTATTCGCGAATCTTTTACCTGAAAACTGAAAAGCATTTAATAATAGTTGATAAATCGGACATATCTAATACAGAATTTAAAATTAGCGGAATGACATGTGCGAGTTGCGAAGAACTCGTCAATCACGAAGTAAATAAACTCAATGGAATTGTAGACTCAAGAGCGTCATACGAAAAGGAAAACGCAATCATTGAATTTGATAGAACCAAAACCAATAAAATGGAGATTGAGAAAGCAATTAACTCAACGGGTTATAAAGTAACAAGCGAAAAAGAAATCGAATGAAAATCGAATTAAAATCAGAAATTACTTGTCCAAACTGCGGGCATAAAAAAGTAGAAGACATGCCAACAAATGCGTGTCAATTCTTTTACGAATGTGAGAATTGTAAAATAGTCCTAAAACCAAACGATGGTGATTGTTGTGTTTATTGCTCTTATGGAACTGTACCTTGTCCACCAATTCAAGAAAACAAAAGTTGTTGTTAAAAAAGTTTAGAATTATTTTTTTGATTCTTTCATCCATCGTAATATTGCAATTAATAATTAACCAATATGATAACAACCAATATTACGCTATATCCAGAAATTGAAAATGTTATTAATCCTTTAAACATTGAGCGTATCACCGATGAACGCAAAGCAACTTTAAAACCGCTAACAGAATTCATTCAATCAAAAGTTTCGAATAATCAAGAAATTCGTATCAATTTCATCTGCACGCATAATTCACGAAGAAGCCATTTAGCGCAGGTTTGGGCACAGACATTGGCATATTATTTCAATATCAAAAATGTCCGTTGTTATTCAGGTGGCACCGAAAGCACATCACTTTTTCCAATGGTTGCCACAACTTTACAAAACTCTGGCTTTGAAATCAAAATGCTTTCAGAAGGCAACAACCCAATTTACAGTATTAAATATGCAGAGAATGAACATGGTATAATTGGATTTTCAAAGAGAATTGATGATGATTTCAACCCAAAATCTGAATTTGTGGCAATTATGACTTGCGATACCGCAAATGAAGCGTGTCCATTGGTTCCCGGTGCCGAAAAACGTATTCCTATAACTTTTGAAGACCCAAAAGCATTTGACGACACAGCACAACAAGCTGAAAAATACAGCGAAAGAAGTCTGCAAATCGCTACCGAACTATTTTACGTCTTCTCTCAAATCAATTCTTAAAAATGGCATCAAAAAAATTAAGTTTTCTCGATAGAAATCTAACACTTTGGATATTTGTCGCGATGGCAATAGGAGTTGGACTTGGATACTTTATTCCATCGTTCCCAGAAATTGTCAATTCATTTAGTAGCGGTAGTACAAACATACCAATCGCGATAGGCTTGATATTGATGATGTATCCACCATTGGCAAAAGTCAATTATGCACTCTTGCCAAAAGTTTTCCGAAACACAAAAATTCTTTCCATTTCCTTAATTCTCAATTGGATAATTGGCCCTGTTTTAATGTTCGTTTTGGCAATCACATTTCTGCGTGATTATCCGGAATATATGGTCGGACTTATTTTAATAGGTTTGGCGCGTTGTATTGCAATGGTTTTGGTTTGGAACGACCTTGCCGAAGGCAGCAGCGAATATGGTGCAGGTTTGGTTGCTTTAAATAGTATTTTTCAAGTTTTTGCTTATAGTTTTTACGCTTGGATTTTCATTACTGTACTTCCGCCTTATTTCGGTTTTGAAGGTGCAATCGTTGATATTTCAATCGGAACGATTGCAGAAAGTGTAGCGATTTATTTAGGGATTCCATTTGTAATGGGAATTTTAAGCAGATTAATTTTAGTGAAATTAAAAGGCGAAGAATGGTACACTAATAAATTTATTCCAACTATTTCGCCCATCACACTGATTGCGCTTTTGTTCACGATTGTCATTATGTTCTCTCTAAAAGGCGAATTGATTGTAGAAATTCCAATGGACGTTTTAATTATTGCAGTTCCACTACTTATCTACTTTAGCTTAATGTTTATCATTGGCTTTTTCGTTACCAAAGCAATGGGTGCGGAATATGATAAAACTGCAGCTGTTGCATTTACTGCAGCAGGAAATAATTTTGAATTGGCGATTGCAGTTGCCATTGCAGTTTTTGGACTCAATTCGGGACAGGCATTTGCAGGAGTAATTGGACCATTGGTGGAAGTTCCAGCTTTAATTTTATTGGTTCGGGTTTCGTTTTGGTTGCGGAAAAAGTATTATAGCAAAGACTACCCTTAAAGCCATTCTCATTTCGAAGAGCTATTTCAATCAATCCTTATTTCTAAAATATCAAAATAAGAATTCGAATAAGAATTGCTTGATGGGGATCAAGTTTAAAACAAAACTGTCTGTAAACTTGATTAAGTTAACATGACGGAAAGCAAAACCAATTTCAAACCATTACATTTGCACCTGATGCAAAAATACAAGCACATAAAAGCTTTTTTCTTTTTAGGGATATTCTCTATGCTCTTGTTGCATCAGGTTGTGCCACATTTGCATCATCAACATGATGTTGAGCACACACATCACGCTGATACGCATGGTGATAATCACCACCACGACGATGCGGAAAAAGAAAATTCTGAAAAAGGTTTTTTAGATTTCTTTTTTGGTGCGCATGTGCATTCTGTTGTTTCTAATGAAATATTTGTTGCACAGGAAAGAAGCGTAAAACAAGTCAAAGTAAATAAGGATGTAAAGGCGCCAGTTTCTGTAGTTCATTATAATAAGTCTATAATTTATGATGAAGCCGACAACATCAGGGTTTATCATCCACCCAGTACTTATTTCAATAGGTATCTCATAAGCTCCGATTCCCGGGGCCCGCCAACTTTAGGTTAATCGTTTAGGAAACTTGTGCCGCTTCGGTACTATTTCCCTTATAACCTGAAGAATAGTCGAAATCAGGTTTAGACTTTCAGATTCAACCTAAAATTTCAAACAATGTACAAACACACCGTATTCGCAATTTGCGGATGCCTGTTCTTTGTTAGTGGTTTCTCGCAAGATAAAAATATAGAGCAACTCCTTAATGAGATAGAACAGAACAATACAGAGTTGAAAGGCTACCAATCATATATTGAGAGTCAGCAACTCGAATATAGGAGCAACAATAATTTGCCCGATCCACAGTTTTCCGGTTATTATTTGCCTTATGGCGACCATGCAACCGGAGATTATACCGAATATGAAATATCGCAATCTTTTGAATTTCCGACGGTATATGCGGCTCGCAGCAAATGGAACAATGCCAAATCGGAACAGTTAGCATCGGCATATTCGAAAAAGAGACAAGAAGTTTTAATAAAAGCAAAAGGGTTTCTTATTGAACTGGCTTATCTGCAAAAGCAAAAATCGATTCAAACCGAACGAAAAACCCAAAGCAGGCAAGTTTTCGATCAAATTCAAGAGCTTTTTGATACAGAGCAAGTAGGTATTTTAGATTTGAATAAAGCCAAAATTGCCTGGATTCAAGAGCAGTTTGTTGTGGAACAGATTGAAAGCGAAATTCAAATTTTGCTCTCAAAACTCCAAACGTTGAATGGTGGGAATGCTGTGAATAGCATTTCAGCACAAAGTGTTTTGGCTATTGAAATTGGAACAGTAGAAAATCTTTGGCAGGAAAAATTGGCTGTTGACCCCTTATTGCAAGAATTAAAAGCCAACGAAGCTGCTTCTCTTCAAAAAATAAAATTGGAGAAAAACAAAGTGCTTCCAAATATGGCACTTGGCTATAATTATCAAGGGGTTAGCGGTAGTAGTTATTCCGGAATATACGGTGGAATTTCTATTCCGCTTTGGAATAGCAAGAACAAAGTAAAATCTGCCGAAGCCAATTATGACTATCTACAGTCCAACACCCAGGTAGTGACCACTTCACTTTACACAGAATTTCAGGAAACCTATAATCGTTACCAATTGATGCTCGAAAAATATATGGAGTATCAAACCACAATGGGCAATTTAAATAGTGAACAACTACTTTTTAAGGCTTATATGCTGGGCGAATATTCGTTTATGGATTACTATGTAGAGCTTCAGTTTTACCGAAATGCATCAGATAAAATGCTGCAAATGGAAAAGGACTTACAACTGCTCCAGGCACAATTATTAAAACATCAATTATAATATTAAAACTTACGATTATGAAAATCTCAAAAATAATATTCGCATTAGCAACAGTTTCAATCTTCGCAATGACATCATGTGGAAACACAAATCCGGAATCGACTGAAGAACAGGGTCACGAGCATGATGCGGACGGTGGTCATATGCAACGTGAAACCGTAGAGCAAGAAGAATTTCAGGTAGAGAAAGATACCACGGAAACACAAACTGAAACTCACAAACACGACGATGGTTCTGATCACCACGATCACTAATAATCAAATAGATATAGAAGATGAAACCGTTATGATTATTTAATCATAAAAGGTTCCATGTGACCAAACCAAAATAAGAACAGACACATGAAATATATAATTATAGTGCTTGCCTTTTTGGCAATGTCGTGTAATAATAACACAGAAGATGCACACGCACACAATGACGATGGTAGCCATGTGGGAGAAGAAATTCCCCGCTTGAGCCATACCATTTGGACGGATAAAACCGAACTTTTTGTAGAATTCCCTGCATTAATTGTAGGAAATCCAAGCCGGTTTGCGGCCCACTTTACGGTATTGGATGAGCACCAACCTGTAAGTGAAGGTTCGGTTACGGTTAGTTTGATTAAGGGCGATAATGGATTGCGAAATACCACTGATTCACCTTCTTCGCCAGGCATATTTGCGCCTACAATTCAACCCAAAGAAGCTGGAATGTATCAACTCGTTTTTGAATTGAAAACTCCGGATTATTCAGATAGAATAACGATTGAAGACGTAACCGTCTATGCCAATGCTGACGAAGCCATGAAAGCTATTGGTACTGCTGAAGAAGATGGTAGCATCTCGTTTTTAAAAGAGCAATCGTGGAAATTAGATTTTCAAACAGCACCCGTGGTTTCGGGTAAAATTTACGATGTCATAAATACTTCCGGCGTCTGGATGCCATCATCCGGTTCGGTTAAATCTTTGGCGGCAAAATCTAATGGCGTGGTCGATTTTAAAGTAAATAATCTCACCGAAGGTAAAGCAGTAAAAAAAGGTGAGTTGTTAATGAGTTTGAATAGTCAAGGTTTGGCAACCAACAATTTAAGCACAGATATCGCTTCCGCGAAAGCGAAATTCGAACAAGCCAAATCTGAATACGACCGTAAAAAACAGCTGTATGACTCTAAAATTGTTCCCAAATCTGAATTTGAAAAGGTGGAGAGCAATTTTGAAATCGCTAAATCAAATTATCAATCATTGTCGTCAGGTGTCTCGGGAGACGGCAAAGAAATTCGAGCACCTTTTGATGGCTTTATCAAATCCATCACAGTTTCCAACGGCGATTATGTAGCGCAAGGCGCGGCATTGGTAGCTATTGGCACACAACAATCGAAAGTATTAAAAACCCAATTAGCACCAAGTTACGGGCTCACAATGGAAAATATACAAGGCATTTGGTACCAAGGTAATGACGGGCAATGGAAAGACGTAACAGATGCAGAAGGCTCTATTCTTTCAATCGGAAAAGTTGTTGAGTTCGAAAAACCGCTGATCTCCGTTTTTGCACAAGTAAATGCAGATGTGGATATGCCGGAAGGTAGTTTAACGCCCGTTCAAATAGCGATTGGAAATGCCAATCAAAACACTATGATTCCTGTGAATGCCTTATTGGAAGATTATGGGAGTTATTCTGTTATCGTTCAGCTTTCGGGAGAAAGTTTTGAAAGACGACCTGTAAAGATTGGTAAGCGAAATGGCGAAAATGTAGAAATTCTTCAAGGTCTTGAAGTAGGAGAAGTGGTGGTAACCACCGGAGCATATCAAGTTAAAATGGCTTCAATGTCGGGTTCAACACCTTCGCATGGGCACGAACACTGATGGAATGTTGAATTGGAAATGTTGAATTGTGAATTATAAATTTTGAATTGTGTACGCATTAAAAATTCAACATTCAACATTAAAAACTAAAAATTAACCATTAATAAAAAAAATAATCATGAATAAAGAGAACATCATTTTAACCAAGTCATTCGATTTTGCTCTGCAAATAATTGAACTTTATAAAGAAATGAAAGCCCAGAATGAGTATGTCCTTTCCAAACAAGTTTTAAGAAGTGGAACAAGTATAGGTGCGAATGTGGAAGAAGCTACGGCAGCCATTTCCAAAAAAGATTTTACAGCCAAAATGTCTATTTCATCAAAAGAAGCAAGAGAAACAAGGTACTGGCTAAAGTTGATTGATAGAAGTAATCTCGTAAATGTGAATGTAAAATCTCACTTGAACGATGTAGAACAACTCATCAATATACTTACCGCAATTGTCAAAACTTCTCAAAACAACTAATTCGCCATTCGAAATTCAACATTGAGCATTCAACATTTAAAATTCAACATTCAAAATTTCTTACATGTTAAACAAAATATTATCAGTTTCACTTCACAATAGATTGCTCATCCTGTTGGGAGCGGTTGCGTTGAGCGTGTTGGGTATTTATTACGCCCGCACAATGAACGTCGATGTATTCCCAGACCTTACTGCACCCACGGTAACCATTCTTACCGAAGCACACGGAATGGAATCTGAAGAAGTCGAAAAATTAGTAACCTATCAATTGGAAACGGCCTTAAATGGTTCGCCAAATGTGAGAAGGATTCGCTCTTCGTCGGCAGCTGGAATATCCATAGTATGGATAGAATTTGAATGGGGAACCGATATATATCGGGCGCGTCAAATTGTGAGCGAGCGAATCCCAATGGTAAGAGAGAATTTGCCGGAAGGTATTGGCGCACCAACAATGGCACCTATCTCATCCATTATGGGCGAAATAATGTTGTTGGGAGTGACTTCAGATAGTTTGTCGCCAATGGAGTTGAGAACCTTATCGGATTGGACAATCAGACCACGTTTAAAAGCGATTGGTGGCATTGCGAACGTAGTGGTCATCGGTGGCGATTACAAGCAATACCAAGTATTTGCCAATCCTGAAAAGATGAAGCATTACGGTGTAGGCCTATCTGAATTGGTAGAAAAGGTTAAAGAATCGAATACGAATGCGCCCGGCGGAATTATCAATCAATATGGTAATCAATACATCATTAAAGGAAGCGGTAGAGCTTATGCGTTGGAAGATTTGCAAGAAGCGGTTTTGAAACAAGTCAATGGTCAAACCATCAAAATAAAAGATGTGGCAACTGTTCAGATTGGTGCTGCGGATAAAATAGGCGATGGATCATTGAATGCAAAACCGGCTGTAATTTTAACCATTTCGAAACAGCCCGATGTCAATACTCTTGAATTGACAGACCGACTTGATGAAGCGATTGCCGATTTGGAAAAAACCTTGCCGAAAGGTGTCGATATCAAAAGTCAAATCTTTAGACAGTCCGATTTTATTGATGCTTCCATCAGCAATTTGAATCAAACTTTATTGGAAGGTGCCTTTTTTGTAATGATTATCCTTTTCATCTTTTTGATGAATTGGCGAACAACGCTCATTTCTTTATTGGCAATTCCTATTTCATTATTGGTGTCAATCATTATTTTAAAATGGATGGGTTATACCATCAATACAATGAGTTTAGGTGGGATGGCAATAGCAATTGGGGCATTGGTAGATGATGCGATTATCGATGTGGAAAATGTGTATAAACGCTTACGCGAAAACATTCGGAAACCAAAGGCAGAACGCCAATCTACCATAACGGTTGTTCGTGATGCTTCGGTAGAAATACGAAGTTCCATCATCATTGCAACACTAATTATTATTGTATCATTTATTCCTTTATTCTTTTTAAGCGGAATGGAAGGACGATTGCTGCAACCATTGGGAATTGCGTTTGTAACATCCGTTTTAACATCATTGGTTGTTGCGGTAACAGTAACCCCTATTTTATGTTCATATTTATTAAATAGCGAAAAGCTATTGAAAAAGCAAGCAGACGGCACGCGTGTAGAACGATGGTTGCAAAAACATTATGGCAACTTATTGGAACGGGCTACAAAAATACCAAAGACCATTATCGGCGTTACGGTAATTGCCTTTGTGATCAGTCTTTTCGTAATGACTCAATTGGGAAGAAGTTTTCTACCCGAATTTAATGAAGGCTCACTGGTAATTAGTGTGGTTGGCCCACCGGCAATGTCTTTGGAAGAGAGCAACAAAACAGGAATATTGATAGAGACAATATTGCTGGATTTACCCGAAGTGGAAGTCGTAACCCGCAGACAAGGTCGTGCCGAATTAGACGAACATGCGCAAGGCGTAAATGCTTCGGAAATTGATGTGCCTTTTGTTCTCAAAGACAAAACCAAAGAAGAATTTTTTGAAGAAGTCAGGAACAAATTGAGCGTTGCGCCGGGTGTTAATATTACGTTGGGGCAACCCATTGCGCACCGCATAGACCACATGCTTTCGGGTACGCGAGCCAATATTGCCATCAAAATATTCGGTTCAGATTTGCAACGCTTGTTTGAAGTAGGTAAAAGCGTGGAGCAGAACATCAAAGATATTGATGGGTTGGCAGATGTTGCGGTTGACCAGCAAATTGAAGTGCCGCAAATACGCATCCAGCCAAAACGCCAAATCCTTTCGGCTTATGGTATGACGGTTGGTAATTTAATGCAGCAAGTAGATATTGCCTTTGCAGGCGAAGAAGCAGGTGAGATTTATGAAGGTCAGAAGTATTTTGATTTGGTGGTTCGCTACGGGAAACCATTTCGGGATAATATCGAAAACATTGGCAATGCCTTAATCAGTTTGCCAAATGGCGGTCAAACTACTTTAGGGGAATTGGCAACGGTTGCTTCTGTAAGCAGTCCGAGTAAGATTAGCCGTGAAGACGTACAACGTAAAATTGTAGTCGCTGCCAATGTACAAGGCAGGGATTTACGCGGTGCCGTAGAAGAAATCAAAGAAGTTGTGGCAAACAATGTAAATATGCCTGAAGGTTATCGAATTCAATACGGCGGACAGTTTGAAAGTGAAGCCAAAGCATCGCGAATGCTTTTGATAACTGCGATTATTGCCATAGCCATTATATTTCTGTTGCTGTATTATGAATTTAAGGATATAAAATTGGCATTTGTGGTACTCATCAATTTACCGTTAGCTTTAATAGGTGGCATTTTAATAGTCTATTTCACATCAGGAATTATCAGTATTGCAGCCACCATCGGATTTATTAGTCTCTTTGGAATTGCAACGCGTAACGGTATTTTATTGGTGTCACGCTATGAAGATTTGAGAAAGGAAGGGATGCAAGGCTTCGAATTGATAAAAACAGGAGCTATAGACCGTTTAAACCCAATTTTAATGACAGCCTTTACAACAGGTTTGGCATTGATACCATTAGCCTTGAAAGGCGGCGAACCGGGAAGTGAAATACAAAGTCCTATGGCTGTGGTTATTTTGGGTGGTTTGCTTACAGCTACGATTTTAAATTTAGTTGTTATTCCTTGTGTGTATCTGTTGGTAGTCAATAAAAGACGGCCTACAAAAGAAGTCAATTTGATTTGAGAGAATAGGTGAAGATGTAAAAACTATTGGAGTCATTCCAAACCGTCGGAACGAGTTGTTCGCTAAGCTTTATTTGGCAATGGCCAGAAGTATAATTGGTAATACGTTTAGGTGGGTTGGTTTGGCTCTTTTGGCAAATTAGTTCGTTAAAGAAAGGGCTGGGGTTGTATTGGCTACAGCCCTTGTTTTGCGGAATTTATAACGCTTCACAAAATTGATTTGGGCAAACTTAGACCCGGCGACCTTTCCGGAATAGCGAAAGTAGGGATTTGAGTAATATGATGATTAAAAATATTGATTTAAACTTATTGATACGTTGATTTACATTGTGTTGCAGGATTCGATTGCTGCTGGAATTTCGTTTCAATTTCTGGGAATTTGGCTTTCGCCAATGATTGCTGCTGTGGCTATGAGTTTTAGCTATGTTTCGGTAATTGCGAATGTTTTAAGGTTAAAGGGGATGAATTTTGGGTGAGATTTCTTGGAGTTTGGTAGTGATGCTGACGGTCACCATCTACGATTCTTGTTAATTGGGCGAGCGGAACGAGCCTTAAATCGGAAGATAAGGTTATTTCTGTGAGAATACTTTCTCATTTTCGCTAATCAAATCATAAAGAAATTCAGGTGCCAAATCTGCGCCATTTGGCCATTCAAGTGTCCAAGTGTTAAGCTTAAAGTTTTTAAAAAAGGTTTTGTCTTTTAAGGGCTCGAAAATATGGCCTTCAAGCTTATCTATTAAATCGACTATACCACTTTTTCCATCATTGAATTTTAAGAAGACTCTAAACTCATCTTTGTAAACTGCTTCGGTAATCCATATTGGTTTCATGCTTTCCTATTTTAATGGTTCAATTTTAATTGGAGCTTCTCCATTCTGGCATTTCCCCGGGTTTGATGATCGCTCTTCTCTATATATGTATTTGGTAACAAACACCATTTAAAAAGGTGACGGTACAGGCTTCATTTATTCTAACCATCTAAATTCAACCACTCAGAATAAGTATCAGGATTAACAACGTTAAAACTGGCATCGGGGTATGCGCTCTTCCATCCTGCGGGGACTCTGGCCTTCTTTCTTACACTCCATTTAAATTCGTAGGCATGAAGTTCCCCTCCTCTATCTTCAATCCAGTCTATTTCTTGTTGATCGTATGTGCGCCAAAAGTAATTGTAAACCAACATATTGCTGTAGCTCTGAAATTTAACGCGCTCGCTAACCATATAATTTTCCCACAATATTCCCATGTCGTTTCGCAACTGAATGGGATTCAAATTACCTATTAGAATATTTCGAATTCCATTATCAAGAAAATAATACATATTGCTTTTGGTCACTTCTTTTCTCAAATTTCGGCTAAACCCGCCTACTTTGGTGATTACAAATACCTTTGTTAGCAGGTCTAAGTACTTATCGACCGTATTTCTGCTAATTTGTAGCGTTTTTGACAATTCAGGAATACTAACTTCACTACCAACTTGAAAAGCAATTAATCTAAGCAGATCGATAATTTTGTCAGAATTCTGTATCGTCTCAAAAGTGAGAATATCTTTTAACAAGTAAGAATGTAATAGTTCGCGCAAATACAGATGCTTTTCCTCATCTGTTTTCATTTGTAATAGTTCCGGGTAATTTCCAAAAATTAAGCTTGAATGTAATTGATCAACCTTGTTAATCAAAGGGTTCACTTTTGATAGTTCTTGCTCTGAAATACTGTAAAGCTTAAACGTCATTTTTCGTCCAGTAAGCGGCTCGCCCGTGTAATTTTCAACATCAAATGCCGACGACCCTGTAACCAGAATTTTTAATCCGTTGATTTCATCAACCATTAACTTTAAAGCATTACCAATATCAGGTATTTTTTGAGCTTCATCAATAATCAGAAAGTTCTTTCCACTTACTATTTTTTCTAAGGCAATTTTACTTCGTCGTGAAAATAATTCTCTTGTAGCAAGATCTTCACCGTTAAGCAATACATAAGGCTCATTGGTTTCACTAAGTATCTGTTGAATAAGAAAAGTCTTTCCTACTCTTCTGGGGCCGAGCAGAACGACAACTTTATTTGGTCTCAAATATTTTTCAATTTGTGTTTTGACTATTCTGGGATAAGGCTTCATTTCCACGTTTTGAACAAATTTACGTAAATTCGTTCAAACGATTGAACCAAATGACGTTAATTCGTTCATTTTGACATTTTCACCGAGCTTCGTTGGTTTTCGATGCAATAAGATCTCTACGAAATTCTGGTGCCAAACCTGCATCTTACGGCCACTGAAGTCAACAATCATTGAGCTCAACATTAACATATCCCCATTTAAAACAAACCAGTCTGTGAACTGACTAAATTTAGCTAAATTTGGTCAAGGCATGGACTATATTATAAAAAGACCCTCTGATGAACTTTAAACAATCACTCCATAACAATCCGCTTATTCACAACTCCATGATCAGTCAAAATCTTTAAAATATAAACTCCCGATGCAAGACCTGAAAGATCAAGCTGGGTGAGATTATTAGGAAATGATTTTACCACCTTGCCATTGGTATCCATTAATTCCAATTGGCGAATAGAAATACCTTCTTCAAATTGAATCTTTAGTTCATTTGATGAAGGGTTTGGAAATACTTTGAGCTTTAAAGATAGTTCGGCCTTGTCAATACTCAAAATTTCACCGCCAGTTGTTGTCTTCAGAATTAACCCATCTGAACCAACTACCCACCCATTCTGTTCGTCAATAAAATAAACGCCGTAGAGCCTGCTTGTAGTGGATGCTCCTGTTTCTAATGGCATCCAAGAATCACCACCGTCTATTGATTTATAAAGTTCTCCATACCAACAAGATGCAAAGTAGGAATTTGGCTGATCGGCATTGATATGAAAGTCGAGTACAGCTGCAGAAAATATCAAACCACTTGTATCAATTGCAGCCTGATTCCAAGTTGCACCACCATCGGTAGTTTTTTCTAATTGGGGATTATACCACCCGCCATTAAAACCTTCATCTTCAGATAGAAATTTAAACGCTTCCAAAACGGTAGGAACTGTAAATCCTTCCCCATTAACAACTTCCCAGTCTACACCACCATTCGTTGTTTTTCCAATCAAATTAGAACCTATTCCATCAATTGCCAAACTCGAAAATCCAATTTCACTATTCAGAAATGATAGGAAATTGAAATGAAATTGCGATGTTTCATCGTATAAAACGTCCCACGTTAATCCATAATCGTTTGAACGTATCAGACGATCCGGATTTCCTGATATTACGCAAGTTGAATCGTTGAAAATTGCAATATCCGCGAAATATTGCAATTGATCAAATTCAACAATAGTCCAATTTATTCCTCCATCAACTGTTCGGTAAATATCACTGCCTATGGCCAGACCAATTTGCTCGTTAAAGAAGGCCACTTTACGCAACCAAATCGTATCTACCGAGAGCACAGTTTCCCAATTAAGCCCGGCATCGATGCTACGAACTATAGTTCCAGAATCACCTACCGCAATTCCTATTTCGGAATCAATAAAAAAGATGTCGTAAAGGTCTTTGGACGTTGAAGAATTGCAGGTTTCAAATTGTGCGAACAATGAATTTGATACCATCAAGAATAGTGCAAAACCTAAGACGCTAATTGCTCTGAACTTAGTAATCTTGCTGTGCCAATTTGCTCGCGCCGCAAAAGGCAAAAAGATAAGGAGATTAAGAATTCGTGTTTTGGTTTTCATGATCGTTTGGTTAAAAGACTCTTGCAAAGTAGGCTTTTGATTTTTGTGAACCTTACGTTAAAAACCTGACTCTTTTAGTCCTATAATTGCATAAACCATCTTACCTCGCTATCACAACCTTCTCCGTTATCGTTCCTTCACTCGTTTCAAAAGTCAGGAAGTAAATTCCAGCAGCAAGGTTTGAAGTATCAATCTCTCTTCTGCTCAACGAAAGCGTTTCAATAATCTGGCCATTTGAATTGGCCAACTGTATTTTATTCAGCTTCAAGCCTTCCGGGAGTTGAAAGGTCAGAATTTCTTTTGCAGGGTTGGGGTAAATATCAATCTTTTTTTTTAAACCTTCAATATCCAATTGACCAGTTATTCCTCCATTGTTGTTGGTTTTAAATATATTGCCAGATTCACCCAATAAAAAACCCATATTATACTGATAATGAATACTATTAACATTATACACACCCTGACTAATCCAATCTATTCCAAAATTAGCCGTATAGTATAAATTGGAATCTATAGCTAAACCATAAATCAAATCTGTCGAGACGATTAAAGAATAATTATCTGGTCCTCCGATAACAGTGTTCCACTCATTTCCAAAGTCATTACTATAATGAATGTTAGAGCCGTATGTGGCTTTTATGATTAAAGTGTCGCCAAAACAAGCAAAGTCCGAGTTGTTAAATTGATTTGCATTTAAGCCTGGTGGAAATGTTTGAGTGCTAAACCAAGTATTGCCGAAATCTGAAGATCGTTCGATATTTGACGCACTTGCATTCATAATAATTAAGCCGTAAGAATTTACATTGAACATTCCTATCTGCGATTTAATTAGAAATAGATCATTATCTATTAATCGCTTTAGACCTAGATCTAATGCATCATGAAGATATAATTTGTTATCATAAACTCTCACGTCAATAGGCTTATAATTGATTTGCTCAATATTCCAATCTTGCATTGGGGGTGATAATAATGTTGAAACCATATAGAACATTCCATTTCGTGATGCGAAGGCAAGAAGCTTAGTTTGATTGCTTTCAGTAATGACCGCGACATGTTGAAATGATAGAGAGTCTATTGAATATATTGTCTCCCAATTTTCACCGCTGTCTTCCGTTTTCAGGATTATTCCATTACCTTGAAATGATGCAGAAATGTTGTCACCACCAACGCAAAAGCCTGTGGTGCTATCAACAAAAAATATGTCGTTTAACTGTTCGCTGGTGTTTGAATTCACCTCATACCATTGGGCTCTAAGATGGGGAAAAGAAAATAGAAACAATACTAATCCTACCAATACCTTCATAATATTTTTTTTAAATTCCCTTCTTCAATAACTTTTGAAGAAGAAAGAGATTAGAACTCATTGTACAATAATCGTTTCAGAATCAACGGACTGTCCATCACAAACCAAGATAACGCTATACGATCCAGGCTGATAGCTCGACAAATTAATTGTGACAACACTCTGGTTTACATCCAATATATATTGGTTAGAAGTATTACCATAAGGCTGCATTAGGGTTAGATAAGCCGAGCTTGCATCACTCGCAAGGTAATTTACATTCACCTGAGTGCTGCTTGGATTAGGAGACATTCCTAAAATTGCATATATCTGCACTTCTACATTTGCTTCATCATAGTCCTTAATTCCATCTGTTCTGGCTATAACCTCTAATTTATATGTGGTAGTTACTGCTGGTGATACCTGCAAATCTTTTCCCGTATAGACAAGAGTTCCTGTTGGATCATACCAATTATAAATTGCTGGTTCAAATATATCTACTGCATCCAGCCTGCCAAAATCACCTTTAAAAATCTCGTCATCATCTCCTGCGTCAGCCAAAAATCCATTTCTAACAGGTGAAATCACCTTGAAAACTTCACCACCGAGCACCTGATTAGATCCATGTTCTCTTTGTATAAGATTGTACTTATACTCGGGCAAAAATGGCATATTATCTACAAGAAAATTGAAACTCAAATGTACCAAACCGCGTTCTTTAGGAGCAAAAGTAAGATTTTTTAATTTCGCAGGATTTCCAGTAACAATTACCTGAAACTTATCTTCGCGAGAAACAGTTAAATTATCAGCTTGGGCACCTCCGGCAATCCATTTATTCCAAATATCTTCTTCCATTGTTATTTTTACCTCTGCTTCATCTGTTATTTGTTTATCACCGCTATACTTTGGTAGCGAAAATTCAAGATCATACTTCATCACCTGATTTGCAATGTTACCGACGGATACGTTTGCGCCTACTATTTTTTCATCATCCCAAGTGCCATTAGGGTTGCCTACCAACTCTTGCATATCAATTACCGAAAGGTTCTTCCAAACAATGTTGTTATTGTTTTTCGTATTGGCATATAAACTATCCGTGCCGTCCAATCCTTCATATACATTGGCTTACGATTATATGCTTGCAACTCGGCAATTTCTAAATAAGCAGTCACCATTCTGTTCAAGACAGCCAATTCCTTTTCATTCAAATAATTCTTAGCAATTTCTATTTCTTTTTTAGTAGGCTTTTCTCCTTTTTAATTGGTAAGACCCAGACTTAGTTTAGCGGCATCTATGCGTTGGTAAATAATTTCAGCAGCGGTATTACCATGTGCTGCCCAGTGCTTTTTATTTTGTACGGTTTTAAAAAAGGTAGCAGATAAATCCGATTTAGGATCATAGTCTATGCTGGTGGCATAAATATCGAGAACTTTGCGCCAGAATACTTTTTCTGAAGACCGAATGTCTCGTATGCGGGTCAATAATTCTTCAAAATAATTGCCCCCACCAGCATCTTTCAGCAGCTCATCATTCATAGTAAAACCTTTAACAAGGTATTCTCGAAGACGTTGCCCAAATTCTAAATTGCGTACCTCTCAAGGATTTAACACGGTAGCCTACCGAAATAATCACATCGAGATTGTAATGATTGGTAGGTTTAGTAGAAAAATCGGAAATTCCGATTTTTCTTATTGATTCCTTTTTTTGTAGTTCCCCCTCTTTGTATATATTCAGAATGTGTTCATTAATAGTTGACTTTGCCTTTTGAAACAATTCAGCCATCTGTTCAATGGTCAGCCAGACGGTTTCATCTTCAAGCCGCGTTTGAATCTTGGTCAGACCATTTTCAGTTTGGTAAATAATGATTTCTGAATTTTCCATTTTATGCTCTGTTGCTGTAAAATCTTACTTCCAGTTATTTCAATGCGCTTAAGGACTTCCTTACCGCTAAAGCCTTAATTATTTCTATGGTGTTGGCGTAGCCTTCTGCTTGCTCATCCATTGCATTTCTGTGTGCGTATTTTTCTAACACTTTTTTCCTGCGTAGTAATCAACTTATAAATCCTATCGCAAAAATACCAATTCTCATCTTACTACTCAAAACATAGAAGTACCGTGAAAAAAGTGGGGCGCCTTCTCCGAAAGTATTACACTTTATCTTTCCGCTTTTGCCTCTTCATTGTATTTTGTGCGGATAAGTACAAATAAGGGTTCTGTGCTTAAAAAAGTTGTGGTGTTTTGAAATAGAAACGTAGTGTTCGGGATTTGCGGAAGGCTGTGTTTTGTTAATGGTTTCTGGCTCAAACTAAAACCGAGTCAATATATCCAGTCCCAAAATGACGGCAATAATCTCGACTCTAAGACCAACAACGCGCAAGTAAATACTCTCTGAAATATAAACGCAGCGATGATAGTCGACTCCGTATTCTGGGACGCCTTGATAGCGCAGTGGGCTTTTGGCAATATCTTCGAAGCCAATAATAAGGCCATCGTATTACCGCTCGGCTTGCTGCTCACCAAAGCGTTCGTATCCGAAACGATATATATTCTTCAGGTCTGTTCTGGCAGCTTCACTTAGGAAATAATCAGACATTCAAGCCAAGCTCTTTTCTGATTTCTTGACGAATATCTTCAGCAGAAAGATCAGTAAAACCACCATCTTCTGCCTTCTTCAACCTTGCTCGTACGTAATCGATATGCGTCTGCTCTGCGCGTGCTTTGCGAATGAGATCATTGACAACTTCGCTCTTCGAACTGAACTCTTCGCTATTGACCTGCGCATTAAGCCACAGATCATTGGGCGATGTGAATGTTATACTTTGTCTTGGCATGGGTTCTTCTTTATGTGGTTCAAATATACATCATAAACGAATCACATTCACTATTGGTTCAAAGGAACTTTTCAGAAGACTTAATCACCGAACTTGAATCGAAGCAGTAGCAAACGAAACAATTGACGAAGCTGATGGATTAAAATGCATCAGATCGAAGCCACAACCAAATCTACCCCTAAAAAATACCCCCACCCCACAATTTCACAACATAAACATAGAATTTTATAACATTTTATAAAATAACATCTACTATATTTGACCCAATGCGCAAAGTCATCGCCATATCACTTTCGTTTATCCTGTTGCTCAGCAATGTAGGCTTAACGCTTGCAAGCCATTATTGCGGTGGTGAAGCTGTAGAGTCGCAGCTTATGATTGGGGAAAAAAGTTTGGATTGCGAAATGCCGGATATGGACGCAACATGTGAAAATGACGGTGCAGCCAATATGGTTCGACCTATTCCGTGCTGCGAAAATCACTATACCACCCTAAGTCTCAAAGATGGTTTTACGACAACAGGTCTTATTACTGCTCCCAACGCCATTTTTATTCAGGCTCTTGTAGCCACTTTTATTGGTTTCTCATTCGCCCGCGAATCTCTAAGGGACGATTTTTTCACTTACCTGCCTCCGGTCGCCTGGCCGGATATCAGCATTCTTTTTCAGGTTTTTCGACTTTGATTTGATGTTGACTTGTGGTGGCCACACCGATTGGCTATCGCGTCCACTTCATTTATTTTATTTCATCAAATCAATTTTATACTGAATACTAGTATTCGCTAATTTTTAGGAGAATAAGCTGGTTACCATCCTTATTCTGATGAAAATTAGACTTTATGGGATGCGTTCTGACAGAAACTCATTTTATCGAAAATGCCATTATGATTGTGGTGTTGATTGTAATGTCAACACAAATTATTTGAATTTAATCGTGTACAAGATGAGTTCGCAAAAGAATTCTGGATTAAGAATATGGTCTGTAGCCGCTACCAAAAGTTATGTAGGCATAGAACGCATGAAGCAGCGAAGATTGTATGCAATCTGGCATGAATATGATGATGAATTTTAAAATCGAATAAAAGAATAGATTTCCAAAATATAAAAAAATCAGTTTAACCGAATATTTAATAATCTAAAAATGAAAAATATGAAAACGACAGTAAAAATTTTAATGACAGTTGGATTAGTTGGAACAATGCTTAGTTGCAAATCATCCTTTAATGCCACCGAAACAATGCAGGTTGAAGAAAATAGAAATGCCATTTATCAAGAAATTATTTCAAACCCTGTTCAGTTTACCAATTTCATCAGCGATGCGCAAAAAAATGAAGGCGCCAAAAAGATATTAATGAAAACGCATATGGAACAGATGGAATCTGGAAACATGAAAATGATGATGGAGAAAAACCCCGAAATGAAGGAAAAAATGCAATCCCATATGCAGGTGATGATGGATAAAAATCCGGAAATGATGCAAAAGATGCAATCTAAAATGCTCGCTAAAATGATGGAGAGTGAAAACGGTCGTAAAATGCTAATGGATGAAATCCATAATAACGAAATGATGAAAATGGAAATGAAAGAAAAGATGATGCAAATGATGGACGAAAACCCTGAAATGATGGAAGAAATGATGCAGAAATTGATGGAAAAAAACCCTGAAATGATGAAGATGATGAAAGGAAAATGAAAAACGATGGATAATAAATTCCTGCCCTAAAGATTGGGGTAATTTTAAATGAAAACAATTAGTTAACTATTAAAACTATACAATTATGATGATGTGGTGGTGGATACTGATACCGATTGTGCTTGTATTGGGCGTATTTCTAAACAATGGAAGAAATAGACAAAAAACAGTGAGGATGGAAAATCCTAAGAATATTCTGGACAACCGATTCGCCAAGGGCGAAATATCCAAAGAAGAGTATGAAGAACAAAAACGAACGTTGAACACTAAAAATTAAAAGATTATGAACTATTATTTTAATAAAACAATGAAAGGCACTTTTGAAGATGTTATCGATAAAGTTACTCAAGGATTGAAAGATGAAGGTTTTGGTATACTCACTGAAATTGATGTGCAAGAAACCTTAAAGAAAAAACTGGATGTAAACTTTAAAAAGTATAGGATACTTGGAGCTTGTAACCCGCCATATGCACATAAAGCTTTGCAAGCAGAAGATAAAATTGGAACGATGTTGCCTTGCAATGTAATTGTCCAGGAAATTGGAGAAGGAGTTATTGAGGTAGCCGCGGTAAATCCAATGGCATCGATGCAAGCTGTGGAAAATGAGAAATTGAACGAGATTGCCAATGAAATAACTTCAATGCTGAAAAATGTAATTGAAAAATTATAAGGCTTTTTAAAAAGTAGTTAAACAACAAATTATAATCACAAACTTAAATCAAAACAAACTAAATAGTAATCTAAAAATTAAATATTATGAGAACACTAGTAATTATTTTTTCAGTAATCGGGCTTATTACACTAAACAGTTGTAAGCAAGAAAAAGATGTAAAAACGATGCTTCAAAACTCAGAAACAAGGAGTGAAGTGATGAAAACCATTGCAGAAAACCACGATTATATGGCCGAGTTTATGGACAATATGCCAAACAACCAACACGCCATGCAAATGATGCAGGGCAACAAAAAAATGATGGTCAACATGATGCAGGGAGGAGGAATGCAAATGATGATGAAAGATAGTGCTATGATGAACTCAATGATGGATGGAATGATGAACGACGGCAAGATGATGGGAACGATGATGAAAATGATGCACCAAAAAGGCATGATGACCGAGGACTGCATGGAATCCTGCACAAAGATGATGGGCGAAAAAGGAATGGATATGCAGGGAATGAATAAAATGGAAAAGTGAGCTACGAGATAAAAATTCTGAAGTTTAATCAACAAAATTTGAAATAATGATGCACAATAACGAAGATTACTATTACTGGGGAATGCATATGGGCTCTCTCCAGCCCCTTAAATGATTGGACACAGATTAAAGTTTGAAAAAAACTTTAATTTAGAACCAATGAAAAACAAAAAACGAAAAAGCACACAGGAAAAGATCACCATCATTAAAGAAGGTAAGGA
>NZ_JAAGVY010000034.1 GCF_010686655.1 Cryomorpha ignava | reverse complement strand
GTAGAACCTATGGCCTGGCTTACTGCCGTGCTTGGCAAAATCGCCGATCATCCGGTCAACAAACTTTTTGAACTCTTCCCTGGGAATATAGACATACCAGAAAAGTTAACAAGCTTTGGTGAGTTGGAAAATCAGGCGGTGTAGTTGGTCGGGTGGATACGTTTTTTTTGATTTGATAAAGAATGCTATAATGGCCTATTGCTAACACTCTCGTTTGATTAAATATCGTTAGCTTCCCTATTTCAGGATAGATTCTTAATAAATCTGTCCTTCGTCTAAGAGCTAAATTGAGCTTTTTTGAATATGCCGCGTTCTTATTTCGTTGATTCCAATAGTAAAAAAATTTTATCTCGTTGGTTTCTGGCAATACTTGTCCAAAAAACCTTTAGTCCATCCATTTCGAGTCATCTTTTCTTAGGTCAGATTCAGAAATTAAATTACCATTGGCAATATCTTTTTCACTCATTTCCAGCATTTTGATCTGGTAAGAATTTAAATGCACTCGCTCTTCAGTTACATCTGAATTCAAAATTGTTTCTATTACTTCCAACAAATCTTCATCCTGTAACAGCATAATTCTTTCGGTGATCCTACTTTTCAAAGATTTTAAAGTACTCATAAGCAATTATTTTAAAGAAAATTCGACATTTTAAACTGATCTTGCAACTATTGTTTGTAGCTTTTTCAATACTCTCAATAATTATGGGTATGAGTTTACTTGATTTCTTGGGAGAAAAGGTTCTTGGAAACCCAGAGGAGTGATTTGAATCAGAATAAGGGAAAATAGCCTTATATTTTAACACTATTCCATTATAGTTATGCTTTAAGCGGAATGTATTCAGTTAAAGTTATACTCTGGGAAAATTTTCTGATCTCCGAGAGATTAAAACTGTTGAGATATTACAATCAAGCTGCACAAATGTATTTCTGGCGAACCAAACAGCGACAGGAAATAGATTATCTGGAAATAGCGAGAGACAAACTTTCCGCTTTTAAATTTAAATGGAATCCCAATAAGAAAATTTACTTTTCAAAAACGTTTACTTCCAATTATAATGCTGATGTGAAAGGAATAACACGAACTAATTTTCGAGATTTTGTGATGTCTGATAAATTGGTATGATCAGGTATGTTAATCAATCAGGTGTGTTAATCAATATTGAGCCAGCTAACTTAAAAAATCCAAATAAAGTCATATCAACCCTACGACGAACTTACTTCACATCAAGCACCAGCAACTTCTCACCTTCAATATAAGCCTCGAGTTTATCGCCAATAACACATGAACCAACACCCTTTGGTGTACCGGTCATAATCATGTCTCCAATTTTCAGAGTAAAATACTTTGAAACATAAGCTATTATCTCATCAAAGCTGAAAATCATATCAGATGAATTTCCGGATTGAACGCATTCGCCGTTTTTATAAAGCTCAAATTTAATCGCGTTTTTATTAGGCAAATCGCTCACTGAAATGAATTTGCGACCCATAGGTGCCGAGTGGTCAAAAGCTTTTGCCTTTTCCCAAGGTAGGCCTTTTTCCTTAAACTTTTGCTGTAAATCGCGTGCCGTGAAATCAATACCGATTCCTATTTCGCTGTAATATTTATGCGCAAACTTTTCTTCGATGTGCTTTCCAAGTTTGCTTATCCGGATTACCAGCTCCACTTCAAAATGTAAATCGCTGGTGTGATCGGGATAAATAAACGGATGATTCTTTGGCAATAAAGCCGTTTCAGGTTTTAGAAAAACCACGGGCTCTGTGGGTACTTCGTTTATTAATTCTTTGGCGTGTTCGGCGTAGTTTCTGCCAATACAGATTATTTTCATTGCTCGTAACTCAATCGCTCTTTAATATCTTTCAATACTTTTTTGGTATAAAGCGGAAAATCGCCATTTAGCATCCAGCCGTAATATCCCGGCTCTGTCTTCAAAACTTCCTTTACCGTTTTTCCTTTGTGCTTTCCGAAATTAAAAATCTCTTCGTCCTTGTCGTTGTAGATTATCCTTCCCAGCATATCTACATTGCGGTGGCGCTGCGATGTAAAGTGCAAATGCTGCATATCGTTTGCCACAGGTTTTATCATATTCCCATCGCGATCTTCTATTTCGGTGTCGGCATATTTCTCAAGCTGTGCCATAAAAACGTCGTGGGTGGCTTCCACATCGGCCATAGCTTCGTGGGCATTTTCCATATCCTTTTTGCAGTAAAACTTGTATCCGGCCTTGAGTGTACGCTGCTCCATAAGGTGAAAAATGTTTTGTACATCTATCAAGTTTCGGCCTTCTACGCTAAAGTCAATTCCGCAGCGTAAAAACTCTTCTGCGAGAATCGGCACGTCAAATTTATTGGAATTAAAACCTGCTAAATCGCAATCAAATAAGAACTTAAAAAGCTTGCCCGATAGCTCTTCAAAAGTGGGAGCATCTTTTACATCTTCATCGAATATCCCATGTATTGCAGAGGTTTCAGCGGGAATAGGAATACCGGGATTGATCAACAAACGTGCTTTGCCCAACGCTGGATCTGGGCGTTTTTCGATATGACCGTCAGGAAAAACTTTCAATATGGCTATTTCTACTATTCGGTCTGAAGCTACATTTACTCCGGTGGTTTCCAAATCAAAAAAGGCCAAAGGTTTTTTTAGGTTCAATTGCATTGCTAGAGGTTTTTGTTTTTTAGTCCGGTTGTGTTTTTATGAAATGCAGTGTTTCTCACTGCCTATTGGACTGTAGTTTTATAAATCTGACATTATTGTCTTGCCGAGTGTGAAACTTGTTGACTACCAGCACTTCTGTATAAGGATTGTAACCTGGTGCATCGATGTAAATGAAGTATTTTCCGGGGTGAAGTGCCAACACATATCTTCCGGTAATGCGGTTTGGATAATAACTTCCCACAGGCTCATCAAAGGCATCTCTTATCTGGAGTTCAGGCATCGCTTCTCCTTGTGGCAGGGATACATTTAGCACAAAAAGGGCTGGACTGTCACTTTCGGTTTTCTCGTAATCAACCTGATAAATGTCCAAATCGCCATATGTATCCGTGCGCAAGGCGGCCATTACAGCCGTTTTTCCACTTTTCATAAACGAAATATTCTTTTCGTCGTTTGGACTGTTGATGGGATAGCCCATATTTTGAGGCTTTGTCCACTGCTGGCTCTGTTCATCCCAGGTAGAAAAATAGAGGTCGTAACCGCCCATTCCCGGATGCCCGTTTGAGCAAAAGTAAAGTGTATTCCCATCGGGCGAGAGGGTAGGGTAATCTTCGCTCAGCTCGGTATTAATTTCTTGCCCAAGGTTAATCGGTTCTTCCCACTCATTTATTCCATCACGTTTTATCATATAGAGATCAAAATCACCTGTTCCGCCAGGTCGATTAGAACTGAAAAGCATCGTTTGTCCATCCTGCGAAAGCGAACAAGATGATTCAATTCCCACACCATTAATTCCATCGCCGAGACGTTTTGGATCAGAGTATGTCTTGTTTTTGTAAATGCTTGTAAAAATATCGCCCACATCGCTTACATGGTCAATATAAAAAAACAGGGTGTCGCCTGTGCTTGTCAATCCCACTGTTTGCTCATCATAAATGGTATTGATTTTATCGCTTAGCCTATCGGCAAAAAACCATTTACCATCCTTGCGAAACGACATCATAATATCAGACGGATAGTACCCGTCAAACTCGGGATGCGAACCCGGACGAACCTTGCGTCGGGTAGTGAAAACCATGCGCGATCCATCGCTGGTTACAAAGGGATTGTAATCGGGATAAGTACTATTAATGTTTTCGCCGAGATTGGTAAAATTCACATTTACAGGGTATTTCAATAAGTCCTGCGCCGTATTGCAGTCGGCTTTTATCTTTTCGTATTCCGCCTTGTTTTTATCCTTTTTGCCCGCAACCAATCTGTATTTATGCAGATAATGAAGAGCAGATTCATAATCTAAATGATGCGTATGAGCCCGCGCAATCTGCAAGAGGAGACTATTGTCAAATTTTCCTTCAGCTTCTGATTTCAACAAATAATCCAGCGCCAGCTTGGGGTCTATATTGGTGCGCAAATAACTCAATCCTATATTAAGATTATACTCCGGATTATTTGGCTCTTTTTCCAATAGCGATGAATACAAGTCAATGGCTTTGAAATAATTGCCATCTAAAAATAGTGAATGGGCTTCTTTCGGATTTTGACCTTTCGCAGAATTGACAAGACAGCATAAAAGTACACTGACAATGATAAGAGTATGTGGGGCTTTCTTAAACAATTCTCTTGTTTTATGCGAATGTAACTTCTTCCTTATAAAAAACAGTATTCTATCGCGTAATATTAGGCTTATTCGGCTTTTACATCGATGTACTGATACTTTTCATATGTATCCTTCCCGGTTTTATAGTCGCCTTGATACTCTGGCCCCTGCACTAACCCTTTTACAGATTTAAATGAAAGCTTTGCCGGGTCTATTCCATAACTCTCTGCATTGTCGAGAATTTTCTGCTTACCGGCTTTCGCTCTATCATCTGCAAGTACCTGATTGCTTTCAAAACTGCTCGTAGGTACTTTAGAAGCGCTTCCAACAATCGTAATCTCCGCTTTTCCCTTGGCTGTAACTAACTTGTTAAGTCCCTTCATAAAGTTAGCGTACATTACTTCTTCCTTACCAATCGTTTCCTGATTATAACCAAAGAATTTCATAAAAGTTGCCGGTATTGCATCGCCAGATGTAGACGACATTATTACGGCTGTTCCATCTGTACTTACGATCAAAGGGCTAAGCAAGAGTTCTTTTATGATTTCCTGATAGTCGAGATCGCAGCCAATAGAGAACGTATCTCGTGCAGCGATCTTTCCATTAATTTGATAATCAACATCATATTGATTACAGGGAGGCAAAATGGCTATAAAAACTCCGTCGCGGGCACGTGGAGTGTACGTTTGCGAATTTCCGGTTTTACGATTGGTTACATAAATCACAATATCATCAGGGAGTTTATCACCATCGGCAGGAATGATTGTTCCTTTAAGCACGGCAAGATTCACAGCCTGCGGATCGGGCAGGTTTATCATATAGATATCTTTTTCGCCAAATCCTGAATCGCGAACAGATGAATAATACGCCCTCTGGCCGTCGGCCGATGTTACAAAAAATACATCGTCATCGGTAGTATTTATGGGGTATCCAATATTTGTGGGAGCTGACCATTCCCCATCATCGCCAATCTTGCTGTACATAATGTCAAAACCACCAATGCTACTATGTCCTTTAGAGCTGAAATACAAAATTCGACTATCAGGCGAAATAAAAACGGCATCTTCATCAAATTGGGTATTGATTTTCGGCCCCAGATTAGAAGGTTTGCTCCATTTGCCATCAGGCAGCTTATTTGCTTTGTAAATATCACGGCCACCCATTCCACCGCTTCTGTTGCTTACGAAATAAATAGTTTGTTCGTCGGGCGTAATGGCAAGATGCGTTTCCCAGGCAGATGAATTTATACCATCAGGCATTGGAGCTGGCTCACTCCATATCTCACCTACAAGCGTACTCTGATAAATGTCCCCTCCATTCACATCTTTGTAAAGATATAAGGTTTGCCCATCTACAGAAACGTTCATCGTGGCGGTATGCGCCGTTGTATTGATACTAAGCAATTCAGGCTCTTGCCAATTTCCATCACGGTCTTTGTATGAAGCATAAATGTCTTCGAAATAAAGGCCGGTCAATCTGTCTTTTGCTCTAAAATTCGAACTATCGGGACGAAGACGTGCAGATGTAAAAAACAAAGCATTCTCATCTACCGATATAACCGGCGAAAAATCGGGATATTCTGAATTTACTACCGATCCAAGGTTCTTAATTTCAAACTCAACCGGAATTTTCATCAAAACCTGGGCGTTATTTATTTGTTGCATGCCCAGCTCGGCCTCCGGGTATAGAAAATGTTTTATGGGTGCATTTCTGATAAAGAGCTCGTAATATTCTTCTGCTTTTTCGAGTTTGTAGTTCAGGTGAAGTGCCTTGGCATAGTAGAAATAAACCTCTACAGGCACTTTTTTCTCATATGGACTTATAGGGTCGTAATTCTTGTCAACTTCACTTGTGGCTGCCTTCTGCAAAAAAGGGAGAGCGGCACTTTTGCGGTTAAATGATTGCAAGTAAGCACGACCTGCCTTGTAATTTATATTTGCATTGTCGGAATAATCAGTGGCCAGCTGTGTCCAGATAATGAAACTTTGATTTAGTTCATTTTCTTCATCCAGCCTTACAGCTTCCTGAAATTTGCTTAAAAAACCTGACTGCTGGGCTTCAAGGCTCGAGCTAATAAAAATTAGCAACGCGACCGGTAAAAACGGACGTAGTATTTTATTGAAATTCATTTAAGGCGATCGTTAAGAATTCCAAAGCTAATATAAACCTAGATGTTTCTTAAATAATCAGCGTCAAATTTCCCTGTTTACGTCAAAATTCTCCAGATAGTCGGCAACCTTTCGTACAAAAGTTCCACCAAGAGCCCCGTCAATAATGCGGTGATCGTATGCGTGAGACAAAAACATCATCTGTCTGATACCAATAAAATCACCTTGTGGAGTTTCAATTACAGCCGGCTTTTTGCGAATAGCACCTACAGCCATAATTGCAGCTTGTGGTTGATTGATTATAGGCGTACCCATCACATTTCCAAATGTTCCCACATTCGTCATGGTGTAAGTACCACCCTGAATATCTTCCGGTTTAAGTTTGTTTTCGCGTGCACGATTTGCCAGGTCGTTTACTTTTTTAGCGAGACCAACCAGGTTTAGCTGATCTGCATCGTGAATAACGGGAACTATCAGGTTACCACTTGGCAAAGCTGCAGCCATACCGATATTAATGTGCTTTCGCTTAATAATATTTGTGCCATCAGTAGAAATATTCACCATCGGCATGTCTTTGATAGCCTTTACAATGGCCTCGATAAAAATCGGCGTAAAAGTTAGTTTCTCACCTTCGCGCTGTTCAAATTTATTTTTCCATTTGTTTCTCCACGTCACGATATTAGTCATATCTACTTCTACGTAAGAGGTTACGTGTGGTGAAGTGTGCTTGCTCATCACCATGTGCTCAGAGATCAGCTTGCGCATCCTATCCATTTCCATGATCTCGTCATCGGGACCTGCAATAACCATTGGGCCTTTTGACGCCTGCTTTTGTGAGGCAGGGGCGGGGGTATTCGATTTGGCCGCTTGGTCTGATTTCTCCTGTGGAGCAGCTTTTCGCTCTGTATCAGCAGTAGCGCCGGTACTTCTATTTGGAATATAACTTAAAATGTCTTTCTTGGTCACTCTACCATCTGTTCCCGAGCCATCTATTTGCTCGAGTTCATTCATGGCGATTCCTTCTTTTTTGGCAATATTACGTACCAACGGCGAGTAAAATCTTCCCGAAGGACCCGATTTTGAAACAGGTTCGCTGCTTCCGCTCATTACGGGCTCACTTACTCTTTCGGCACCATTGCTTTGCGCAGTAGCCGTTTCGGCAGGTTTGGGTTTGGCTTCCGCCGAAGATGGTGCAGCAGGTGCAGAGCTCTCGCCACCTATTCTTATAATTGCTATTGGCTGACCTACTTCTACTACGTCACCTTCTTCGCAAAGGCGCTTTACCAATATTCCATCTTCTGGCGATGGTACTTCACTATCAACTTTATCTGTTGCGATTTCAATAATCGGTTCGTCGGCTTCTACAGAATCTCCTTCGTTTTTAATCCAACTAACAATCGTTGCTTCGGCAACACTCTCGCCCATTTTGGGCAGCAGAATTTCAACATCTGGCATAGTTTCTTTTTCTTTATTGGCACTGCAAAATTAGTTGAATTATCCTGATTGACAATCAAACTGTGGTGCTATCTATTCCTTCCTACCCAAATTTCTGAATCCGGCTGTAATAATAGACAGATCATTTCGAGTGCTGTATTCACGTGCATACACTGCATTGAGCTTTTTGGCAGTTTCGTCGGGGGCTTTAATTCTCTTTAAACGGTCTAATGGGCCAAGAACACCTTTTTTTAAATTGGGGAGTTGAAGGTCAGTACTTTGTGCAACCGAATATCCTACCCACGATTTTTGCCCAAACAGTACCGAAAAGATGTTGGTTAAAAAACCCAGTTTATTTTTTACGCCCCAAATCAGCACAGGTAACCCAATTAACAAAACGAACGAAAGCAAAAAGTCGAGCAGACGCTTTTTACGTTTATTCTTTGGTTTGCTCACTGCGTCAATGTCCATTATAAACAGATCGCCACCCTTTTCAATAGAGTTGCTACCTATAATATAAAGGCTTTCGGGCGGAGCAATTTTAAAATCCATTTTCTTGCGTTCTACAGATGCCATCAAGCTAATGATGCGGTGAGAAGGTACGTCTTCGCCACTAAAAATGACGGTATCGAGTTTATAAACTTCAGTTACTTCTTGCAACCTATCGGCCTGCGACGCATTTCCTTCCGAAGGCTCTTGCGGCGATATTTGAAAAATAGATTTGATCGGATTTCCGGCTTCTTCGAGCAAATTACGGATTCGTGTAAATTCTGCAGTATTTGCCACAATACCCACACGCTGCTGCATTGGGCGTCCCAATCTATAATTATCAAACCGCAAGAAATGCAGCATTGCTCTGAATAAAATATAAACCAAAGCCGTACTTACTGTTCCTAGTAAAATCAAGGCACGAGAAAAGCGCAAATTTTCGGGCAAAAGGGCGTAGGAAGCCAATATTACGATTGTACCTATTAGTACCCCTCGAAGAATACGCAAAAGGTTTACCGGTTTGTCGTAGCCTCCGTTTAAAAATACGCTTCCCATCCAAACAAAGGTATACGCTGCAAATCCATAATATATCATTTGCGGATGGTACTCTATATGGCTGTAATTTTGATAAATACTTTTGCTGTAAAGCAAAGTTGCAAAAATCATGATTGCATCTAAAACCGGTACAACTGCTTTTTTAACAAACCTGCTTGCAATAGCAATTGACGCCCGCAGATAGATGGCCATATTGATCAAGAACGAATACGTTTTTGCCAGCCTCGCTGAAAAATGCTTGTTGGCAAAAATCAACATCGCCCTATAAAATACGAATACGTAGTTAACGCTGCTCTTTTTGGTGCTTTCGCCTTTGTAATGGATAATGCGCGTGTCTGGAAAATAATAGTTTTTGTAGCCACCAAGAACGATGCGATATGAAAGGTCAATATCTTCACCGTACATAAAAAAGGCTTCGTCGAGTAAGCCTACTTTATCGAGCGTTTCCTTGCGCATTAGAATAAAAGCGCCAGAGAGAATAGGAATTTCGTGAATTTCATCCTTGTCTAAATAGCCAAGATGGTACTGTCCAAATACTTTTGACTTTGGAAATAAGGCAGAGAGCCCGAATATTTTGTAAAAAGCCACGGCAGGAGTGGGGAGTCCGCGCTTGCTCTCTGGCAAAAACCGGCCTTTACCATCTATCATTTTCACACCAAGGCCGCCGGCATCGGGGTGAGAGTCCATAAACTCAACCGATTTCACGAAAGTATCTTCTTCTACAAGTGTATCAGGATTAAGCAGTAAGACATAGCGGCCGCTGGCAATTTTCATCGCCTGGTTGTTGGCCTTGCTAAAACCCAGATTTTCCTTATTGGCAATAAGCTTTACCCATGGGAATTTTTGGCGCACCATTTCTACAGACCCATCCACAGAATCATTGTCGACCACAAAGACTTCACAATCCATATTTTCGGAAGCGCGCAAAACACTGTGCAGGCACTGCTCTAAAAAATAGGAAACGTTGTAGTTGACAATAACTACGGTCAAATCTGTCATTGATTACAACGATTTATCGTAAAGTGTTCGGTGTAATATAGAGCGACCCAGGGTAACTTCGTCGGCGTATTGAAGCTCATCTCCCACAGCCACACCACGTGAAAGGGTTGAGATTATAACATCGGCACGTTTTTCGAATTTCTTGTATAAGTAATATGCCGTTGTATCTCCTTCCATGGTTGGCGAAAGAGCGAGGATAATTTCTGTCGTTTCAGCGGAAGCTGCACGATCTATCAATCCGCCAACATTTAAATCAGTAGGTCCAATGCCATCCATCGGCGAAATTTTTCCGCCCAAGACATGATAGAGTCCTTTGTACTGGTGGGTTGACTCCAGCGCCATAACATCTCTAATATCTTCTACTACGCAAAGTATTGCTTTATCTCGTGCGGGATTGCTGCAAATCTGACATATTTCGGTATCAGAAATATTGTAACACAGGCTGCAAAGCTTAATATTCTTCCGCAACTCGGTAATGGCAGATGTAAACCGCTCAACTTCCTCTTCGCTTCTGCCAAGTAAATCAAGCACATAGCGCAAAGCGGTTTTACGACCAACCCCCGGCAGCGATGCCACTTCATTTACTGCAGCTTCAATATACTTTGATGGAATCATTTTGCAAAGATAATGGATAGCTTGGAGTATTGGGTATCGAGTAGAGAGTATATAGTAATGTGTAGCCCCGTCGATTCATCGCGGGGCATTCTCTTTGATTTATCGCGGAGCCATCAATTTATCAAAAAAAATATTCGATTTGAATCTTGAACATTTTAAACCTGGCGGGACGCCAGATAAAACCAGCCTCGCGAGACGCGAGCCTGTGCGCAGTGAAGCGAGCCTGTGGGCTATCAAACGACCCCTCCGAAAATAACCAGCCTTCAAAATCAGTATTAACTATCCATCTGTAACTATTCTGCTAAGTTCTTCGTCATATTGTTAAAAACAGGTTTTATAAATGCGTCTAAAAACCTGTCTCAGAACTCAATTAAAATAAGTTGTCGCTAGTTTTCATAGGCTAAGTTTTTAAAAGACAACGACGTAGCAGTCTCGCCTGTGGTGGTGCGGGACTGCTTTTTTTAGTTTTAACACTTAATTTGAGGCAGTTAATATTGAATCTGATGAGTCCAGATAAAGCAGATTGATATCTCAAAGTCCTGAATGCTGCATTCACTAAACCCAACCTGAAAGTGCTTCCATTGGAAAGTAAAATCCGCGTTACGAATTACAAGAATCTGTTGAATTTAATGAAGGGTGTTTTGACAAACTAATGAGAATACGTAATAAATGAAATGATCATAAACTAATCCCACTTTCTAGTTTTGACTCCGTTAGATTTAAAGTATCATGATTGCTCAATAAATTTCTCAAGTATGAGTCCACTCCGACAACCCAGAATTCCATGATTACGCCCTTCGATTGTGAGACCGTTACACTAAGTTTTCACCTTTTTCGCCCCTAACCTCTAAAGGGGAACTTGTTGAAATTCAGTGAATTCCTAAACAATGCAAATAGTGAATTCTAAGACAATTTACTTATCGGAGTGGACTCAAGTATTAAATTCTTAATAAGAAAATGGTAGTTCGATCATAACGATTTGCACTCCAGGCAATCAAAAAAGCCGACCCGTTTCCGGATCGGCCTCCTCTTAATTCAACTCACATAAAAGTTTTATTATTTGAGTTTTACCTGGCAGCTTGCCATATGTGTTTCGCCATTAAGTATTTCAATGACATATAGACCGCGGCTTAGTTTTTCTTTAGGTTTGTATGACATGGTGATTCGTTTACTCACCTCTATTCCTAGTTCAATGGGTTCAACACTTGCAGTAAGAAGCCCCTCGTAAGTATCCAATCCGTAGGCAAGGGAAGGATCTGTTTTATCGATTACTTTTCCACTTGGAGTTTTAATTTTGAACTGTACGTTTTCGGCTATTCCTGCCGGAAGATCGAAGGCCAAATTGAGGTTTCTAGTTTTGCGGGCTACCACCGTTAATTTTTGGTTCTTTTTAGTAGCCTCTACTTCATAATTGTTCAACCCCATTTGTTTCATCAAAGCCATATTTGAAGCCATTTCTTTTGATTTGCTATTGGCATCAGCCAGTTGACTTGTTAGCGTGTTTTTCTCAGATTCCAATCCTTTTATCCGAGCGTTCATTTCAGCTACCTGGCCATCTAAATCCGATTTAATTTTTTGAAGCTCTGCGAATTTCTGGTCCACTGATTTTTTATTTTTCAATGACTTTATTTCTTTTTCTTTTTTAGTCAATGCAGTATTAGCTTGAGCTAGAAGTTTGTCCTTTGCAACGCTCATACCCATTTCTTTTTGAATATTACCTTTCATTTGTGCTATTTCCTTTTCAAGTATTAGCTTTTGTGATAACAGAGTTTCTGAGGTGAGTTTGCTGCCTTTTAGCAGTTGCTCTAACGATTGATTAGAGTCATGGAGATACACGGCGCCACCGAGTGAAAAGAAGAATAATAAAGTACAAACTATGGCTATAATTTTTGTTTTGCTTTCTGACTTTTTCATGATAGTAAATTTTTATGTTTTATTTACAATGCAAAAGTGCACTGCTGAAATAAGTGCGGCATGAAAACCAGATTAAAAAGTGATTAAAATTTAAAGTTTAGACAGAAACTGCTGTATCACGCATTCAAATTGGGAAGGTAGAGGATAAACACAGCACCCTTGTTTAATTCAGACGTGACTTCAATGTGTCCATCATGGATTTCAGTTATACGCTTTACCAGCGATAAGCCTATACCATGCCCTCGTCGTTGCAGCGCATTTCTGCCCCTGTGAAATGGCTCCCATATTAAATGAATATCGTCAGAGTGAATTCCAATTCCCGTATTGGCAAAGGTAGTTTTCAAATTACCAGAATCGCTGTACATCGAAACTTCAACTGTATGATTATCACTGTATTTGCAACCGTTGTCCATTAAATTAATGAGTACAGTTTTAAGGAGTTGTTCGTTTCCATTAACCAGAAATTTGTTCTCATCATTTATCTCTTTGGCTACATTTACCTTAATCTGGTACAATGAACTTCTCTTTAATACTTCAGTTCTTGCCTGCCAAATCAATTCATCTACCCGCACAGGGCGCAAATTAGAAATGGCGCTCTCTGAACTGGCTTGAGCAAGCAGAAGGAGACGGTTAGATGTATGGTTCAAATTTTTAATATCATCTAAAACAGAATGAAGCGTCTCAGAATATTCAGAAGTGCTGCGTTCTTTTAAGAGCAATACTTCTATTTGACCAGTTATAGCCGTTAGTGGCGTTCGCAATTCATGCGATGCGTTTGAAATAAAATCTTTTTGCATTTTAAAAGCCTTTTCCAGCCGGTCCAGCATCTTGTTAAACGTTGTAGCAAGGCGTGCAATTTCATCTTCAGAGGCGTCGGTTTTAAGTCTTAAATTGAGGCTGCTTATCGTTATGCGATCCACTTCGGAAACAACCCGTGAAATGGGTCTAAGAGCCCGCCCGGCATAGAGCCAACCCGTGAGACTTGCAAGCCCGATTCCACTAATAAACACAATGAAAAGGATATTTCGTAGATTTTTCAATTTACTCAAACCGTACGTATCCTTTGCGGCAGTAATTACTACAAATCTGTCATACCGATCGGTGTACATGGCGCCCAGCACCTCATATCCTTTGGTTTCGAAACGCACTTCGCCTTGGAGCCTTATTTCATCAAGTAAATAGCTGCTGATCTGAATTATGTTATCGCGATCTGTATTAAAGAGAATTTCGTTTGCAAAATTGTAAATGATAATTTTCTCTTCGGATAGGCTTTCCGGGTTGTCAAGCTCTATTCGCAATAGTAATTCGGCATCTACTTCTTCAACTTCAATGAGCAACTTTGCCGTATTCCGCCCTTTGCTTCGAAGGCGATTGTAAAAATCTTCTTGTCTGTAATTAGACGAAAAGTAAAATATGGAAAGAGAAGAGAGAAGCAAAATGATCGCTACAATGCCTACAAAAAGAAAGGTGAGTCTTTTTCGGATTTCCATTTTAGGCGGTATCGCTGAGCATATATCCCATGCCGATTCTCGTTTTGATGAGCTTTACTGCGTGATCTCTATCGATTTTTTTTCGGAGAATATTTACGTAAACATCTACTACATTTGTTCCGGTATCGAAAGTAATTTCCCATACTTTTTCTGCTATCTCTGCTCTTGATACCACCTTATCGCGGTTGCGCATTAAAAATTCCAGAAATAAGAATTCCTTTGTAGTGAGATCGATAATGATTCCGCCGCGACGAGCAACTTTTTTCATTAAGTCAAGCTCCAGATCAGCTACTACCAGCTTGTTTGAACCGCCATGATCGCCATTGCTTCGCTTGAGTAAAGCCCTAATCCGCGCCAGAAGTTCTTTAAAATCGAACGGTTTAATTAAGTAATCATCTGCTCCTTCTTCAAACCCTGTAAGTTTATCATCCATTGTGCCCAGTGCAGATAGCATTAAGACCGGAACATGAGATTTTTCCTGTTTTATTTGTTTGCAAAGCTGTAAACCATTGATGTAGGGTAAAATTACATCCAGGATTATCAAGTCGAAATCTTCTTGTAAGGCCTTTCTTTTTCCCATTTGTCCATCGTAAACCACCTCTACTTCATAACCCTGTTCATCAAGGCCTTTCTGTAAAAAAGCAGCCACCTTGGGCTCATCCTCAACTATAAGTATTCGCATGAAATGGCATTTGTTAGCATATTGAAACTAATTTGACAAAATCATTTTTTTCGGAAGGATTGGCCGAATCCATTTTATATAAAAATTGGACGTCTATTAAAACCGAAAATAGAATGTTATAAATGTATATTCTTTTATCGATTCTCTGGGATTTAAGCATTGCACATTTTTATAACGCCAAGATAATTCTCTTAATGGCCAGCTTGATCGTTTTGCCAGGTCTGTAGTACGATCTACCCAAAAATATCAACAAACTTATAAGTCTCTTTTAATCGCACACCTTTCTCTGTGTGTTCTACAAGAGCGCACTCATTGTCAATATCGTGTTCCAGAAAAATAATATGTTCCTTATCGGCAGCGGCATTTAAAAAAATCTCTTTATCTTTTAATGTCTCAAGCGGGCGCACATCGTAACCCATTACATAAGGCATGGGAATATGACTCGCCGACGGCATAAGGTCTGCTGCAAAAATCAAGGTTCTTCCTTTATAGTCTATGTACGGAATCATCTGACTTTCAGTGTGCCCATCAACAAAAAACGTTTTAAAGCCCGGGAAAATTTCATCTTTATTCCATCGGCCGACGCGTTCTATAAAGTTGAGCTGTCCCGATTCTTGAATGGGAAGAATATTTTCTTTCAGAAACGATGCTTTTTCACGATCATTTGGATTCACCGCCCAGTCCCAGTGCAGTTTATTGCTCCAGTATTTAGCGTTTTTAAAAGTGGGTTCGTACCGTTCTTTTTCCTTATTGTAAACTACCGCACCACCACAATGATCGAAGTGCAGATGGGTTAGAAATACATCGGTAATATCGTCAAGGCCAAAACCAAGCGCCTCGATGGATTTTTTTAGCGTAGCATCTCCAAAAAGGTAATAATAGCTAAAGAATTTCTCGCTCTGCTTGTTGCCCATGCCCGTGTCAATAAGTATCAATCTGTCACCATCTTCTATAAGCATGCACCGCATAGACCAGCTGCACATATTATTATCATCGGCCGGCTTTGAGCGCGACCACAGAGATTTGGGCACAACGCCAAACATAGCGCCGCCGTCCAATTTAAAATTTCCGGTTTCTATGGGATATATTTTCATTGCTAAATTCAGTTTTTGCTAAAGTAACAATACGCTGTTAAAAAACGAATGAAATTAGAAAGCTTAACTATCCATTTCGTAAGTAAGTTCAACGAATGAAAATACACTTCATAGCCATTGGCGGAAGCGCCATGCATAATCTTGCTATTGCCTTGAGCCGCAAGGGTATTACTGTAACCGGCAGCGACGATGAAATTTTTGAACCTTCAAAATCGCGGCTGTCAAAACAGGGAATTCTGCCCGAAAACACTGGTTGGAATCCTGCTCGTATTACTTCAGACTTAGATGCGATAGTGCTGGGAATGCATGCACGTGCAGACAATCCGGAGCTTGCGCGTGCTCGCGAAATGGGAATTGAAATATTCTCATATCCCGAATATGTTTATCGCCAAACCGAAAATAAAACGCGAGTGGTTATTGGCGGAAGCCACGGAAAAACGACCATTACCAGTATGTTGCTTCATGTGTTAAAGCAAGTTGAAAAAAATACAGACTACCTTGTGGGTGCTCAATTAGAGGGCTACGACTGCATGGTAAAACTGTCTAAAGATGCTGAAATAGCTGTAATAGAGGGTGATGAGTATCTTTCCTCGCCCATAGACCGCCGACCAAAATTTCATTTGTACAAACCGCATATTGCGCTCATTACCGGCATAGCCTGGGATCATATTAACGTTTTTCCAACATGGGAAAATTATGTGGAGCAGTTTGAGAAATTTATTGCTGTAATTGAACCAAATGGATATCTGATTTACTACAAAGGCGATGAAGTGCTTGCCAAACTTGCCCATGCTGCTCGTGCCGATATTAAATGCATTGGTTACGATACCCATCCACATAGAATTGAAAATGGCAAAACTATTCTGCTTACGCCTTCCGGCGAATACCCCCTCGAAGTATTTGGCGACCACAATCTTCAAAATATAAGCGGTGCGGCTGTAGTGCTCCGGCTGCTTCAACTAAGCGATAAAGATATTTTTACAGCACTTCAAAGTTTTTCGGGTGCATCAAAGCGACTCGAAAAAGTAGGGGAGAAGGGCGATTTTTTATTCTACAAAGATTTTGCTCATGCGCCGAGTAAACTAAAGGCTACAACATCTGCTTTAAAAATGCAGTATCCGGAAAAAGAGCTTATTGCCTGTATGGAATTGCACACATTTAGCAGTTTAAACAAGAAGTTCTTGCCGCTTTATAAGGGTGCCATGGAAAAAGCGGACAGGGCCCTGGTTTATTTCAGTCCTGAAGTGGTAGCGCATAAAAAGCTGGATGTCTTATCGGCAAATGATGTGAAAAATGCTTTCGGAACAGCCAATGTAGAGGTCTTTACAGATTCTGCGAAATTGCTGGAAACATTGCGCGTCATTTCCTGGAAAGGGAAAACTTTGCTAATGATGAGTAGTGGAAATTTTGACGGGATAGATTTTGCAGAATTAAATAAGGAAATAATTGCGGGACTTTAATTCTGCGCTATTGTTTATTCTTAAGAAAAAGCTGTTTAAGTATCGTGAAAAAAAGTGCATAAAAACCAGCTGATATAACAAAACCGATAAGCAAAAGCACAGAAAAATTACGAAGGGAAAAGAAATCTTCTACCTGTTGTTTTAATTTTCCGTATTCTGATGGATCTGCTGTTTCAAGAGCTCCTTGTAAAATTTCAGTTTGCTTTTCTACGAAATATGCTTTATCAATAAACGCGTAAAAGACGATAATAAATACGATCATTATAATGGCATAAACGGCCATAATGCGCATGGCTGTTGCAACTTCTTTAATAAATGGCGGAACAATCGGCCGGGGCCATATAGCGTAGATACACAGTGGTATAAGCCCGCCGACTGCAATAAACAGATAAACCATTTGAAACTCCGGCCAGTTAATATCCGCAAAATGAAAAGCGAGCCGCACAACTATTAAAAGCAGTGCGGCTCGTACTGGTATATTTAAATTGGGATGTTTTGACATGCCCTTATTGAATCAATATTTATCAATATTACCAAGTTTCTGAACCTAAAAGTTCGGTAGTCCATACGGACGCCCTTTGGTTGCAAGGCTGCTCGCAGAATTGAAAACCAAGGAGTCCCGCTAGGCGGTACGACTCTTTTCAATTCAAGAGCAACGCCGCTAACGGGCTTTTAGGACTGAAACGAATTATCCATTCATGGAAATAAGAAACTCCTCATTGCTATTGGTCTGCTCAATGCGACCTTTCAAGAATTCCATTGCTTCTACAGGATTCATATCTGCCATGTGCTTGCGCAAAATCCAAATACGTTGCAGCGCATCTTTTGAGAGAAGTAAATCTTCTTTTCGCGTACCCGAAGCGGTAATATCGATGGCCGGGAAAATACGGCGATTAGAGATTTTTCTGTCAAGTTGAAGTTCCATATTACCTGTTCCTTTAAACTCTTCGAAAATTACTTCGTCCATTTTAGAACCGGTATCTGTAAGGGCTGTAGCCAATATAGACAAGGAACCGCCATTCTCAATATTTCTGGCAGCACCAAAAAAGCGTTTTGGTTTGTGCAATGCATTTGCATCAACACCACCCGAAAGTACTTTTCCGGAGGCAGGAGAAACAGTATTATAAGCACGAGCCAGTCGCGTAATTGAGTCAAGAAGAATACAAACGTCGTGGCCACATTCTACCATTCGCTTGGCTTTCTCAAGCACAATATTGGCGATTTTTACGTGGCGATCTGCCGGCTCGTCAAATGTAGAAGCTACTACCTCGGCTTTTACCGAGCGCTTCATATCTGTAACCTCTTCAGGGCGCTCATCTATAAGCAGAATTATCAAATAAACCTCGGGGTGATTTGCAGCTATTGCATTTGCAACATCCTTAAGCAAAGTAGTTTTACCCGTTTTAGGTTGCGATACAATCAGTCCACGTTGGCCTTTACCAATTGGCGCAAAAAGATCGATTATGCGCGTACTTATATTTTTGTGGTTGCCGGCAAGATTTAACTTTTCCTGTGGAAAAAGTGGGGTAAGGTATTTAAATGGTACGCGATCTCTTACATAAGCAGGGCTGCGGCCATTTATCTCATCAACCTTGATAAGTGGGAAATATTTCTCACCTTCTTTTGGCGGACGAACGCATCCCACCACAGTATCTCCGGTTTTTAGCCCGAATAATTTTACCTGCGATTGAGAAACATAAACATCATCTGGCGAGTTGAGATAATTATAGTCTGAAGATCTCAAAAATCCATACCCATCAGGCATGATTTCCAAAACGCCTTCTGTTTCTACATGCCCATCGAAATCGTAAAAATCTTCTTTTTTCTGATTACTCTGGCGATCTCCGCGATTGTCGCTTCTGTTATCGTTACGAGAATCATTTCTATTGTCGTTTTTATTATCAGTCTTGTTTTCTGGCCGCGGATTTGGTTTTGGACGATTCTCGCTTTGTGATTCAGATTTTTGTCTGTTATCACTACGATTGTCGTTTTGAGCAGTATTTTCGCTTTGTGAGCGATTTTCGCTACGCGGGTTTGGGCGGTTTTCGCTTTGTGATTCAGATTTTTGCCTGCTGTCATTGCGGTTTTCGCCCTGCGGACGGGTATCGCTTTGCGAGCGATTATCGTTGCGCGGATTCGGCTTGTTATCTGCTCTTGGATTAGGTCTCGGACGATTTTCGCGTCTTTGATCTGCCGATTCTTCTGTTTTTTCAGCTGTAGGAGCCTTATTTTCGGAAGATTCTTTATTGTCTTTTTTAGCTTCAGGCTTTGCGTCATCTCTGCGCTTATTGACTGGGCGCGGATTGGGACGCTTAGGTCTTTCCGGTTTCCCTTCAGTCTTCGCCTCTGGGTCATCACCTTTTTGATCTCCATCTACCTTAGGCGCATCGGCCTCTGTAGCAGTAACTCTCACCGATCGTGGTGGTTTACTTTTTGGCCTGGCATCTGCCGGTTTTGTTGCTGATTTTGCAGGCGGATTAATGGCCTGCTCGTCCAGAATTTTATAAACCAATTCTTGCTTTTTAAGCGCTTCGGTTTTCTTAATGTTTAGGTCTTTGGCAATTGTGCGCAGATCTGCGACTTTTTTGCCTGTTAATTCAATGATATCGTACATCTACGAAATTAAAATGTTAAAATAATATGTATTAAAAAATGTGGATCTTTGGAAATTTGAGCCGACTTCGAAAAAAGCCCGGCCTTTGTAATAAGATTGTGCAATAATACAACATTTTGTTCTAAGTCTAATATTTTGTGTAAAAAAAAGTAACAAGACCCGGTTGATAAACCCATCTTATCGTTTGATTTGAATAATGATTGCGCTACCTTTTTTAGAAAATGGATCGTGAATGATTAGAATTAGAAATTCCAGCAGAACCGATCAGAGTATACGATCTATTCTTAAATTTGTGGGGAATCAGAAAACAATTTTCGCCCATGCCTGTAAATAAGTACGCCTTACTCCGCTACAGAATTATTGATCGTAAAATAGGATCTAAATACAATCCCTATCCCAATAAGGAGGATTTACGACAGGCTTGCGAAGACGAGCTTTATGGAAGCGATGAAGGTAAAATTTCGCTAAGCACCATCGAAAAAGATCTTTTTGCAATGCGCAATGAATCTAATCTGGGATATTATGCGCCCATCGTATTTCACAAGGCAAATAAGGGCTATTATTATTCTGATCCCGATTATTCAATTCAGGAAATGCCCCTCAACGATGACGATCTGGAAGCGATATCTTTTGCAGCCAATACCCTGTCGCAGTTTCGCGGACTCGATATGTTTAAATCTTCAGAGGCTGCCATCGACAAGATATTAGATAGATTTAATCTGAATCCAAAAAACAACGAAAGCGAGGTTACTTCTCACATTCAGTTTGAAACCGCTCAATCTTACAAAGGTGGGGCTTACCTTCCAGTAATCTTGAAGGCGATAAAGAGCAATAAGGTTATTAAATTTGAGTACCAAAAATTTTCGGGAGGCAAAAAGCAGCAATATCAGTTACATCCGTATCTCCTCAAAGAATACCGAAACCGTTGGTACGTAATTGGTTTTAACCCCGATAAAGATTCCGTTGTTGTTTTTGGATTAGATAGGGTTGCGGGATCTATTGAGCTAACCGATTTTGATTTCTCACGTCAGGCTGGTTTCAATCCTGCTCTTTATTTTGAACACAGTATTGGAATTACAGCTGTAAATGATGATCCGCAACGAATTCATTTGCGTTTTTCTCCCCTTTCGGGGAAATATATCGAATCGCAGCCGCTCCATCAATCCCAAAAGATTATTCGCAACGATGAAGTCGCACTTGAAGTGGAACTATTCCTCTGTGTTACCAAAGAACTAATAATGACTATTTTGAGTTATGGCACAGATGTGGAAGTAAAAGCTCCCGAATCTTTGCGAAAGCAGATTGGACAAAGTTTGAAAAATACTTTGAAGCTTTATTGAATAAATAGGCAATTGGCAATCAGCAGTAGGCAAGAATTTACAATTCGCTATACTCTTTACAATTTTCATTAAATTTGAGAAAAAGTTCAGGTAAAATTATTTGATCGCGAATTAAAATGATGCGGCTCTTAAAACTTTCTATAATCATACCGTTTATTGCTTTACAGATAATTGCAAATGGGCAGACAGTTGATAAGGATCCGCTTACAACAGAGGAGTTAAACGATCACGTAACGCTTTTACTCAAGAAAAAGAGAATTTATAAAAAGCTGCTGCGGCAAGATCAGCATGGAGACTCTGCGATATATGTGAAAGTAGATAGATCCCAAAACCTGATGCGTGACGAACCTTTCATCAATGATGGAGTAAAGTATTATTATTGGGATGTGGGAAATTAATTCTTTTTCAATATTACCTCTCCTTGGCTTGAGGTGTTGCAGATTTCGCACAACTACTATTTTACCCGATACACTTTTATTGCTAATAATCTATACATTGAAATGCATGTCGTGCATTTTGATATGAAAATTAGAAAAAGTATTCCACCAGTTATTAGTGGATTGAAAATCAGTAAGGTTAAAAGGCTATAATGTTAAGTGAGGTCAAATGTTCTGAAGCTGTTTTTTACTTGTGACTTTAAATCCTGAATACCTCACCGATCTAACAAAATGAGGCAGGTAATCTTTCGACAATTACTTACGGCTTGAAATTACCAAGCTCCAATCTAATCGCAACGCGATTTATTCGTGCATTAGTGGCAATTTTTTTTTCAGCCACGAATGCACGAATAAATAAACATTGAGATCTTTTATCACGGTTAATATCTCGGCTCTTTCTGACTCATCTCGACATCCCTCGATGACCGTCGCTCGATGACCAATTCAATGTCCATATCAGCAACTCCAATAACCAAAAACTAAAAACTAAAAACAAAAAAAAACCACAACGTAAATACATTACGTTCCCACCTCTGATCTTGCTCAAAAATTAAAACATTATGAGAGACATAGGTCAAAATTTCTACGAAGCGAAAGAGTATTATTTCAGCAAACTTTCGGTATCAAAAATTATTATCAATCCAAATGTGCGTGGCTATCCACCTCTGTTTATGGTATGTAGCGGCATATTTGGATCTAAAAAGGCGAGTTATGTGCTTGCGCTTAGCTTTTTGCAGGTCAACAAACTCTTAATGGGTTCGCTCAATAATTCGAACAGGCTTGATGTGGCTGCAAAACTCGCCGAGTTTCTGATTCCCAATGAACATTCAGGCGAAATATGCCTGCGCAAAACATTGGGAAGCGATTTGAAGATTGCAAATGTTGATTTAACCACTCGCGTGCATCGTTTCAATTCTGATGAGAGTTCCGAAGGTGAAGCACTCTACTATTTTCAACTCATTGAAATGGAATAATTTGAAGAATTATTTCACAACGTAAATACATTACGTTCTGCACCTCGACTTTAGCAGAATAAATAACACATAAAAATAAAAAAGCCATGAATAATTTAGCAGACGCAAGCCGATACATCAATTCTTTTCCTCGTCCAAACGGATTAAATACACACTCGTGGAGAGCGATAAAAAAGCTGGCGCTTTATGCCTGGGATTGCCATTTTTCCCAGCGACGCTTTGAGCACAGGATAAATTTTTTGTGCAAAGACTTTTACCTCATGATTCGCAATCCGGAAGGACAATTTATTGTTCCCGAGACATTTTCTTATGACACAGAGCTATGATTAAATCTGTGAGACCGTGAGAGGGGGCTTTTAACAAAAAGCCCCTTTTCTGTGTTTGTATGTTTGTAAAAAGTGAAAGTTATGAGCAAATCAAAGAAAACTGTAGTCATAGGAGCCAGTACCAACCCATCAAGATATGCCTACGTGGCTACCAACCGTCTTAAGCGAGCAGGACACGAAGTTGTACCTGTTGGATTGCGCACAGGAATGATCGATGACGTTGAGATTCTTAAAGATTTTCCTAAAATTGAGAACGTGGATACCGTAACCCTCTACGTTGGCCCAAAGCATCAGGACTACTGGAAAGATTATATTTTTTCCTTAAATCCGAAAAGAGTGATTTTTAACCCCGGTACCGAGAGTGAATTTGAAAAAGAACTGGAAGAAAAGGGAATTGAGGCTACTGAAGCTTGTACACTTGTTTTGCTAAGTATGGGTGATTATTGAATGTTGAACCATTCGGAGGATAATGGACATTTAGGGTTTTTCAAAAAGTGGAGATTAATGTTTCAAGCAAACATATTTCCCGTAGAATTTTAGATGGGCGGACAGAAACTCATTGATATTGAATTATATGACTGAAGTTCTATTCAGACCCCACCTTTCGGGCCTATTAACCTTGGTGTTCGCAAAAATTCACCGATTAAATAATGAAACCAAAAACCAATCACTAAAAACAAATCACTAAAAACCAATCACTAAAAACAAATCACTAATAACCAATCACCAACTACCCCTTATTCACCCACAAATCTCTCCAATAACTTCATTAATTGTTTTCCCGGCTTTCACCAAATCTTCATCACTCATATTTAGCGGCGGAGCAAGCCGAAAACTCTCGGGGCAGGAGAGAAAGTAAAAGGCAATAATTCCTTTTTCAAGACAGCGATCTACAATTTTATAGACGAGATCGGCTGAAGAAAATTCAACAGCAAACATCAACCCGATTCGTCTGATTTCAATAATGGCAGGGTGGGAGAGGCAAGATTCCAAAAGAGCACCTTTTTCTTCGCAGGTTTCTACCATATTCTCACCTTCTATGGCTTCTAAATTGCCAATTGCCGCCGCGCAACAGACCGGATGACCACCAAATGTGGTAATATGTCCCAATATTGGATCAGAAATTAGCGACTTCATAATTTCTTTGCTACTCACAAAAGCGCCCATTGCCATACCGCCGGCAATGCTTTTGGCGATGGTCAAGATATCTGGAACAATGCCAAAATGCTCAAAAGCAAAAAGTTTTCCGGTGCGGCCAAAACCCGCCTGAATTTCATCGAGAATGAGAAGCGCACCGGTATCATCGCATCGCTTGCGAAGTGCCTGCATGTATGAATGAGTCGGAATGCGCACGCCGGCATCGCCCTGAATGGTTTCAACAATTACACAGGCGGTATCAGAATCGATTATTTCCAGATCGGCCATTTCGTTAAAGCGCATAAAATAGACTTCGGGGAGCAAGGGACGAAAAGCGTATTTCTTCTTTTCATTTCCGGAAACACTTAGCGAACCATGTGTGCTGCCGTGATATGATTTGAGACAGGATACAATTTTCCGACGGCCGGTGTATCGCTTGGCGAGTTTTAAGGCGGCTTCATTGGCCTCTGTTCCGCTATTTACAAAATAGCTTACATCTAAACCGCTTGGTAGAATAGCATTTAGTTTTCTGGCCAGATTTACTTGTGGCGACTGAATAAATTCGCCGTAAGGCATAACGTGCAAATACTTTTTGAGCTGGGCTTCAATGGCTGCGATCACTTTAGGGTGGCGGTGCCCAACATTTGTTACAGCCAGTCCCGAAACCATATCGGCGTAAGCTTTTCCATCCACATCATAAATAAAACTTCCTTCAGCGTGCGATACTTCAATCGATACGGGAAAGGGGGTGGTTTGGGCTTGATATTTTAAGAAATCGTCTTTTGCGCTCATAAACCGCAAAGATAATCTGTGAAAATTAATTTGAACGCATATTTACCTAATCTCTTCTTTCTTTCAACACCTTAAGTAGCTCGCGCTTAAAATCGCGCTCTGCCTTATAAAAGGCTACAACTTTCGAAACCGGCAAAACGGTTTTAAAAAGTTCGTAATATTTTTCGTCCAGATCTATTTTGTGCCTGTCATTGGCAAATTCTTTTTTCATCTCTGCATCGAGTTCCTTATCGCTTAGTTTGGAATCTGATTGCAATCTATCAGATTGTCTCATTATTTCGCCCTTTCGCAGTTTTTGCAAGTCGGTGCGATAAGCATTGTACATAGGCCAAAATTCCTGTGCTTCCTGTGGAGTTAGATTGAGCTCTGAAGTTATAAATGCTACTTTTTGGGCTTCAATATCGGTACGGGCGGTTCGCTTATCTGGATTTTGACCCTGCGCCAAGGTGAGTTGAAAAAAGCTTAAAAGGGCAATAATCACTATGTTTAGTTTCATTATAATATAAGTTATCTCATTTCTATTAGAAGTTCCTCATTGTAATCTTCGCGAATCAAATAATCAATAATCTCTTCTTCATTCAGGTCTTCGGAAACAGCTGTTTTCGAAAATTCATTCTCTTCAAATGCACTATATAAATCAGATTCATCAATATATTCGTTTAATTCGCTAATTTCTGTGTCCGTATTAATTACAAGTTCGCTTCTTAGCGTCTGGTCAATATTATTTGAATTAAAAAAAGGAATCAAAGCAATAATTACAGCAATTCCAGCTGCAACAGCTAAATTTCTGAAGTTTACAAATTGTATAATCTTGGTTCGTCCTCGTGAATTTCTTCCGTCTTCCGCAATGATTTTATCTGTAATTTGATCCGTTAGACCATCAAAATATCCGGCTGGAGGCTCTGCATCCACTGCTATGCGTTTATCAAACAGCAAGGGAGAAAGCTCTTGTAAAAATTCGTTTTCGCTATTTTCTTCCTTCTTCATTCGGGTGCTTTGATGTTTTATTCTCAATTTGGTTTAATGTGTTTTAAGAAATACTTCAATCTTTTTTACGGCATGAAAATACGAAGCTTTCAAAGCGCCAACCGATGTGCCGGTTATTTCTGAAATTTCTTCATATTTAAGTTCCGAAAAATACTTCAAATCAAAAACCTGCCTTTGTTTATCTGGTAGTGTTTGAAGAGCAGCCCCAAGTTTTCGCTCTATGCTGTCTCCATCGGGTCCGTCAGTAGTAGCGGCAACATGGGTTTCTGCATCTACATTGCCGGAAGGCTTAGCCCTTTGTGCTCTAAGAAAACCCAAAGCCTCATTGCTTGCTATGCGATAAAGCCATGTGTAAAGTTTTGACTCTTCCTTAAAATCGCCAATAAACCGCCAGACTTTGATAAAAGTATTCTGGAGCACGTCATCGGCATCCTGATGATTGCCTACCATGCGACGTATATGATAATACAAGGGTTGCTGATACGTTTTTACCAAAAGATCAAAAGCCGCATTCCGCGATTTTTTGTCCTTTAGCCTTTTTATCAGTTCCTTTTCGCCGCTATACATGCATTTTACTTAAAAAACCGATAGGGCAACCCGCCGATTTTATTTTTTTCTACCCACTACTTTGCGAGCAGCTTTTATTACATCTTCGGTATCGATATTGTACTTCGTCATCAATTCTTCAGGGGTTCCGCTTTCGCCAAAGGTGTCGTTTACCGCTACCATTTCGAGTGGCGCCGGATTGTTTCTAACCAATACCTGCGATATAGCATCGCCCAATCCGCCATTCATCATGTGCTCTTCGGCAGTTACCACGCATCCGGTTTTCTTAACAGAGGCTAAGACTGCTGCAACATCTAAAGGTTTAATGGTGTGAATATTTATTACTTCGGCAGAGATTCCATCCTGTGCTAAAACTTTGGCAGCTTCCAGTGCTTTCCAAACCAAATGACCTGTGGCAAAGATGCTTACGTCTGCCCCTTCAATTAATTTAAGTGCTTTACCAATTTCAAATTTCTGATCGGCAGGCGTAAAGTTTGGAACTTTTGGGCGACCGAAACGCAAATATACCGGCCCTACGTGGTCGGCTATGGCAATTGTTGCCGCCTTGGTTTGATTGTAATCACAAGGATTGATCACAGTCATTCCCGGAAGCATTTTCATCATTCCTATGTCTTCCAAAATTTGGTGGGTAGCGCCATCTTCGCCAAGCGTAAGCCCGGCATGTGAAGCGCAAATTTTTACGTTCTTGTCCGAGTAGGCAATCGACTGTCTGATTTGATCGTAAACACGACCGGTAGAGAAGTTTGCGAAGGTGCCTGTAAATGGAATTTTGCCACCAATAGTAAGCCCGGCAGCAAGGCCCATCATATTGGCTTCACCAATTCCAACCTGAAAAAACCGATCTGGAAAAGCCTTTTGAAAATCTCCCATTTTTAGCGATCCGGTTAGGTCGGCACAAAGTGCAACCACATCTTTATTTGTCTTTCCTAATTCAGTTAAGCCATCGCCAAATCCGCTGCGCGTGTCTTTTATATTTTGAACTTCGTATTCTTTCATGGGGCTTAAAGTTTCAAGTTGGTTGATGAACCTGAATTGATTTTAAATTCACGTTCTATGGTATAAACTACATTTTTACTGTTCTTAGATCTAAAAGTAAGCTTGTAAGTACCGGGCTGAAGCCTAAATTGCTGTCCGGTTTCTGAAGGGTTTAAATTTACAACCCACCTTAAAGCGCTGCCTTCTACTTTGGCAATACTTCCATATCCGGGTGTGCTAAGCGATAAATTCAATGCACCCGGCTCGGGAATTGAGACGGTGGTAATTTTATCTTGCGATACTTTTACTTCTTCAATAATCGTTCGCGGAAGCGTGAGCACTTCCAAATCATAAGTGCCGGTAAGAATGCGCTCCCGCTGGTTTGTAGCAAGTACATGTGCTGTTTCCAGTTTACCACGCTTTCGCAAAATAACCGGAATGTTCTCTCCCAGCTGGCCTTCAATTTTCAACAATAAATCGCCTTGACCGGCATCAACAGCAATGATATTGTGCTTGCCGGGTATAATAGAAATATTGCTTTTTACTATGTTAGGTATGGTATGCGCCTCAAGCCGATAGGTAATTATCGGATCAAGGCTAATGGTATCGGGGTTTCCTCGGTGATTTAAAGTGTGTACAAATCCGTATTCAAGCTGATCTGTAGCCTCATTAAAGAAGTTTACTGTAACATCGGTTTCAGAGGGTTTACCAAAGTCATCGAGTAGATTAACCTGTGCAGTTGTGTTGTTAAGTGCTTGATTTATAACGATATTTAGAATGTTTTCAAAGGATTCTTCGTTGGTGGCATCAAAGTAATTTCCTACGCATGTAAAAGTATCTTTAAACTCATCTTCAAGTCCTACACCAATTACGAATGGTTTTAGGATAATACCTTTTTTCTGCAATGCCCGCGACACAGCGCAAGGGTCGCCATCGCAAGCTTCAATACCATCGGTGATCAGAATAATGATATTGCGACAGTTGCTACACTCCGGAAAATCGCCGGCAGCCTTTTCAAGAGAGCGTGCAATAGGGGTGGTGCCTTTCGGCGAAAGGTTATTGAGAGTACGTTGTATCAAGGCTCCGTTATGCGGTCTAAAAGAAACTTCGAGCCGGGTATCGTCACAATCTTGCTTGCCTGGTTCTATCATTACCTGATGGCCGTAAACGCGCAATCCCAGTTCTACATTGGGTTTGTCGTCAACCTCCTTAATGGCATCGCTTAGTAATTTTCGGGCGATGGTAATTTTTCTATCGCTTTGCCAGGTAGCATTCATGCTATTGCTGGCGTCAAATACAAAAAGCAATCGGGTAAGCGGTTCCTCATTTTTTTGGGCGTACAATCCCGATGTGGTTATTCCACAGAAAAAAAGAAAGAGAACCGTTATTAGTACGCGCATGATTTAATAATCGCCCAGCGTTTCTTCATTTTGAGCCAGGGCTTTTTCGAGTTGATCGTCGTTAGGTGCGACACCGTGCCAGCTGTGGCTTCCCATCATATAGTCAACTCCGTGTCCCATTTCTGTACGCATAATGATCATTATGGGTTTGCCTTTTCCGGTGTGTTCTTTGGCTTTCGCCAATGTTTTTAAAACATCGGTCATATCATTCCCATCAGAATGTAGAACGTCCCATCCAAAAGCAGTCCATTTATTGTCAAGGTCGCCAAGATCGAGCACATCTTCTACATCTCCATCAATTTGCCTGCCATTGTAGTCAACGGTCGAGATTATATTGTCAACTTTATTCGCGGCAGCGTACATAGCTGCTTCCCAAATTTGACCTTCCTGAAGCTCGCCATCGCCATGAAGGGAATAAACAAGACGGTCGTCATTATTTAATTTTTTTGCCAATGCAGCACCAAGAGCAACAGACAGCCCTTGACCTAATGATCCGGATGCTACGCGAATACCCGGCAAACCTTCGTGGGTAGTAGGGTGCCCCTGTAGTCGGGAATTGAGTTTTCGAAATGTTTTGAGCTCTGCTACATCAAAATAGCCGCTTCGTGCCAATACGCTGTACCAAACCGGCGAGATGTGCCCATTGGATAAGAAGAACAGGTCTTCGCCTTTTCCATCTATTGTAAATTTTTTCGGATTGTATTTAAGCACTTCACCGTAAAGGGCAACAAAGAATTCAGCACAACCAAGGCTCCCGCCTGGGTGACCTGAATTTACGGCGTGAACCATACGCACAATATCTCTACGCACTTGGGTGGTAAGCTTTTCTAAAGATTTAATATCAGTCATTACAGGATTTTTCGATACTTCGGTGCAAAAGTAGCACAATGCGAGGAATAAGCCGTGTTGTAAAGCTTCAACTTTTCAATATTGTTCACAGGGTTTTACACATACTTTTCATTTATGATATGTAGCCTCGTCGATTTATCGCGAGGTATTTTATAATTTGTAGCCTCGTCGATTCAACGCGAGGTATTTTATAATTTGTAGCCTCGTCGATTTATCGCGAGGTATTTTATGATTTGTAGCCTCGTCGATTTATCGCGAGGTATTTTATAATTTGTAGCCTCGTCGATTCATCGCGAGGTATTTTATGATTTGTAGCCTCGTCGATTTATCGCGAGGTATTTTGATTTCAGATTGGGGCACAGGATGGTTCGGAAAGGTGGAGATCATTGTTTCTGTCAAACCTTTTTGCGGCAGAAGTTTTTCGAATTTAAATTATGGCATTCGTTTATAAAAAGAATAGATCGCAGTTCCTTTTCCGAATGATATTAACTATGCATCTGTGGCAGCCTTTTTTTTGCCACAGATGCACAGATGCACAGATGGCTCTTATCAAAAGAAATAGCTTTTCGAATATAACTATATATTTAAACTACCCCGGCCCTTTAAAATCGTATTTCCGTCTGATGTACAAAGTGATATCGCCTTTTTTCTTTTTGCGTCGATATCCCATTAGGTTTAATATCTCCTTGCTATACCACTTGGCTATCGCGGTATTTACTACCATTATATGATCAGTTTCCATAAATGGTTTTACGCCCGGAAGGAAGCGCAAAATGCGGTAAAGGCTCAATTTTCTGAAAATAAAAGATACCCCCAGCCAGAATTTGGCTATTTTTTCAATGATAAAGAATCCATCGTTGCCCAGCTTTTGGTAGAGGGGCATAAATATCAAACCTTTTTGCGGCGACAAAACCGGTTGTCCATCTAATTTTGCCAGTAATTGATTCGCCTTAATTGATTGGAAATTTCCAAAGCCTGGTATCATCTCAAAGGTTTCATGCGGCTCGATGTTCTGCCTGTAGTTTATCGCAAAGACTTTGTGATTTCCTTCAGCACTGTGCATTAGGTGGTGGTAGTTCTTGCGAAATTTTGGCACCTCTATTTTTTTTATGACTTTGCTTGTTACCAGCGAAAGCCAAATCATTGCTTCGTGGTTTCTAACAGATTCGGGATCATTGTGTTGACCGCCTTCAAAAGCCATTGAAATGCAACCCAAATCGTTAACATAACTTAAAAGCGGCTCTTGCAAATATTCCTCAATACCTATTACCACGGGAACGGGAATACGCCTTGCAAAGCCGCGGTTCATTATGGTATCGCTCATTGTAATAAACGGAACAGACTTTACCGAAGTGGTGTGGAGATCGACAAAAATGAACTTTCCTTTGCGGTTATTCATCAGCTCGTCGATATATCCCCAGAGTTCGATCTGCTCCTCAACTTCATTGATAATTTCGGATGGTTGATAATCACGTTTTTTGGCGCGTTCTACCATATCCGGTTGCCAAACTCTATTCAGATCTTTTACAATAAAGCGCTCTCCGCGTTCAAGTGCATTCAGGTTTCCCGAAAGGGCATACACATTGCCCTTCAAAAGGGGTTGAAGCGGTTTTAGTTCGTTCATTACTCTGTGCAGAGCCAACACCCCGGTAGGTTCGTTGCCGTGCATGCCGCCAATAAAAACAAGATTGGGGCCGTTGGGATCTCCTTCTATTCGCGCAATTTCACGCGAGATTTGAACGGATTTACCCTCAACGAAATCAAATAATGTGATTGTCTTTTGCTTCAATGTTTGAGAGTTCTTCAAATAAATGTTCAGCCATATACACGAAATCAAATTCGGTAAGAATGCCAATTAATTTTTTGTTCTTAACAACCGGCAAGCAGCCTAAATTGCTTTTTCGCATAATTTTCAGGGCGTCAATTGTGCAAGTATCAGGCGTTACCGTAATCGGATTAACCGTCATAATATCATTTACCGTAAGGTCATCATCGGCATCATCTTTTTTGCAATAATACTTCAAGATATCGGCCGAAGAAATAATCCCGACCACTTCTCCATCTTCATTTTCTACAGGGACGTGATGGATCTTCCGCCAGTTCATTACATTGGTAACCAATGCTATCTGATCTTCGCTCTGAACGGTGTACAGCTCTTTTGACATAACCTGGTGTACGTGTTTAAACTTATTTTCCCACGAACCACTTTCGCTCATAGTGGCGTAAGACCAGGTGTGCACAGGATTACCGGATTGCTGCCGTTTGAGCATACCAGCCGTTACCGCTACCACCGCTTCTTCTACAGTGGCTGTTCTTCTTAACTCGGTAAAAGACTGTGAAGCCCATATAGAACCGGTTTGGTGATTTAAAACCCGGTTTTCTATTATGCCCAGATACTTATCAATATCGTGTGCATCGATTTTCATTTTTTCAAGACCTATTCGGGCTTGGGGAAGAAGGCGATTTAAGATGAGCTCTTGCGCGGTATAACGCTTACCATCTTTCCATCTAAACTGGGCGCCAAGTCCCATTTGGGCGGCTTTAATAAAGTTGAGTTTGGCATGGTCAAAATCCATAAGATTAGCAATATCACCAATATTATCAGGCATTCCTTCCATCAATCCAAGCCAAAAGGCTGTATTGGCCATCTCGTCAACAACAGTTGGGCCGGCGGGGATATACCTGTTTTCAATTCTGATATGGGGCAGGCCATCGGTAATTCCATAACAGGCCCGATTCCATTTGTAAATAGTCCCATTAAAAAGCGAAAGGGCGGTGAGTTTTGGTACTTTTCCCTGGCGCAGCATTTCCATTGCATCTTCTTCTACATCGCCGGCCAGCAGCAGCTTGTGATAGGCGACATCATGCTGAAAAATTTCTGTTATAGATTCTTCGAGCCAGCTGGAGCCAAAATCAACCCGACTTTTGATTTCCCTTTCGGGATTTTGAAGGTTTTTTAAATCAACTGTTTGTTCAAAAACAGCGATACGCGTTTCGTCCCAAAGGCGTTTTCCAAAAAGCAAAACAGAATTTGTACAGGCTGCCAAAACAGGCCCGGCTATGGCTTGTGCCCAATTGTATTTGTCAACTACCTCATCGGGATTTACCTGAAGGTGAACCTGAAAACTGGTATTGCAAGCTTCAAAAAGCATTGAATTGTGCTTGGTCACGAGTTCATCCGTACCTTTTATATTAAACTCAAAATCGCCGCCACGTTGCTTTTTCATGGCATCGTTTAAAGCGTGGTATCGCGGATAGGGGGTTATGTTTTCAAATTCGAGATCAGACTTTTTAATAGTGGGCAAAATACCGGTCAGCAAAATGCGCGCTCCATGGTCAAGTGCAATTTGATCTGCTTTTTGCAAAAGTCCGTATAGCTGATTTTCCATCCGGCTTAGGGCATCGCCAGTAAATTTTATTGGGTCGAGGTTGGCTTCCAGATTAAATTTTGCCAACTCTGTAGTAAAATGTGAATCATCTAAAAGTGCCAAAACCTCAAGTCCAATCATGGCCGGTCTTAGGTGCTTGTCAACAAAACAGAATTCCTGCTCGGCGCCAATGCGCATGTTATCACGCTCAAACATATTGCGTTCGAGCATTAAATCAAGCGCCTTCATATCTTTAAGAATAGCGGTTACAAATCGCTTGCGCTGTTCTTTGGTTTCTACTACATATACATCTAATGCTCCCATTTACCGGTTTTTTCTGTTGGATTCTGATTGGTTAATCAACTCACGCGTTGAAATTGGTAAATTATTGGCAATAAACCTACTCCCGGTAAATATTTATTGCGAATTTTTACTTTCAGAATTTTTAATGAGAGCAGCACCCTAAGATTGTAGATGGTAAATCATAGAGTCGGATAGATGTAAAAAGAATAGATTGTAATTTTGTGCGAAGGATGGTAAAGAAAAATTAATTCAAATTTCCTTAATCGAATTCCATGTAGCAAAGAGTGAATCTTGAGAAGGGCGATCTTTTTCTTCTTCGCGAAGCGGTTCTGTGGCTTTCAGTGATTCGTAACATTCACCGGGAAGTGCTTGATAGAGCTGGGTTCCTTTGGTTTTCCAGGTTATCATTTCATCAGATACCTGCTTTATGATTTTAGCCGGATTGCCTACCACCAGACTTCTGCGGGGAATATCCATTCCTGCCGGCACAAAAGTCAATGCACCAACTATGCTTTCTTCGCCTACAATGGCATCGTCCATTACTACAGCATTCATCCCAATAAGGCAATTTCGCTTGAGTATGCCTCCATGAATTATTGCACCGTGGCCAATATGGGCAGATGGTTCCAGAACCACGGTTTTGCCGGGAAACATGTGGATTGTACAGTTTTCCTGAATGTTGCAGCCGTCGCCAATTTCTATTCTTCCCCAATCTCCGCGCAAGGCAGCTCCTGGACCAACATAAACATCTTTACCGATTATTACATTGCCGGTTACTGTGGCATTTGGATGAATGAATGCAGACTCATGAATAACAGGAGTGAAACCTTTGAATGAAAAAACATTTGCCATAGCAATAGTCTTTAAGCTTTTGTATTAGCGATTTACATTTTCTAAAATAACAGCATAACCCTGGCCGACGCCTATACACATGGTACAAAGCGCATAGCGTTTACCAGTAAGCTGCAATTCAAGCGCTGCTGAATAGGTGATTCGCGCGCCGGTTACGCCGAGCGGATGTCCAATAGCAATGGCACCTCCGTTCGGATTTAGCCTTTCGTCATCATCGGCAATGCCCAGAGAACGGGTTACGGCGAGACTCTGCGCTGCAAAAGCCTCATTCAGCTCAATAATATCTATATCGGCAAGAGAGAGACCGGCGCGTTTGAGAGCCAGGTTGGTGGCTTCTACAGGGCCAATTCCCATAATGCGCGGCTCTACACCGGCTACACCACTGCTTACAATTCGCGACATTGGTTTTAGGTTGTGGTCTTTAACCGCTCTGTCTGAAGCAATGAGCACTGCGGCTGCACCGTCGTTCAAACCAGACGAATTTCCGGCAGTAACAGTTCCGTCTTTGCGAAAAGCGGGGCGCAGCTTGCCTAAAATTTCTGTTGTTGTAGAAGGCTTTATAAATTCGTCGTGCTCAAAACTAATCGGATCTTGTTTTCTTCTGGGAATAGACACTGCAACGATTTCTTTTGCAAGCCTTCCCGATTTTTGAGCTTTGGCTGCCTTCATTTGCGAATGATAGGCAAATGCATCTTGATCTTCTCTGGAAATATGGTGAATATCTACCAGGTTTTCAGCTGTTTGCCCCATTCCGTCAGTGCCGTAAAGCTCCTCCATTTTGGGGTTAATAAATCGCCACCCAAAGCTGGAATCGTACATTTTGTTGTCGCTTCCATAGGCAGATCCTGATTTTGAAATTACCCAGGGTCCACGGGTCATATTTTCGACTCCCGAAGCGATAAACAAATCGCCTTCGCCTGCACGGATGGCGTGCATTGCGTGCGCTACTGCCGACATGCTCGAAGCGCATAACCGGTTAATGGTTTCGCCGGGAACACTGAATGGTAAACCTGCCAGAAGAACAGCCATTCGCGCTACATTGCGGTTATCTTCACCAGCCTGATTGGCACAGCCCATTAATACGTCATTAATTTCTGCTAAAGGCAAATTCGTATGCCTTTTTACCAATTCGCGAATTACATGGGCAGCAAGATCGTCAGTACGAACATCGCTAAGCCCACCGCGAAAGTTTCCTATTGGTGTGCGAATTCCATCAATTATATAGGCTTCCTTCATAAATCAGTTTCTTCCTTTTTCTCCTCCTCGTGCAACCACAATTTTGAAGTTCTGAAAATACTTCCGCTCAAGGCGGCTACATTTTCGTCGTTTTGATTGGTGATATTTACCAGATAGTGAGCTATGCGTTCTCCTTTATTATGCTCTACAGTTGCGGCGGTGAGTACATCTCCGGCTTTCACTTCTACAAAGTGTGTAATGGTCGTATTTGTGGAGACAGCTCTCTGGCCATGACTATTTCCGGCAAAAGCCAAAGCGCTATCTGCCAAGCTATACGTAATACCGCCGTGGGCAATTCCAAAACCATTGAGCATCTCGTCGCGCACCGTAAGCTTTATTTTGGCGTAGCCTTCTTCTATAACTACGAGCTCAACGCCCAGCCACTTGCTGAAGGCATCTTTGTTCATCATTTTTTCGACAATTTCCCATGCCGAAAGTCTTTTTTCTTCTGCCATTAGTTGTTCATTATTATTTCAGGATAAAAACAAGATTTTTCTTTGACCATATTTTTCAGTAGAGCACTTGGTCTGTAGCGATCTTCGCCGTAAAAATCTTGTAATTCCTGAATTTGTTTTAATACATTTTCCACTCCGAGTTCATCGGCCCATTTCAGCAATCCTTTTGGATAATTGACTCCTTTCGTCATGGCGAGGTCTATTCCATCGCGGGTAGAAATATTGAGATAGAGCGCGTCGGCAGCTTCATTGATAAGCATTAGTAGTATTCTGTTTACAATGTAATTACCCAATTTTTTGTCCTTCGTTGGCTCCTGATTTTCAGCATCTTCGCTATAATCGTAGTATCCGCGACCGGTTTTGCGTCCCAGCCATCCTGCTTCAACCATTCTTTTCTGGGTAAAAGCCGGTCTGTAACGCGGGTCGTAATAGAATTCTTTAAAAACCGTTTCGGTTACGGCATAATTCACATCGTTTCCTATATAGTCCATAAGCTCAAAGGGGCCCATTCTAAATTTTCCGATTTCTTTTACCGCCCAGTCAATGGTTGGTACATCGGCAATTCCCTCTTCAAGTATGCGCAATGCCTCTCCGTAAAAGGGTCGAGCGACGCGATTGACTATAAAACCCGGTGTATCTTTTGCAGAAACTGTAGTTTTACCCCATGAGTCTATCAGGTTTCTGGCTTCCACCAATGTAGTTCCGCTGGTTTGCACAGCTGGAATTATTTCAACCAAAGGCATAAGCGGAGCAGGGTTGAAAAAGTGAATACCTATTACACGTTCTGGCTTACTACAGGCCGCGCAAATGCTGGCAATACTAAGGGAAGACGTATTGGTGGCGAGAATAGCATCATCGTCAACCATAAGCTCCAAATGGCCAAAGAGATTTTTCTTAACCTCCAGATTCTCAACAATAGCTTCTATAATAAGGCTTGCCTTGCTAAGGTCTTCAATATTATGACAATAGGTTATCCGCTCAATAATTCCATCAACTTTAGATTGGGTCATACGGTCTTTTTCAACCAGCCTGGCCAAAATTTTCTTAAGTGAGGCAGACGACTTATCCATAGATTGCTTGTTGTTGTCGAATACCAAAACCTTGTGACCGGCAGTTGCGGCAACTTGCGCAATACCAGTGCCCATTGCTCCGCTACCCACAACAGCAATAATTGAATTTAAATCAAATTTTTTCATTTATTCTCCTTTAAACAGGGGTTTTCGTTTATTTAAAAAGGCGTCGACCCCTTCTTTGTAATCGTGTGTTCTTCCGGCCTTAGTTTGTAATTGCTCTTCGAGGGTAAGCTGTGCCGAAAGGTCGTTGTGCATTGATTTATTCAATGCTTTCTTTGTATAAGCGAGTCCCACAGTGGGCATGCCGGCAAGTTTTTCACTTGTTTCTTTAATTGTATTTTCAAAATCAGTATCGGCTACAGCTTTATAGATCATTCCCATTTTTTCCCCATCGGCGGCGCTTACTTTATCGCCAAGCATCATAAGTGCCGATGCACGCTGCAGACCGATAAGCCGCGGTAGAAAAAAAGTTCCGCCACTGTCGGGTATCAATCCTATTTTGCTAAAAGCCTGTATAAAACTTGCAGATTCTTTTGCAATAACAATATCACAGGCAAGTGCAATATTTGCGCCGGCACCGGCAGCTACTCCATTTACAGCGGCCACAACAGGCTTATTGAGATTTCTGATTTTTTCAATAATTGGGTTGTAATGGTCGCGCACGATACTGGTAAGCGGCGGGCCATTTGGATCTGTAACTTCCTTTAAATCCTGCCCTGCACAGAACGCTTTTCCCTCACCCGAAAGTACGACACAACGCACTTCAGAATTGCTTTGACATTGGTCAAGAGCTTCCTGCACTTCGTGCGCCATGGCTTTATTAAAGCTGTTAAATACATCGGGCCGGTTTAGCACGATGTGTGCAATTCCGTTTTCTATTGTAAACTTTATGGTACTCATATTAACAATGCTTATGCGGCTAAGGTAATAGAATTGTTTTTTAATTGCTTTGCAAGGGGCGCATTTAAAGTTAAAATAGGTTTACGCTTTCGCGGAAGCGATATGAATAAAAAGGGATTGGCCCGCTGCGTGGAATATTATTCTTTTATACCGTATATTATTTCATCCAGCAATTCTTTGATGGATTCTAAAGACTCTTTGCTATCAATGGCAAACTTTTGAAGAAGCAAGCCCGGTTGGTCTATAGAAGCTGATTGTTCTTCCATAATCTTAAACCTGTTATTTTTGTTTATTATCGTGTTCACTTTTTAGAACCGTTCACGAAACGTGAACAAGACAAAAAAATGAACAGGCAATCGTAAATGTATTGGAAATAAAGACTTATATGCTTCTGTGAAAGGCTTGGAGCGAGATTCCGTTTTAGCATAGTTCCACAGTAATAATAAATTGTACTAAATACACTTAAAATAATCAAAGGGCTCAAGGCAATCTTTGCATTTATAGAGTGCCTTGCAGGCTGTACTGCCAAAGTGTGAGATCATTTCGGTATCGGTGCTTTTGCACTGGGGGCAGCGAAGTTCTTTATGCGAACCTGTGAGAAAAGATTTATCAGTAGTACTTTCAGCCGGTGGAGCTATTCCGTATTCTTCCAGATTTTTTCTTCCCTTCTTGGTAAGCCAGTCGGTAGTCCAGGCAGGGGAGATGCTGGTTTTGATTTCGGCGTCGTACCCTTCTGAATTTAGCGCTTTTAGAATATCTTTTTCAATCGTATCCATCGCGGGACAACCGCTGTAAGTGGGGGTAATTGTGACGATAAGTTTACCTTCTTCAGAAATTTCGACATTTCTCAAAATGCCGAGGTCGGCAATGCTAAGCACAGGAATTTCAGGATCTTTTACAGACTCAAGAATTTCATATATCTTTTTTTCGTCCATAGAATAAATCGTATTTCAAGCGGAAACTGACGTCCTTTTCAATCTAATTTGCAGCGTCGGACTACCACTTTGCATCGGGCATAGATCGAGGCAAGTATTGCATTTCTGACAAAATATAACCCATATACTCTGTATGTTCACCTTTTTTACGTGCACCCGTTGCCATAAATCCACGCGTATCGGGAATAGCAAGCGTTGCTTCATCAATTACAGTCTTCACCTCTTTATCCCAAATGGATTTAATCTCGCTTAAATCTGGAACTATCCCCGCTTCCATTAGCACTTCGTCGGATTCATCCATTTCAAAAAGTTCGCCGGTATACTGCCATAGAAGATTTATGGCATCCTGCATTTTCTGGTGGCTATTTTCTGTTCCATCACCCAGGCGTACCATCCAGTCGCGGCTTAGGCTGCGGTGGTAAGTAACTTCCTTTATGCTCTTTTCAGCAAAAGCTTTCAAAAAATCATTTTCGCTTTTACAAAATGCTTTTAGCAAATGATATTGATATACATCAAAAAGAAACTGGCGTGTAATAGTCTGCCCAAAATCGCCATTTTCCATTTCTACCAAGAGGTTATTTCTAAAATCCTGCTCATCTCGGTGAAAAGCCAGATGGTCTTCAGACTTTCCTTCACCTTGCAGGTTTGCTGCTTCAGAGAGCAAAAGTCTGGCCTGACCAATTTGGTCAAGCGCAACATTAGTAAGGGCAATATCAGATTCTAACTGGTGAGCGTGTCCGCACCATTCTCCAAGTCTCTGTCCAAGTATTAAGGCATTGTCGCCCAATCTGATAAGGTAATTATATAAAGCTTTTTCTTCGGTCATTTCTTAGAGGTATTTTACTCCTTCAGGAACGGTGTAAAACGTAGGATGGCGATAAACTTTATCGTCGGCAGGATCAAAAAACGAATCTGAATCACCTTCGGTAGTGGCTGTAATTTCGGTAGCCGGAACCACCCAAATGCTCACCCCTTCGCTGCGGCGCGTATACACATCGCGTGCACTTTTTAGCGCCATTTCCGCATCGGTGGCGTGAAGGCTTCCTGAGTGCTTATGCGCCAAACCAGGCTTGGCTTGTACAAATACTTCCCAGAGAATGCCTTGCTCGCTATTATCGTTTTTTTGATCTGTCATTATTCTGTGCTTTACTATAAGTATAAGCCTAATCTAGGCTACCTGTTTTTCTTGTTTTTTCGATTTCTTATTCGCGTAAGCTGCGGCGGCTTCGCGCACCCATTTACCTTGCTCTTCTGCCTCGTTTCGGGCTTTCATGCGCTTGGCATTGCAAGGGCCGTATCCTTTTATGACTTTATAAAACTCATCCCAGTCTATTTCACCGATTTCCCAGTGCTCGGTTTCTTCATTGTATTTCAAATCCGGATCGGGAATGGTTAAACCTGCGGCATGCGCCTGTGGAACAGTTCGGTCAATAAAGCGCTGGCGCACGGTATCATTACTTTCAACTTTTATTTTCCAGTTCATTGTTACTGCGCTGTTCGTTGAATCAGCATCAGACGGCCCGAGCATTTGCATAGACGGTCCCCACCATCTGTTTAGCGAGTCTTGCGCCATTTTTTTCTGCGCTTCGCTTCCATTAGCCAATTGATAAATGATTTCATACCCCTGGCGGTTGTGGAAACTTTCTTCTTTGCAAATACGCACCATAGCGCGTGAATATGGACCATAAGATCCGCGGGCAAGCATAGTTTGATTTACTATGGCAGCGCCATCAACAAGCCAGCCTATTGCACCCATATCTGCCCACGAAGTGGTGGGATAATTAAATATGCTGCTGTATTTCGCTTTTCCAGTAATGAGTTGGTTAATCATTGTTTGTCTGTCAATACCGAGTGTTTCAGCAGCACTGTATAGATAAAGACCATGACCGGCTTCATCTTGCACTTTGGCAAGTAGCACCGCCTTTCGGCGAAGGCTTGGAGCGCGTGTTATCCAATTGCCCTCAGGCAGCATTCCCACAATTTCGGAATGTGCATGCTGACCAATCATTCTTATAAGCTGTCGCCGATATTCATCAGGCATCCATTCTTTTGGTTCTATTTTCTGTCCACTATCTATCTTCTCCTGAAATTCGCGCTCGCGTTCTTCGATTGTCATAATTCTGAATGTTTTTAATGAGGTAAAAATACGGCTTTGTTAGGTTTTAACAAAGAATAGTGCAGAATGTTATGCAAATAGATGTGAATCGAATTTATAAGGTCGCGATTCTCTATTATCGAAGAATCGAAGCTCTGCAAACTATTCAATTTGCTCGCCCAGACCGTACAAAACGCGATTTCCAGCTCTTCGCGCTATTTCAAAATCATCTATCAGAAATTGAGATTCTCCTTTGTTCCATAAAAAAACGGTTAGAGCGGTTTGTTTCTCAATGCCTTGAACGTCAGAGAGCTTTATCGTAAGGTGTGCTTTCACTTGCTGAGGAAAAATATCGGACGTTAGAAAATCATGAAAGCCTGATGCACCCCAGTAAACAGTTGTCTCATCATTTTTTAAAGTGGCAACAACAAGGGTTTCCTTTGGTGATTTTTCAAAATAACCGGAAAGAGCAATGTCAATAAAGTCATTCTTTTGGGGCGAAAAGAAACTGAGATTTTCATGAAATGAAACCGACCATTCTATAGTGCTATCTACTTTGTAGGCATGGGATTCGTTTAATATGTCCGTTTCTACAACATAATTTAAATCGAAATTTGACCAATTTTTAGTTTCAGCAGTCTCAAAATCCAACACTACATTTTTGGTTTTCATTTTTTCACCTTTCGAAAATAGATATGTTGAAGCGTTGAAGTAATTGCTCTGCCACTTTATTTCAGGAAAGTAATCCCGAATTATGGGAATTGTTTTGGAATCATTTTCTGATAGATGGCCATAATAGAAGGTATTTGATACTTTCGAGGCACTATCTAAAAATAAGATAAGTTGAGCCGTTGTTGGCAATGAGTCTAACCAGGTAAATGGAATGCTGAAAGTGTTCTCATCCAAATAGTAGTCTGTAATAGCGTGATGAGAATGTATGAGAATGGGCGTACCGGGAAATTGTGAATTGACTTTTTGGGCATCATCAATAATTTTTTCGTAGGGCGAATCATAAAAAACTCGATAATGTTCTCGCTTGTATATCAACGCATATCCGCCAATAGCAAGAATAATAAGTGTGAGCACTGCATTAACAACCGGTTTTTGATTTGAGATATGCCCAAAAAGCAAAAATAATATGAAAGGCGTGCTGAATATGAGTACCGAGTATTGCAATACAGCACTGGAATAAACAGAGTAGAAATAGCCGATTAAAGCCGGGAGAATGAAAAAGGTGAGAAACAAGAGAAACTTCTTCAAGGAAAAATCAGCCTTTTTAATTGTAAAAAAGCCACCCGCCATAATTGCGCCCACCAGACCGTACATTAATACCGAATAATTAAACAAATATCCGAGATAGAGCGGAAAGAATGATGGGGTAGGTTTGGCCAGCCAGCTTTCTATTCCACCAATTTCTAATTGAGAGAATAAAATAGAGAGGTGAGGAATGTAAAGAGCGAAAATGGCAACTCCGCTTAGAATGTACCACCCGAGATATTTGCGCTGAATCAAAAAGAGACCGGTAAAACCTACAATGGCGGCCATAAGCAGGCTAAAATGATGGTTATAAGCGCACAGAGCTGCAGAAAGCACAAAGAGGATACTGTTTCTCAAAAAGGTTTTATCCGGTTTTAGAATCATCAGCGACCAGAAAAAGACCATTAGAAGCACAAAAAAGTGACCCGAAATATAAGGTCGCGCAATTTGTGCATACATGACCATTATTTGCATTACCGCGAGAAATGCAGCCGATATTATTCCCACAGTCTCATTATACCAGAGTGTGGCAATGCGGTACATCAATAAAATTGATAAAACACCAGCCACTGCAAATGGTAATTTGATAAGCCAGGTATTCCATCCCACAATTTTTGACCAGAAATACAAGAATACCTGCACCCCGGCAGGATGCCCGTCAGGACGTACACCTCTTTCTATCAGCTCGTGAAACGATGAGAAGCGGGTTCTGAATAAGGCGCTAAATTCATCATGCGTAAACGGAATATGTGCAAAATCATAAAACCGGAATACACACGCGACAATCAGTATGAAAAAAAGAATTGCCTTATTTGAAATTTTCATGCTACTTCAATAAAATCGATGAATTTCGGAATAATTGTAGAGTATGGTTAAAGATTTGTGCGCTTTTGCAATCTGGAAAGAATATTAGGATGGTCATACCCTAAGGATAATCAATCAAAGTAGCTGATTAATCTCATATTCGAAAGTTTAGCTGTTTGGATAATTTTCTGACACAAGACTTAAATGCCGGTAATTCTCTTTCATATTGGTTCACAATACAAGCTTTCAATTCTGTGGTAAGTTCAGGATACTTATTTGCCTGATTGGCGATTACATACATGGCATTCACTTTAATTGCCACGGGTGTTTTTGGATTTCCCAAATATTGAAAAGCCAAATTAACAATGGTTCCTGAATGTTTTTCGGGAATTTCGATATGCATACATACGCGCATCACCATTCGCGGACCTGAATCGTGAATGGGGTTTTCGATTACCGCGATGAGCTTGTCGAGATGTTTGAGAAATAAATCGGGAGCCAGATTGCTGGCATGGTGAAGAACAGTTGCAGCACGCTGCGAGTCAATTATATTATCGCTCGTTAAAAATTGAATTTGGTTTGCCAATGCCTTTTTATTCCGGGTTTGTCCAATTTCCTGGCCGAGTAGTGCGAAAGTTTGATAATCAGAATCTCTGCCAAATGCCGTTTCTTTTGCCATCTATTTATATATTTTGTAAATGGTAGATCACATCACTTGATAAAAATGCTTAAAAAAAAAGTGCGACACTCTAATGGATGTCGCACTTTTTAGTATGAATTCAATCATTAATTTTAGAAAGTAAAGGCTCCTTCTGTTACTGAAACTGCTGTTCCACCTGAGGTGGGAGTAGCTGTAAACTGGAAAGTTCCCGTTGCAGTACCTGCATTTGCATCAAAAGCAGTAACATTGATTGTACCCTCTGAATTGTACAAAGTACTTCCACTAGTATAATCCACGGCATAATCTGAAGATTCATTTAAGGCGTGCTCACCTACGGTAGTATTGTCTGGTAGCTCTACAGAAAGCATTTCTCCTGTTGCAGATGAGGATATCAGTGTAAAGCCAAATTTATTGGTTGCAATAGGATTAAAGGCAGCACCGTTTATCTTAGCCGAAACAGTAGCATCGCCAGGCTCGAAAGTAAAACCTTTGCGCACAAGCGGCACTTCAAAACTACCGTTTTGCATTAAGGCCACTAACGAATCAGGTCCGGTTGTTTTAACTTTAAACCATTTCAAAAGGATAATATTACCACGTAAAATTCCATCATCAGCTCCACCGTCAGTAATAGTTATTAAGCCATTATCTTCGCCTGGAATATCATCCGTTCGGGTAGTATATGTTTCACCATTTGCGCTCAACTTAATAGTAGATAAGTTTGAACCGCTGCGACGTAAAACATAAGGCGCTAATTGGGCGGTAGTATCAGTTAATTGAATAGTAATCTTTACACCGGAAGAATTTACTACTTCTATTTTAACTGGCGCAGCAGAAAACCCACTTGTATCATGCGTTGCCGTAATACTGGTAGCTGTGTAAACTGTTGCTTCCGGATTACCTATAATTGTTAGGTCGCCAGTTAGCGTTCCTTGATATTCCGGTTCAGCCGGTCCATCATCATCTCCTTTAGTACACGATGTGAATGTTAACAATCCCAGGCAGAGACTGCCAATTAAAAATTTGTTGATCAATTTCATATATGTTTTATTTTTTCGGGGGCGAATATAAGATATTTGAAGTTAATTATAGATTTTTTAACTTTTGAAGCTAAACAAAATGTGGAATCAAAGCTTAAAGGCTACTTTTGAGCAAAAAAAAATGCCCGTCTGGTATCGGGCATTTTGATAACTTATGTAATTAAGCATCTTATTTCACTCGCTACAAAAACGAGTTAGCGGATTGTAGACGAGAACTATTTTCAGAGTTGCCTCTTAGTCGCAAATAAAGTGGAAATTATCTTTGAAAATGTTCAATTCGTCTCTGAACATATTGACATCATTGATGTTCTAACTAAAAATAAAATATGATTCTTTTAAATTCTCACTTCTTTTCTAAAATCCTTCCGGTATTATTGCTTTTGTTTTTGCTTCTAAATATTTCTGTTGGTCAATCACAGGATGTCCACAAACTTGAACTTCAATTTACAGGTCTTGAAAATGACGATGAAAGTGTGGTTCTCATCGCGGTTTATAATAAGTCTGATAATTTTTTAGGTGATAAGCCTTTCATGGATTTTGCGGCAAAAACGAATGGGAAAGCTGATTTTGCGCATATTATTGAACTTCCTAAAGGCACTTATGCCATTGCATTCTTTCAGGATTTAAATGGAAATAAGATTCTGGACAAGAATTTTGTAGGTTACCCAAAGGAGCCTTTTGCCTTTTCGAATAATGCACCGGCGAATTTTGGTCCTCCAAAATGGAGCGATGCCGTATTTAAGCTTGAAAAGTCTGAAGTAATGAAAATCGATTTCTGATTTCGGTAATTCAGATTTCAAATAATTTTATTCAAAGCCATAAGTATTACTGATTTTTCTACCTTCGACTGCGAGATTAATGATTTAAATATGTGATTGTAATGACTACTCAAAGTGAATCGCATCACATTCGTTTTTCTGATTAATCTGCTAATACATAACTTTATACCGCGCTTCAGTAAAGGATAGAAATGGCAAAATTTGTTAGGAAAGAATCGAAAAAAATAGGCGCCGCACCTGGAAGTCTGATTTTTGTAGGAGCACAAAAATCGGAGAAGGTTTCGATTGACGTCATTAAATTCGATCAAAACGGATATGAAACTTTCGATAATATTCAGGTAGATGCGGCAGCAGAGTACCTAAGTGAAAAATATATTACATGGTATAACATTACTGGTCTTCACGACACTTCCATAATAGCCAAACTGGGCGAAATATTTACAATTCACCCGCTTATTCTCGAAGATGTATTGAATACCAATCAGCGTTCAAAATTTGATCAAACCGAAGACAGGCTCGCTTTCTTTTTAAAAATGCTGAGGCTTGAATCGGACACTAATTTAGTTGAAACTGAACAAGTAGCAATTGTAATCGGCCCTAATTTTCTATTGAGCTTTCAGGAAATGAAAGGTGATGTGTTTGAAGGCGTACGGAATAGAATTATCAACACGACTACAAAAATCCGAACGCGTGGATCAGATTATCTGGCTTTTGCATTAATGGACGCTATTGTAGATAATTACGTAATAACCATTGAACATTTGGGCAATCAAATTGAATCACTCGTGGAGGAGATGCTTAAATCTCAAAATAAAAAGCTGCTCAATCTGGTTAATGTTTACAGAAGGGACACTAATAGTTACAGGCGAACGATAAGACCGGTTTTGGAACTGGCCATTCAATTCGAAAAAACCGAATCGCCATTGTTATCCAAGAAAACGATTCCTTTTATAAAGGATCTTCAAGATCATGTGCAACATGCAAATGAAGCCATAGAAATTTACAAAGAGTTGCTAAACGATGAACTCGGAATTTTTCATATGAATATGGGAGCGCGCCTAAATGATATTTTGCGTGTGCTCACCATTTTTTCAGTGGTTTTTATCCCCCTTACATTCGTCGCAGGAGTGTACGGTACTAACTTTGAATACCTTCCCGAGTTACATTATAAATATGCCTACCCGCTATTTTGGTTACTGCTTATAATTATTACGGCCGGAATGCTTTATTATTTTAAAAACAAAAAATGGCTGTAAGTTTTCAAATAAGGCTCTCATTTCATATTTGTAATTTTACCCGTTAAATTTAATCATCATGAAATTAAAATCGCTTCTCTTATTTCTTTTTCTCCCTATTCTTGCATCTGCGCAGGTAATGACCCCCGAGTTGCTTTGGAGCCTTGGCCGGGTGAGTGCAGTTGGTATTTCTCAAGATGGAACTAGCCTTGTTTATAAGGTTACCACACCAGATATTCCCGGCAATACTTTTAATTCTCAAACATTCGTTTTAAACTTAAAAACAGGAGATGTAAGGAAAGATTCAGTTGGGAAGTCACTGGTGGTTAACCCTAAACTTTCGCCTGACGGCAAATGGAAACTTACAGATTATGCGGTGAAAGTTCGTAAAATAACCGGTGAAGATTACTATCCAAAAATGGATAAAAGCGATGCCATGATTTTTGATGAGCTCAACGTGCGGCATTGGGATACGTGGGAAAAAGGAGAGCACAATCATGTGTTTCTCGTTTCGGTAAATGGCAATGACTCAATAGACTTAAATAAAGGTGAACCTTATGATACGCCTACAAAACCTTTCGGCGGAGGCGAAGATTATGTTTGGAACCCCAGTGGAAAATCTGTGGTGTATGTTTCGAAAAAAATGAAGGGTAATGAATATGTGAACAGCACAAATACAGATCTTTACGAATATAATGTTGCTACCAAAACCACCAAAAACATCACTGAATCTAATAAGGGTTACGATACCAATCCCACTTATTCAAAGGGTGGCACACTATCGTGGCTTTCAATGGCTCGTGATGGATATGAGAGCGATAAAAATGATATAAAAATTATGCTTAACGGGAAAGCCGTAAACCTCACCAAAGACTGGGATGGCACGGTAAACTCATTCATTTGGTCTGATGATAATAAAACAATCTATTTTACCGCGGCGACTAAAGGAACAGAGCAGTTATTTTCGGTAAACGTTTCCGGCAATGCAGAATCAAAAACTACTGTAAAGCAAGTCACCACTGGAGTACACAATATTTCGGGACTAGTGGGATTTGCAAATGGAAGACTTATTGCCGGTAAAACAGACATGAATCATGCCCGCGAGTTGTACGCCATTGATTTAAACGCAGGACATTTGGCGCAATTGACGCATGTAAACGACGAGATATACAATGACTTAAAAATGAGTAATGTACAATCGCGCATGGTAGAAACTACAGATGGAAAGCAGATGCTGGTTTGGATGATTTATCCACCTGATTTTGATGCTTCCAAAAAGTACCCCACGCTGCTTTATACCCAAGGCGGTCCGCAATCTGCCCTGAGCCAGTTTTACTCATTCAGATGGAATTTTCAACTCATGGCCGCCAACGGTTACATTGTTGTGGCACCAAACCGCCGTGGAATGCCGGGGTATGGCGTAGAGTGGAATGAGCAAATATCTAAAGACTGGGGCGGACAAAATATGCGCGATTACTTGTCGGCAATCGATGCTGTGGCCAAAGAACCTTATGTTGATACGGATCGCCTTGGATGCGTAGGAGCCAGCTACGGTGGGTATTCAGCATTTTATCTGGAAGGAATTCACGATGGACGATTCAAAACGTTTATCGCCCATGACGGTCCGTTTAACTTAAAAAGTATGTACGGCACTACTGAAGAACTATTTTTTATGAATTGGGATATCGGTGGCCCGTATTGGGATAAAACAAATGAAGCAGCCCAAAAAACCTATAACGAGTACAACCCCATTAATCATGTGCAAGATTGGAAAACACCGATTTTGATTATCCAGGGAGGTAAGGATTTTAGAATTCCAATAGGGCAGGGGCTAGAGGCTTTTACAGCTACACAGATGCTTGGCATAAAAAGCAGATTGCTGTATCTGCCCGAAGAAAATCATTGGGTGCTTAGTCCTCAAAACGGAATCGTATGGCAAAATGAATTTTTTAGATGGCTTAAAGAAACCCTTTAATTATGGCGGACTCTGATCAAAAAGTGGCCATTGTAACCGGCGCCAACAAAGGAATAGGTTTTGAGATTTCGAGGCAACTCTGTTTTAAAGGCTACAAGGTGTATATGTGTAGCCGAAACACGAACCGGATTATGCAATCCTCGGGTCTGCTTCGGGGCGAGGGTCACAATGTGGTACCAACAATACTGGATGTTACAGATCCTGAAAGTATCGATAATCTGCTTAAAATACTTACAGATTCTGGTGATAAAATCGATGCGCTTGTAAATAATGCAGCCGTGTTGCCTGACGATCAGAAAAGCATACTCGACCTTTCAAGAGCAGAAATATTACTGACTCTGGAAACCAATACAGTCGCCCCGCTTATCATGACAAAGGCATTGCTTCCTTTTATGAATAAAGGCTGCCGGGTAGTGATGCTTTCAAGCACCGCCGGCTCTTTTTGTAAAGATGAAATTGGCTCTTGGGCACCTATTTATTCGCTGTCGAAAACTGCTTTGAATGCGGTAACGCGGCAACTTGCACCAGTACTTGCTAAAAAAGATATTACCGTAAATGCAGTTTGCCCCGGATGGACACGCACGGCCATGGGTGGGAGTAATGCTCCGAGATCAGTAGATCAGGGAGCAGAAACACCCGTATGGCTGGCCACCGAAGTAGAGAAAGATAAGACGGGAAAATTCTGGCGCGATAAAAAGGAAATTTCCTGGTAAGATGAAAATATCGGCGGTAATTATAACATACAATGAAGAGCGGAATATTGAGCGATGTCTGAATTCGCTTAGTGGTGTAGCCGATGAAATCATTATAGTTGATAGCTTTTCGACTGATAAAACTGCGGATCTATGCCGGAAGTTTGATGTTAATTTTGTGCAACATCCTTTTGCCGATTTTGCAGCACAAAAGAATTTCGGCAACAGCCTTACCGAAAATAAGTTTGTACTATCGCTCGATGCCGATGAAGCGCTGTCTGAATCCTTACGTGAGTCAATAATTAACTGGAAAACGAATAGTTATACAGATGCCTTGCAGATAAACCGCTTAACCAATTACTGCGGAAAATGGATAAAGCACGGTGGCTGGTATCCCGACGCTAAGTATCGGCTGTTTGACAAAGCAAAAGCGCGTTGGACTGGCGAAAAAGTACACGAATATCTGGAGATAGACAATGATGCCGTCAAAGGAAAACTCAATGGTGATTTGTTCCATTATTCTTTTTATACCATTGAGCAACATCTAACTACCATCAATAAATATTCTACGCTCAAGGCGGAAATTAATTTTGAGAAAGGAAAAAAAGCAAGTCTTTTTAAGATTCTTTTTGCTCCATGGTTTAAATTTTTAAAAATTTACTTTTTGAAAGCAGCGTTTCGCGATGGCTGGCGTGGATTTGTAATTGCCAAAAACTCGGCTTATTCAGATTTTTTAAAGCACGCTAAGCTGCGGCAAATGGAATTGGAAAACTGATTTGCTTCTGTTACTTCAGATTTTGAATCAAAATTTTGATAAGTTGAGAATATCTCCTACCTTTTTGGCAATCAATTGCTATGACCGCCCGAGAAGTTAGATTCTACACGCCAGAAGATAAAATTAAATTAGAAAGTGCGCTGCATGAGTCGCTAAAAAAAGTGATTTTGTCATTGCCATTCACGTCCAGTTATCACTCTTTTAAGAATAAGAATGTGCTGATTTCTAAGTTGGTACTTAAGAATATCCCAATCGTTTTATTTCGATTATTCGCCGAAGAGCAAAATCTCAAAATTGAAAACGACAATCTTGGTTTCTGGTGCACTTCTCCAAGCGACTTCACTTACCAAAAAACCGCATTTAAGCTGATTCATCATTGCTTAGAATCAGAAAGTCGCCTTCCTACTGATAGCTATTTGTCACTGCCAGCACTTATTCCCAATAGGTTTGAACAAGATGTATGGGAAAAGCGAAATGAGATTAAAGCTGGAATGGATAAAAATGCTTTCCTCTTTACTTTTTCCCATGGTAAAAGTCAAGTGATTTCAGATTTTACAATCCGTCCTGAAATTCTGAAGTTTCTTCAAAATGTGGTAGAAAAGTATGGTCATTGGCAAGGTGCAGAGCAACCGTATTCTGAAAATGATTTTTGGGCCGCTTTCGCTAAAAAGGGAGAATTGCCTAAAATTTCAGTGATCCAATTTCCTACACTTATAATTGCTGGTGTAGCCGGAGAGACAGCCTTTTCATTTTTTGCGGATACCGACGCAAAAACCAATCACGGTTACAGGCTTTATCAGGGCAAGTGGTATGAAATTGAACCAGGTGGGGGCTTGAGTTTTTGCAACGGACTGATTAAAACCCATATTAAAAATGCAACTTGCCCCATGGAGGCGTTGCCTTCTTTTAAATCATATATTGAAGATGTAGGATAATCAGCTACCAGATTTCGCTTTGTTATAAAGGAACTAAAAAACAATTTGGAATTTGAGTTTCTAAAAATTCTCTGATGTAATTTTGCGCCCTTATGGCAAAAAATCACAATGCCTCTCTAGGTTTTATTTTTGTAACCGTTTTAATAGATGTTATCGGCATCGGGATTATCATTCCTATTTTGCCGGCGCTTATTGAAAATTTATCGGGCGGGGGATTAAGCGAAGCTTCCAGAATAGGCGGCTGGCTTATGTTTGCTTATGCGGCCATGCAATTTATGTTTGCTCCCTTTTTAGGAATGTTAAGCGATAAATACGGCAGACGACCCATTATTTTAATTGCACTTTTCGGTCTTGGAATCGATTATATTTTTCACGCTTATGCACCAACTTTGGGGTGGTTGTTTGTGGGAAGAGTGCTTGCCGGAATTTCGGGAGCGAGCTTTACTGTTGCTACTGCATACATTGCTGATATCAGTACCCCTGAAAAGAAGGCTCAAAACTTTGGCCTTATAGGTGCCGCTTTTGGATTGGGATTTATTATTGGACCCGTAATAGGTGGTGTGGCTGCAAAGTGGGGGGTGCAGGTTCCATTTTTGGTAGCCGCAGTGTTAAGCCTTGTCAACTTTATCTACGGTCTCATTATCCTTCCGGAATCTCTAAAACCCGAAAATCGCATTTCCAACTTTAACTGGAGAAAGGCAAACCCGGTGGGTGGCTTGAAAAATCTGCGCCAATTTCCGGCGGTAATGGGTTTTATAATACCTTTCTTTTTGATCTACATTGCCGGCTACGCGGTGCAATCTACCTGGACATTTTTCACGATGTATCAATTTAGCTGGACTGAAACCACAGTGGGCTTATCACTCGCGGCAGTGGGAGTGGTGGTAGCCGTGGTTCAGGGTGGACTCATACGCATCGTGGTAAGAAAGCTCGGCGAAACAAAGACCATCATTTTGGGCATGTGCTTCTGGACGCTTGGGTTATTCCTTTTTTCTGTGGCGACAGAACCCTGGATGATGTTTGCCTTTATCGTGCCTTATTGTCTGGGTGGTGTTGCAGGGCCAACCCTTCAGGGAATCATTTCAAACTTTGTACCCAACAATATGCAAGGGCAACTACAGGGCACGCTTACCAGTATTATGAGCCTTACCGCCATTATTGGCCCTCCGGTTATGACTTATATTTTTTACCTTTTTACAGGAGATAATGCAATTATTGATTTTCCGGGTGCCCCTTTTGCAGCGGGAGCAATTATTATGTTGCTATCTATCTTTATGACTGCTTTTCAGCTAAAGAAGATGAACGCAGATAGAAACTAAACGAATTTGAAGGTTTTATTAAATTGGCAAAGGATCAAATTACTAAAAAGAAGATTTGAGTCCACTCCGATAAGTAAGTTGCCTTCGAATTCACTATTTGGATTGTTTAGGAATTCACTGAATTTTAACAAGTTCCCCTTTCAACCAACGGGAGTGCCCAGCTAAAAAGCGGGATAAGGGGTTAGGGGCGAAAAAGGTGAAAACTTAGTGTAACGGTCTCACAAACGAAGGGCGTAATCATGAAATTCTGGGTTGTCGGAGCGGACTCAAGATTTAAGTCTGCAAAAGGATTAAAACAAAATTACCGAATCGTATAGACAACAATACGGCAATTTTTAAACCTTCATGAAGTCTCAGGTTACTACTTCCTTCGATCCATTAGCCCGTGCCGAAGATGTTTCTACACGGGTTTCATTATTCTTTTTGGGGCGCTGATATGTTTTCTTTGGCATTGTGCGAAATATCACATCCCACAGCGGACTTGATACACCAAAAGCAACAGTATCATCCTTATAATGGTGAATACTGTGATTTATCCAAAGCACATTGAGCTTGTTTTTTGGTGGCTTAAAGGCGTGAATGGAGTAGTGCACAAATAAATAGGCCGAATAACCCATTACAAATCCAGGAAGAAATGTAAAAGTGTAATTGTCCATTATAATTTTAAAAGTAAAAAAGAGCGCTGTTAATATCAGAATTGATGCAGCCGGTGGCATGGCCAATCTGGTTTTATCTCGTGGAAACTCATGATGTACTCCGTGAAATAAGTATTGAATTCGCTCTTTAAACCTATTGGTGGGGAGCATGTGAAATAGCCTTTTGTGCATAAAATACTCAAACCATGTCCAGAAAAGAAAACCAATGAAGAAAACACTTATCCCACCGAGAATAGTGGTATAACCGCTTGAAAAATTAGTATAAAGTAAGCCGGCCGAACCGATAAAATAAATAGAAAGGGGAATAGAAATATGGGTTCTGGCCAGTTTTTCGAGAGTACGGTTTTTGAAAAGCGCCGTTGTTCCCTGTTCTTTTGGCTTATGTTGCATCGTTCTAGTTTTAGACAAATATAATTATAAGGAATTTAAAAATACTTGGTTCACCTAATAGTTTCAACCATTTAACGGTTAAAAACAGGGTAACATGGATAATGTTGAGGAGAATTAAATTTTTTTGGAAATGGAAGAGATTATTAAATGAAAGTTCTATTTTTGCACCCCAAAATGCCCAGGTGGTGAAATTGGTAGACATGCCACCTTGAGGGGGTGGTGAGCTTAAGCTCGTGCTGGTTCGAGTCCAGTCCTGGGTACACTAGCCGTTTTAATCGTAAGATTGAAACGGCTTTTTTGATTAACAAACAAATGCTTGACACTGAACTGATTATAAGTTTACGTTTTGCACAAAATGAAATTTTACCAATCAATTCGATTTTGTCACCATTTTTGCTAAAAGCAAAAATACCGCCAAAACCTTAACTTCCTATATTCAACAACCCAGGGCTGCGCTGCGCTATACCCTAGGCTGTTGACTGTCACCCTTACAGGAATTAGCGTGTACTTAAGAGGCTATATACAATGGGTTGTTGATGAAAGCCAATATTAAACCATCAATTCTCAAAGCCCTTTTATGTTTGCAATGATTTAATATCAAGATTAATTTTTGTTATTAAATCCGGGTCTTTATATTGTTGTCTATACAAGATATATCGACCTGGTGCATAAGGCCTACGAGCCCTTGATGAGTGTTTACACTACATCGTCTTTCAGGTTTG
>NZ_JAAGVY010000033.1 GCF_010686655.1 Cryomorpha ignava | reverse complement strand
AAGTAGTCAGCTCTGACAAATTTTTAATATCTTTGGATTGCAGCATTTTTACGTATTTGGAATTACGCCTTTAAGATACTGTTTTTCAGAATCTTAAAGTAATAAAAATGCTGCACTTTTTAACTTTACAATGTTAATTATCAACACAATAGCTCCTGCGAAACTTTAGTAATAATAAGCCACAAGGCGTTTTAATTCCGGGTTTTCAGGTTCAAAAGTTTGAAATATGGCGCTTTCTTTCAAGAATTGATAGGGTTATCTGCTTCGGTAAGAATTGAACATGCAAGCTATTCAAACTATACGATATTCAATTTGTATTCCTTAAAACAGCCTTTTTAGAAATGAATCACCTCTACAAAAGCTCCGAAATTCGATCAATCAATTCCTTCTTACGCTCTCGCGAAACAGGGATTCTTGCACCATTTTTCAGAACCACCACTTGCCTGTCTTAATGTGGTATTTTGGATACGCATTTTCCTTTTCATCTAAGGCAAGAGGTTTTGAGGCTTAACCTATCAATTTACTGATTCTCTCAAGGGGAATCAATATTCTAATTTCATCGATCATCTTTTCTTTTATATCCTATTGATACTCTATTTTGCTGCAGTATTTCTTGAGTTTTACCTTCTTCCAATTGTCGTAAATAGGTGAAAACTATCTCAATATCCTCGTGGTTTTTCGTTACCGCTACTTCCATTTCCTTGATTTTAAACAGCAAGTCCTTATGGGTTAAAAGCATTTCCCTCATTTTGGTGTAGGTGCGCATAATTTGGATATTTACCATGATTGCTCTGTCGCTATTTAAAACTCCGGACAGCATAGCAAGTCCTTGTTCAGTAAAGGCCTTAGGACTTTTTCTGGTTCCTCCCCATTCTGATGTTTCATTTCGAGTCTTTAAACCGTTCCATTCTTCAGCACTAAGTTGAAACATAAAATCTTCCGGAAATCGCTTTATTTTTCTAGATACGGCCTTATTTAAATTGCTGGTGCTAACCTCATATAAGTCTGCTAAATCTCTATCTAACATTACCTTTTGATCTCTGATTAGGTAAATTTTGCTGATAATTCTCTCAGGTGTTAGAGTCGATTCAGTTTTCATTTCAATTTAATTGTACGCCAAGGAATTTTAACCTAAAATCTTGATGTTCCAAATTGGAATATCAAGTTTGACAACCCAAATATAACGAATTGCATTTCAAAGATAATTATCATATGCACGATTAAAGTCCTGACAAAGCTCTTTAATTCGAACGCTCACCTCAAGTAATCGGCTTGGCCGTATCTTTTTGGAGTAAGGTCTCATTACAAAAGCTCCGATATCCGATCTATCAATTCCTTCTTCCGCTCTCGTGAAACCGGAATTTTTACACCGTTATTTAAGACTACCACCTGCTCATCTCCATGCAGAATTTCGGCCACCTCTTTGAGATTAACGATAAAGGATTTATGGATTCTGAAAAACGAATCGTCCAATAGAACTTCATAAATTTTCAATGTACGCGTATCCAGATATTGAGATCGATTGCTAAAATGCAAAATGGAGCAATTTCCACTTCCCTCAAGATGGGTAATATCATCGGGATCAATGATCTTTATGCCTTTGCTGTGGTGAATAGTTAACCTTCTTGGTCTTCCCTGCTTTTGAACTTCCGATTCAATCCGCATCAAGCTCTCACGGTATTCCATCGCACCCTCTTCAGATACAAGATCAGAGCTTATTCTGTCTTTCAAGCGGTTCACGGTTTCTATTAAATCAGTTTCATCAATCGGCTTTAAAATATAATGCAGGGCTCTGTTTTCAAAAGCGCGGATGGCGTATTCCTTAAAAGCAGTTACAAATACAACGTAAAATTTTTTGTCGGCAAGTTTAGCCAGCAAATCAAATCCCTCAGCACCGGAAGGCATTCTGATATCCAGAAAAATAAGATCTGGTTTTTCCTTTTCGAAAAGCTCCAGCGCATTTTTTACGCCATCGGCAGTACCTACAACTTCCACATCAGGACAATAATCGTTAAGCATAAAACGCAAATTCTCACGAGCCGGCATTTCATCGTCAACTATTATTGCTCTTATTTTATTTTCGTCGCTTTCCACTATCTTATTGTCTCGTTCATTGATTCCGTTTGTTTATTCCCAACCGAAATTAAACTTCATCCAGCGTATATTTATTTCGGTGTTAATTTAAAGAAATGTCTATGATTTCACAACTACAAACAAAAGAGTTGACTATTCAAATTGTGATTTTCGAAATAGAGATTGGTATGCTTTCAGATTCACGATGGATATTTATTGATAGGTAAGCAGGTTTCATATTGGTTTTAAAAGCAAAAAAGTAAGAGAAGAATTGCTTTTTGCACTACGCTTACTAACAACAAAAGGCCGTTACGCATCTCGCATAACGGCTTCACTCGTTTGTTTTATAATCCATAAATAATTGATATATAGAGAAATAAAATATAATTAACAACTTTATCCTCCTTACCTATCCACAACAAACTTTTGAACCAATGTCCCATTCTCATCTTGTATTTCTACAAAATAGAGACCACTGGCAAAACCGTTTAGGTTTATCTTCATTTCGTCACCAACCACATCCCCACTTTTAACAAGCATACCATTTGCATTGTAAATCCGAAAATCTGCATTTACTGATTTTGTAAACGACATTAAAATATGGCTAGTTGCCGGGTTCGGAAAAATGGAGAATTCAGATTCTTTCATTTTTTCTAAACCCACATCATTTCCCAGGGGACCTCTTTCAAAATTAATATCTAATGGAAATTGATTACTCGAGCCCCACCAGAAATAAGGCATTTCAACGTGATCGTCCAATGTGAGGTAATATTGATTATACCAAATACTATTGTTTTGCATAAAAAAATACTCATTATCCAGAGTTGCTTTGTGAATCGGGTCGCCATATTCATATAAAATATCTGCTGTAAAAAGAGATGAATCCCAAGTAGCAATGTAAGGCATTATACCGTTTTCAGCGAATAGTTCAGTACTATACGCTTCGAAATTAGGCTTACCTAACCATGTATTGTATTTATTGCCACTTTGCATATCAAGAGGATGTAGAAACCACACTTGAAAGCTAACGCTATCCGGCTCTAGCGGTTCTTCTCCATATAGCCCTGAAATACTCCAAGGATAGGTTGCTGCTGTATCCATCAAAAACCAGACTGAATCTTTTGCCCCAGTTGCGTCCTCGAAAGCGAGATAAAATGACCATTGTGCATCTTGTTGCTCTTGTCCTTGGGCTGGCTTAGGATGTAAAATGAACACCGATGTAACTAAAATAAAAGTCAACATCATACACGAAATATTATTTCTATAATTAGACATATCAATAAATTTTAAAGAATTAAACTACTCTGTCTTTAGAATTTTGGTGGTAGCAATAGCTCCATCAAGAAACCTTACATGAATTAAATAGACTCCATTAGGTAAGCCAGACATTTCGATCGTTCGGCCATTGGTAGAGTTAGATGAGCTCACTTTCCTGCCATAGGTATCAAAAACATCAATACCCCGAATCTCTGATTCTGTGTCAATCGCAGTAATAAGCACTAAATTAGAGGTTGGATTTGGCTGAGCAGTAATACTCACCATCTTTTCTAACTCACTTAATGGGTTAAGCATGTTTTCATTTACCGAGTATTCATCAGCTAAAAGTAAATAATCACAAGAAGAATATTCATCAGGCCACTCATCTTTTCCGGGATTCGCAACCATAATGCTCTCTGCGTTAAACATGCAATTCACTCTTTCAGCATAATCAATCTGGCTCTCGTCAGATGCGTAAGATTGTGCAATCACGATCTCCGAAATGGCTGAAACGTAATCCCCATAAATTCGATAAGCTTGAGCCTTTGAAAGGTGAAGTCCGAATAAATAATCAGAACTTTCCGGAAAACTAATGATACTATTATCAAGTACGGATTGGATGCTTGCAAATAAATCTTCCAAATCTTGAGATGTAAGCCCCGCCAAAGAATCAGATACTGAATTCATTTCTACAAAGGTTGAAAACAGTTCTGTAATACCGTTTCCATAGATAGTATTTCCAAGTTCTTCATTTGAATTTGACGAATTAATAATATCTACCAGGGAATAGTAATTACTAATTTTTTCATTTACAAATTCATTTAATGGAATTAATTCGGATATATCATCGGTTTCGGAAATGTTTATATAATCAAAAATATTCCCATCTTGAAGTTTTTGAATTAACGTGTCGCATTCAACTGCCAAGACTTCATTTCCTATAACGTCACCCTCATTATTGTAGTCATTGACGTCGTAAGAATTTAATGGCTCCAATGTATTAGAATCATTTAAATTATTATCCACAGCCCAAGCTGGTCGGCCTCCATTTGGCTGTATTTCAGGATATTCACAAACAAACATCACATTTATCGGATTTGGATCTACGATGGTAATCTGGAAAGAAGGAGAGCAGTCACGAACTACGTAATAATCATTTGTATTAGGCGATGTTCCATTCGATTTCCACTTATTGTTAATAGCTGAAATAGTTGTGGGACCAGAACAGATGAAAGACCCATTTATGATGTCTTGAGTTCCTGTGGTTACAGGGCGTAGATCATTCCATCCGCGATATAAATCCAGGCTATTCGCTTTATATAAATTTATGGTCCGCTTATTATCGTTGAAACTATTATTACCAAAAGATTGATTAAATAATAATGAGGCGTTCAGATTACCATAAATACCATATTGCGAATGATTTTGAACTTTGTTACAAGTTGCTTTTAACGTAGCTTTAGTTGCGGTAATTCCTCGCTCAGCATCCTGAAATATTGAATTAGATACAACAAGCGTTGTTCCACCTTCATAAATGATGTTATCATGTGCTGTGTGTTTACCCGTAGTTCTTCTAATATCAGATGATGCGGATGTATTCCAAGCTTCCCAACCAACTCCACAATTATAAAAATTAACATCACGTAATAAACCACCCTTTCCATTTGTAAAGATACCCATTTTACAATCGTTGAAATCTGATTTTGAAACCGCTAAATTATTACCCAGTTCAAAACTTAAAGAATTCACACCAAAGGCACAACCTTGAAAGGTAGAATTGGAAATTGAGACATATTTTTGACCATATAATTTAATACCGTAATTATCATAGCCACCTGTAATGTTTGTTACAAGCACATTGTTAAATTTAATAGTACAGGTATTGCTATAAGGTGGACTAATACGATCAGCATAACCCTGTGAAATTCTCAAATCTCTAATGTCAAAATCGATCAAATTGTCGGGAAATTCCAAAACTGATTTGAGATTAATTATGACCTCTTGTGTTTTTGAATACCCCTTAATATTTACTGCAGCTTTGTCTCCAGCTATTATTTCAACGCTATTATCAAAACCACCCTGAAATTTTATTTTTCCGCTTGTTTTTGTTGCATTTGTAAGATCAGACAGTCGGAAAGTTGCATCTTCACCAATCGCAATTAATCCATTTACATCAATAAGTGAATTTGTTCCATTCAAATTAATGCGAGCATCTTTAGCAAAATATAATCCTCCTGCTCCATAACTACCACCTGCTTTTTCAATAATTATTTTGCCCCCATTCATTACATTTACTACAGCATCATTTTGGATATCAAGAACGGCATCACGTTTAATTTTTAAGACCGCACCATTTTGAATATCTATCTGGCTGTTTGGTTCCATAGATAACTTACTCATTCTGTCTATCACAAGCGTACTTCCGTTTTCGAGATTTACTGTGGCATTTGCTTTCACTCGCATTACTGTTGGACTAGTAAAAACATCGTCACCTTCAAAAGTCTCCGTACCGACCATTCTGGTTGCCACAGTTCCATGGTCTAAAGTGAGTGTGTTTCCGCTTTTTACAACAAGGCTGTAACCGGAAGAACTCGTTATTTCATTCAGAACAATATCCGGTGCCATCCATGTTACATCATTTTCAATTTCAACATGATCAAAATCTACTTTGATTTTGATGTCGCCATTGGGAAGCATATCAAGAATTTCAACTCTTACACCATTTAAATAAATACTTCGAACATTCTTAGATCCTTGTACACCATTTAGCCCTGCTTGATTCATTCGCGCTGCACTTGTTGGATTCGTGCCTATAGCGATCAAATTAGTTCCGGTTGCGGTAAATAATTGGCGAGGATTTCCATTACCGAAAAGCTTGTACTCAAAAACCCCGTTAACTTTGTCGGCGGAAACCGTTGTCTGATCTATATAAACCAATGCACCATCATTACCAAAGTCGATCGATGCTCTATCTAAATCACTACGTCCGGATAATGGATTTTCTCTTAACTTAGTTGCCGGCCTAGGATAATTGTTCCAGGAAGGAGGGAGGCATTGATCTAAAATGGGTGGATCAAATGATCGTTCCCACATCCCATCAGCAGAGATTTGTCTCACGTATTCTGAATATCCACCGAAAGCTGTTGACCCAGTCTTAATTTCCTTGTCAATTTGGAGAGCGGCAGTTAAACCCCACTCCATGGGATCAACACAGGATGAATTTTGATAAATAAACTTATCGAATTCATTGCTATTGTTTACTAATCCCCTGTGATTTTCCAACCATAGATATTGTTGATATTCAGTTGCTGGGTTTAAAAACGGTAATTTAATCCTGACTGCATCTCCAGTAACAACAAAATCTCTCAAAACATAAATTCCTGCATGTGCAGAATTCGTTGCGTCTAAGTCGCCACTTACTTCTGTACCACTCGCATTTCTGGCTGAAATAAGATTTGTGTTCGCTGTATTCTTCCATCCCAAACGATAACGATCCCATCCATTCCAAGTGAGCAAAGACGACCCGGCACCACTAAGAAGTCCATATCCGCCTGCAGCAGCTATCCAATAATTCGTTTGGGCACCACCACCGGAACTATGAAATTCGTTTCCACCCAGAATACAATGCGCAAATTCATGTCGGGCAATATTCGCTGGTATCTTACCTCCGCTTGAACCAAATTGTGTATAGGTATCAGAAGGATATCCTACTAAAACCCCATAACTACCATTTGACATACGTCCATTTCCGCCATTGTATAAATTATGATTCCGCCAAATTATCATAACATGGTCATAAGAAGAAGGAGAGTCAGTGCTTGGAGTAATTTTTGGCTCACCGAAAAAAGGTGCGTTCGTCCAATTGTCAAATGTTCCGGGCGTTATTACACCTCCGCTAGTTAGAAAATTTCCATTCATCATTGAATTAACTTCAGCAACTAATTCACTGTTTGCAACATTTACATTGGTAGATGATACCGTAAAAACACCATTGTTAGTTGGTGCTTGAAGATAATCCCCAATAATGTTAAGCTGGCCTGAGGAAGCTTCCTTAAAATAACGGGTTAGAACACCCTGCGGACTCGGAAGAACGGTTTTATCTACTAATTTGCTTGCCCAAGTTGGGATATTATTTACGGGCCAATTCGGACTTCCTGTATAATCCGGATCTAAAGAGCTTGGGGAGTATTGTGCTTCAGCAAAGACAATTAAAATCTTGATGGTTCCTGAAGCAGGAAGATACCATCCATTTTCGCTATCTTTAAGTCCTCTTGAAGAACTTTTAGAGCCCGTAGAATCAATTAGTACTTCACAATTCAATTCAGTAACAGATTGGCTGTATAGTGAATTAAACCCAACCATTAGGAATAGAATAAGAATCGCTATTAGCGGGTAGCGGGTAGCGGGTAGCGGGTAGCGGGAAGCGGGAAGCGGGAAGCGGGAAGCGGGAAGCGGGAAATTAGTAAAATTTTTCATCTTATATAGTTTTGAGGGTTAACAAAGGATAAAAATGAAGGAAACATAAAACCTGTAATTCATTTCAATTTTAGCGAATTATTTTCGTTAAAAAAAGTTTTTAACAAGTTATTTTTAACTGAATTTATTCGATAGTTCGTAGGAGACTGGCATTCTGAACCTTAAAAGATAAATTTGTCGGAATTAAAAAAAGTTTATCGAAATTCAGTCTTATAGATGACATTCATTCTTATAAAGAATTATCAGGAAGTTCAGCCATAAAAGCAAAAAAGTGAGCTTCAAAATTGAAGCCTACTTTGTTATTTTGTTAAATCCTTAATAAATCAATGTTCGTAAGTGATATTTTGTTATCCGTCGGTAATAAGAAACCAAGCCCAACCCCGAAGCGTAAGATAGGTCTGTTAAAACCTAAAACTATGATTCGGATCGAAGAACATGTCAAAGTACATGTGAGTTATTGTAAATCAAACCTCTACGTCGAATATCTTCCGCAAACATCACGTACAATTTTTGACATTTGCAACGAAAACGGACGTATTATTAAAACCGGATCTATCAACGACTTTGAAACCAAAATCGATATTTCAGAGCTTGAAAATAGTAAGTACGTGCTTCTTATTCTGGATGGCGACCGCGTAAACAGTCAAAATTTCACAGTGTCGCGCTAAGCGTTTTCAGCCATTAGTGCTTCAATCTCTTCCACTTCAAGTGGAATATTACCCATCAGATCATCAAATCCTTTTTCAGTAATTACGATATCATTCTCTAAGCGGATACCAATTCTTTCGTCGCGAATGTAAATTCCCGGCTCCACCGTAAATACCATTCCCGCCTCAATTGGTTCAGACCACAATCCCACATCGTGTACATCTAAGCCAATAAAATGAGAGGTTCCGTGCATAAAGTATTCTTTGTATGCCGGAGTTGCAGGATCCTGGTTATCAATATCATCTTGCGTAAGCAGACCCAGTTTAATTAATTCTACCTCCATGAGATCCCCGACTTTCTTATGGTATTCATTGAGAAAAACACCCGGACGCAGCATTTTTTTGCATTCCTTCATTACGTGAAGTACAGAATTATATACTGCCTTTTGCCTTTCGGTAAATTTTCCATTTACTGGAATGGTACGAGTCATATCGCTGGCATAATTACCATACTCACAGCCAACATCCATCAAAATCAAATCGCCGTCTTTACACGCTTCATTGTTTTCAATATAATGCAATACACAGGCATTAAAACCCGATGCGATAATAGGAGTGTAAGCAAATCCGCGCGAACCTCTTCGCAAAAACTCGTGCATAAACTCAGCTTCGATTTCAAATTCTTTAACACCTGGCTTTACAAATTTCAAAACTCTTCGCAGACCGGCCTCGGTAATATTGCAAGCTCTTTGCATTTGCTCTATTTCTTCAGTGCTCTTTATTGATCGAAGGCGATGCATAATAGGTGCTACGCGATCGTATTTGTGAAGCAGATAATTTTCCTTTATCTGTTTATTGAAGCGCATATCCCGTGTTTCTACCTCATTAGATCGTCGAGTGTGTTCATTGCTATTCAAAAAAACCGTTTTCGCTTCGGACATAAGCCCTTTTAAAACCGCTTCGAATTGGTCTAACCAAAAAATATTTTTTATGCCCGATAATTCAGTGGCCTGTTTCTTATCGAGTTTATCACCTTCCCAGATGGCGATTGAAGGACTGGTTTCTTTCAAAAACAAGATTTCGCGGTGAGCCGTAGAAAATGATTCCGGAAAAATAACCAATATCGATTCTTCCTGATCTACACCCGATAAATAAAGCAAATCATTGTTTTGTCTGAAATTCATGTTGCCATCTGCATTGGTTGGCATAACATCATTTGAATTAAAAATAGCCATTGCACCTTCCGGTAATTTGGAGGCAAAGTTTTTACGGTGATTTATGTAAGTGTCTTTCGATAAGGGTGTATAACGCATAGTTTTAGTTTTAAAATACAAAGGTACAGTTTCAGATAGAAGCTAAAACCCATATTTTCAAAACATCTTTGCTTAGAATGGGTTTAAATAAATAGAAAAACTGGTTATTAATCATTCCTCACTTACCTTTGTCAAACATTTAACATCTTGAATCTATAAATTAATGAGCAATTCTGCATTAATTCAATCAAGCCTCGCCAAGAAATATTGGATGGCGGCTACCGGACTTTTCCTGTGTTTATTTTTAGTAGGCCACCTTGCGGGAAATCTTCAATTATTAATAAGTGGCGAAGAGGGGCTGCTCCAGTTTAATGAGTACGCCAAGTTTATGACTTCTAATCCTGTGGTTATGATTTTGAGCTACCTTACTTATATCAGTATCTTATTTCATGCCATAGATGGATTCGTGCTTACTGTTCAAAATAGAAAAGCCAGACCTAAGAACTATGCCTATTCTAAACCATCAGAAAATTCGCTTTGGACATCGCGAAATATGGCTTTGCTCGGAACGATTATTCTCGTTTTTATTATTCTTCATATGCGCCAGTTTTGGTATGTAATGCATTGGGGGCCAATTGGTGTTGACAGCGCAGGCAACAAAGATTTATACACGGTAACCATCACGGCTTTTACCGATGGTACTTTTGGATTACTTTATACAATAGGTTATGTGGTTGCAATGGTTGCCATAGCACTTCACCTAAGCCATGGTTTCCAATCAGCATTTCAATCGCTTGGTTTGAGAACCGATAAGCTTAAAAAAGCAATTATAATTGTAGGATATATTTTCGCAATGCTAATCCCATTGCTTTTTGCCATTATCCCTGTCTATATCCACCTTACTCATTAAAGAATTTAGAAAGATGACAAAGTTAGATGCACAAGTTCCTGAAGGTTCCATTGATCAAAAATGGACGAATCACAAGAATAACATCCGTTTGGTAAATCCTGCCAATAAAAGGTCTATTGATGTAATTGTGGTGGGGACCGGCCTTGCTGGGGCCTCGGCAGCCGCCTCTCTTGCAGAAATGGGTTATAACGTAAAGTCATACTGCTTTCAGGATTCACCACGTCGTGCGCACAGTATTGCTGCGCAAGGTGGTATCAATGCAGCAAAAAATTATCAAAACGACGGCGATAGCAATTACCGCCTTTTTCACGATACGGTGAAAGGGGGCGATTACCGCTCGCGCGAATCAAACGTTTATCGTCTTGCTGAAGTTTCTTCAAGCATTATAGATCAGTGCGTAGCGCAGGGTGTTCCTTTTGCCCGCGAATATGGTGGATTGCTTGACAACCGCTCTTTTGGAGGTGTGCAAGTATCGCGTACCTTTTATGCGAAAGGTCAAACCGGACAGCAACTTTTGCTTGGGGCATATTCGGCTATGTCACGCCAAATATCCAAAGGTAAAATCACCATGTACAATCGCCACGAAATGCTCGATTTGGTAATTGTTGACGGAAAAGCCCGCGGTATAATTGCACGAAATTTGATTACCGGTAAAATTGAAAAACACAGTGCCCATGCGGTTGTAATTTGCAGCGGCGGGTATGGAAACGTGTTTTATCTTTCTACAAATGCTATGGGGTCGAATGCCACAGCAGCATGGAAAACACATAAAAAAGGGGCGTATTTCGCGAATCCTTGTTATACCCAAATTCACCCTACATGTATTCCTGTATCAGGCGATCATCAGTCTAAGCTTACGCTGATGTCAGAGTCTTTGAGAAATGACGGACGCATCTGGGTTCCCAAGAAAAAAGAAGACGCTGAAGCCGTTCGAAATAAAACCCTTAAACCGGTAGATATTAAAGCCGAAGATCGCGATTATTATCTCGAGCGACGTTATCCTTCATTTGGAAATCTCGTACCACGTGATGTTGCCTCACGAGCAGCCAAAGAGCGCTGCGATGCAGGATACGGAGTAAATAAAACCGGCGAAGCTGTATTTCTCGATTTCGCATCTGCCATAGAGCGCTATGGTAAAACGGAAGCGCATATACACGGATTGGAAAATCCGTCGAAAGAAGAAATTATCAAATACGGTAAGCAAGTGGTGGAATCAAAATACGGAAACCTCTTTGAGATGTACCAGAAGATTACGGACGACAATCCATATGAAACGCCAATGATGATTTACCCGGCTGTGCATTACACCATGGGGGGAGTTTGGGTAGATTATAACCTTATGACCACCGTTCCCGGTTGTTTTGCCATGGGAGAAGCCAATTTTAGCGATCACGGAGCCAACAGACTTGGAGCTTCTGCTCTAATGCAGGGTCTTGCTGATGGATACTTTGTACTCCCTTACACTATAGGCGATTATCTTTCCGAAGATATTAGAACAGGGCCCATCTCAACAGAAAGCCCTGAATTTGATGCCGCTGAAAAAGAAGTGAAAGCAACTCTCGAAAAACTGTTGAGCATTCAGGGAACTAAAACGGTTGACCATTTTCACAGAAAGCTGGGTCTGATTATGTGGAACAAATGTGGGATGAGCCGGAATGCGGTGGATTTGAGATCAGCCATGGCAGAAATTCGCGCTATTCGCGAAGACTTCTGGAAGGATGTACGTGTACCCGGCCAGCTGAATGAGTACAATTCTGAACTCGAAAAAGCAGGCCGTGTAGCCGACTTTCTCGAGCTAGGTGAGCTCATGTGTAAAGATGCGCTTGATAGAGAGGAATCATGCGGTGGCCACTTTAGAGAAGAATACCAAACTGAAGAAGGTGAGGCCTTGCGTGATGACGAAAACTTTATGTACGTAAGTGCTTACGAATATACCGGAGATCCCGGAACAGAAATACTCCACAAAGAAAACCTGGAGTATGAAGCAATTGAAGTTAAAACAAGAAGTTATAAATAAACCAACGGCCAATACGATAAGATTATGAAATTGAAATTGAAAATCTGGCGTCAAAAAAATGCCGCCGCCGAAGGAAAGATGGTTGATTACGATATTTCGGATGTAAGCAGCGACATGTCCTTTTTGGAAATGCTCGATGTGCTCAATGAAACCCTCATAAAAAAGGGCGAAGAGCCTGTTGAATTTGACCACGACTGTCGTGAAGGAATTTGCGGAAGCTGTAGCTTGTATATAAATGGAGAACCTCACGGGCCGCAAAAACTCACTACTGCCTGCCAGCTTCATATGCGCTCATTTAAAGATGGCGAAACAATATATATAGAACCGTGGAGAGCTAAAGCTTTTCCGGTAATCAAAGATTTGGTGGTTGACAGAACTGCCTTTGATAGAATTATTCAAGCGGGAGGTTACATTTCTGTAAATACAAGCGGAAATACCATCGATGCAAATGCTACACCCGTGCCAAAAGACGATGCAGACAGCGCTTTTGACGCAGCGACCTGTATTGGATGTGGAGCCTGTGTTGCAGCTTGCAGAAATGCCTCGGCCATGCTTTTTGTTTCGGCAAAAGTATCGCAACTGGCACTATTGCCACAAGGTGAAGTAGAGGCCAATGTGCGCGCCCTCAACATGGTAGAGCAAATGGATAAGGAAGGTTTTGGAAACTGCACTGTAACGGGAGCCTGTGAAGCCGAATGTCCCAAAGGAATTTCTCTTGGAAACATTACCCGCTTAAATAGAGAGTATATGAAGGCAAAATTGAATCCGGTGGATTAATTGAGGATTATTTTTCGGAATATATCAAGTTTTTAATATTTAAAGCTCTGCCGAGGCAGAGCTTTTTTTATGCTCACCGCAGTCGCCAAGCTTAAGTTTGGGGACGCCTACTCCGGCGTCTCGCCGGGAAATAAATATTCATTATTTGCGAAAAGTGAGTATCAAATCAAGGTGAAGTCATTTGTGCATGCAAAAAAGTAAAAAGCCACACTTGCATAACTAAGTGGATTAACATTTTAATAAGATTTCAAATAATCGAGGGATGCCTCGCTTAGGCTGGGCTTTCAATTGAACTTGGTTTTAAACAATTCGTGCAACGGCTTATTTATAAACCAATTGTTTCTTGATCTTGTCTATTATCCCAAAAAGCCAAAATTTCAATTTATTTGGACTGGACTTGATAAAAAACCAAAAACACCTTAAACGGTATTACTCGAGTTACTCTATCACTTGCCAGTCTTCCGATAAAATGACTTCTTGAAAGAGTTTTTGTTAAGTCTTCAAGTCCATCAAGAATTTGAAGACTATATTCCGAGTTACCATTTCGGCCGGTATAAAACGCAAGGGCTCTATTTAACTCACGCTTGGCTCGCGTACTCCAGTTTACTTTCCTTTTAGCCATTCACGCATTTCAGAGATTACCGTATCATTTTCTTCAAATTCACCGTTCTCTATTTGCTTTCGGCTCTCTGCTATTGCCTCCTCTTGTTCCGGCGACAACTCATACAAACCTTGCTCTGATGTCTCGAAAATTGTTTGCAAGGCCTTTAAAAAATCTATGTCATTAGAATTCTTAATACGAGCTATTAAGCTGTTTTTTATTTGACTTGACAAATCCATTCTCATTGCTTGATGTTAATCAAATTTAAGAAATATAAATTCAAAACACTCTGGAATGTATTTAGAACTTTGTAGCGTAGCGAAAGTCTTTAATAAATCCCGCTCCGCAGAGTATCAACCCTGCCGCTAAAATAATGCCGTAAGCTAAAGTTCAAGCAATGATTAAATTTCGGGTAATAAAGAAGTATGCTGCGGGGGCGATACCCCGCGCAGCCTATAGCGAAGATCCAATTGCAGAGATAGAGTTAAAATTCAACTTCTCTTATGAGTTTGTAAATATCTACAACTAATTTCACCGAAATTCGTTAATCACAACAATGAGCGAAGAAACCGACGAAATACTCGATTACAAAACAAAAACCGACAGGTATTCCAGATTGGTCAGCGTGCTCTACGGATTCTCGTTCGTCTTCTTTGCCTATTGGTACTTTGCCGATTTTGCTCATTGGCCGTTTACAGGATTATCATTGCTAATCGGACTTGCCATCCTTCTCGGAATTACGCTGATACGCTTCATTTCAAAAGACCGCCGTGCTTTATTTGAATACGCCTATTTTTTTGGGAAAGTGGTTTTGATTGCTGCGGTATTTGTCAATTTCCAAAATCTGCCTTATGCCTGGTATTTCATTTTTACCTCTTTCGGACTTTTCCTTTTGGGTTTGATTCTTCTAAATTTCCAACCCAAAACCACCTCTGATTAAACGCTTGTAAATTGCTCCAGAATAGCCTGTAAGTCTTGCAGCGTATTGGCTTCTTCGGGTTTTTTATCTTCTCGCTGCCGCAATATTCGCGGAAAGCGTAAAGCTATACCCGATTTATGCCGCGAGCTGGGTGCAATTCCTTCAAAGCCTATTTCAAAAACAAGATCTGCCTTTACACTGCGCACAGGGCCAAACCTTTCAATCGTGTTTTTCTTCACGAAATGGTCAATCTTGTTTATCTCTTTATCAGTAAGTCCGCTATACGCTTTCGCGAATGGAACCAAATCAGGCCCATCCCAAACGGCAAAAGTATAATCGGTATAGAGATTTGCCCGCCTACCGTGACCGCGCATGGCGTAAATCATTACTGCATCGATACTTAACGGATCAACCTTCCACTTCCACCAGTCGCCGCGCTTGCGGCCCACTTTGTAAACACTCGATTTTCGCTTTAGCATAAGACCTTCCGCAAAGTTCTCCCGGCTCACATCCCTTTTTGCTGCGGCCTCTTTCCATGTTGACATTTCGAAAGGCTCTGATAGCAAGACCCGATCTGAAACGGTTTCTGCAACGAGTTTGTGCAACAGTTCAGATCTTTCTTCCATCGGCGTTTCCCGCAAATCCCGTCCCTCCAATTCCAATAAATCGTATGCAATCAATTTTACCGGCGATTCTTTTAAGATTGCCTTGCCCACTTTTTTTCGTCCAAGACGCTTTTGCAAAAAGGTAAACGGCAAGGGCGCATCGTCTTTGTATGCAGTTATTTCACCATCGATTACACAATCTTTTGGAAGGGCTCTTCCGAGTTCTACCAATTCGGGAAACTGATCTGTTACGAGCTCTTCGCCCCGACTCCAGACGTACACTTCGCCTTCGCGCTTAATGAGCTGGCCCCGTATTCCATCCCATTTATATTCTATTTGCCAATCGCTTGCATTACCCAGATTTTCGGGAGCCTCTTCGAGCGGATAGGCGAGATAAAACGGATAGGGTCGCGACAAATTTTCATTTCCATCTGACGAAACAAGCAAATCGTAAAAATTGGTTTCTGATGCTTTCCAGTTTCCCATTAGTCGATGCGCAAGCTTGTTCTCATCTTCTCCAAGGTGGGTGGCAAGTGCGCGCACCATCAGTTTTTGCGAAACTCCAATTCGAAAACCACCGGTAATAAGCTTATTGAAAACGAAGCGTTCATCGCTATTCATTTCCATCCACGCATTTACAATGTATTCCCTTACCTCTGCTTCTTCCAGCTGGCGCAATGTGCCCAGCTCTTGCATTCTTTCTGTAAGCGATTTTTCATTGGCGGCGGCGGGCGGTGGAAGAATAAGCGTTACCGTTTCCGCCAAATCGCCAACCACAAAATAAGATTCTTCCAAAAGCCAAAGCGGCAACTCCGCCAGCTCTGCCGACCAAACTCGTAGGAAGGAAGTTTTAACCGGCCGGCGCGGTCTTTTCCCCGTAAGGAGCGCCACGCACCAAAGTTTGTCAGAATCTGAAGCACTATTGAGATAGGCCACAACAGCAGCCAGCTTTTCATTGGTTTTGGTAGTAGAGTCAAGGGCTGTAATAAGCGATGCAAAATCTTTCATTCTCCTTCCTTTTCTTTATTCACAGATTCTCCAATTTCAGAAAGCTCACCCTCATACTCGGTTTCAACAACCTTTGCATTAAGCCCCTTAGTTCTAAGCCACTTGCTGTAAACGGTAGAATATCCGTGGGTTACAAATATATTTTCTGCCCCTGTTTCTGCTACAGCGGTATTTAATTCTTCAAAATCGGCATGATCTGAAAGAATAAAACCTTTATCTACATTACGTCGCCGTCTTGCTCCGCGAAGCGCCATCCAACCCGAAGCGGTAGCCACTTTATACGGTTTAAACTGCCGAATCCACGGAGATCCCAACGCTGAAGGAGGTGCAATAATCATGGCTCCCTTGTACCTTGATTTATCGACTTCGCTATTTACATACGTATTTTCCGGAAAGGAATAACCAGCCATCTCAAGTGCCAGATTTGTATTGTGAATGGCTCCGTGAACAAAAATTTCTCCAATAGATGGATCCAGATTTGCGAGAATGCGTTGCGCCTTTCCGAATGAGTAGCCAAGCATTACCGATGCAAATCCCATGCTATTATTTTCAGCCCACCAGCCATTTATATCGGCCATTATTTCGTCTTGCGGTTTCCACTTATAAATAGGAAGTCCAAAAGTTGATTCGGTAACGAAATGGTTGCATTTAACCGGCTCGAAAGGTGCGCTCAATCCATCTTTACCCAGCTTATAATCTCCTGAAATAACCCAGATTTCACCTTTATATTCCAGCCTGATTTGAGCAGAGCCGGGAGCATGTCCCGCGGGATGAAAACTAACTTTTACTCCATTTAAATCAATCGTCTTTTTATATGCAATTCCTTCAATATCAACTTCACCAAGACGATGGCGCATTACCGGAAGGCTATCTGTATGAGCCAAATAACTCTTCATTCCCGGTCGCGAATGGTCTGCGTGTGCGTGGGTGATAAGCGCCCGCTTAACGGGCTTCCACGGATCGATGTAGATGCCTGCCTGCTTGCAGTAAATGCCTTTTGAAGAGAAGGTGATTAAAGCCATGATTAACAAACAGAAATTGGTGTAAATGGTTTTCCTTTTGGCCATATTGCCGTCAATTGAAACCATTTTCATAGTTTCACAGATCAAAACAAGATTTTATGACCGATACAAAATATAATTCTGATAAAGCTCCCGAACCTGTTGGATTATACCCTCATGCCAGGCGGGTTGGCAACTTGCTTTTCCTAAGTGGCGTAGGGCCGAGAGAACGAGGAACAAAAAAAATTCCCGGGGTTGAACTTGATGCCAATGGAAATATAGAATCTTACGATATTGCAAAGCAGTGCCACTCCGTATTTAAAAATGTTCGGCTTATTCTGGAAGCGTCCGGGTCATCGTGGGGCGAACTTGTAGATGTAACCGTATTCTTGACAAATATGAAAGCCGACTTTAAGATTTACAATGAAATCTATGCTGAATACTTTGCAGAAAATCAGCCGTGTCGCACTACAGTGGAGATTTGCAGCCTGCCAACCCCTATCGGAATTGAACTAAAATGCATTGCCACCATAAAATAAGTCATGGAAAATTACAAAGCACTGGTGGTTCGCGAAAACTCTGAAGGAAAGTTTGTAAAACAAATTGAAACGGTTTCGCGCGAGTTTCTGCCAGAGAACGACATTTTAATAAAAGTAGCTTACGCCGGATTAAATTATAAAGATGCCCTTTCGGCAAAAGGAAACAAAGGTGTTACCAGAAAATATCCGCATACGCCGGGAGTTGATGCTTCGGGAATCATCGAAGAAAGCAACACTGATGATTTGCCTGTAGGCATGAAGGTCATTGTGACTTCTTACGATTTGGGAATGAATACCAAAGGTGGTTTTGCTGAATACATCTCTGTACCTGCCGAGTGGGTAGTGCCTCTACCCGAATCTATGAGCCTCAAAGATGCCATGGTAATGGGAACAGCGGCTTATACCGCAGCTCTGGCATTGCATAAAATGGAACTTTGCGGACAGCACCCCGATATGGGCGAAATAGTGGTAACCGGGGCAAGCGGTGGCGTAGGTTCAATGGCTATTGCCATTCTGCGAAAGGCAGGTTACCGTATTATCGCTTCAAGCGGAAAACAAGAACACTATACCTGGTTGCGACAACTTGGTGCCAAAAAGTGCATTAATCGCGACGAAGTTTCAGACGAATCGGGTAAACCGCTACTATCACCCGCTTGGGCTGGAGCTATTGATACCGTAGGAGGAAATACGCTCGCTACGCTCCTAAAACGTTGTGGAAGAAATGGAAGTGTAGCTGCGTGTGGTCTCGTTTCATCTTCAGAACTACATACCACCGTTTTTCCATTTATCTTAAACGGAGTTAATCTACTTGGAGTAGATTCGGCGGAAACACCGCGCAATATTCGAATGAAAATTTGGGAGCGCCTTGCCGGCGATCTGAGACCGGAAAATCTGGAATCGATGGAGTTAATTGTTCCGTTAGAGAAAATTCCGTCTTATATGGACGAAATATTGGAAGGAGAGACCGTAGGAAGGGTTGTAGCCGATTTATCAATCTAAAGAAAAGCCCCGCGTGTGCGGGGCTTTCTAACCTAACCAGATTAACTAAAACTACCATGAAAAATCCGGGAAGTGTATTTCTCCCCGCATTACTCTTTATACACTCTTAGAGCTGTTTTCCCTTCTTTTTGAAATAACAACCGTTTACCATAGCAAATAAACGGCTGGAATTGCATGGAGAGATCATAGTGCCTTATGAAACCGGGACAACTATTTTAGGAATTCAAGCTTTTAATCTTGTCCCACTTATTTTTAAATTTTCTATTCTGCTCTTTTACGTAGAACTGGTCCCACAAGGGAGTCAAACCGGCAGAAACTTTATTGGCCTTCAGGCTCATTCTGATCTTGTTCAATTCTTTAAGCATGATTTTAAATTTTGGTGATTGAAATTTTCTTTGCTGGATGGTCAATAGAATAGGTCAGATTTAAAGGGATGCACACTATATCGAGTATCTCTTCAATAGGCTGATTCAGATTAAACTGACCGGAGTATTTTAAATCAATTCCTTCCGGAATTTCAAAGGCGTATTCAGTTTGTGTATGGATCGTCTCAAAAACCTCGGTTACCAGCACATTCTCAAATGTAAATTCTCCTATAGTCCACTGGCCAATACTAGCCGTCTGTATCTCAACAAGTTTGGTTTTGCTCACGGCCAAATCAATTCCTGTGCCGGGTGTAAGTAGCATAGGTTCACCACCTGTGGCAAGTTTCACTGCTACTTTACCCGATTTACAAGCTACCTGAAAATTTTCGTTGCGCAGCGATACATTAAAAGAAGTACCCAGAACTGTGATATCACCCTTAAGGGTTTCAACAGTAAACTTTTCTCCTTTCTCGACTTCAAAAAATGCTTCTCCCCTGTTCAAATCAATTTCGCGGTTTAAAAACCACATCGAACTATTGTAAGAAGCAACTGAATTTTGGTTTAGCTTAACAATAGAGCCGTCGGGCAATTTATATTCTGCTATTCCCGAATTATTGTTTTCGAGTACTTCGATACCCAGAAAATACCAGGCTACAAAACCTCCGCCTACGAGAACCAAAACTGCTGCTGCGACCTTAAGAAATGTTGGCAAACCTACATTTCGCCCCGACTCTGAAACGTTTATCCGGTTCATAACCTGAAAACGCGCTTCTTCTTTTGATAATCGTGCTGGTATTCTGCTCTCGTGCAGACAATAATCTAACTTTTCTTCAAATGGACTTTTTGAGCTCAACTTCTACGATTTTAAATGTTTGCACCTTGCGGTACATCACTTATACATCTGCAAAAATGTTTACCCTACTGTCTAGAAAAACTTATTGCACGGTAACTGCTACCGCCTGACCATTAAAAGCGGTAAAAACACCCCACCCATTTTCGATATTGCTGGGCGCACTGATTAGATTATTCAGGCCATATCCATTGTACATAGCCAAATACTCACTACCAATTGCAGTTACATAGATGTCGTAGTCTCCAATATACGCAAAATCAGCACTCTTCAGATTTACTGAGGTCTCGTAAATTATTTTTGAAAAATGACTTTGTTGGGAGTTATAGAGATTGTTATTTATTTGAAGGGCAGGATAATCAGCCACGTTTCTCAAAAATATGCAATAGCCCACAGCACCGCCAAGCGGTGTCCAGCTTATCGTCGCAATTGTGGTATTTACCTCACCGGGCAGTAATTCGATATCTGCTGTACTTATAGCAAGCCCCGAAAGCTGCGGAGGAAATGTGGCTTGCGAACTGTGCTCATGCCCCTTGTAATTCACGCTTAATTTAATAAGGCCGGTATCTGCCAAAATCGTGGTCAAGTTTGTTTGATAATATGTTCCCGGTAAGGTGTCGCTTTCGGCGAATGGTATTTCCACATTTCCCTGTATCAATTTCACTTCGGCATTTTCTGCCGGAGATGAGACAGAATGACCATTCTCATTTACAGACGCAGCTCTTATTATTACCGGCTCATTGGCAAAAACATAGCACTCAATCAAAATTTTTGAGTCCAGTTTATTCGCCTCTTCTTCTGCCTTTTCACAAGATAAAAGCAGTGAAAAAATCAGAACCAGAAATATTGTAACATTTATTTTCATTAAAATTTTACTTTTAAAAATAGCGAAGGGGTAAATCCCAACGAAAGTATATCGCGCTGCCCCAAACTGTAAAAATCACTGCCATCATCGGGTATCTGGTAGTAGTCAATATACTTTATTCCCAGATTATTGTACACATTGTAAATAGAAGCCCCTACTTGAAAAACGCCTTTTTTGAGCGGAACAGTATAATTTACAGCAATATCCATTCGGTTATACCAATCGAGTCGTTCAGAATTAAGTGCTCCCAGACTTACAAACTGCTGTTCATCTCCATTTGGAAGTGTGACCACAAAAGTGCCGAGCACCGGTGTGTAAGGCTCTCCGCTTGATAGTACAAAGGCGATAGAAAAATCCCACCTCTTTACTTCAAAATTATAAACTGCATTAAACTCATGTGCCGAAATACCAGAACTTCTAAAGTATGCATCATTGTTTACACCCTTATATTTACTTTGTGAATCGAGAAAAGTATAATTCAGCAGAACATTTTGGTTGCGAAAAGAGCGTTTTACCAATACATCCAGTCCAAGTATTTTTCGGTTTCCACCGATGTTGAATTGGTTGAGATCGCCGGTGGCAAATCCAAATTCGGGAAGCAAAAAATCTACTGTTCCACTTTCGTATTTGTGATATCCTTCTACATCAAACTGCCAATTGTTTTTAGCGTACAAAAACCCCAGTATGTAATGGTTAGATGTAAGTATGGGCACGGTTTTATTTCCCGATAGAGTCCACGTTTCGGGAATGCTTAGGTAAAGACTTCGCTCATTGAGGCGTCTGATAATTTGGTGAAAAATACCATAAGCACCCTTTAGTTCAAGGGCATCGCTTAGTGGATAGGTAACTGAAAGTCGAGGCTCTAATAAAAGTTCATCTGTACCTGTATAATACGATGCACGTAGCCCTCCGCTCAAATTCCATTTGCCGATTTCGCGATTCAATTCGCCATATACAGCCTGCAAACGCGCCTTTGAAATTGAGTCTTGCACAATAATATTTTGATTTTGAGCCTGTACGGTAATCTCGTAGTCGCTGTTCCAATACCCAAAGTCCAAACGCGTTTCAGAGTTGATTTCAAATGTATTGTCAAGCCTTAAAGTATTGTCATTTACCTTATTTTGCTGCATGTAAAAAATGCGGCTAAAGAGGGTGTCGCTATTCATAAAAAAATAAGAGTCCTCTGCTTGCAGATCGCTTTTATAGAGCGACACACCATAATTGGCATATGTAAAAAACCGTTTATTCCACTTTCTGGACCATTTGAGCGATCCGCCGCGGGTACCCCAGTTTGTATCGTCAACTGCTTTGCGTGTCAGACTTTCGCGGCTGCCTTCAAAATTAATCTTCACATCATCGCTGCCCTGATAATAGCTAAGTGAAATGACATCTTTCGCCGAAGGCATAAAATTTACTTTTGCGTTTAAATCGCTAAAAACATATCTGGGCTCCTGGCTTCCGCCAAAAACGTCGATGGTATTATTGTCAGTTGTTGGAATGCTGGAATTAAAAATATTATTAAATAGATTTTTATACGTTGTTGATTGAAATACATCCGTAAATGATCTCCTGTATGCGAAAACCAGAGAAGCCTTGTTTGGAACTATCGGCAATTCTGCCCTAACATTTGCGCTAAGGGTGGTTACTTCAGCAATAAGCCCGGGGTTAATCTTATTTCCATCAATACCGGTAATATTTACCACTCCCGAAGCCCGTCCGCCGTATTTAGCGCTATAGCCACCCTTATCGATTTGAATATTTTTAATGACATTGGTATTAAAAGCACTTAAAAATCCATAAAAGTGATCAACATGATAAACTGTAATCCCATCAAACATAACCAGATTGTGATCTGATGCGCCACCTCTGATTTTTAATCCCGAAGACGCATCCAGTCCTCCTCTTATACCCGGGAGTCGTCTCAAGGCAGAAAAAACGTCATTTTCGCCGAGGTTAGGTAGATTAGATATTTGAGCCGGATTAAATGTAAACTGGCTGGGAATAGAATTTATATCAATCAATTGCTGAATATTAGCTATCACCTGGATAGATGGCAAGTTGCGTTGTTGTGGTATCATTTCAAAAATCAGAATTTCGTCAGATGTTTTATCTCTAAGCGTAATAATGAGTGGCATGTAGCCGAGATAATTTATTTGAACAGCAAGGGTATCGCCCGGAATATTCATCAATGTAAATTTTCCATCGGTATTTGTCGTGGCGGTAAGTTTTGTGCTGGGAACTGCGATACTCGCAAAGGGAAGCGATTCACGCGTGTTTTTGTCAATAACCTGTCCGCTTATTGTGAAGGTTTTTTTCTTTAACGGTGGTTGAGACTGCCTTGGATAAAGTATGTATGTATCAGCAGTGTACTCATAGTCTATTTTTGAGCTTCGGAGGCATATCTTCAGAAAAACATCAATAGAGTAGACTGAGTCAGTTATTTCTGGAACTACAATATCCTTAACAGCATCGGGATTGTATGAAAATTTGATCTCGTAGTTTCTATCGAGATATTTAAGTGCTTCAATAAGGTTGAGACCGCTTAATTCCTGAAATTCAATTGAGTCTTGCTCTGATATCTGAGACCAGCACGTATCAAGCACAAAGAAACAAACGACGAAAGCAAGTATTCTCATTTGAGATGAATAGACACATGACCATCAGCATTTTTATCAACTATTGCGCCGAAAGGCTTGCAAAATACTTGAAAACACTGATTTTCATCGCTAATATCGAGAATTCCTGAATAAACCAGGTTGGAAGGCAATTCATTTTTAATTTTTAATCGCAGAGATCTTTCCAATTCATTGAGCACAATAGCTACAGGAACCGATTCAAAACTGAGAAATCTCTCAGGTCGGGGGCTAATAAATCCTTGTGTATTAAACAACATTACGGCGGCCATATCACCGTCTTGAATATCTATAAACTCACCGCTTACAATAGTCATCTCACCACCGGCATTCCGCACTCTTACACTACCCTCAGTGCAATGTGCAAACATATCTTTATTATCTGCCCAAAGGGTAAAAGCCGTTCCCAAAACTTCTACATTTCCCACCTGAGTATTTACTGTAAAAGCACTTCCCGATTTTACATTAAAATAACCCTCACCGGAAAATTTTACCGTGCGATTCCATCGCCACAACCTGCTGTTATATGAAATAGTGGAGCCCGGAGTAAATAAAACTGTAGAACCATCGGGCAAATTAATTGCCGTAAAGCTTTCCGAGACATTTTTTATGTCTTTATTTCCGGTAAGGAAATACGCAATTCCGGCGGTAAAAATTAATGCTACAGCTGCAGCTACCTTGAGCCATGTGTATGAGTTTGGCTTCCTCTCGCCAATGTATGTTCTGCTTTCGCCACCAGCGTTATCAGAAATACGCTGCATTACTGCCGACTTGGCTCTTGATTCAGAATCATACTCAAAAGGAGCTTTCCAACCAGAAATATGCCTGTCAATTCTTTCTTCAATTTCCCTATCCCTTCCCATTAGAACTTTCCTTTTATTTCTTCCCTCAAAATGGCTAGTGCTCTTGACATGCGCTTTTCAACCGCCTTCATACTCAAGCCTAGCATTTCTGCAATCTCTCTGTATTTTAGTCCATCAATTCTATTCATCAAGAAAACCTCTCGTGCTCCATCGGGAACCTTCGCCAGGGTGTCTTGCAGTTTTTGATCGAACTCTTGCATTTCCAACAGGTATTCAGGGCTCTTAATATCCATTTTATCGCCCTGCAATTTCAAAAATTTAAACTTCAACTGGTCTCGTTTAAGCTGATTGATAGCCAGATTGTTTGCAATGGTAAACACGTAAGCCTTAATTGACGATTTATCAATCTTATCGCGGGTTTCCCACAGTTTTACAAAGGCATCTTGAGCCACATCTTCGGCCAGTTCAGACTGAGAAGTCTTGTAATATAAAAAATTACGCACATTCTTATAGTACAAATCAAAGGCACGCTCAAATTCCTGAGCAGTGAGCTTTTCTCTATTCCTATTTGTACCTTCTGTGTTTTCCAATTTAGTTTTGAAAAGGGCTAAAGGTAAATAACTCACTATAACCATGCATAATAAATGGCATTTTTAAATTTACAATACCTTTAACCGGGGTTTCTTTTTAGAAAACAAAACCATAACAAAATGGTTGAATAACAAAACAATATTAAAGTAATGGATTATAGAAGATTAGGCAAATCGGGACTTCAGGTAAGTGAATTATCCTTTGGATCGTGGATAACTTTTGGCAACCAAATAAAAGACAACACTTCAGAAAAGTTGATGAAAACGGCTTATGATGCCGGCATTAATTTTTTTGACAATGCAGAGATATATGCCGATGGCGAATCTGAAAAAGTGATGGGTGAAATTTTAAAAAAAATGGGCTGGTCGCGCGATTCGTACGTTTTATCGAGTAAAGTATTTTTTGGAGCTGGAGGAAAGCTTCCGACGCAGAAAGGCCTGCACAGAAAGCACGTTGTAGAAGCCTGCAACGATGCGCTAAAAAGACTAAAAGTAGAATATCTGGATCTGTATTTTTGCCACCGCCCTGATAAGCAAACTCCGATAGAAGAAACGGTGTGGACAATGCACAACCTTATTCACCAAGGAAAAATAATGTACTGGGGAACGAGTGAGTGGAGTGCGCAGGAAATAATGGAAGCGCACATGGTGGCAAGGCAATATAATTTAATAGGCCCCACCATGGAGCAGCCCCAATACAATATGCTGGTACGCGAAAAGGTGGAAGTAGAATTTAGTCAGATTTACAAAACGGTAGGGCTAGGCACGACCATTTGGAGTCCTTTGGCATCAGGTGTCCTTTCGGGAAAGTACAACGACGGTAAAGAGGGAGAAACCAGGTTGAAACGTGCTGAATTAAGTTCTCTTTCAGATAAATTACTTGTAAAAGAAACCCTTGAAAAGGTAAAGAAACTTTCGGCATTTGCAAAAGAATTGGGAATGACTATGCCACAATTGGGCGTAAGCTGGTGCCTGAAAAACGAAAATGTGAGCACAGTGATTTTGGGGGCGAGCAAAACAAGTCAGCTTGAAGAAAACTTGAAAGCAACAGACAAAAAAGATTTGCTCACCGAAGAGGCGATGGGAAAAATTGATAAGATACTTGGAAACAAGCCAAAGCAGCCCGCATTTTAAGTGAAAAACTACCCTGAAATCAATATGCCTCTCCAGTGGTTTAAAAAACGCCATTGGCAAGCCTTTCCTTTTCAGGTTGAAACGTGGAAGCATTGTTTGGATGGCAAGTCAGGATTGCTCAATGCACCGACCGGAAGCGGAAAGACATATGCGCTCTTTATTGGAGCGGCTTTAAGCTGTTTGCGAGAAGAGAAATCTGAAACCACTGTTAAATCTTCCGGATTAAAAATTATCTGGATTACGCCAATCAGGGCACTTACCAGAGATATTAAATCGGCTTGCGAGGAGTTTTGTGAAGAAAACAATATTCCGTGGACCATTGCCATTCGCACCGGCGATACCTCAGCGGCACAGCGACAAGCACAACGCAAAAAAGCACCGCAAGTGCTCATTACCACTCCAGAAAGCCTTCACCTGCTAATGGCCACGAAGGGTTATACAGACTATTTTTCAAATTTGAGGTTTATTGTCGCAGATGAGTGGCATGAGCTGATGGGTTCAAAAAGAGCGGTATTGCTTGAGCTTGCTATCAGTCGGCTGAGCCAAATTGCAGAAGTAAAAGTGTGGGGCGTATCAGCTACCATTGGCAATATGGACCAGGCAATGGAAGTGCTTCTGGGAACTCGAAAAAAACATGCTGTATTTGTAAAAGCCGATATCAAAAAGGAAATAAAAATCATTCCTATCATCCCCGAATCGATTGAAACGTATGCGCAATCGGGTCATTTGGGAATTCAATTGGCGCACAGGCTTTTGCCAATTATACAGAAAAGTAAAAGCACTCTCGTTTTTACAAATACCCGTTCGCAAGCGGAAATATGGTATCAACATTTACTGAGCATTGAGCCTAATCTTGCGGGCGAAATAGCCATGCACCATGGATCAATAAGCAGAGAACTGCGCGACTGGGTGGAAGTTGCAATCCACGAAGGACGGTTAAAATGTGTAGTTTGTACAAGCAGCCTCGATCTCGGCGTCGATTTCAGACCGGTAGAAACCATCGTTCAAATTGGAAGCCCAAAAGGAGTTGCTCGTTTTGTTCAGCGTGCAGGGAGGAGTGGTCACCGCCCGGGCGAACCCAGCGAAATTTATTTTTTACCTACTCATGCCCTGCAGTTAATAGAGTGTGCGGCATTAAAACGCGCAGTGTCTCGCGGCGATATGGAAGACAGGATTCCGTATATCCGCAGCTTCGATGTACTTGTGCAGTACCTTATAACATTGGCGGTTGGTGAAGGATTTACTCCGAAAAAGATTTTTAAAGAAGTAAAATCCACCTATTCATTTTCTAGCCTTACGGGAGATGAGTGGGAATGGGCCTTAGCATTTATTACCCGAGGTGGCTATTCGCTTGATGCCTATGAAGAGTTCAAAAAAGTAGCAGTGGGAAGCGATGGAATTTATCGCGTAACTGACCGGCGAACGGCTATGCGTCATCGGCTTTCTATTGGGGCAATTGTGAGCGATAGTATGCTTCAGGTAAAATTCCAAAAAGGCGGATATCTCGGCAGTGTAGAAGAGTGGTTTGTTTCCAGACTTTCTCCGGGCGACACGTTTTGGTTTGCCGGAAGGCCACTTGAACTTATTCGCGTAAAAGAAATGACTGTAGTGGTTAAAATCAGTAAAAAGCAGAAAGGAACCATCCCCAGCTGGCAAGGCGGCAGAATGCCCTTAAGCGCTATGCTTTCCGAAAACCTTCGCTTTAAGATTGATCAATTGGCTCGTGAAAATTATGATAGCGAAGAACTTCTGGCTGTTAAACCCATTATCGAAAAGCAAAAAGCCCTTTCTATTGTTCCATCAGAAAATACGTTTCTTATAGAAAAACTAAAAACCAAAGAAGGCTGCCATCTCTTCGTGTTTCCGTTTGATGGACGCTTTGTACATGAGGCAATTGCTTACCTGCTGGCGTATCGACTTTCTCTTTTTAAGCCAATGACCTTTAGCATTGCCCTAAATGACTATGGCTTTGAATTGCTTTCAGATCAGGATATTCCGATTGAAGACGGAATAGATTCTGATATTTTTTCTACCGACCACCTCACTCAAGACATTCAGCACAGCTTGAATAAAAGCGAAATGGCAAGACGTCGCTTTCGCGATATTGCCAGTATTGCCGGTTTGGTTTTCAAAGGTTTTCCGGGAAAATTTCAGAAAGAGAAGCACTTGCAATCTTCTTCCGGTTTGTTTTTTGATGTCTTTAAAGACTTTGAATCGGATAGCCTTTTGTACAAACAGGCTTTTAGCGAAGTAATGGAATTTCAAATTGAAGAATTGCGTTTGCGCCAGGCATTAAAGCGGATACAAAAACTCAACATTGTATTGCAGTATCCCGAGCAACCCACGCCATTTTCATTTCCAATAATGGTCGAAAGATTACGCGGACGTATGACGACTGAAAATTTAGCCGATCGAATTAAAAAGATGTCCTTAAATTTGGACTAATTATGAGAATTATTCTGGAAGGGGAGCGGTTTCTCCTGCTTAAAGAGCGTGCCGCAATTTGGGAAGATCAAAAGACACTGCTTATCGCAGATTTGCATATCGGTAAAGTATCGCATTTTCGGAAAAACGGAATCCAGGTTCCCGCCATGGCCGAAAAAAATAATCTTTGGCGCCTCGCTGATATTATGCTCAGCCACACGCCTCAAAAAGTGATTTTTCTGGGCGATTTATTCCACAGTAAACTCAATACTTCATGGGCCGACCTTGTTGATTTTCTTGAGGGCTTTCCGAACGTTGAATTTATTCTTGTGAAAGGAAATCACGACATCTTGCCCGAGCAGACTTTTATTGATGCCGGTTTAAAAGTTGTGGAACAACTTGAAATGGATCCCTTTTTGTTTACGCACGACGCTACCGAATCTGATTTGTACAATATCCACGGTCACATACATCCAGGAGTACGCCTAAGTGGCATTGGTCGACAAAGACTGAGCTTACCTTGTTTCTATTTCGGGGAAGGCACAGGCATTTTTCCGTCTTTCGGTGATTTCACAGGGTTGTATAAAATAAAACCTATTAAAACCGATCGCGTTTTTGTATCTACTGATGAGGAAGTCGTTCAGGTATTTTAATTTCCAATATAAGCCACTTCGCTTGTTGAACTACCTTTCGACTGAACGGCATTCCAGCTTAAACATGTTTTCTTAAAAGTGTCATAATTTGATAAGCATACGTGCCTCCAAAAATGTTGAGATGAGCCAGCAATGGATATAAATCTGCAATTTGCAGCCGTTCTTCCCAGCCTTTCTCAAGCGGGTATTCCTCATTGTATGCATCATAAAATTTTGCATCAAAACCGCCGAAGAGTTTACTCATTGCAATATCCATTTCGCGGTGGCCAAAATATGCTGAAGGATCAAAAATTGTTGCTTCGCCCATTTTATTTGTTGCAAAATTTCCGGTCCACAAATCGCCGTGAATTGCCGCAGGAGGCTCAACCGGAAAGTATTTATCTGACCGCGAAATAACTTTTTCGAGCAGTTTTACCATTTGGTCGCTGGCATACCCCTGGTCTTTGGCCATTTTTAATTGAGGAGCAATTCTGTTCTCTGCAAAAAATTCTGCCCAGGTTGTTTTATAGCTATTATATTGCGGAAGGTTTCCTATGTAATTGTCCGACTCAAATCCAAACTTCTCGTGCGTGCTGCGATGCATTTTAGCGAGTTTTACACCGAACTTTTCCCAAAAGTCCGGTTTTTTTGAAGCATGGTCAATATACTCCATCAATATCCATTGTATTTCATCGCTTACGCCTGTTCCAATGGGCTTGGGAATCTGAAAATCGCTATGTTCAAGAAGAAAGTCAAGACCCCTTGCTTCGGCTTCAAACATTCCGGGGTATTCTTTCTCTTCGTTTATTTTAGCAAAAAAAGTACCGTGTGAGGTTTCTACTTTTCTGGCGTCATTAATGCTGCCACCGCCCACGATTCCGACGTTTTTTATCGAAACAGAATCACCTAAATTTTCGCGAATGGCTTTGAGCCAATCTGTATTTAATTGCTCATTTTGCACGTTCATGGCCGTAAATCTAAAATGCTTAATTCATATTCTATGTATATGTATAGAATGATTTCAAAGGTACATTGTTTAATACCTTTTTCTAGGTTTAGGGCAAGAAAGTTTTAGTTAATTTCAATTTGGTGTTGCAGGAAACCACAGGATAAACTAATTTTGCAGCCCCAAGATTTTGGGGCCCATAGCTCAGGTGGTTAGAGCAGCAGACTCATAATCTGAAGGTCGAAGGTTCAAGTCCTTCTGGGCCCACTTCAAAAAAGGCTTTTCTGAAATCCGGAAAAGCCTTTTTTCTTTTAGCCAATGGCATTACTTACTTAGTCTATTACAGCAAGCTCTTCCTTCAAGTCCCAGACTTGAATTTTACCTTCTTCTAGTAGCTTGTCTCCATTGTCTTGATCGCTTGGCACCCTTACACGATAATCTTGTGCCGCAGCTCTTTCAGCATCTGTTCGGGTCATTTTCAAGCATTTTCCTTCGTGCAATACTTCGGCAAGGGTGGCATCTTCAAAAGACGAGTAAGCAAAATTGTGCTCACGATCAAGCATTCTCTTAATAACTACTATTAATGGTTCATTAGGTATCATAAACTTCAATTTTATTATCTCTGAGTGTGTAGTGATTAAAGCAATTTAAAAAAACAAATGTTTAAAAAAATGTGCTCAGTTCTTTTTTCAGTCATTTGTTGCCTCGTCAGATTTGGGGTTTGCTAATAGCGAATTCTCGCTATCCATCTAACCCTTACCCGATTTTATCGTCATATTTTTGTTATTTGTCCCATTTATTAGTAGATTTGTTAGGTTAGTTTTTTAGTTGTAATCGTGAAACCGATCTTTTTATAAGCCTTAGAATACGGAAAAGCACATCATTCCAATTTAAAGCTTTCAAAAAATTCTGATTACCCATTTTAACCAATATGAAAGCCAAACCGTCGCAACCAATATCAATCGTAAAAAACGGATTTCAAGCATTCTGGATTCCAGGCCACACCCATTTCTTCTACTAGTGTTTCTAGCAGCATATCCACGACATTTCAGTCTTTGAATTAATCTCTAAATCCTTTCCAATTATTTAACCAATTAAAGAAATCCAATCATGACCAAATTTACCCTAACGGCAATTTTTGCCTTCGTTTTAAACCTGTTCCTATCCGCACAAGCCGTAATATGGAATGACATTCCTGATCCAAAAAGAGAAACCCAGCAAATTTATCCCGAATCTTATCGAACAATGACGGTAGATTTCGAATCATTAAAATCTCTACTCCTGGCTGCACCAGCGGAAGGAACAGATTTAAGAACTTCGAACTACACCCTTCAGCTGCCCACTGCCGATGGTGGCCGTGCAGCTTTTAAAATCGTAGAAGAGTCTGTAATGGCTCCCGAACTTCAAGCCCGATACCCCAACATTCGCACCTTTGTGGGTTTGGGCACCGGCGACTATGCAAATGCCAATATTAGCATTGACTATACCCTAAAAGGATTTCACGCTCAAATTTTAATTGAAGGGAAATCTTACTATATCGATCCATTATCCCCTGGCGATTTAAATACGTATATTGTTTATAGCCGTGAATCTTTTTTTAAGAGCAATACAAAAGAAATGGGCTCGTGTGAGCCCGAAGGTATTGGAGTTCCACACCCAGGCGACGATTCTCCCGGCCAGAAACCCAATAACCCTGTTGATATTATTTCTCCCCTTACCTCAAATGGGACTCAACTGCGTACCTACGACCTAGCTCTGGCTTGTACAGGCGAGTATGCCCAGTTTCACGGTGGTACCGTGCCATTGGTTATGTCGGCCATGACTACTACTATGAACCGTGTAAATGGTATATTTAGGCGTGACCTATGCCTCAGAATGATTTTGATTGCGAATAATGACGATATCATTTTCTTGAATCCCCTATCAGATGGCTACACCAATAATAGTACTTCCGCTATGATTGACCAAAATCAAATTAAGACGAACGCTATCATTGGTTCGGCCAACTATGATATTGGTCATGTTCTGAGCACAGTTAACAGCGGTTTGGCCACCCTAGGAGTTGTTTGCGACAATAGTGCTAAAGCGCGTGGAGTCAGTGGTCAATCAAGCCCGGTAGGAGATCCTTTTGATGTAGATTTTTTAGCTCATGAAATGGGTCACCAATGGGGCGCAACGCATACTCAAAATAATTCGTGTAACCGCACATCTTCATCTGCATTTGAGCCGGGATCTGGGTCAACTATTATGGGATATGCCGGTATATGTTCGCCAGATTTGCAAAGCAATAGTGATGCGTACTTTCACAACCACAGCTACAATCAGATGGTTAGCTATTCAGTGGCCGGAGCCGGAAATGCTTGCGCCACTATTACATCAGCTTCAAACTTACCTCCTGTTGTTTCTTTTCCTTCGGGTGGCTTCTCAATTCCCAAATCTACTCCCTTTGAACTTACCGCTTTTGCAACCGACCCAAATAACGATGCCATGACATACTGCTGGGAGCAATTCGATTTAGGTTCTGCTACTGCTTCCGGTGATAATAACTTAACCAACCCAAGCGGTGATGCTCCTATATTTAGATCGTGGTCACCAACTTCGAGCCCGACACGCGTCTTTCCGCGACTCTCTGATTTAGTAAATAATACTACTGTTATTGGCGAACGCCTGCCAACTTATGCACGCGATTTGACCTTTAAATGCACAGTTCGCGACAATTATATAAATGGCGCAGTAAATGATGCCCAGATAGCGTTTGATGTTGCCGGTAATTCTGGCCCTTTTGTGGTTAACTCACCTAATACGGCAGTAACCTGGATTGTTGGAGCAAACGAAACTATAAGCTGGAATGTGGCTAATACCACAGCAGCACCGGTAAGCTGTAGCACAGTAAACATCTACCTCTCTACTGATGGGGGCTACACCTATCCGACGTTGCTCATTGCAAACACAGCAAATGATGGGTTACAAACTATTGTTGTTCCCAATTTACCAACTACTCAGGCTCGAATTAAAGTGAGAGCAGTTGGAAATATCTTTTTTGATATTTCTAATCAGAATTTTGCTATTTCCGAAGATGTAGCGCCACCTGCCAATGATGCCATTTGTAGTGCTGTAACTATTAATTGTGGCGATAATTTGTCGGGAACAACTGTTGAGGCTACACCCAGTAGTTTAGGAGAACCCTCATGTGCCGGAGGTACGGATAATGATGTTTTTTATAGGCTTAATGCGATCGAAGGAAACACCTATACAATAACTGTAAATGGAGATAACTACGATGGTGTTCTGGCTATTTATAGCGGTGCAACATGCGGTTCAACCCTTACAGAATTAGCATGTGCAGATAATGGTTTTACTTCGGGCGTAGCAGAAACTATTACGTTTACTGCCGCTGAAAACACGCCGATCTTCATTCAAACCTATGACTGGTCGTCGAATGCCGGAGAATTTAACATTACGCTTGATTGTGAATTTGCAAATGACGACCCATGTGATGCACAGCTTGTTAGTTGTGGGGAAACTGTAAGCGGATCTACTACGGGTGCTACACAAAGTGCAGTTGGTATACCAAGCTGTGGATCGGGTTCTCAAAATGATGTATTTTATAAAATAGAAGCCATAGCAGGTGTTGACTATACTGTAACTATTAATGGCATTAATTATGATGGTGTGCTAGCGGCTTACACTGGCAACTGTTCAGGAACATTGACTGAATTAGACTGTTCTGACTCAGGTATTGGCACTAACCTAATAGAAACCATTAACTTCTCAGTAGGTTTTAATCAAACTGTTTATATCCAGACATACGATTGGTTCAGCTCTGGTGGTGAGTTTGTTCTAATTGTATCATGTGCCAATGTGCCGTACGACGAACCTTGTGAGGCACGTACGCTATCATGTGGCGAAAGTTTCTCGGGAAGTAGTGCAGGTGCTACGCCGAGTAGTATTGGCAGCCCATCGTGTGCCGCTGGTTCTCAAAAAGATGTATTCTTCCAATTCACAGCTCTTGCCAACGTTCCATATTCAGTTACAGTAAATGGCGATACGTACGATGGTGTGCTTGCAGCCTACTCTGGAAGTTGTGGTGGGGTACTTACAGAATTAGACTGCTCTGACTCTGGTTTCAGTAGTGGAATTGCAGAAACTGTAGATATTTTAGTTCCAACTGAACAGGTAATTATAATTCAGACTTATGATTATGCTACCAATGGTCAAAGCGATTTTACAATTACGCTTAACTGTCCTATACCAGACAATGACAACTGTGAAGATGCCATTACACTTTCTGTAAATAATCCAGGGTCGTGTCCTGCTAATCAGGTTGAAGGAACCACTTATGGAGCAACTTCTTCAAGCCCGGATGCTTGTGAGCCTGATTCGCCAGATGTGTATTACACATTCAACTCTGGTAATAATAGTGAGGTAATTATTAATTTAAATAATATTTCTGCAACGGATTTGGTATTGAGCGTATTTGAGGCAAGCTGCGGCGCTACGGCATTTTACTGTAACGCAAGTAACAATCAGTCACCTCAAATTTCTGTGACACCTTTTACCACCTATTATGTAAGGGTTCACTCACTTCTTGCAAGTTGGACCGGTACATTTAATATTTGTATAGAAAAAGTGGCGCCTGAAATTGCAACAATAAATGGAACTATTTCAGGATGGAATTCAAATTGTGCGACGCGAAGCGTCGTTGTGAGTATGTCTAATACGACAACATTTGCGATCTATACCGCTACAACAACCCTAAGCACTTCTGGCACGTTTGTAATAAACAGCATCGATATTCCAGCAGGCACTTATGATGTATTGGTGAAAGTACAGGGAGCTCTTGCGGTTCTATCGCAAGATGTTGTGCTCAGTGCCGGGTCAAATTCGTTAACCACGGGCCCCGTAGTTCTGGGTGATATCAATAACAATAATGTGATTAACGTGCTTGACCTCTCCGTGTTTAGTGCCTCATTTCTCACAACGGCAGGATCTCCAGGGTACAATTTCCTCGCCGATCTGAACTGCGACGGTGTCATTAATATTTTTGACGTCTCTATTCTCGGTGCCGGATTTAATCAGACCGGTGATATTCTTCCTTTGCCGTAAGGTTATTGGGATTCTTTCCTTCTTAATTATTCAAATCCCTGTCAGTATTCTGGCAGGGATTTTTTCTTCAATAATTTACTTTACCAATTATTCGATAAATCAGATTCTCTACTTGAAGAACTCGCTATTCGTCGGTAATTTTTTCATTTCCGTGGTGATAGATAAAATAATTATCCTGTTTTTGGTTATATTTGTTAAGCCTCTCAAAACCAATTACCAAGATTATTTCTGGTTCCGTTTAAAGAGGATATTTTAAAGAGGTGATAACTTAATTTTCATCAGTATGCTAACCAACATTCTCAGTTCTACTTTAGTGGCAAAACAAGGTTTTCGATTGCTTTGGCTTCCCGGTATTGCACATTACTTTTCCTAAACCTAACTCGATTAAGCTTAAAGTTTAACCCATTTCTTTTCAACTATAAGACTGGTCTACAACCACAGCTTTTAATCTCCCTTATCCCAATTCATTCTCTAACCAATTAAATCTCAACCCATGACCAAATTTATCTTAACGGTAATTTTTGCCTTCGCTTTTAATCTTTTCTATTTTACAGCAATATCAATATCTTGGAATGTCCGTATAGAAAATTCAGAATTATCATTATTTGTTTCTTCGCTTAAACCTGCACTAACCGAGAAAAGAGATGTTACAAGTGCAAATAGTTCCAACTATTTTTTTTCCAATGTTCGTAATACGAACAATGCTTTTCTTTCACCTACAAATGACGCCATTTGTAATGCCATCTCCATTGGGTGCGGCGCCGATCTGCCTGGAACTACTGTAGGTGCAACAGCCAGTAGTTTAGGTATACCATCATGCAGCCCATTTGGATCACAAAATGATGTATTCTATAAATTCTCTGCCATTGCAGGAAATACATACACCATAGAGGTTAGCGGATCTAATTATAATGGGGTGCTAGCGCTTTACAAAGGATCATGCTCAGGCATCATGACTGAATTAGCTTGTAGTGAGGACATAACATACGGCACAGAAACAATAGTTTTTACGCCAAATTCCGCCATGTTAATTTATATACGAACATTTGACCTGGCTTTAAACGGAGATTTCACTATCTCATTAGATTGTAGTGTACCCAACGACGATCCTTGTGATGCCAGACTTTTAGCTTGTGGTCAATCAGTTTCAGGCTCTACTGTGGGTGCTACAAATAGCTTAATCGGTGCTCCGAGCTGCTCAATCGGAATTGCAAAAGATGTGTTTTATAAAATAGACGCAATCGCCGGGGTAGATTATTCCGTAACTATTTCTGGCGTGAATTATAATGGAGTGCTTGCAGCATATACCCGCTCTTGTGATGGAACAGTTACAGAATTAGATTGTGCATACGGTCTTTTAGGCATCGACCATACGATAGATTTTTCGGTTTCTTTTGATCAGACAGTTTTAATACAAACATTTTATGCTTTTGGCGGTGTAGGCGGAAGCTTCCAAATTGATGTGTCTTGTTCCAACTTTCCCAATGACGACCCTTGCGATGCCATAGAATTATTTTGCGGTGAAAGCTATTCGGGAAGTAGCGCAGGCGCCTCAAACAGCGGCCTTGGCAACCCCTCTTGTACTTCAGGTTCTGAAAATGACGTGTTTTTTAAATTTACGGCATTTGCCAATACCGCCTATCTGGTAACAGTTGGTGGGGTAGGATACAACGGTGTTATTGCAGCCTATACTGGTTTGTGTAGCGGTCCTCTTACTGAAATTGGCTGTGCTGATAACGGTGCAACCTCAGGTATTGATGAAACTATATATATTTTAGTTCCTACAGAACAGGAAATTTTAATTCAGACTTATGATTATAATCCCCTTGGGCTAAGTAATTATTCCCTTACGCTTCACTGTCCAATTCCAGAGAACGACGATTGTTCAGATGCCATTACGCTTACAGTGAATAATCCGGGAGAATGCCCTGCCAATCAGGTTGAAGGTACTACCTATGGGGCTACTCCTTCATACCCTGATGCCTGCGAATCTGACTCACCAGATGTGTATTACATTTTCTACTCAGGTAATAATAATGAGGTAATTATCAATTTAGATTATAGGGTTACCCATGTAAGTCGCGAAAAATACAATTCATCTCTCATACTTTGCAGCTTGATGTCACCCTTTCAGGCTTTGGACTGTTTCTTTCCTAATACACAGGGTTTCACGTCGCTTCGCTTGTTGCACCCTGTGCTATTGAATGTCACCCTTTCAGGGCTGTCAGTCAATAATTTGGAAAAATATAATCACTCCCACGAGCTCTGTCCATTTCATCTAGCGATCTAAAGGGGTAACCCTATTAGATTATATGCCTGCCACCGAATTGGAATTGAGTGTATTTGAGGCAAGTTGTGGCTCTGAAGCGATTTTATGCAGCTCTACGCCGTCAAATCTAATTTCAGTTACACCATTTACAACTTATTATGTGAGGGTTCACTCATATCTAAGCAGTCTAACAGGCACATTCAATATTTGTATAGAAACAGTTTCTCCGGAAATTGCAACTATCAATGGCAGTATTTCAGGTTGGAATTCAAATTGTACATCACGAAATGTTAAGGTGAGTTTGTATAATCCAACAACACTTATCACATCTATATTCATTACACCCCTTACTACATCTGGAACTTTTGTAGTAAACGGTATAGATATTTATGCCGGTACTTATCATATACTCGTGAAAGTGCAAGGAGCTCTTACAGTTCTTTCTGAAGACGTTGTGCTAAATGGGGGAGCAAATTCACTCAGTACAGGACCGGTGGTACTCGGTGATCTCAATAACAGTAACGGCATTAATATTCTGGACCTATCTATATTTAGTGCATCATTTGCTACAACGGCCGGGTCATCAGGGCACAACTTCCTCGCCGATTTTAATTGCGATGGGGTAGCTAATATTTTTGATGTCTCTATACTCGGTGCCGGGTTTAACCAAGTAGGAGATGATATTTACATACCTACAAAGCCAGAGTACTAAGAGATATTCATAAAAATGATAAGCCCCGTCTGAAATCAGACGGGGTTTTGTTTTGTGGAGAATACCGGATTCGTACCGGTGGCCTTCCCGCCAAAAAGCGGGACGCTCTAGCCAACTGAGCTAATCCCAAATCAAACAACTTTTTTCAGGTAATAAGAAATGAAAATTAGAAAAATATAGTTTATCGTGTTTATTTATTGATTTATCAATATTTTTAAGGATCTCATCGAAATTAGCTTTAGATTTGGCATAGTTTCAGCTGAAACACTGAATCCGCAAACCAATTAATTCAACCAACTAAAACCCGCATTCTCCACTTTTATTACTCGTGTGATTTCGGTGCTAAAACCAATCCAACCATGAAATTAATCGTATCAAAAACAGGAATATGCCGCAGGGCTTTTATTCCTTACCAATTCATTTCTTTAAGCTTCATATTTATAGCTATTGCTGTTTATTCAACCTCTTTATTTGCGCAAGGAAACACAGCTTGCACCGCCGTAGCAGTTCAACCCGGTAGTTATACAGCGAATGGTCCCTCAACTGGAGGTAATGCCGTTAATTATTGCTCTTTTCCTATTGCAGGAAACGCTACCAATGCCGATTGGTATAAATACACCCCTCCTGCCAATGGAACCATTACTATTAGCTCTTGCTCGGGTGGTGCGAATACGCGGCTCTCTTTACTTAAAGGATTCTGTTTTGTCAGCCCAATTACAGGGCTTACCAGTTTTGGACCTATTAGCTGCGTGGCGAGTAATGACGATGCTTGCAACTATAGTTTCTTTGATCTTTTTGGACGCGCTAGTAAAATAGAAAACGTTGCAGTAACGGGCGGAACTACGTATTATATCCAATGGGATGATCGTTGGTCTACTTCAGGATTTGATTGGAGTCTTGAGTATACCCCAGCACCTACGAACAATAATCCATGTGCCGCTATGCTTTTAGATTGTGGAATTCCAATGGATGGAACTACTTACGGCGCTACTGTCAGTAGCACTACACCTACGTGTACGGTTGGGTCTCATAATGATGTATTCTATAAATTTCCCGCCTTTGCTCTTTCAGCTTATTACATCGAAGTGGATGGGGATGCCGATTACGATCCTATTCTAGTTGTGTACACGGGGACGTGCGATGGCACATTGACTCAATTATATTGCAATAACTTCACATCCGGAAATGGAACCATGGAGTCCAGAACTTTCGTTTCTACAGATGATCAATATATTTATGTTCAGACTTATGACGCTAATAATAGCGGCGGTGGTGGGAACTTTACCATCCATTTTAATTGCCCTTCCCGTCCAAACGATGAGTGCGTGGATGCGTATCCCATTACGGTAAATGGAGAAGTCCTTAGTGGATATAATAATGGAGCTACGCCAAGTACCATTCCTCTTGGCTCTTGCGGTGATGGAATTAGTGATGCTGATGTTTGGTATAAATTTACTTCTCCACTTTCGGGAAAGATAATTATCGAAACGTTTAATGATGAGAGTTTTGATGGATTGGACGATTCGGAATTGCGCATTTTAGATGCATGTGGCGGTGATGTGCTGTTCTGCAATGATGATGGTGGGGAGGGCTTGATGTCCAGAATTGAAATCCCTTGTGAAAATTATACTCCTTTTTCACTTTATTATATTCAGGTAGATGGGTATGGGAGTGCAAGAGGAGAGTTCTCCATTTCTGTTACAACAGAAGATTGTGCAACTCCGGTTAACGACGAGTGTAACGATGCATCTGAGCTTTTAATAAACGCCCCCCCTCAAGAAGCTACTAACTTCAATGCTACTAGCAGTCCTGACATTTTGATCGATTGCGGATATGGTGGTGAAAATGCTTCAACTAATGATGTGTGGTTTTACTTTACTGCACCCTCTTCCGGTATTTTAACCATCCAAACATTCGCCGGTACTTTAACAGATTCCCAACTACAAGTTATGGATGCCTGCGGAGGCAATGTCATTGCTTGTGATGAAGATGGAGGTGATGGACTTATGTCAAAAATTACCCTCCCCTGCGGTTCTTATTCTCCGGGAGATGCTTATCTCGTGCAAGTTGACGGTTATAGCGGGTCTGACGGAACATTTAGCATTTCCGTTACTTCATCGCTATGTCCGCCGCCTAATGACGACTGTACTGATGCCATAATGCTTCCTGTAAATTATTCATGGACGTGTCCTGCCAATCAAGTTCAAGGAACCACTTATAGTGCTTCTGCTTCAGACACTGATGGTTGCGAAGAAACATCTCCTGATGTGTATTACAAATTCAACTCCGGCAGCAATAGCGAAGTAATCATAAATTTAATTAGTATCACTGCCGCTGATTTGATAATAAGTGCCTTTGCGGAAAGTTGTTCATCAACACCTCTTTTTTGTCTTAGTCTCTTGGATGAACCTTATCTAATGACGGTAACCCCATTTACCACATATTATTTAAGAATTCACTCATTAACTAATTTTCTAACAGGCACATTCAATATTTGCATAGAAAATATCCCATCCGAAACCATAACCCTTAATGGTACAGTCTCCGGCTGGAGCAATAACTGCACAGCACGCGAAATACAAATTTCGATGCTAGACCTTTCATTGGGGTCTTTAAGTGAGATTACCACAACCCTAAATCCAGATGGAACATTTACAATAAGCGGCCCGGAATTACTCCCCGGCCCTTATAATATTTTAGCAAAAGTACAGGGTGCTCTTGCGGTTCTCACAGAAGATGTTTCCTTTAGTGCCGGCAACAATTTTATCAGCATCGGCCCGGTTATATTGGGAGATATCAATAATAACAATGTAATTAACGTTCTCGACCTCTCTATATTTAGCGCATCTTTTGGCAAGACGGCAGGCTCGCCGGGCTTTAATTTCCTTGCAGATCTAAATTGTGATGGAGTCATTAATATATTTGATGTCTCTATACTCGGTGCCGGGTTTAACCAAGTAGGAGATGATATTTACATACCTACAAAGCCAGAGTACTAAGAGATATTCATAAAAATGATAAGCCCCGTCTGAAATCAGACGGGGTTTTGTTTTGTGGAGAATACCGGATTCGAACCGGTGGCCTCTTCACTGCCAGCGAAGCGCTCTAGCCAACTGAGCTAATCCCCCAATTATTTTGCGAAATTAGGCGATTATTAGCTGTTTGCAAAGTCTAGGTGGAAATAAAATGGAAAAAGCACAAGAAAAGATTAAAAACATCATATTCGACCTGGGCGGGGTACTGCTCAATATCGATTATGACAAAACCGTAGAAGCATTCAGGGCATTGGGTATGGCAGATCCTGAACAGGCATTTTCGAAAGAAGTACAGGCCGGTTTTTTTCAAGAATTTGAAAAAGGTTTTATTTCCGAAACTGTTTTCGTATCCGAAATAAACAAGGAATTTAAAGATGCATCACCACAAGAAATAATGGATGCCTGGTGTGCGCTACTCGGTGATTTTCCGAACCAACGTTTTGAATATTTGAAGAAGCTTTCGAAAAGCTACCGGTTATTCCTGCTGAGTAATACCAATATTATTCACTTAAAAGCTTTTGAAAAGATTATAGACAAAGCCATAGGTTGGAACAACTTTCTTTTACTATTTGAAGGCATTGGCTATAGCCATGAGCTAAATATGCGCAAACCCAATGCTGATATTTTCATGAAAATGATGGATAAATACAACCTCCAACCGGCAGAAACATGCTTTATTGATGATACGGATGTACACGTTGCTACAGCAAATTCACTTGGAATTACCGCTTTTCATCTCACCAATGGCAAGGAAATTTGGGATATACTGGAGGGATTTTAAATCTGGAAATAATTACTTTTTACGAAAGGTTTCACCAAAAGAGCTGTCGTAATTTAAATAGTACTCTCCTTTATTGAGATTAGAAACATCTACAGACCTGCCGTATCCGGTTTTTACCAAAACCCCATAAAGATCGAATATTTCATAACTCGTATTGGCCGAAAAATTGATCGTATCATCAACTTTAGTAGGCGTAAAAGTTACTTTCGAAACCTTGGGATCATAAGTTACAGCCTCAGAATAGCGCGGCTCATTAGAATAATCAATTTGTTTTACCCGTGCTTTATTCTCTCCACTGTAAGGCGATAATTGAAATTTATAAGAATGGCTTTCTGCAGTTCCTACTCCTTCAACTTCACCAACCTTTACCCACTTATTCCATCTAAACTGCTCAACGATATATGGCAACGATCCACTTTCTTTGGTCGTTGTCCAGCTTAGAATATTGTTGCTTACTTTGATTTCAGAAGCTTCAAAAGTACTGTGCGGCTTAATAGATTCGGGGTTGAGAATAAGTGGGGTGCAGCCTCTTTTATGCTTTAAAATAACCTCGATTGGATCGCCGACTTTAATATTGAGAATATTAAAATCTATCGCAAATGCGCTGCTATTGATCTCGTCGCGGGTTAAATCGCCATTTACATAAACTTCAAAGACACAAAAACCAACCCCACTTCCAGAAAATGGGTTTTTGATATAAAGGTCTTTTCCCTGATAGATACCGTCCAAAACTAAAGTCTGTGCATGGGCACTTTCAAAAATGAAAACGGCTGCAAAAAGGAATATAAGCTTGGAGAATTTTTTCATATAAATATCGATAACACTACATATTTGGCACTCAAAAATACAAATTCTTTTATGCCGTCCAATCTTATTGTGCTTCCTTTTTTAATCCGCCAATCTTTCCCACAAGGGCAGTCATCGCTTTAATTTGATGCTCAGTGCACTCTACCAGCGGATTGTTTTCGAAAACGTAATGCGAATTCCCAATTGGAAACGATGCAAAAAAGTGCCAGTAAGGAGTTGATCCATCGGGCAGTGTAGATTTGTAAAAGATTAAAGTATCCGTCTCAATGATATATGAAATATCAAAAATCCCACCTTCTATCTCCTCTTTTTTTGACGCACAAGAAAGTGTATCTTCAAATACAAAAATACTCACACCGTGCGCGTTAGAAAGCTCCATTCTGCCAAATGCCGAATTCCATCGCGCATCCATTTCAATTGAAGATCCAGGGTCAAGCTTTAATACAAGTGGTAATCCGCCCCCTTCACTTAAATCTACTAAAACAAATTCTGGTTCTTGGTTTTTACCTGCCTTTTCGGGCAGATCATTATCGTTTGTAGAGCAAGCTGAAGAAAAAATAAGGAGAACGAATATGGAGGTAATATACTTCATAGGGAGTTATTGACTTTCCTTAAACGAAAGAATCACGTTTCTGTTACGGTTCAGGGTAATTGCGGCCTTTATCTAAGTGGGAGATGGATGCCATAACTTCTGTACGCCGCAAACCACATTAGTGGCAGCTATTTTCACTACCTATGCAAGAACAAACTTTCAATTAGCTGCTATTAAATCCGCTATCAATCCTTTAGCCCCTATGCGTATCTCGTGTCAAATCAAATACCGTTTTTACCGGATTGAAAGTCTCGATTGGAACCTCAACAAAAATGGTATTCCAAAAGTGCATTGAGCCATTCCAAAGACCAGGCAACTCAAGTGCGCGAATATTTCTACCCTGATAGTTTTTGTTAACCACCATGCCGGTATTGTTGTTTCTGAAATCCAGTAAATTAAACTTCTCTCCACGGTAATCTTTTATTCCAACTACCAAATCGACCGGATTAAAATGGGTAGCCGTTTTGGCAATATTGGCCTGTGTTGAATCGTTCGAATCAATTTGTGCTCCTTCTACGATTTGCAGCGATGATATGCCATCTCCATCATTTACAATAAAAGGCCCGCCACCGGGTTCACCTTCATTCTTAACCATCCCGCAAACGCGTATAGGTCTGTTGAGCAATGTTTTAATCTCTAAAAGGCTTAGTTTTGAAATGTCATAGTTAAACCATTCTGAAACGAATGCACTACATTCATTCTTATCAAAGTCATCTTTATCAATTGCATTCAGGAATTTAAAAACAGCTTTCTGTGCTTTTAAGAGCATTCCTGCAAGCAATTCCTTGTACTCAACTGTAATAGGTTTCAATCTGTCGGGTACTACATTATCAATGTTTTTTACAAAGATTATATCCCCGTCAAGATCATTTAAGTTCTCAAGAAGGGCGCCATGACCTGCTGGTCTTAATAAAAATTCGGTTTCATTAATGCGCACCCACTCGCCACTATCTTCATAAATAGCCGGCGTATCTGTATTTGCTTTTTGTATGCTCGTTTCAACATTAAATGTGGCATTAAACTCTCTGCTTAGGCATTTATTCAGGCTTTGTAAGTGAGCATTAACAAGCTCAACATTATCTACCGGCACCGTAAAATGCAAATGGCATGTATTGTTTTTTTGAGCGTACATGGCCGCCTCGTGAAAATGCTCTTCAAAGGCGGTTCGTACATGCCCATCGCAGTATTTGTGAAACTTGATTATCCCTTTCGGTAAAGCGCCATAATCCATGCCTTTCGGCAAAAGCATCGTTTCTAAAACCTTCTTTTTCTCTTCAGGTGAGAATGTTTCTTTTTGTTCTAATCCGGCTCTTTTAAGTAATTCTTCCGCGAAAGCGTAATCCTTTAAAGTTGAAAAAAATTGATTTACATTTTCGGCATATTTCCCGGTTTCGAGTGCTGTAAACAAATCTTTAAACATTCGACTGGCGGCACCACTGGCGGGCACAAATTTCAATACTTTGAGGTGATCTTCGTTTTTATACAAATTTCGCAACTCGCGGCTCTCACTTTCACTGTACCGCTTTATCTCTTTATCGGCAGCACAGTTGGCCGACAGCGAAATGAAGGGATAGCCCGACTTTAAAATCCCGTAATATTCCTCAAAATTTTTCTCTGAAATTCCGCGTGCTCGCAGGACTTCAATATCCTTGCTATCTAAATTCTGTTTCATAAAGGGCAGTTTAAATTTTCTCTGATTGGCTTTAAAAGTAGCCATAAAAACCATTTTGAAAAATTGAAGATGAAAAAATCAACGTAGTTCAGCGCTTTTGAATCTCTACTTATCTCTCTGTGATAACTCAACTGCGTGCATTCTGCACTTATCTACCCCAGCGTATCGGCCAAAATTCGAATTTCAATGACCGGCGAAATACGCTCGTAAATTATATTGTAAACCGCATCTGCAATTGGCATATCCACATCAAATTTGTGGTTCATTTCATAGACACTTTTCGTGGCATAGTATCCCTCGGCAATCATATCCATTTCTAGCTGGGCAGCTTTCGCAGAATATCCTTTACCAAGCATGTAGCCAAAAGTCCTGTTTCTTGAAAATTTTGAATACGACGTTACGAGCAAATCGCCCAGATAAGCCGGTTCTTTCACATCGCGGTGAAAAGGGTTTAGCTTGTCAAGAAAACGCTCCATTTCAATAATAGCCGCAGAAAGCAGAACGGCTTGAAAATTATCGCCATAGCCAAGGCCGCCACAAACTCCGGCTGCAATGGCATAAATATTCTTTAAAATCGCAGCTATTTCAGCCCCAAAAAGATCGTCGCTTGTTGAAGTTTTAACGTAGCGCGTAGAGAGCATTTCTGCCATAAGCTTCGCATTCTCTTCATTCATGCTTGCACATGTAAGGTACGAGAGTCGCTCCATTGCTACCTCTTCGGCGTGACAGGGGCCGCAAATTATTCCAATATTATCGTATGGAACGCCAAAGGTTTTAAAGAAATAACGCGCCGGAATAGACTGAATTTCGGGAATTATCCCTTTAATCGCAGAGAAAATTATTTTCCCTTCAAAAAGTTCTTTGGGTACGTCTTTTAGCGATGCGTGCACAAAAGCAGATGGAACGGCTACGATAAGCACATCAGAATTTTCTACCACTTCCTGAACGTTTGAAGTGATATTAATTCTGTCCACATCAAACTCTACAGCCCGCAAATACTTGGGATTGTGGTAATACTTTTTAATGTGTTCTACTGATTCGGGGTTGCGCATCCACCAGCTAAATGTATCGTTCCTGTCAGAAACAATTTTTGCCAAAGCCGTAGCCCAAGAACCTCCACCAATTACTCCTATACGTTTATCTGATGCCATTAGGCTAAATTTTAATCCGCTAAAGATAGAAATGTTATTAGATTCGGGGTCAAATTATAAGCTTAGATCATGCCCATATTCCGGTTCAGTTCCATCATACTGTTGATTATCATCGTTTTCAGCTGTTCAGATTCTAAAAACAGAGATGATTCGGGCAAAAATGCCTTTACAGATTCTGAGCTCAGGCTGATATACGACGCGGCTGATATGCGGAAATACGCCCTTCTTGCTCCATTTGCCGAAAGCGAAACAGCCGCCTATCGAATGGCTTATGCGCGTACAATGGGATCTGTGCAAGATACCCTTGCTTTAGAAAGTTTATACAAACTAATGCGCGATCCGGTACCTTATGTGCGCATGTTTGCTGCTTTTGCAGTAGGGCAGTATCGCGACACCACATCACTTCCGGCACTCGAAAAGGCCTTTAAGAAAGCAACTATTCCCGAAATTAAAGCCGAACTTCTTGAGGCGATTGGCAAGTCGGCGAATGCCAATGCACTTGAGTACCTTATTTTCCACGAGCCCTCTACTGCACTGGAAGAATCGGGAAAAATGTGGGGGATTTATCAGGCTACTTTGCGCAACCTCCTCAAAGGAGAGCATTTAAAAGTGGTGGTTGCTCACCTAAAATCGCGCGAGACAGATACTAGACTCGCCGCCTTAAACACACTTAGCCGACAGAAAGATTTTGATCTTTCAGATTACAGGGAAGAGATTGAAAAAATTGCTCTCGAAGATCCTAATCCTGAATTGCGGGCAACAGCAGTAATGGCTATGCGGCATATAAATAATGTGGATGAGGTGCTTATTCAAATCGCCGGAAAAGACATTGATCCACGACCCAGAGCTTCCGCTATTTTGGCTGTAGCCGATGGAAATTCGCTCCATTTTCAAGAACTTATTGCAAGTGCACTCGAAGATGGTTCGGCGTGGGTAGCAATGAATGCTGCCAATCGCCTTTCGGGCAAATGGGACAGCGCATATTTAAAAAAATTAGATCAAATTGCCATTACTTCTCCGGTTCCCGAAGTGAGAGCCTCAATTATTACCGCATTCTTAGCCAATGATTCGCTCAGGGAAAAAGGACTGGAACTCTGGAATCGTGTGCGGTTTAAAAACGATGTAGAAAAGGCTGTATTCTTTAAAAATCTAGGGCACATTCGTTTTGCTATAGACACTTTACAACAATACAGTTCGCTAGATTCTCCATTGGGTACGGCTGCTGCCGAAGGTTTAATTATAGGAGCTGAAAAATTTGAAAACTGGAAACCGTTTTTTTACAGCGAGGCAAAAACCGCCTTGGAAAAAGGTCTTCTGGCACAAACCTATCTTTATGCCAATGCTTTTTTGGAACCTGAATTCTACGATCCTGAAAAAATTTCGATCGGAGCATTTGAGACTTCTCTGGCAAATTTTCAAACAGAAGGCGACGCCGAAACCCGAAACGGATTGCAAAAGGTTATTGCCAAAATGAAAGGTGAAATATATATGCCGGAATCAATTCCTTTTACACATAATGTTGATTGGGATTTGGTTGCCAAAATCTCTACCGAAGCTTCCGCAGATATTTATATTGGCGGCAGACCCTTAACGATGAAATTATTAATAGAAGATGCCCCGGGCACGGTATCAAATTTTGTCGCTCTTGCCGAAAAAGGAATTTACGACGGAACTTATTTTCACAGGATTGTTCCCGTATTTGTAAGCCAGGGTGGCGGCCCGCGAGGCGATGGATATGGAAGCACCGATTATACCATCAGGTCAGAATTTTCGCCACTCAAATACGGCACAGGCGTAGCTGGTATTGCCTCGGCCGGAAAAGATACCGAAAGTTGTCAGTTTTTCTTTACCCATATTCCCACTCCGCACCTTAACGGACGCTATACCATTTTTGGCGCCCTTACCGAGGGAATTGAAGGCTTGACAGATATTACTACAGGCACCAGAATAGATTCGGTGCGGATTAATTACACTCAGTAAACAATCTGGATCTTGTAACTATAAAGCCATCTACGCGTAAAAACTCTGCTATTTAACAGAAGAATATATGAACGTGGATGACCTCAAAAAACTCCCCCTTGAACAACTACGTACAATCAGAAATAAGAACTTGCTTCTTTTTAACATGCTCGCAATAAGCGACCTTGCAGTTTTTTACCACAGCATGCATACCGAAAAATGGTTGCTTTTATTTGCCACCTTTGGCATTTTTTTGGTTAGTTTTTCGCTGTATGATAATTATCGGATTTCGAGAGATATGGTGCTAAGGTTGGAATCTTGAGGGGGTTTTTGGTTCTTGGTTTTTGGTTCTCAGTAACCAAAAGGCCAATCGCCAAGATTTTTGACTTGGGACTCTTCGACCGACGTCACCATATCGCAGTCGCCAAGCTTTTGAGCTTGGGGTCTTTTCGTCTGGCGTCTCGCCAGGTTCAATTGGACGAATAACCGCATCAAGATCTTGATATTCAAAATCCTGATATTGCATTTCACATTTCCGTAAGTCAAGCCTGGCGAGACGCCAGAGTTAACAACCTGTAGTATACCAAGCCGCAGGCATGGCGAGACGCCACGCTAAAAAGCGTGGTAGACTGAGCGTTTGAGAGCGTGCTTACAAAAAAGCATCATCTCTAAAAACCAAAAACAAATAACCAAGAGCTCAACCCAGCCAAGCACTAACCTCATCAAGCTGAAGCGCAGCAATATCAAGCTTATTCTTTTTTCTAAAACCGTTTAACTTCTGGTGAACTACCGTCGCTTTTTCGGCTTTCAAATCTTTTACACTGGTAAAGCCTGCTGCAATAACGTGGGCTGACCATTCCTTTGGAATTCCGGCTTTTTCGAAATCTTCAGGCGTGTCGTTTTTGACTTTTTTCTCAGGACGCATTTGTGGAAACAAAAGCACTTCCTGAATGGAAGTGTTGTTGGTAATAAGCATTACCAGTCTATCTATTCCGATACCCAGCCCTGATGTTGGCGGCATTCCATACTCAAGCGCTCTCAAGAAATCGTTGTCGATAAACATGGCTTCGTCGTCGCCTTTTTCAGAAAGTTTTAGCTGATCTTCAAAACGCTCGCGTTGATCTATCGGGTCATTCAATTCTGTATAAGCATTGGCAATTTCTTTTCCGTTGATTATCAACTCAAAACGCTCTGTGAGCTCGGGGTTGTCGCGGTGCTTTTTGCAAAGTGGCGACATTTCAATTGGGTAATCGGTAATGAAAGTAGGCTGAATAAGATTGGCTTCACATTTTTCACCAAAAATTTCATCGATTAGTTTGCCTTTCCCCATGCTATCTTCAATCGGGATGTTGAGGTCTTTACATACTTTTCTCAGGTCGGCTTGATCCATTCCGGCGATATCCACTCCTGTATATTCTTTAATCGCATCAATCATTGTAAGGCGGCGGAAAGGGGTCTTAAATGAGATGGTATTCTCGCCAATCACCGCTTCGGATTTGCCATTTACTTCTACCGCGATTTTTTCGAGAAGGCTTTCCGTAAATTCCATCATCCACACGTAGTCTTTGTAAGCCACGTAAATTTCCATCATTGTAAATTCAGGATTGTGGGTTCTGTCCATTCCTTCATTTCTGAAGCTCTTGGCAAATTCATAAACACCTTCAAATCCACCAACTATCAGCCTTTTGAGATAGAGCTCATTGGCAATTCGCAAATACAATGGCATATTGAGCGCATTGTGATGCGTTTCAAATGGCCTTGCCGACGCTCCGCCAGGGATAGGTTGCAAAATCGGTGTTTCAACTTCCAGGTATCCGCGCTCATTAAAATAATCGCGCATGGTATTTATCACTTTGGTGCGTTTCACGAAAGTGTCGCGCACCTTTGTGTTTATCGTCAAGTCAACATACCGCTGTCGGTATCGCTGCTCGGGATCGGTAAAGGCATCGTGTACATTTCCTTCGTCATCTGTTTTGGGAAATGGCAGTGGCTTAAGCGATTTGCTCAAAAGGGTAAATGACTTTACATGGATTGACGTTTCACCCACTTGCGTTTTAAACACAAACCCTTCGGCCGAAATATAATCGCCGCGATCTATCAGTTTCTTAAACAGGTCATTGTATACCGATTTATCTTCGCCCGGACAAATCTCATCCCGATTAAAGTAGAGCTGAATTTTTCCGGATTGATCTTGAATCTCTGCAAATGAAGCCTTTCCCATAACGCGTTTCGACATGAGTCGTCCCGCAATCTTTACCTCTTCCCATTCCTTTTCTCCTTCGGTAAATCGGCTTTTTATGTCTTTTGAAGTATGGGTTACTTCTACTTCTTCGGGTGGATAGGGATCAATTCCCATTTTTCGGATGGCGTCTACAGTCTGACGTCTAATCGCTTCCTGTTCGCTTAAAGGTGCACTGCTCATTGTAAAAATTTTGGCAAAGATATGATTTTTAGAGGCGTTTGCTAGATGGTTAATTTTAAGTCGAGGGCAAGAACTTACAACCAAGCTAATCTCTATACATATCGTACTCGAATATTGTCTTTTGGTGTTCAGACCTTAGAAACAATTGTTCATCAACACCTTCCCGCACCCGTGCATTGATAACCAGTGATTTGAGTTAATGTAGAAATGGATTTATTGAGATAGAGATTCTAACGTTATCATATTTCTTCACCTCTACATTTTACCAAGTAAATGAGATGTCAAAAGATGTGTATAGAGATTAGACAACCAAGGGGGTGCGTATGAAAAGGTGTTTTTTTCTCCTTTATTTGGCCCTCATAAGTAAATATTTAGTTGTCAGCCCGACCCGACAAGCAAAGGGCGTGCGTATGGAATTGTATTTTTTTCTCCTTTGGGGTCTCTACACTAAAAGTAGCAGTATAGCTTGTCTCAAACTCCCCTTCCGCCAAATTAAAGACCCCAAAGTTTCGATCTCATCACTTCTTTAATCGCCTCTTACCACCAAAACCTTTCGGGTCTGCGTTTATCATGATGGGCTAACATTTAGTCGTCAGCACGGCCCGACAACGAAAAAGCGTGAATATGACAAGTTATCGCTCACCATATAGAAAATTCTCGTTTTTTAATATTGACTTACATCCGTTTATAAGGGTATCTTTAATATCTTCGCGTGTTATTTTATACAGATTAAAAGTCTATGGCACTAAGTACCGCACTGGCAGAAATGGAAAACTACATTGTGCAGTTTCCTGAAAATATGATTGAGGCAATTGAAATTGGCACCAAAGCCATTAAAAATTTCAAAACAGATGACGTTGATAATGTAGTAATTGTGGGGCTTGGCGGCTCGGGTATAGGCGGCAAAATAGTCTCGCAACTTGTGTGGGATAAATGTGCCGTTCCGGTTACGCTTGTTAATGATTACCGCATTCCTAAATGGGTAAATGAACGCACTCTTTTTGTGGCAACAAGCTACAGCGGAAATACGGAAGAGACCTTGAGCGCACTTGGCGAAGCCATTCAACACAGCGCTCAGATTGCGGCCATTACCGCGGGAGGAAAGCTAAAGCAACTTTGCTGGGAGCGGAGTTATAATTGCATCGAAATTCCGGGAGGTCAGCCCCCTCGTACCAGCTTTGGATACAATTCTGTACAGCAATTTTTTGTGCTGCAAGCTTATGGATTAATAGACGGGTACTTCATTGATGAATTGCACGAAGCAGCTCATCTATTGAAAAAAGATGCGGGATTTATTCGAACAGAAGCTGCGGCTATTGCCAATAAAATAGCCAATACAACGCCGGTTATTTACTCAGAAACGCGAAGTGAAGGCTTGGCCGTAAGGTTGCGCCAGCAGATAAATGAAAATGCCAAAATGCTTTGCTGGCACCATTCGCTACCGGAGATGAACCACAATGAGTTGGTAGGCTGGGCAGGAGGATCAAACAATTTTTCGGCTTTGTTTATCCACACACCCGAAGATCATCCGGGAACGGCAACACGCATGGAGCTTAGCAAAGAAATAATTGGTCGCTATACTGATAAGGTTATTGATCTGAATCCAAAAGGCAATTCGCGGATCGCAAGGGCTTATTACCTCATTCACCTCGGCGATTGGATATCGTACTATCTCGCTATGGAACGTCAGGTGAATCCACTTGAAATTGAAGTGATTGACTACTTAAAAAGCGAATTGGCAAAGTAAGTGAACGACCGCGAAAAACTGGTTAAATTCAAGGATCTGGGTATCGTTAAATATAACGATGCCTGGGATCTGCAAGAAGTGCTTTTCAGCGAAACGATTGCTCAAAAAATTGTTCTGCGAACCAATGCCCTTCCGGAAAGCTATCCGCAAAGCCATTTCCTATTCTGCGAGCATCCTCCAGTTTATACACTCGGCAAAAGTGGTAAACCCGAAAATCTGCTTTTGGCGGAAGCCGAACTGCAAGAAAAACAAATTGATTACCATCGTATAAACCGCGGTGGCGATATTACCTTTCACGGGCCGGGACAAATTGTTGGTTATCCTATTCTGGATCTCGATCAATTCTTTACCGATATTCATAAATACCTCCGCTATCTCGAAGAAGCCGTTATACTCACCTTAAGAGATTATGAAATATCGGCCGATCGCGTAAAAGGCCTTACAGGTGTGTGGATTGACGGGCATGATACCCAGCTGGCCCGGAAAATATGTGCCTTAGGTATAAAATGCAGCCGCTGGGTTACTATGCACGGATTTGCATTTAATGTAAATACAGATCTCGGGTATTTTGATCACATTATTCCCTGCGGTATTGACGATAAAGGAGTAACATCTATGGAAAAAGAATTAAATAGACCTGTGGATATGAACGAGGTAAAAGAAAAATTACAATTCCACCTTACTCATTTGTTTGGCTGGGAGCTAATTTCCTAATTTTACCAAAAATCTATGCGATGATTAAGGATATTCCAAATCTAAGAGTCTCAGATATTGCCCTCGCAGCTATACCCACGCCGAATGCTGAAACGAACGAAGACGAATGGTATATTTATTTGATTAACAAGAAAAATGTGCCGCTCGAAAATGTACTGGTGTCATCAAAAGGCTACGGAATTTTGAATAAAGACAAAGTAGAGACCAGCGAATTAAGGCATTATGTAGAAGTAATTCCAGCAATGGGTTTCGCCAAAATAGAGACTATTATGCCTGAGCTTTTTGCTATTAGCAATCAGTATTGGGTAAGTTTTTACATCGGAAAGGAAATATTCGATAAAAAATACGTTTTTGTAGCCGAGAGCATTCAAACATCAAATTTAACAGATGTGCCCATCATTGGGAAAAAAGGAGTTCTGCTTAGCTAATGTATCTTGATCTAATAATCGCCATACCCATCCTTTGGGGCATGTATCGCGGATTTAAGCGCGGACTAATCATAGAGCTCTGCACCCTGATGGCACTGGTGCTTGGAATATATGGAGCAGCGGCTTTTGGCGATATGGCCGGTGAATATTTGCAAGCCGAATTTAATACCGACCCGCGAATGAGCCTTGTGCTTGCCTTTTCAATTGTGTTTATTCTTATCGTCATAGTCGTCTTTATCTTTGGAAAAGTGCTGGAAGGCGTTATAAAAATGGTAGCCCTCGGGCTGGTAAACAAACTTTTTGGTTTGCTTTTCGGAGCTTTGAAATTTGCGCTGATTGTAAGCGGATTATTTTTCATTCTGAATGGATTTCCACTTACTGACAAACTCATTTCTCCAAAATGGAAGCAGGAATCTCTGCTTTACAAGCCAATTTCTTCTATTGCGCCAAAGCTATTTCCCATTTTACACGATCGCTCGTGGATGGATGAAATAGAAAAACGATTTGAGGATTTGAAAGAGAATGTGGAGGGTTTGTGAGCTTGCCAAAAATAACTCAAATATTTTTCCGGCCATATTTGCCTGTTATCCAATGTATTACCCCCCCCCCGTCGTACTGTTTTTAGATTGAAATAAACAATTTTTTGATCGTTAAATTTTGCAAATTCACATTTGCGGTGTATCTTGTGGTTCAATCTTAACTTAATAGACTATGAAATCTCTTACTATTTCTTGCTTAATTCATTTCAATCTTTACTTTTGGTCAGGACAAAGTTTTCGTGCCGAATAACCAAACTTTTACAACAACAGGTGGTAATGGAATGGGTATAAATCAAGACAAACCCGAAGCAGCAATCCATATTGTTGAGTCTGAAGACAAAGGAGTTGCACTCAGAATAGACCTTGTTGAAGAACAAGTTGGAATCGTCGGAGGAGGCTACTTTATTTCGAATCCGGAATATGCCTTAAGAATTAAAAGATATAATTGGAACGTCTATCCCGAGAGCAACCTTTTCTCAATAGATGGCCGAGGTAAAACCAGAATAGCTTATGACGGTAGTAATGGGGGTGAAGCACTTTCAATAGGAGGTAGTGCAGGTATTTTCTACAATAGTACGAACAAAATAAATTTAAGCTATTCCGGTACTCAACCTGAATTTTCATGGAGAACCAGTTCCAACAAAAATCTTCGCTTTAAAAATACAAATAACAATAAGGTTCCTCTTTCTCTCTCACCCAATGGGAAGGTTGGCATAAATACTGAAGACTTTTTTGATGAGCATGACCTCTATGTTAATGGTTCCGTATATATAAAAGGTGACTCGCCAGAAACCTATTCTTTATATATTGAAGGTTCTGGGGTTGCAGAAGAGATGTTCATACTAACTAAAGTTTCGCACATCTAAAAGTACACTAAAACATGATATTTATTCTTTTAATCTTCCTCAAGAAATTGATTTAACCGTTTGATATTTGGGATATTGTTAATGGTTGTTCCAAAATCGGTTTTGG
>NZ_JAAGVY010000032.1 GCF_010686655.1 Cryomorpha ignava | reverse complement strand
GGAATAACATAACTTAAAAGTGTATTCAGATTTGTTCCCTTAGGCCATGCCGGCTGGTAATTTCCTTTTCGGCTTAGCCAAATAATAAACCCAAAACAAGCCAGAAAAATAGCACTCGTGAGAAACCGAATATTGAATATAGGCATTACGTTGGCATCTGTACCAGAACGGTAGTCAACAATCGTAAAAGACCAATCGTGCAGAATGCTAAAGAAGGCGAGAACCATTAACGGATAAGCTAGTTTTTCGTAAACAGGTATTGCTTTGGTTCGACCAATCCAAAAAAGCAAAGCAGCCTCGGCACTCCAGATAATTGTTACCCAGTTTCCATCAAGTTGCACAGGAATGGTGAGCGTAATGAAAACCAGAACCAAGCCTGATACCAGAAAGAATAGATTTTTATCGACTTGCTGTCTTTTGTAAAGCACCATGCTTACTGCAAAGTGGATGACGGCATTGAGCGCAGTAAAAATGCCCAGAAACTGACTTTCAGCCGTTGTAGAGTCAAGGATTGCATAACCAACACCATAGAAAATGAAGGAATTGAGCAGCAGAAGGGCAACAGATTCTCCGGTAAACTTCTCGTTACGGATTAATTTATATGCCATAAACGTGGCATAAAACGTAGCAAAGAAACATGCGTCAAAAATTAAAGCAGTAGCAAAATGTATTGTGGAATCATAAGAGTTCGTAAACCAGCCGAGAAAGATGAGCCAGGTAAGCACAAAAGCAGTATAATAAACTGGCTTCCAATATCTTTTAAATGAGATTATAAGAATACCGATGTTGATAATAGCTATGTAGAGAAATAAAATACGCACATCGCCAGTGCCATCGCTTAATAGAAACGGAACGCCATAAGCTCCCACCAAACCGATTAGGGCGATAACCTGCTGGGAATATTGGAGCGCAGCAAAAACGGTAAAACCTGTAAAGACCAGCATAAGCGCAAAGGCCAATCCTTTTGGAAATAAGCCGTAAAAGTTGAAGGCTGCAAAAGTGATGAAGTACATAATCGCCATAGCGCCACTAACCAAAACAGCGCTGTAGTTGTGATAATTTTTCTTGAGTTTCATGCCAATTCCAATCAGCGTAACACCAGCTAGGTAGCCGAGAATTATTCGCGTAAGCGGCGAAATTAAATCATGCTCAATGCTGTATTTTGCTCCAATGGAAACACCGATAACCGTGATGATGATCCCAATTTTATTAATCAGATTTTCACCGATAAATTTTTCCAGATCTGATTTTTTTTGAGGCTTTTTTGTCACTGAATCTTCGTGTGACATTATTTCTGGGCTTGCCGGTTTTTGGACTTCTTGTTTTTGATCAGTAAATTGAGGTTTATCGGGCTCAATTACAGATGAAATTGGCTTTTCTATTTCATCGATTTCAACTGGTTTTTCTACAATTCGTTTGCCTTCGGCTTCGCTAGATTTTGAATACAGAAGGCGCGACACTTCCTCTTGGAGTTCATGCAATTCTATCGTAACCTTTTCTTGTTGATCACTAAGACGGTTTAATTCAGAAAGAATTTTTGAAAGTTGAGATTCTTTGTCAGTCATTAGTTAAAATATTCAGGGCAGAAAATTAGCCAAATTACACAGATAAACTTTATTGAGTCAATTTTCAGCCAATAAAACGAATGTCAGTGAGTGTTTGACAGTGAAGTACCTCACCGTTAAAGGACTTGATAGCCGTAGCCTAAGCTGCTTTTGGTATTCGAATTCCTGCAACAAGCACATCGTCAGCTTGCTCTTCCTGATCTCTCCAATGGTGAAACTCGTATTGCAATAAATATTGCTGATCAATCATTTTATGCTGATTTGCAAAAAGTAAAAAATCTCGAAATTTACGACTCACGGACTTTTTGTTGAAATCGCCACCAAACTGGTCTGGAAAACCATCTGAAAACATATAGAAAGAGTCGATTTTTTCTGCATGGAATTTATGGGGGGACGTGTGTACTTACATTCATACGAAGTGAAGTAAGTAATCGAAACAATTTGAATCGTTATCAGCTCCGCTGTGGTATCCACCCTGCTGTCAAGAAAGTTCCATTTTAATTATTAGGGTTACCCCTTTAGATCGCTAGATGAAATGGACAGAGCTCGTGGAGGTGATTATATTTTTCCAAATTATTGACTGACAGCCCTGAAAGGGCGACATTCAATAGCACAGGGTGCAACAAGCGAAGCGCCGTGAAACCCTGTGTATCATGAAAGAAAAAGTCCAAAGCCCTGAAAGGGTGACATCAAGCTGCAAAGGATGAGAGATGAATTGTGTTTTTCGCGACTTACATGGGTAACCCTATAAATTATTATGCCGCGGGGTGGATACCCACGCGGAGCGATCAGCAACTACGATTAAATTCCACGAAATTCCAATTTGCCCATTGCAAATTGCCTATTGCAAATTGCTCATTGCCGCCCTTGTGCATTCCTCTCCGCGAAAAGCCTCGTCGGATGCAGGAAAGGGAGTTTACCTCACGGTATAATAAAAATTAGAATCTAATTGGAAGGATTTGAGTAGTAATTAAGATCGTTATTGAAAATTGCCTATTGCCTATTGCCTATTGCAAATTGCCCATTGCAAATTGCCTATTGATTTCACTTCTTAACTGCCGCCCTTGGGGTCAAAAAAGATACAATTTAATTATTATGCCGCGGGGTGGATACCCACGCGGAGCGGCCAGCAACTACGATTAAATTCCACGAAATTCCAATTTGCCTATTGCAAATTGCCCATTGCCTATTGATTTCACTTCTTAACTGCCGCCCTTGGGGTCAAAAAAGATACAATTTAATTATTATGCCGCGGGGTGGATACCCACGCGGAGCGGTCAGCAACTACGATTAAATTCCACGAAATTCCAATTTGCCCATTGCAAATTGCCCATTGCCTATTGCAAATTGATTTCACTTCTTAACAGCCGCTTTAAAAGCACCAATAGCATTTTTAGTAAAATCGCTTAGCACCAACTTTCCGCTATAAGCTGCTCGCTCTTCCAGCAAGACATCCCAATTATCAGCATCAGCCCAAAAGGTTTTTTTCAATTCCTTCATAGCTTCAGGATTAGATTTGGCAAGTGTTTCGGCTAATTTTTGAACCGCTGCGTCAAGCTCTTCAACGGTTTCAAACGTATTGGCATACATGCCTTTAGATTCCGCCCAGCCCGCTGTTTGCCAAGATGTAGCATCAATGGTAAGGCTGGTCATTGCAGCTTTTCCAACTTTGCGCTCTACGGCAGGACCTACCACAAACGGGCCAATGCCAATGGCAAGCTCGCTGAGTTTAACTGAAGCAAATTTAGTTGCTAAGCAATAATCAACTGATGATGCCAAGCCTACGCCGCCGCCTACAGCCTTCCCTTGTACACGACCTATTACAAACTTAGGTGCTTTACGCAGAGCATTAATTACATTGGCAAAGCCCATGAAAAATGTTTTACCGCTTTCGGCATCTTTTATGGAAATAAGCTCATCAAAACTCGCTCCCGCACAAAACGCACGATCGCCAGCCGATTTTAAAATAATGACTTTTACTTCGCTGTTTTCGCCGGCCTCAGTAATCGTGTCCGCCAACTTTTTCAATACTTTTCCCGGAAGGGAATTACTCGCAGGGTGCTGAAATTCAATGGTTCCAATTCCGTTTGCAACTTCCAGCTTTACGCTGCCTTCATTTATATAATCACTCATTTTCTATTGCTTTTACTTTTTTCTTTCTGGTGCTCTTGATGTTCAAAATTTCTACCAATAAGGAGAAGAACAGGGCGAAATATACGTAACCCCGCTCAATATGCTTGTGCAGTCCGTCCAAAATAAGAACAAAGGAGATGAGTATCAAAAACGAAAGAGCCAGCATTTGAATACTCGGGTAGGTATTGATGATTTTGCTGATTTTATTGACAAACACCATCATAATAATCATAGCAATGACTACAGCAACTATCATAATAATTATTTCATCGACCATTCCCACAGCAGTAAGTATAGAATCAAAAGAGAAGACCATATCAATCAGGATAATCATTCCAATTACACCCATAAAAGAGTGGGCCTTGGCTTTTTTTAGTCCACCTTCATCTTCGTCACCCTCCATCTTGTGATGGATTTCGCTAATGGTTTTCACCAAAAGAAAGGTTCCACCCCCGAACATAATCAGGTCTTTGACAGAAAAACCGATGTCGAAAAGGGTAAACAGCGGATTCTCAAAGTGCACCAGCCAGGTAATCATAAAAAGGAGTGCAACTCTGAAAATTAATGCCAGAGCCAGTCCTATTACACGCGCTTTTGGACGTTGCTCTTCGGGCAAACGCTCTGAAATAATAGAGATGAACAAGATATTATCTATTCCCAGAATGATTTCTAAAAGCGTAAGTGTACCCAGTGCGATGAGCGACTCGGGTCGCAGGAGCACTTCAAAATGTAATTCCATACTATGAACCTTCCTGATTTTCCTTTTTTACCATGGTAAGAATCGTGGCTATGGCAACCGTTTCTCCGGTTTCGTCATACACGTCAACCAAAAATTTCACAATCCCTTTTGCAATATCTTCTTCATCGCGCTTTTCCTGCTCTATTTTTTGCTTTACGGTAAGCTTAACGCCAATGGTCATTCCCGGATAAACGGGCTTGGTAAATCGACATTCTTCAATGCCATAGTTTAAAAGTACGGGCCCTTTTTTAGGACTAACAAACAAGCCGGCAGCTTTTGAAAGCACAAAATATCCGTGAGCTACGCGTTGCTCAAAAATAGTTCCTTCAAGCGATGTACCATCTACGTGTGCGTAAAAATTATCGCCGCTTACATTGGCGAAGTTTGTTATGTCAGCTTCTGTAACTGTGTGTTTTGCAGTAATTTCTGTATCTCCAATCTTCAGGTTTTCAAAGTATTTTCTAAACGGATGAATATCGCCTTCGGTTTGCTTACCACCGTTTTGATACACATTTGTAATAGCTGAAAGGGTAGTGGGAGAACCTTGAATAGATGTGCGTTGCATATAGTGCATTACACCGCGCTTTCCACCCATCTCTTCGCCGCCACCAGCTCTTCCAGGGCCGCCATGCACGAGCATTGGCATTGGCGAACCGTGACCGGTACTCTCACGGGCACAATCTCGGTTTAAAACCAAAATTCTACCGTGGTGCGATGCTGCGCCGAGCACAAATTCTTTGGCGTCTTTGTCATTATAGGTGGCAATAGAACAAACCAGCGATCCTTTGCCCATTTTAGAAAGGGCAATGGCATCATCAAGTGTATCGTAAGGCATAATTGTGCTCACAGGACCGAAAGCCTCAATTTCGTGGCTGCCCAAATTCTTAAACGGATCGTCGTTTCGCAAAATAATCGGCGACATAAAAGCACCGTTTTTGGTATTCCCTTCCGCAGTTACGTTTTCTAAATCTCCGTACACTAATGAAGAAGAATTCAGCAATTCGTTTACCTTTTCACGCACTTCTTTCAGCTGTGTTTTTCCCGCAAGGGCACCCATGCGCACACCTTCCAGTCGCGGATCGCCCACTGTGGTTTTAGCCAATCTGTTAGCAAGTGCAATTTGCACATCTTCGAGAATATCTTTTGGCACAATTACTCTGCGGATTGCGGTACATTTCTGACCGCATTTGGTAGTCATTTCGCGCTGCACTTCTTTGATAAAAAGATCAAATTCAGGTGATCCTGGTTCAACATCGGGACCAAGAATACTCGAGTTTAGCGAATCTGCTTCCATGTTAAAGGGCACTGCTTCTTGCAATATTTGCGGTGTAGATTTCAGCATTCTGCCGGTGGTCGCCGAGCCGGTAAAAGTTACAACATCTTGTGATTGGGCGTGGTCTAAAATCCCGTGTGCCGATCCGCAAATTAGCTGCAAACTCCCTTCGGGCAAAATGCCGCTTTTTACAATTTCGCGAACCATCAATTCGGTTAGAAAAGAGGTAACAGTTGCAGGCTTAACCACTGCCGGCATTCCGGCAAGCAGGTTTACAGCAATTTTTTCGAGCATTCCCCAAATAGGGAAGTTGTATGCATTGATGTGAATGGCTACACCTTCTTTTGGCACCATAATGTGATGACCAATAAAAGATCCCGTTTTTGAAAGTGGCACTGCTTCTCCATCCACATAAAACGATTCGTCTGGAAACTGGCGGCGCAGGCTGCTGTATGCAAATAGATTGCCTATTCCACCTTCTATATCTACCCAGCTATCGGCTTTTGTGGCGCCGGTAGCATAGCTCAATTCGTAAAATTTATCTTTGATAGTCATCAGGTGAAGCGCCAAAGCTTTTAGCATTCTGCCGCGTTCCTGAAAAGTCATTTTTCGCAAAACCGGATTTCCAACTTCACGCCCATATTTTAGAATATCGGCAAAATCGAGTCCTTTGCTGCTGGCTACGGCCACCACATCGCCAGATGTGGCGTCGTAAAGCTGCTTTCCATCACCATCGCCGGCAATCCATTTCCCCAATACGTAATTCTCTAAGTTCATAAGGTATTATTTTGAAATGCGAATTTACGAATAGAATGTGAGTTTTTGGTGCTTGGTTTTTGGTGATTGGTGCTCAATGGTGAGGCCTCGGTCAAGATCTTCGATTCTTGGTGGTTGGTTAATTGAGTTGCCAACCATTTATTGAACCTCAATATCGTTCCTCGCTGTCTTTGACTTGCTATAATCGCAGGTGGATATTACATTTAGCAAACCAAATTGAGAACAAGGGTGTGCTTATAGCGGAAATAAATACTTGTTTTGAGTCTTAGCTTTCAGTTCATCGATTATATCTAATTTCAGTCATAATTAAGTTTGTAACTAAAAAGAAATTTGAATTGTATTAAGTTAAAATATTGATTTTGAGCATAATAGAATTACCTGTTTGATTCCAATTCAGAAAACTAATATATTAGATGAATAATTCTTTGAAAATGAAAAATTGGCAAGAACATATAACTACAGATTCCGAAATATTACTTGGTAAACCTATTATCAAGGGAACAAGAATTTCAATTGAATTTATTCTTGAAAGATTAGCAACAGGTTGGAGTGTAGAACAATTATTAGAGAATTATCCTAGATTAACACTGGACGATTTAATGGCTGTTTACGCATACGCATATGATTGTATGAAAGATGGATTGCTGTTAATGAAATCTAAGAGTGCCTAATAGATACAAATGAAATTTCTGGCAAACGAAAATTTTCCAATAGCAAGTTTTAAAATTTTAAATAATATTGGTTGGGACATTGAACATATTGGCAATACAAATAATGGAATAACAGATAACAAGGTGATGGCAATTGCTATGAATGAAAGTAGAATTATTGTCACTTTCGACAGCGATTACGGTGAATTAGTTTTTAAATATGGTTATAAACCTCCAGGTGGAATATACTTGAGAATTCAAGATTTTAAACCAGAATATCCGGGGAAATTATTAATAGATATTATTGATGTTGACAAACTGGATGTCGAGAACAAATTCACAGTTATTGACGATAATCAAATAAAGCAAAGGAAAATATAAATATTCTAAAAATTGATGCTAAAACAATGTGATTATGGACATAAGGCCAATTAAAACAGAACAAGATTACAATGCTGCGATTAGTAGGATTGAGGAACTTTTGGGAGCTAAAATGGACACGCCAGAGGGAGACGAATTTGATTTATTGGTAACTTTAGTTGAATTTTATGAGATGAAACATTATCCTATTGCACCTCCTGATCCGATTGATGCGATAAAGTTTCGGATGGAGCAAATGGTACTGACTAAAGCTGACATGGTTCAATATCTTGGCAGCCAAAGTAGAGTAAGCGAAATACTCAATAAGAAAAGAGGTTTGACTTTGAGTATGATAAAATCACTATACAAGGGATTAAAAATACCTGCAGAGATATTGTTAGCATAATTAAGGCATTTGCCAAAAACTAAAAACTAAAAACTAAAAACTATAAACCAATCACCAATCACCAAAAACTCACTCCAAATAACGCGTCTCAACTTTAACATCAGATTCCGTAAGGGTGCGATGCACCGGACATTTATTGGCGATTTCAAGCAATCTCGCACGTTTTTCATCGTCTAAATCACCTTCAACTTCCAGGTATCTATTAAATGTGTCAATTCTACTTTTTTTCGCTTCCGGATTGCTGCTGTCTTTGGCGTATTCGCTCGAATGATCTAAATGGACTGTGACTTTTGTTAAATCCCACTTTTTGCGGTCGGCATACATTTTTATGGTCATAGCCGTACAAGCGCCAAGAGCTGCGTTTAAGAGCTGGTAAGGAGATGGGCCGAGGTTATTTCCGCCAACAGATTTCGGTTCATCTGCCAAGAACCGATGCTCTCCGGCAATAATTTCTGTAGTGAAACCATCGCTGCCAAGCTGCACAGCCGTATGGTTTTCGGTTGTAAACGGCTCTTCCACTTCGGGAATATACCTTTTAACCCAGGCACCCAGTACAGATGATGCATATTCGGCATCTTCCTGTTTTGTAAGCAGGTGGTTTGCTCCATCGAGTGAAATAAAACTTTTGGGATGGTGCGCCGCCTTAAATAGTGCCGCCGCATTTTCAATCTCTACCACACTATCTTGTGGACTGTGCATAATAAGTATCGCTTTCCGTAATTTATTGAGCACAGATTCTGAACTGTGTTTCTCCAGATCGCTCAAGAATTTTTGTCCAATCATAAAAGGTCTATCGGCTATTGAAACGCTGGCTTTTCCGTTTTTTTCAATCTCTTCGCGGCTGTGACCGATTACGTGCAAAACGTGACTGGCCTCGGCTGGCGCTCCAATGGTGCAAATTGCTTTTACCGATTCTACTTTCGCGGAAGCGTGAATAACAGCTGTACCACCCAGCGAATGGCCAACCAAAAGGGTGGGGGAGAAATAAAATTCCTCTAAGAATTTTGCGGCCGAAATAATATCTTCTACGTTGGTTGTAAAACCGGTATCTTCAAATTCGCCTTCGCTCTGGCCCAGACCAGTAAAATCAAAGCGGAGCACACCAAATCCATTTTGAGTAAGCTCACGCGAAATATTGGTAGCCGCTTTTGCATTTTTACCACAAGTAAAGCAATGTGCGAATATGGCAAACCGGCGCGGCTTTTCACCAATGGGTAGTTCAAGCCTGGCACTCAACTCAAAATCGTCTGCATTTTTAAATTTTATCGCTTTTGTCCGCATAATTTAATTCAATTTATCATTTAATGTAAGGAAAGATGGGTGCATCTTCTCAAGTCTTCATATACTTGTGAGATATTTTACCTCCCGGTGGGGATTGAAACAAATAGATGAAAAAAATTAGTACCATTTTTAAAATAACACTTGGCGTGTTGCTTGTTCTCATTTTGGGATTGTGGACTTATGTAGAAAGCCACCAGCCTAAATTAAGGGGTACCGTAAAGTTAACAGAACTCGTGAAGAATGTAGAAGTTTATTACGATTCTTATGGTATTCCGCATATTTATGCCAATGATGCTAAAGATGCTTATCATGCCTTTGGTTATGTACATGCTGCTGACAGGCTTTTTCAAATGGAACTTATGCGTCGAGTGGGCTCCGGGAGACTCTCTGAGATTTTTGGGCCGGAAATGAAAAAGACAGACGCTTTTTTCAGAACATTAGGAACCAACAGAAAAGCCAAGGCCGATGCTGAAAAGTTTGAAGAGCTTCCCGATCGTGTGAAAATAGCTTGCCGCGCATACATTGCCGGGATAAACGATTATATAGCTCACGGCAAAATTCCTATCGAATACAAATTATTACGCGTTGAACCAGAGCCTTATACAATAGAAGATATGTATGCTGTGGCCGGATATATGGCGTATTCGTTTGCTTATGCCCTGCGCACCGACCCGCTAGTTGAAAAGCTTTATCAAAAGCTGGGCTATCCCTATTTAAAAGATTTTGATATGGCTTATCCCAAAGATTCTTTGTGGATGACGCCCGATTCGATTATGTCTGACACCACTTTTACTCTCGATGACAATGTAGCAGCAATACAAGGGCTTCCTTTTTTAGACCAACTACCTGTACCTATGCTGCAAGGGAGTAATAATTGGGTTCTTGGGCCGTCGCGTACCCTTTCGGGAAAAGTTATGTTAGCAAATGATACGCACATTAAATACGCTTCGCCATCTGTTTGGTACGAAGCGCACATCGAGTTTCCGGGGTTTGCTATTTACGGTAATTATCTGGCTGGGATTCCGGTTGCGCTTATTGGCCACAGCCGAAATCACGCCTGGGGAATAACAATGTTTGAAGATGATGATTCTGACTTTTTTAAAGAAGAGTTTCTAGGCTCTGATAGTTCTTCTACAATTTCTAAAAGTGGTTCGGTACCTGTTGAAAAAATCAAAGAAACCATCGCCGTTAAAGGTGAAAAAGATACGATCGTAACGGTTTATAAAACGGTGCACGGGCCAATTGTAAATTCTTTCCTTCCCGTAGATTTTAATGTGCCGGTTAGCATGTTCTGGAATTATACAGCAATTGAGAATAAGCTGGTTCAAGGGTTTTATCAAATGAATTCAGCCATTAATATGGATTCCTTTCGGACTGGAGTTGAGATGGTTGGATCGCCCGGGCTTAATATTGCGTATGGTGATGCCGCTGGAAATATTGCCATCTGGTCGGCGAGTAAGCTTTATGAAAGACCTGAAGGCGAGTACGGTAAAATATTCCTTAGCGGGAATACTGAACCTTACAGCAATTACTATCCCTTTGCGGGAAATCCGCAATCTGAAAATCCACTAAATGGCTATTTATACTCGGCAAATCAATACCACAAACCCGATACCGGGAAGGGAATTGCCGGCTATTACGCTCCAAATACACGATACAATAGAATAGGGGAGCTGCTCAAAAATATGAAACCGGCAACAATAGACAGTATGAAATTTCTCATTACGGATGTACATTCGAAAACGGCAGAATCAATCAGTCGCGAAATAGCTAAGGTTATTGCAGAATCGGGGCAAACTCTTTCTGATAAAGAGGAAGAGGCGCTAGATTATTTGCTCAAATGGGATGGCAATCACCGATTGCAAGATCAGGAACCCACGATTTATTACAAGGTTTTGTTTTACACCCTGCGAAAAGCGATGGTGGATGAAGCAGGTGAAGATATTTTCAAGTCGTTATTGACCACCCACCTAATGATGCGCACCTATCCAAAACTGATTTTCAATAATGAATCAAAATGGTGGGATAATGTAAAAACGACGGGCAAAGTCGAAAAACGCGCACAAATCTTTACCGAGGCATTTAAAAAATCTATTGCCGAACTTCGGGAACAATTAGGAGATGATATAACTGAATGGAGATGGCAAAAGGTGCATTCCACCACGCACGAGCACCCTATAGGGAAAGTAGATTTGCTAAAACCGTTTTTTAATGTTGGTCCTTTTCCGAGCCCCGGAGGAGTTGAAACGATAAATAATTCAGGCTTTACACTCAATGGCGAAGGGGAGTACCATGCCAATTTTGGGCCTGCCATGCGCATACTTATCGATTTCGCAGACGTGGAAAATGCTCTTTCAATATTGCCTACAGGAAATAGCGGAAACCCACTTAGCAATCACTATAGCGATCAAGCAGAGATGTATATCGATGGCGACTTTCGCAAAATGTTAATGAATAAAAAAGAGATTGTTGCCAATTCTACTCTTCTGGAGTTAAAACCTTAGTGCCAGCGACAGTTCGTCGTAACAATTGTTTAGTTTATACCGTAATACAGGCCTAAACCTTAGACCTTGATACGTTTCATATTTCTTCTTTTTTTTACTTTTATTTCAAATTTTGTTTTCGGGCAATTGACTATAGAGAACAATCTAACCGCCGGCCAAGTAATCAATGATATATTACTCGGCGCAGGAATTGAAGCAGAAGACATTACAATCAATGGACTTCCTGATAATACCCTTTCCACCCAGTTAGGAGTTTTTGATGCCGTAAACTCAAACCTTGGACTAAGTCGCGGAATAATTCTGGCTACCGGAGGTGTAACCGTTGCAGAAAGCCCAAATGATTATCCTACAGCTTTTGTGGCCATTGCTGAAAGTGATCAACTCGATATAGAACCCGATCTGGAACAAATTATGTCGCCTGCCAATCTCAAAGATGTTGGTGTGGTGGAATTTGATTTTACAGCACAAGGCGATACGCTTCGGTTTAAATATGTTTTTGCGAGCGAAGAGTACAATGAACATGTTTGCTCTCCATACAACGATGCTTTTGGTTTTTTTATCTCCGGCCCGGGTATAGTCGGAAATCCCAATTATGCCAATGCCGCTAAAAATGTGGCGCTAATACCAAATACAAATGTGCCTGTAGCCATTAATACGGTTAACAGAGGGGTACCAGGTGAATTTGGAAACATGGCGACCTGCAATGCGGCGAGCCCAAACTGGCAGGCGAATCATATTTATTTTGTTGATAATGAAAACAATCCTTCGCCAAATGCCACACAATTTGATGGTTTTACCGTTCCGTTTTTAGTCGAAATTCCTGTGATTTGCGGAGAAACCTATCACATAAAAATGGCTATTGCCGATGCATCCGACCGCAAAAACGATTCGGCAGTCTTTATTGAGGCTGGCAGTTTTACGAGTACGCCACCGCTCATAGCCGACTTAGAGATTATAAATCCCGATCTCGAAGGCAGACCGATTGAAGGCTGCAGTACTTATCGGTTTACACTTTCGCGGGCTGATAGTAGTAGGTCAAAAACGTATTATATCAGAAGCGAAGGTCTATCAAATCCAACCGAAATTATTCCCGGTTTGCCCGATTCCATTACGCTCTACTCCCAAGATGGTATTAAATCTTTTGATGTTGAAATTGAAAACGATCTCCAAAATAGTGGATTGCGAAACTTTCAAATCTTATTTATAGAACCCGAGGCCTGTTCGCTTGATAGTTCGATAACCACTTTAGCAATGTCGGTTTTTGATAATCCTGCTCTCGAAGTAAGTTACAATCCTGATATCACCCTAAACTGTGTGGAAAGTGGCGAGATAGATATTGCGGTTTCAGGTGGCCAGCCCGCATACGAAATTCAGTGGAATAATACGGATTATGAGGGGTTTAACTTTACTGTTTCACCAGAGAATAATCTTAGCCTTTCAGCGAATATCTCTGATTTTTGTGGTGTAAATCAACAAGAAATTCAAATAAATGTTAGTCGGCAGGAATATCCACTGTTAAATGTTGGTGTGCCAGAAGCGGTCAGCTATAACTGTGTAAATCCGGTTGTTATAAACCCAATAGTCGAAGGTGGTTTTGGCGAATATTCTTATCAATGGATTCAAAATGGGAATCTCATCCATACCGGATTAACATTTAATCAAATTGTGACCAGCGATGCCCCAATTACACTTGTAGTTTCAGATTTATGCGTTCCTGATTTAAGTAGAACTATCCTTGTGGCACAAGAAACGAGCCCGCTCACTTTAGACCTCGGCGAAGACTTATCGGGAGCTTGCAATACCAATTTTGCTATTGTACCCCAAATTGAGGGTGGTTTTGGAGAAATGAATTATTTGTGGAAGGTGAATAATCAGGTTTTTAGCAATTCGCCTTCGCTCATAAGCGAATTTTCAGCAACGAGTGTTATTTCACTAACAATTATGGATGCTTGTGGAACGCAAAATTTTGATGAATTAACTGTTTATATCCAAACACAACCTTTAAGCGTGAGCATGACCTCAGATACTGCATTGTGCAAAAATGAACGATTGGTATTGAATCCAATCCTGTCGGGAGGGCATGGCGATAGAACTTATTTTTGGAATGGACAGGAGTCTATAAGTTCAATCTATTCGGCTATTCTATCGGCAAATACCGTTTTGCGGTTTAGAGTTGAAGACAAATGCGGTTATTCGATCGAAAAAATATGCGAAGTTGAGATTAAAGATGTCGTAGCCCATTTTGAGTTTGATTATGAAAACCAGTTCCGACCGATTATCAATTATTCTACAAAGAATAGCTGGTACGACTGGTTTTTTGCGAATGGAGATGGGTCAAATCATTTTGAGCCGCTGATGGAATACGACGCTCTTAAGGGAGGTACAACCACCTTGTTAGTGCGCAATGAAATTGGTTGTGAAGCCGAAACAAGGAGAAAATACGATCCACCATTTCGCGTATTTCTTCCAAATGCATTTACTCCTGATGGGGATGGGAAAAATAATATTTTTAAAGCTGAAGGACAATACGTCGATTCTTTTGAACTTATGGTTTTTAACCGATGGGGTAAAATGATATTTAAAACCAACGATTTCACGAAAGGATGGAACGGTGAGGGTGCTGATGAAAATTATTCGGGTGAAGCCAATGTTTATACGTATCGCTACCGTGCAGAAGATGCTTTTGGGCGTGTGGACGAGGGTAGTGGGACGGTGCATTTGTTGAGATAGTGAAGAGCCTCAAGCTTTAAGCTGCAAGCCGCAAGCCGGAAGTTGGGACATAGTTGAGTCGCGGATGCACCTCTCTCTGGCTCGCGTCCCGCCGTGCTCGTAAACAGCAAAGCTGGGGGCGAGGCTGTTTTTGTCTGGCGTCCCGCCAGGTTCACAGTGAATAAATCTGAATCGAAGAGTTAATAATGAAAATGAATTTTAATTTTTCTTTTAACCTTAGGTGCCTCACTATAAATTAAAACCCGGCGGGACGCCGGACAAGAAATCTACAAGCTAACAGCTTGGCGGCGGCGACTCGACGCGAGCCTGGGCGACGTGCAACCTCTGCTCCAAACCTTTTAAACCTTTTCAAAAATAAATTGTCAAAGCTCCATGAAAGCAAATTACCTAATAATTATCGCCTTGATATTCATCGCATTTTCTTGCAAGAAAGACGATGAATCGGCAATTCCAGCTCCCGCTCCAGATCAACCAGTAGAACAAATGTACTTTCCGCCCGTTGCGGGAAATGAATGGGATACAATGAGTTTTGCCACTGCCGGTTGGGATACAACAGCGCTAACAGCGCTTTATGATTTTTTAGAAACTAATGAAACCCGGGCTTTTATCGTTTTACAAAACGGGAAAATAGTTACCGAAAAGTACTGGGGAAATAATATTATCGGCAATGCAGCTTTTACGGCTGATTCGAAATGGTATTGGGCTTCCGCCGGGAAAACGCTCACTGCCATGATTACCGGAATTGCGCAGCAGGAGGGTTTGCTCGATATCAACGATAAGACTTCAACTTATTTGGGAAATGGCTGGACGAATATGCCGCAAGAAAAAGAAGATCTGATTTTAATTAAAAACCAGCTAACCATGACGAGCGGGCTGGATTACTTCTTTGGAAGCATTGATTGTACCGATTCGGAATGCCTTCAGTATAAAACTGATGCCGGCACCGAGTGGTATTATTACAACGCTCCTTATACACTTTTAGAATCGGTAGTGGGCAATGCCTCAGGGTTATCGTACAATGCTTATTGCGATCAGAGCATTGAAAATAAGGTAGGTATGAGTGGGAGTTGGATTTCACAAGAGTACAATAATGTGTATTGGAGCACTGCCCGCGATGCCGCACGATTTGGTTTGCTTTTGCTGAATAAGGGTGTGTGGGATACCGATTCAGTGCTAAATGATATTGCTTATTTTACGGCTATGACTAATTCTTCGCAAGATTTAAATCCGTCTTATGGCTATCTCACTTGGCTTAACGGAAAAGAATCAATTATTTTACCATCGCTCCCTTTATCATTTAATACGTCACTTTCGCCAAATGCCCCTGAAGATCTTTTTGCCGCCTTGGGTAAAAATGGCCAGTTTGTAAATGTAATTCCGAGTAAAAATATGGTGGTCATTCGAATGGGAACTGTACCCGATAATGGTGCAGTGCCCTTAATTTTTCACGATGAGATGTGGGAAAAGATCAATGCTGTGATTGGAATCTGATAGTTGGTTAAGAGCTACTTTAAAACAGGCAAACATTAAAACAGAAAAAAGATGATGAAACCAAAAATAAAGATTGTCGTTACTAAAGAGGATATCGGATACATCGCCACCGCTGTATTTAAAGAGAAATTTATTGCAACCGAAGCTGAAGATTATCAAGCGCTATAAACCAATATTTTGGAAGCTCTTAGTCTCGCATTTGAAGATGAGGGATTTGAATTTAGCCTGGAAGAAATAAAATTTGGATACGATCTACAGAGCTTTTTTGATTTCTACAAAGTAATAAATGCAAAGGCTCTTTCAGAACGTATTGGTATGAATCAAAGCCTCCTTGCCCAGTATATTAAGAGAACAAAAAAGCCTTCACCAACTCGAACAAAACGAATTTTAAAGGGAGTTCACGAAATTGGTCGGGAACTTTCTCAAGTTAGCTTTCTGATTTAACCCGATAGCATCTCATTGTTGTTTTAAGCAGCGGAGCAAGACCTTTTAAAAGATTTAAACGCTAAACAAAAAATTACTGTGAGTATACGAATAAAGAAAGTGCATTTGAGCTTACCAAAGAAAAGTATATAGCTCAACAGTCTAAAAACCAAGAACTAAAAACCAAGAACTTCGGGACTATTTCCTTCTCACTCGCACTCGCTCAAGTTTGCGGGTTTTACCCGAGCCAAAAGTGAGCATAATACCAAAAATGATGTAGAGGACTGCAAATAGCCCGTGAGAAACTTCGGAGAGAAGCGTAGAGATAAGATGGAATATGATAGTGAAAATCATCCCGATCTTACCGATAAAATAGAATTGATTAAAACTGGCCATTTGATTTAATTTAATAGCGTTAAAATTTCAACTTCCGAAAGTTACGGACTTTAAATCTATAACGCTACATTAAGAGAATATGTTTACAATCTTTATTGTATTCCTAATTGTATTGTTATCTCTTAACATTTCAATAATTAATCGGCGATTGATTTACTAAATGCCTCTTTTCCACCAACAACGGGTAGAATCAAATTCGTGCGATCTAAATCAATCGTTAATTCAGTTCCCGGTTCGGGCCACAATGTGAATTCTTTGTCGCTCGAAAAAATCATCAAACCAATTTTCTGACCCGCCGGAATAATCTGATCGTCGGGCATTAGATCAAAACTGACTTCATAAAAAGTACCCGGCTTCAACGGCTCACTTTCTTTTATTGATTTGTGGTTTTGAGGATCTGCCCAGCCGCGGGTTATGATATTGTCTGTTATTTTAGCACCGATCTGGTCATTCCACGGAAGGGATACCAACCAAACCGATAAATTGGCAGAAGGCTTGTTACTCGAAAGCGTAATTGTAACGCTGGGTATACCTGAAATATGCACATCTTGCGAAAGTGTGGGAGTGGCGTATATCAATCTATTGGTAGAAGTATCGGCTTCCGCCAAAGCGCCACCGGAAAAGGAGTAATTATCAATGAATGATTCTTTTGTTTTTGTTTCACTTTTTGAGCTGCTAAGACCACCGTGGCCAGGAGCACCTGCGCTTAAATAGAATCTCACATCGCCGGCATCGGGATTTGGGAAATCGGCATACGGAGTTGGGGAAGTATCATCTTCGCGAACGATCCATGCTTTGGGATCATTTTCCACACCATTGTCAATCCCGAAAAGGTAATGTGTAAACCAGCGATTCATCATGCTAATTGGCGGTGAGCCTCCGTGACCTTTTTGATGATAGAAAATTTGCACTGGATTTCCTTGTTTTTTAGCAGCTTCGTAAATGCGATAGCTGTGCTCTGGCATTACATTCCAATCGTTAAACCCGTGGCTCATCAGCATCGCGGCTTTCATGGGTTTCATATCGTTTAGATAATCGCGCCCTGCCCAAAAGTCATTGTAATCGCCCGATTCTCTGTCCATTCCGTTTTTCATCTCGGTATCGCGCACTCTTTTATTATTCGCTGCCCTTTTTGATTCATCACCGCTGTGAATAAAATCGTAGAGTACATCGATATCTTCGCCCAAATATCCGCCGGGAGAGCGAACCAACCCATTTGAACGGTAGTAATGATAATACGAAGTATTTGGTGCAATGGGAATAATCGCTTCCAGACCTTCCACGCCGGTGGTAGCTGCTGCCAATGCAAGAGTTCCATTGTACGAAGTTCCGGTCATTCCTACTTTGCCGGTACTCCAATAAGCCTCTACGGTTTCATTGCCCTCGCGGGATGTAAAACCTTTTGCGCGGCCGCCAAGCCAGTCAATAACTGCTTTGGGAGCGAGCGATTCATTGTCGCCACCAACAGTTGGTGACCCATCAGACAAACCGGTGCCGGGCGATGAAGAGTGCACAACAATATACCCGCGCGGTACCCAGGTAGAAATATGCGCACTTGAAATGATTGGACGCTTACCGGTTCTTACCACTTCGGGGTGAACGCGTTCTGGAGCCGTTTCGCCGAGCTCAACATGTACATCCCAGAAAAGTCCATTCACATCTTCGGCTACACCGGCAAAATAGGGGCTGGAATTGTAAACCACAGGAAGTTTGAGTCCTTCTGTTTCAGTTTGTTTTGGGCGCGTTACATCCACATGCATTCTGTCAGGCTTGCCGTCTTCATCAGAATCAAATTCGGTTTCTACCCATAGGTCTTCTCTAATCCAGTTGTCGGGATTGCTAAAAGCCTCTACAATTTGTGCTTCGCCATTTTCAATCACCGGTGAGGCTTTGGATGCATTCTCTTGTAATTGATCTTGCGCAAACGAGATAGCCGGAATCAGGAAATACAAGAAGAGGATGGAAAAAAGATTTTTGGTATATATCATATTTAAAAATGTTATCGAAATAAATTCAGTCATTCTATTTTACCCGTTTATATTGAAAAAGCACTTGTTCTTCTCCTTTTTCAGTTGCAATTACTATGTAGATATTAAGTAAATCATCACCTACTTTTTTAAAAGTTAGCTGATCGAAATATGCAGCGCCTTCTGTTAATTTTACAAGTTTAAAATCTTCGGTCTCATCTTTTTCTTCCCAGCCTTTTAGGTCATCACTGAAGTGTTTAATACGCAAAATCAGGGTTTCATTCTCTTCTGTTATCGTTTCGAGTTCGTAAAATAGCACTTTTCCATCGGCTACGAGTTTAAAAGAACCCATCATCGAGCCACCAAGTGCGGGAGTCCAGACTTCTTCAATTTCTCCGCCCATCGCTTTGCCTTTCCAATGACCTGCAATCCAGGCTAAGTCTTGTAATTTGGCTTTTGGACTTGCTTCCGTTTCGGAGTACTTTAAGGTGTTTTCAAAATTCTCCTGACCAATGCACCAAGCAGAGATCAAGGTAATTGATATGATTAAAAATATTTTTTTCATGGGTGTGATTAAAGTGGAGCGCTAAAAATAACGAATAGGATTATACGATTGGAGGTGGCAGGTGTTTTTTAGTTGGGATAGAAGACGAGAGATGATCCATATGGTGAATGTCTTTTTAACTGGCATTAAAGAACGCGTTGTGATTTAATACTTCTTTGAATATTTATTAGTGCTGAAGGCACTACCGTTATTTTAGCCTTGGGTTTTAACCCAAGGACTAAAAATAGCATTAAAAAGCTAAGTGCCATCGGCACGACAGTTATTACAAATTGAAGTTTCATTGAGATTTAAATTCAATAAATAGAAATGCAAACTATGCCACCGGATGAAATTTCTTCTATCGAATCAGTTTGAAGCAAAAACTGTCGTACCTCTGGCACTTTTGTGATTTGTTTCTATTTGACCCCGGATTGAAATCCGGGGCTAAAATAAATGTCGTGCCTCTGGCACTAAGAAGTTTAAATTCTGTGTAAAATAAAATTATCATTACTAATGTATTGCAATCTGAATCTTTCACATTTTAAACAAAAGCACTAATCCCGGTTATCTCTCTTCCCACTATCAGCGAGTTGATCTCCTTAGTTCCCTCATAAGAATAAAGCGCTTCTGCATCGGCTACAAACCGGGCAACATTGTATTCCAATAAAATTCCGTTTCCACCCATAATTCCTCGGGCTATATCTACAATTTCGCGCGTGTGAGTTGTGCACGACACTTTTGCCAAAGAAGCTTGGGCATCGGTCATTTTACCGGCATCTTGAAGTTGTGATAAGCGCATAACCAGGGTTTGCATAGATGTAAGGGCGTTGAGCATTTGCACCAGCTGATCTTGAATTAGCTGAAAAGACGCGATTGGCTTTCCAAATTGTTTCCTTTCCATAGTATAAGCCAGCGCATTTTCGTACGCTCCTCTGGCACAGCCCACTGCCTGCCAAGCCACGCCGGCACGTGTAGCGCGCAAAACGCGAGACGTATCTTTGAAAGAATCTGCACGTTGCAACCTGTTTTCTTCGCTTACCTCACAATTATTGAGTGTTATCAAGGCATTTTGCACAGTTCGTAGCGACATCTTGTTTTTCATCTTTTCTGCGTGAAATCCGGGGTTATTCTTTTCAACGATAAATCCTTTTATTTGGTCATCTTCTTCATCCTGTGCCCAGATTATTGTAAAATCGGCGAAAGTGGCATTTCCAATCCATTTTTTCTCTCCGTTTAATATCCAGGTTTCACCTTCGCGGCGCGCTTTTGTTGTTAGCCCTCCGGCCACTGCAGATCCTACCAAAGGTTCGGTTAAACCAAAAGCGCCCAAAATTTCCATCTTCTGCATTCGCGGAAGCCATTTAGCCTGCTGCTCTTCACTTCCGCAATGGTATATGGAACCCATTGCAAGCCCGCTTTGGACTCCGAAAAAAGTACTTATCGAAGTATCTACCCGCGCCATTTCCATAGCAATGATCCCTTCCAATACATAGCTGTGATTTGGGCAGCCATGACCAGCCAGTGGAACACCACAAATATTTAACTCGGCCATTTTTGGAATCAAATGCATCGGGAACTCGCCCTTATTCCAAAATTCATTGGCAATGGGCTTTACCTCATCGTTCATAAACTTGCGCACTTTGAGCTGCACTTCACGCTCTTCAGGGGTTAGGAGGTCGCTCAAGTCATAGAAGTCGCCGTTTATTTCAGGCTTTTTATAATTATAATTCCCTGCTTTAAGGGCTTTTGAAAGTTCATAAAGCTGAGTTTTATTCATCTTTGATAAGGAGCTGAAAACCTCTTTTAAATCAATATGCTGGCTTATGGCTTTGAGTTTTGAAAAGTCAAAGCCTTTAAACATTGAAAAAATTCCGTCATTGTCTTCTTCGTCATTCTTTTTCATTGATTCCGTTTCTAGAGGTTCTGTCCTTATTGGTAAACTTAAATGACAATTTGCGGACAATAAAGTTTACGAATAGAATGATCAGGGTAACGCCAACTGCGATAATATACTGCTCAATAGCTACGGCAATTCCTACACCCATAGAAAACAAAAGCGTTGCGGCCGTGGTAAGTCCACTAATTTTTTTGCCAGAACCTTTTATAATTGTTCCCGCCCCGATAAAGCTTATACCGACTACCAATGCCTGAAGCAAGCGTATTGGATCTGTGCGCACTATTTCTGTGGCATTGGCAACTTCAAGATGGTCTATTAGCGGAAGCGTAATGGAAACGATCAAACACGAAGCACCACCAATAATCATATTTGTGCGAAGACCTGCGGGTTTCCCCAATTGTTCTCTTTCAAAGCCAATAATTCCGCAGAGCACCATCGCTATTGCTATCCGGTATAGGGTAGTTAATTGTTCGATGTATAATTCCATAGCGTTTTTTCTTTTTCGGGTGGTTTGTAATTTATAAAATAAACTTGTTCTGATAAATGATTTTTTTTCACAGCACATTTTGTTAGCAAAAAAACCAAGGCTGTACTTGTTTCTCCACAGCAGAAATATCTAAACATTTAATATTTTATTTTGTTAAGATCATAACAAAGTTAATTTATTAATCACTTATTAAAACCCCAAACGAACATGAGTATCATAAAAGTAATTGAAGTAATAGCCTCATCAAATAAAAGTTTTGACGACGCTACGCATAACGCTGTGGCAGAAGCTGCGAAATCAGTAAAAAACATCAAGTCTGTTTACATTGAAAATATGAAAGCGAAGGTTGAGAATAATAAGATATCTTCTTATGCTGTTAATGCCAAAATTTCTTTTGAAATAACTAATAAAGATATTTCATAAGTCAAAGAGTTCTCTTTAAAAGTAAAGCCCGAAGTGAAATGCTTTGGGCTTTTTTCTTGAATCCGATAAACCTCATTTTTCTCAAACTTATGAAATAGAATGGATTTGGTTTTCATTCTCGAAAAGAATAACTCCATATAAATTCGTTGCAATAGTGGAGCAGAAAGAAATTATATTACCTTTAAAATAATCATAATTCGTTACAATGCCCGATACCAAGAAGAAAAAAAAATCTGCACCTCTCGCAAAAGGGGATTCCAAGTTGTTTCCCATTGTGGGCGTAGGTGCAAGCGCCGGCGGGCTAGATGCCTTCAAGCGCTTGCTTAAAAACATACCTGAAAAATCGGGAATGGCTTTTGTATTGGTGCAGCATCTGGATCCAAATCACGTGAGTATGCTTCCGGAAATTCTGCAACGCGTCACCAAAATTCCGGTTCATGAAATTACAGATGACATTAAGCTCGTCCCTGACAATATTTATATTATGCCTTCATCCAAGATTCTTACAGCCGAGGAAGGAGTGCTTTGCCTTAAACCCCGTGAAAACTTTAAAACAAATCTTCTCATCAATGTATTTTTCGAGTCGCTTGCCGAAGTCCATAAAGAGCACGCTTATGGTGTTTTGCTATCGGGTACGGGCCATGATGGCACCAACGGATTTAAAGCGATAAAAGATAATGGTGGTGTAACTATCGCGCAGAATCTGGAATCGGCAGCTTATCCGGATATGCCAAAAAATGCCATTGAGTCCCGTATGGTAGACTTCATTCTTTTGCCTGAGGAGATACCCAATGAATTGATAAAAATTTTTAAAAGTGATCATCAGACGAGTAAACAAGAAAAAACCGAACCAGGATCTAAAGCTGAAGAATCCTTTTATAAAGAGATTCTTGCGATCCTTGAAGAGCGAAGCGGTATAGACTTTACGTATTACAAGCAAAGCACCATCCGCAGAAGAATAGCGCGTAGAATGGTATTGCTTAAAAAAGGTAAACTAAAGGATTATTTAAATTTTTTAGAAAGTGACAAATCCGAGCAAGAGACGCTTTTTCAGGACATGCTTATTCCTGTCACCTCTTTTTTTCGAGACCCTGAAACCTTTGACTTTCTGGTTGATACTATATTTCCATTGCTACTAAAAGAGAGATCTGCTGACAATCCTATACGCTTGTGGGTGGTAGGGTGCTCCACGGGTGAAGAGGCGTATACCTTAGCCATTCTATTGAATGAATTTTTCGATAAGAATTCAAAAAAATTAAACTATTGCCGCTTACCCGTTCAAATTTTTGCGTCAGATATTTCTGTAATAGCGATTAAAAAAGCACGCAAGGGCATATTTAGCCAGGCCGCTGTGAAAAAGCTCAGTGATAATCTCTTGAAGAAATATTTTCATAAGAGATCAAATGACACTTACGTTGCAGATCGCTCAATACGGGACATGTGTGTTTTTGCCCCACACAATATATTAAAAGACCCTCCCTTTAAAAGAATAGATTTAATAAGCTGTCGCAATGTGCTTATCTACTTTGATAATTTTTTACAGAAAAAAGCATTCACTGCTTTTCATTATTCCTTAGAAGAAAACGGCTTTCTACTTCTTGGTAAATCAGAATCTGCCAACAGTGCCACAAATTTATTTAAGACACAGGACAAAAAACATAAGGTATATAGCCGCAAGGCTGTGGATAGCCGCTTTATACATTTTGGCGCCATAGGAAGTCAAAATACGGATACCACAAAAACGAAAGAAATAACCGACACTGAAAAAATAAGCACCTTACCCGAAAAGCTGCAAACTGATTTCAAAAAAAGTGCAGAGGAGAGGCTCCTCAAAGAATACACTCCTGCGGCGGTTATTGTAAATGAACAAATGGATATTGTACATATTCACGGAAGAATTACGCCTTTTTTGGAGCCATCTCCGGGAAAACCCAATTTTAATCTTCTTAAAATGGCTCGCGAGGGATTGGGCTTTGAATTGCGAAACGCGCTGCAAAAAGCAAGAACAACCCACCAAACGATAATCAAAGAAGGTATCCCTTCCAATGCAAATGGAGATCACCTCCGGGTTACTATTGAGGTCGTTCCTCTCAAAAAAACCGTTGAACCGCATTATATGGTTTTGTTTAAATCCATGTCAAATGAAAAGATTAAAAAAAACAATAAAGCCGATAAAACTCTTACGCCTACTATTATAGCCAAAAAACGCGCTGACCATTTAGAAAAAGAACTGGAATTGGCACGGGAGGATATGCGCAGTATAAGTGAAGAGCAAGAAATTGTGAATGAAGAATTGCAAAGTGCAAATGAAGAACTTCAAAGCAGCAATGAAGAAATGCAAAGTCTCAATGAAGAATTGGAAACTTCAAAAGAAGAACTACAGAGTAGCCTTGAGGAACTTACCACTGTAAATCAGGAATTGTATGATAAACAAGACCAGCTAAATAATTCCCTTTTATTTTCCAGAAGCATCGTATCAACCCTTCGTCACCCGTTTATTGTTTTGGATAGATCGTTTCGGATAAAGTCGGCCAATGAACCTTTTTACAAAAAATTTAAAACGGACAAAGAAGAAATTGAAGGCAAACTATTTTTTAAAATCCAAAACCAGCAATGGGATGACGGTGAAATTCGCACCTTACTTGAAAAAATTCTGCCGGAGGAACAAACCCTCACGGACTTTGAAGTAACGTTGGATTTTGACTTGCTCGGAGAACGCACACTTTTACTCAATGCCAGACAAATAATAAACACACCATCTGATAAAAAACTAATCCTGCTTGTTATTGAAGATGTTACAGAAATGCGGAAAAGTAATAATCGCTTGCTGGCAAGCGAAACCAAATTTAAGCAGTTGACCCAAACCATGCCTCATCTCATCTGGACTGCCTCTCCAGATGGGAAACTCAACTTCTTCAATCAATTTATGCTAGACTATACCGGAAAAACCTTAAAGAGCTTGAAGGGTGACGGCTGGCAAAAATTAATTTCGCCTGACGACAGAGAAAGATCACTTGAAAAATGGAAAGAGAGCATAGAATCGGGCAAAGAGTTTACAATTGAAAACCAGCTTCTTGATCATGGTGGAGAATATCAATGGCATATTGGGAGAGCTATTGCTCAAAGAGACGCGCAGGAAAATATACTTGCTTGGGTAGGAAGCTATACAAATATTCACGAGCAGAAAATAGCGGAGGAGCGAAAAGATGAATTTATTGGTATTGCAAGCCATGAGTTAAAAACACCCTTAACAACAGCCAAAGGTTATATAGAATTGTTGCTTCTTTCATTAACAGAAGAAGATCAGCAAGCATTGCTTTATGGTACAAAAGTTTATGAGGCTATAGACAGACTGAAAAACCTGATTACAGAATTATTGGATGTAAGTAAAATAAAAAATGGCAGGTTAAATTATAATATCACAACTTTTGACTTTAATAAACTTTTAAGCGAGACGATAAAAGACATGAACCAAATGTCTAATTCTCACAAAATAATTATAACCGGAAAAAGTAAGTCCGAAATTACCGGCGACAAAGTGCGTTTGCAGCAAGTGATTATCAATTTATTGACCAACGCCGTAAAATATTCGCCAAAGTCTAAAGAGGTGTCGGTATCGATAGAAGAAAAAAATAAAACATTACAGGTTTCGGTTCGGGACACCGGCATAGGCATCAGTAAAAAGCATTTAGATAAAATTTTTAACAGGTATTACCGGGTGGAAGAACATTCAAAAGAGTTTCAGGGAATGGGGATCGGTCTTTATATTTCTTACGAAATAATAAAAAGGCATGATGGCAAGATGTGGGTGGAGAGCACCCCCAAGCGCAGTACTACTTTTCATTTTACATTGCCGATTTAATTTTTTGGTTAAATTGCCCTTTTTGACCCGTTTATAAAATCCACTAAAGCATGAAAGAAAAAATTCTCATATATGAGGACGATAAGGACATTATTATTTTATGTAAAACTGTTTTGTCTCAGCATGGTTTTGAAACAGAGTCGCGAGAAGTATGTGAAAATATTTTCGATGATATCGAATCCGTGGTTCCAAATCTAATTTTAATGGACCTGTGGATACCCGGAATTGGCGGCGAAAAAGCCATCGACATGGTTAAGAAAAATGACAAGACAAAACACATTCCGGTTCTTGTCTTTTCAGCCAATTCAGATATTGAAGAAATTGGTATAAAAGTTAAGGCGGACGGGTTTGTTAAAAAACCATTCACCATTACTGATTTTGTACAAACAATAAGAGGCCATTTACAATAATCTCATTTTGCCTTTATTCTAAAACTTTTGCTGAAGCATATTCCTTAAAGTCATCTTAATGAGGATATTAGGATGTTTTTTTTGGTCTCTGCTATGTAATTAGCACTTGTAAATCTTTCTTCATTACAAAGATGCTGCATTAAAAGTATCACCTTGTTTTATGTCGCCCGTTTCTAATCCCTTTTTAAACCAGCGCATTCTTTGAGCCGAAGTTCCATGTGTAAAAGCGTCGGGCACTACGCGGCCGGTGGCTTGTTTTTGTAATCGGTCGTCGCCGATGGCATTAGCAGCATTCATAGCTTCTTGTATATCGCCGTCTTCAAGTGCCTGATTCATGCGCTGTGTGTGATGCGCCCATACCCCGGCCAGAAAATCGGCTTGCAACTCCAGCTTAACAGAAAGTTCATTGTATTCCTTTTCGCTTACTTTTCCACGCATCGCCTGCACCTTTTCAGAAATTCCCATTAACTTTTGAACGTGATGTCCTACTTCGTGAGCTATGACATACGCTTGCGCGAAATCGCCGGGAGCGTTCAGTTTTCTGGCCATATCATTAAAAAAGCTCAAGTCGAGATATACTTTCTCGTCGGCAGGGCAGTAAAAAGGCCCTGTTGCGCTTGATGCGCTTCCGCAGGCAGATTGCACATATCCCGAAAACAAAACCATAGTGGGCTCGCGGTAATTCTGAATCAACTTATTCCAAACATCCTCGGTATCTCCGAGAACAGTTGCGCTAAACTGAGCCAGCTCTTCTTCTTCCGGCGATGGTGCATAAGGTTGTGCGTTTTGAACGCCTTGGGGACCGCCACCAAGAAATTGAGAAAAGAAAGTGATTGGATTAGTACCCGTAACGATAAAAATGACCACCAATATTCCGGCTATTATCAATCCTACTTTCGAAAATAGAAACCGAAACAGTAGGGAAATCATTCCTATGTTAAGTCCGCCACCTCCGCCACGGCTCGATTGTCCGCGGCGATCGTCAATATTAGAACTTTGTCTTCTTCCTTTCCACTTCATGGTTTATATAGATTGATTAAATCTCACCGAAAATACATAAAATTGATTCTTCTTTAATAATTAATTTCAATTGCCTATTTTTCAGAGATAAAGAAATATCGCAGAATGCGTTTTGTGCAGTTTGCAGCAAAAAAATATTAGCCGAACTATGATTTATGGAACTTTGAAATTAATCTTAAGGCGGTGTTCCTATAGATACTGTAGAATATTTTGGTTAAACCAGACCTAAATTTTGAATAGGTGAGTTTGTTTCTTGCCGCAACTGAGCAACATTTTCTTACGACTGCACTGATCTTTAAAATATGATACGTAAAATTTAGACTGTGAAAATTTTGCTTTTTCAAATACATGATGATCAATGCCTTCCCGCGCCCTGGCCCTAAAGGGTACTGCCGCACATATCTATCAAGGAGTGATTTCATACAATAAATGTATTGCAAATACATCTTTGGCTTTACAGAATTGACGTGTTTCGCGGAACGATAAGATGTGCGGTGGGCTCGCCTCTTTAGGGGTTGGGGGTGCGAGTGCGTTGACAATCAATAAGTTGAATTATTTTAGGGATGCATACCTTGATGAAAATTCTAACAATCTAACTTTACGAATAGCTAGAATAAGACGAAAAAAGTAAGGTTGAAAAAGATGCGCTGTATTGAGTGGATATTGAGCCTGTCGAAATGCTATGTCGAAATGTGTATAGGGATTAGTATGCAAGAGGCGAAAAAGTCATTATTCGGTACCAAATACGCACCCTGAAATATATTTCACCCTGCTGCTATTTAGAGATTTTTGTTCAGAAGGAAAACGTAATGTGAAGGCTGTACGAAATGATGAATGGTTTTATTTATTATCACAGTTTGTTCGCATCGCTTGAGGCTGGAGCTCTTTCTGTGGGTTTATAATTTTTTAGTAAATATGGCCTGCTGAATGCTTCTGGTTGTAGTTTGAATCTCGTGGATAGCTTGGTTATCATATCCTTGCTAATATTTCTTCTATATCTTAAAATATCACTAACAAGTTGCCGCGAGGTACCTATCTCTTTTGCAAGTGTAGCTTTTGAAATCTGCTCTTCATCAATGATTGAATTTAATAGTTCAACCGGATTCATTTCCTTTTTGAATTGAACTTCTCTGGAGTCATACTCATCTATCAGAATTTCTATCAATTCTATTTCATCTATATTTTTATCGTAACCTTCTGCCACCAAATTTTCATGTTGATTGCAGTAATCGGTATATTCTGATAGAGTGGCAATTTTTTTATACTTCATTTTACATCATTAAATAAATTAAAACTACAAATATCAATGCTATCATATTCCTTATGAGTTCCTACGAATTTAACATATAGAATAACTTCAGTTCTCCCAAAAAAATATCCACATACCATTCTATATTTGTTTCTTCCAACATTGAAAACTATTCTGCTCAATTGGCCATTACCACAAGTTATTAAGTCGGCTGACTTAAATGTTTGAGTTATATTCTGTGGAATTTCCCAATCAACATATTTAAGTTTTTCGAAAAAGTTATCGAAACATTTCGACATCTGTTTATTCTTTCCAATGAAAGCGTAAACGTTACTTTTTTTGATAACTCTCGCACGCATCTACAAATGTAAGCAAATTGTGTCGTGTAAGCAATGTGTTGACAGAATTGGCTTCTTTGAACCTCTTGTATTGGTTAAATTAAAAGATTATAATTAGAAAAAAGCTTAATTTGGAGCATATGAATTAGATTTGAAATGAAAAATTATTAAAGGATGAAACACTGGGTATTTATTGTTCTGATTGCGGGCTTTTCTCAGGTATGCAGAGCTCAATGTGTTGAAGATATAGAAAAATTCAATGCTTTTCTTGGCCAGGAAAATTCCGAGATGCTAAGCGTTTTAAATCATTCTTTTGACACCATTCTTCAATCAGCATATCCTGATGTTCCCGATTTCCCAGATCGGATATCCCTTTTTTTAGAAAGTTATGCCGAGATTAATGATTTCGAACGACAGTTTTATACGGATAGCGCAAGTTTTAGGAGTTTAAAAATTCAATTAGAATCCAGCGGATTTAGGAAGGATATTTATTTGCATGAAGACGAAAGTTATGATAACAAATTTGACTTGAATGAATTTATACCCGAAGGGGAAGAGCCAGAGCCTACTGAACTTGGTCAGCTGGATATTGATTTAATTGAGGCTGAAATTCAATACGAAAGAAGAGATAAGGAGTATGAAGTTGAGGAATATGACCAGGAGTCAATGTATCTATTTAATAATAGGCCTGAATTGGATTTTTATATGAATCCTGATGGGAAATTTTGGTATGGGCTCGGTAAATATTCATGTAGTGCTGCTATAATAGATATACTTGAGTCTGTAAAGAACATGAACGGAATTAGTTTAGGAGTGGTAGCCGGTGGAATGAGAGAAATTGATTTAAACAATGCATTTATTCAGCAAGCTGTCATGGCTCAGTTTTATATTCCGGCAATTTTAAGGTTTGGATATTCCGAAAAGCCAAAATGAGATTCATTCCATTAAAACAAGAAAATATTCTCGTAATTGCATCATTAAAATCAAGTCATGAAAATCATCCTATTCGCGTTATCACTTGTTTCAGCTCTAACCGTTTTCTCTCAAACTTCGGAAGAAGTGATTGTAGTTTCTGATTCCATAGAAATTCACGGAACGCTTCTCTGTCCTGAAGGCACAGCCAAAATGCCGGTTGTTTTGATTATTGCAGGCTCCGGCCCGACAGACCGCGATGGCAATAACCCGGAATACAAAAACAATTCACTTAAAATGCTTGCTGAATCTTTGGCAGATAGCGGAATCGCAAGCCTTCGCTATGACAAACGGGGAGTGGCCTTAAGCGATGATCCAAACATTCTCGAAAGCGCTATCCGGTTTGAAGATTTTTCTTCGGATGCAGCAAAATGGATTCAGCTTTTGTCTGAAGACAAACGATTTAAAAATATAGTCGTTTTAGGGCATAGCGAAGGGTCGCTAATCGGGATGCTGGCTTCACAAACAACTGCTGTAGATAAGTATATTTCTGTGGCCGGGCCTGGCCGCCCGGCAAATTTTATTTTATTAGATCAAATTATAAAAAGCTCGCCATTTTTTACGGTTCCTGCTACAATTATGATGGATTCGTTGGTAAACGGATATACCGTTTCAAGCGTACTACCTGCGCTAAAAGAAATGTTTCGGCCGGGTGTGCAGCCTTATCTTATTTCCTGGTTTAAATACGATCCGGCTGTGGAAATCGCGAAACTCAATAAACCGGTTTTAATCATTCAGGGTAGCACAGATATCCAGGTGCCGGTAAGCGATGCCGAACTATTGGCGGAAGCCAGCCCACGAGCTAAACTGGTAATAATTGAAGGAATGAATCACGTTTTTAAAGAAGCATCCGCCGAACGGGGGCCGAACATAAAGACTTATTCCAACCCTGACTTGGCATTGATTAGCGGGTTTGCACAAGAAATTATCGATTTTATCCGCAATTCAAGTAAAATATATTGGCTGCCGACTAAAGTGGACTGATTCTCAACTTTGTCGGTTAAAATCTGTTGAATTTCTATCTAACTAAAAATTCAATTGTCTTATGAAGAATCCAGATTTTAATGGCCTTTCGGCAATGTTCATTAATTGCACTTTAAAAAAATTTCCCGATAAGAGTCATACCCAGGCACTTATGGACGTGTCTGAAGGAATAATGGAACGGGAAGGAGTGAAGACCGAAAACATTAGGTTTATCGACCATGATATTGCAACAGGCATTCAGCCGGATATGACCGAAAATGGCTGGGAGACAGATAAATGGCCGGAGCTGTTTAAGAAAATTATCGCTGCCGACATTCTCGTAATCGGCTCGCCCATTTGGCTGGGCGAAAGGAGCTCAATGGCTACAAAACTCGTAGAAAGGCTTTACGCAATGAGTGCCGTCCTTAATGATGAAGGTCAGTCGAAATTTTACGGGAGGGTAGGTGGCTGCATTATTACCGGAAATGAAGACGGAGTGAAACATGTTTCAATGGGATTGCTGTATTCACTCCAACACCTGGGGTATAGCATACCGCCGCAGGCCGATTGCGGCTGGCTGGGAAAAATTGGCCCCGGCCCAAGTTATCTCGATGAAGGTTCGGATGCAGAAAACAGCGATTTCACCAATAAAAACACAACGTTTATGACCTATAATCTGCTGCATTTAGCAAAAATGCTAAAAGACAATGGCGGCTATTCAAATTATGGGAATGATAGAAACGCCTGGAAAGATGGCGAGCGATGGGAATTTCAAAAACCAAAGGCTAAGCTTTGATTCTTTTGGTTCGACTTTGATGAATTAAATTTCACACGGGTATTGACATTCTGATTTAATCGCCTTAATTTGCGTCTTTAACGAATTATTTTAACCAATGTATTAGAACTACTTAAAGCTGGTGTTGCCAGCTTTTTGTTTTGATATTAGTCAAGATTAAAATGAATTTGCTTTGATTTGCATGTAAATTCTAACCTGTGGATGAAACCATTCTTTTTCAAGCCGGCAATTTAAAAGTATCGGCCATACCTTATCAGCTCAACTTTAAATTCCCGTTTAAGCTGGCTCTCAGTACGCGCTCTTATACTGATATTGTTATACTTAAAGTTCAGTCAGGAAAAATTACAGTTTACGGCGAAGCTGCTTTGCCACCTTACTTGGGCGCATCTGTGCAGAGTACAATTGACTTTTATAAATCTTTAGATTGGAATCTGATTTTAGATTTTTCTCTGCAAGAGTCGCGAGAGATGATAGACCTCGCATCTACAGCTGACAACGCAGCTAAAGCTTCTATTAGTATTGCGCTTCACGATCTGCATTGCCAGAGGGAAGATATTACTCTTGGTGATTTATATGAAATTAAATCAGAAAAGACTTCTTATTCTACTTACACCATTGGAATTTCTACAGAAAAGGAATTGCGCAGGAAGCTGGAAGAAGGAAAGGATTTTAAGATCATAAAACTCAAACTTGGCAGCGACGATGATAAGGATTTGATTAAGGCTTATAAGAAACATTGCCAAAAGCCTTTTTGTGTGGACATAAATCAGGGTTATAAACCACGCGATAAAGCAGCTGAAATGGGTGAGTTTCTGCTCAAAAACGGAGTTTTATTCATTGAGCAGCCCTTGCCCGCCGAGCAATTTGAGGAAATGGCCTGGGTACGCGAGAGGGTTGATATTCCGTTTATTGCTGATGAATCTGTAAAGCGGCTAAGCGATTTGAGATATGCGGCAGAAGCTTTTGACGGTGTGAATATTAAGCTGATGAAAAGTACCGGAATAGCAGAGACTTATGAAATGATTGCCCAATCGCGGAAGCTAAACCTAAAAATAGTACTAGGAGCTATGGCCGAATCGTCGCTGGGAAATACCGCCGCCGCACATTTCGCATCGCTTGCCGATTGGGTTGATCTAGATGGGCCAATGCTTACATCAAATGATCCTTTTGAAGGGATAATTTATAGTCACGGAGCAATTGTATTGCCCAGCAGGGCAGGTGTGGGAGCTATTCCGGTAAAAGGAATGGAAACAGATTCAAAGTTTATTTTATAACTATCTTTTCTGTAACCTGATTTTGCCCATCATCAATGGATAGAAAATACATTCCTTGTGGAAGTTGATAGACAGACACTTGAGTTAACATTTCATTGGTGTCGCGCATCCAAAGCGTTTTCCCGTTAGCATCTAAGATTCGCATATGAACCGGATTTTCGTTGGCTCGCACAATCGTAAATATTCCTCGACTCGGATTGGGATATATCACAATGTTGTCGTTGTATTCGAAATACACAGATTTTATATCAAAATATGTTTGTTCTCCGTCAAAATCTGTTTGTGAAAGGCGATAGTAGTTTATACCCGCTTTTGGGGTATTATCCAAATATTTATACACTTGCCTTTGTCGGCTCGACCCGGCTCCGGCAACTTTTAAAATTTCATGGAAGTGAATAGCGTCATCACTCCGCTCAAGGGTAAAAAATGAATTGTTGCTTTCAGAATCCGTTACCCATTCAAGATTTGTACAACTGTTTTGTTTTTCAGCCGAGAATGAAAACAGCTCTATGGGCAGCGGATTTGTTCCCGAAATAGTTCCAATCGTGAAAGGGCTAAAGTCGTTGATAGGAAATTGGCTCGTAATAATGCCGCTTCCGCTTTCCAAATCACTTTCTTTAAATCCATCGTAATTTATTCCCTTGTTTTCCCATTCATCGCCATTCCAGTGGAGAACCTGTAGGAATGAAGGATCTTCAATTCCACAGCTTCGCGCATTTGCGTAAGACAGTGAAACACTTATCATCGAATTGCCTTGCGATCTATCAATTGTCCAGTATTCACATGAGCTTATCGTACCCAGCGATCCATCGTGCCTGTTGGTTGCAAAACCTGCATCGGTGGGGTCTGCGTTAAAATACTGGGCCGTAAATGCATCAGTAGGGTTTTCAGGAGCCGAAATTTCAACGGGAGCAAATATATTTCCCGAACCTATGGGGAAATGAAAAGATGAGTTTCCGATTTTTCGCACCTTGCCATCAATAAAGCTATTTGAATTTCCTTTGCTTGATTTACTTCCTTTAAGATAAATGACTTCATGGTTCTGCGTTCTCAGCTTACCGCTAATAAAAGTCGTCTCTTTTGAAATGGAAATTTCTGATAATAGGTCAATTTCATTTTCAGGACTGGATAAATTTACGGTCAACTCTTTAAATACCAATTGATCACCTTTTAGCTTTCGGTTTCCATCTCCTTTAAAGGCTATATTTCCATTGCCGCAAATCAAGGTGCCGTCAATTATAAAATCTCCATAAACCAATAAGCTGACCATTCCGGCCATCATGAGCTCAGCATTGGTTTCAACGATAACGTTTTTTGCGGATTGTTCTGAATTTATCAGTGGTTGGTGTGGTCGGTCTGCCGGGATTCTTGTCGAAAGATTTGCATTCGGAACACCTTCACTCCAGTTGGCGGGATTACTCCATGCAGTGCTCACACTACCCAACCAGTGGGTGAGGGTGGTGGGACCCAGAAATCGAGCGCGATTTGATTCTGTTGCTGCAAGGGCATTACAACCAGCAAAATCCGGAGTAACGGTACAAGTAACAATGTCCTCATTTTCGATATTTGGAAATTGCAGCGTAGTTTGGTGAGAGCCGGTCTGAATTCCGTTGACATACCACTGTAGCGTAGGTGCGGCTCCGAGATTTGATACATGTGATGTGAATTCTCCGCCATTTTCATTACCCACCACTGCGTTTTGAATGGTGCCGCCTTCGCTGCTTAACGAAATATCTACCAAAAGTGGAAGAGTGGGTGCAACATTGCTGGTATAAACTAAGGTTTGATTTCTGAAATACTTTACAATGCTGTTCTCAACAACAATCCGCAAAATATCGCCGACTGCATATGGTTGGTTTCCAAGCCGCCATGAACCTTTTTCATAAATAGTAAACATTCCGTTATTCCCCAATACCATGGCATAATCGGTTGAGTTATAATTAAAGTCAGGATCACTGACGCTAAGTCCAATTGCTTTTGTTTTATTGGTTTCACTTACCGCAAAATCAAAATAACCGTTGTTTTTAACCTTATTCAATGAGCTTGCACCCGCGTTGAATTGATTATAACCCTGCACTTTTATTAAGTTATTATCGATGTTTGACACATTCGCCATTCTTTCCGGATTCCAAACCACTTGTTCCTCTGCTACTCCAATGCTATTTGATTGAGTAATTCCTTCTATGTAAAAAGAAAGAGGTGAAACCTTCTTATTCGGTAATATTTTAATGGAATTGCTGGCCACCACAGAACTACCGCAACCGGGTTGCGATGAAATATAGGTGCAAGTAATGATGTCATTTTCTAACAAATCTTCTAAAATTAAGGTGGCACCGGTATGTCCCGTGCTTTGTTCATTAACTGCCCAATTTAAATCTGGATTATCCGCATCGCTTGTAAATGCCATAAACATTCCCTCAGTGGGATTAGCCATTTTCGCATTGATAATGGTCGTTCCAATGTCCTGCATGGTACCATCTGCTATAAGCGGAAGATTGGGAACTTTATCACTCACATAAAGCAAACTAGAGTTTTTGTAGTATTTAACCACTCCGTTTTCCAGGGCTATTCGCATCGTGTCATTTGTAGAAAACTGACCATAAGCACCTTTCCACGAGCCGCTTTCATAAACTACAAGATTCGAAGATTCCATGTAAAATGCAAATTGAATGGTAGATTCGGAATGACCACCATCTTGCGAACTCAATCCCACCATTTTTCGGGTGTTGGTTTCGCCGGTTTGAAATTCAAAAAATCCATTATCGCCTACCGCATTTTGTGAATAGACACCGCCGTTTGACGTATTGTAGCCTTGTGTTTTCTTTACACTATTTTCATTTATTAAAATATTCTCCGGAGTATTAGCGAGCCATATCAAACCTTCTTCAGCCAAATAGCATCCTTGATTTGCAGGAGCTGCTTTTATATAAAAATCGTTTTCTGGTATGGATTCATTTGCGTACAACTGCATTTTATTAGATTGCAAAGAAGTTCCGGAACAAGATCCCGAGTTAGGCGCAACCATACAATGAATTATGTCGCCGTTAGAAAAACTACTTAGAGTGAGTTCAGATCCCGTCTCTGAAAGCAATACATTGTTTTTGTACCAATTGTAAGATGTAATGCCCGATGGATTCTTATCTGTAAAAGCGCGAATTTTTGTGCTGGTGGAATTCACAATTTTCACATCACTAATTTCTGCGTTTTTTTGCTCAAATGCCAAATCAACATATTGCGGTATAATAGGGGCAGCAGTACTTTCATATAATAATATGGTGTTTTTATAGTAGCGCAAGATGCCATCTTCAATGGCTATTTTGAATTTATCGCCAATGTAATAATTTCCAATACTTGCCTTGTACGACCCTGATTCTCTAATTTCTCCGCCACCCCAATCTCTTAGTACGATAGCATACTCAAGGTCATCAATTTTATTTTTATTTTCTTTATTGGTGGGTGATACTCCAAAAATTCGCGTTTTATTAGTTTGTGATATTACGGTTTCTGCATACCCATTATTCAAGATGCCTGCGGTGCTAAAAGCTCCGGCATCCCATTTGGCTTTATTATCTGTTTTTATGACTGTCGTTCCGTCAAATTCGGTGCGAACCAAATCTATAAAAACAGCCTCAGAATGAGATTGCATACAGCCCGCAATAGGAATTGGTTCTATGGTAAAAACGCATTGCGAAAAACTGAAAAATGGACTAGCAACGAACAATAAAACAATAAGGGTGAGACGATACATATATATGATAAAGATTCACCCTATATACAGCAAGCGCTACTTATAGTTACCGAACACGCTTCGCACAAGCCATAAACCACTTGTCGCACAGCGCTGTACGCACTCGTAATAATTTGATTAATAGGCTTGATAAAATTTCAGATTGAACTGGAATAAATTTCACATTGTTTTAAAGTCATTGAATTAGGCCCCGATTGCATAACTCATAGTCATATTAACTTAGTACGGCACTCTTGGCGACCACGAATTTTCATATTGCAGATTAAAAATCCGGCATAGAGACGCATAAGCTTGCGTCTCCGCCCGGATGTGGTTTAATCTCATTGAATAATCACTTTTTCGGTAAATGAACGTATTCCATCGTCAATTTCTAAAAGGTAAACTCCTTTTGAAAGGTCTGGAATAGCTACACGAATCAAGATTTGATCTGTAAATTCTTGCCACCTTATTTTGCCAAACATATCAATTAGCCGAAGCTGCACCTTGTGGTCGCTTTTTCGCTCAATGCTGAATGTTCCTGTACTCGGATTTGGATAAATACTTAGTCCGCTATTTGGTTCAAAATAAACCGATTGAATATCAAAAAATGTCTGCTTTCCATCATAATCGGTCTGAGACAAGCGGTAATAATTTATTCCGCTTTGAGGCGAATGATCAATATGCACATAGTCAATGCTTTGGTGGCTGGTGCCTGCTCCAGAAATTGTTTTTATAGGATTAAAGTCAATCGCATTATTACTCCTCTCAAGCGTAAAGTAAGCATTGTTGGTTTCTGATTCTGTTTTCCATAAAAGTTCTGTTTCATCACCTCGTTTTTGAGCCGTAAATGATGATAGTTGGATGGGCAAGGGGTTAATACCGGAGCGTGATCCGAGGGTAAATGGGCTAAAATCATCAATCAATTCTTCACTTGTAATAGTGCCGCTATTGATGTCGCCATCATACGATTGCAGACCTTTGTTTTCCCATTCAGATCCATTCCAATGTGCTACTTGTAAGTAAGAAGGATCATTAACTCCGCAGCTGCGCTCATTTTCGTACGAGAGCGAAACCCGCACAGCTGATTGCCCGGCAGTTCTGTCAATCATCCAGTATTCACAACTGCTTGCGCTAGCAAGGGTGCCGTCCTGGCTGCTTGTGGCGTATCCGGCTTCGCTGGGATCATTGTTGAAATACTCGGCGGTAAATGCGTCGGTTAAGTTATCTGGGCTCGAAATTTCTACAGGCGCGTAAATATTTCCAGAGCCAATAGGGAATAGAAATTCGGAATTTCCGATTTTACGAACCTTTCCGTCAATAAAGCTGTTTGTATTTCCTATACGAGTGTCACTTCCGGGTAGATAGATTACTTCCTCATTCAGCGTTTTTATTTTTCCATTGATAAATACAGTCTCACTTGCTATATAAATTGGTGACAACAGTAGGAGTGAATTAGCTGAATTTGATGAATTCACAATGAGTTTATTGAATTTCAGATCATTACCTTGAATTCGTTGGTCTGTGCTTCCGCTAAAAGTAATTATTCCGTTACCGGGATCAAATTCACCTTCTATAGAGAAATCTCCATAAACCAGTAAACTAAAAATTCCGGCCATCTTAAGATCGGCACCCGCTTCAACTGTAATGTTTTTTACTGATTGTGCTGAATTAATAAGTGGTTGGTGTGGTCGGCCGGCCGGAACCTTTGCAGAGAGATTTACATTTGGAACACCTTCACTCCAGTTTGCCGGATTGCTCCATGAAGTACTCACGGTTCCTAACCAGTCGGTTCGGGTAGGAGGGCCAATAAAACGAATGTAATTCGATTCAAATTTTGTATCAGTTGTACAACCAGCAAAATCTGGAATAACCGTGCAGGTAATGATGTCTTCGTTTTCAATATTGTCATGATTGAAAATGCTTCCAAAACTTCCTGTTGCGTTATCATTGACGTTCCACTCTAGAGTCGGCGACTCTCCTAAACCCATAAGATGAGCTGTAAATTTTCCCTCATTTTCATTTCCAACTACGGCATTTTGAACTGTGCCGCCTTCGCTCCTTAAAGAAATATCTACTATGAGTGGAAGGCTGGGTGCCACATTGCTTGTATAAACCAATGTTTGATTTTGATAGTATTTTACTATGTTGTTTTCTACTGCGATTCTTAGATTGTCACCCACATTATAAGTCACATTTCCCAGTCGCCAGCTACCCGATTCATAAATAGTGAACTTTCCATTGCTGGCCAAAACCATGGCATAATCAGTAGTGTTGTAATTGTAATTTGGGTCGTTGGTACTTAGTCCTATCGCCTTTGTTCTATTTTTTTCGCTAACCGTAAAATCAAAATATCCATTGTTTTTCACGGTGTTTAATGAACTGGCTCCGGCATTGTATTGGTTGTTTCCCTGCACTTTCGTTAAATCGTTGTCGATGTTTGAAACGTTTGCCAAACTTGCAGGATTCCATACTATTTCTTCTTCGGCAACTCCTATTCCACTCACCTGTTGAATGCCCTCGATGTAAAACAAATGAGGAGCTATATTATCGTTCTTCAGAATTTTTATGGGATTACTTTCTACCAAGAAATTGCCACAGCCTATTTGTGAAAATAAATAGCTACAGGTTACAATATCATTTTCATTTAATTCGTCTAGTGAAATGGTGAAACCCGCTTGACCTGTGGTTTGGCCGTTTACTTTCCAATTTAAGCCTGTAATTTCTGATTCACTCATCACAGTAAACTCTCCTTGAGTAGGGTTGGCAATCACCGCATTGGTTATCGTGGCGCCAATATCCTGAATAGTACCATCTGCAATGAGCGGAAGAGTAGGAGTCTGATCGCTTACATACAAAAGCGCATCATTTTTATAGTATTTTACTACTCCGTTATCTACATGTATGCGCAATTTATCGGTGGTGTTCATGTTTCCAACTCCGGCTCTCCAATTTCCGTTTTCATAAACGCGCAGACTTCCTCCCCATTCTATATAAAATGCAAATTGAATAGACGACTCCGGGCTTCCTCCATCAGAAGAGCTAAGACCGACCATTTTTCGAGAATTCAATTCTCCTGTTTGCAATTCGAAGTATCCATTATTCGTAACGAAATTTTGTGAATAAACGCCGCCATTTGAAGTGTTGTAGCCATTGGTTTTGGCAACACTACCTCCGTTTATTTCAATATTTTCGGGAATATTAGCCTGCCAGATCACCTCTTCCTGTGCCAAAAAACAACCCTGCTCTGCAGGAATTGCAGAAATTTGAAAATTAACTTCAGGTGTAATTTCATCATGGGTGAGCACCATAGAGTTAGATTGCAATTCCATACCGGCAGAAGATCCTGACAAGGGCGTGGCGCTGCAATTAAGAATGTCTCCATCTGTAAAGCTAGTCAATGTAATTTCTGACCCTGTTTCCGGTAGCTGGACATTATTTTGATACCACTGAAAGGTGGAAATACCCGTTGAGTTTTGATCGCTGAAGGCGCGAATGGTTGTGCTGGTTGTATTAGTAATTTGCACATCGGCAATTTCGCCTCCAATATCCTCAAAAGCCAAATCAACATAAAGAGGCAGGGAAGGCGATGTATTGCTTATGTAAACAAGATTGTCATTTTTGTAATATTGAACCACGCCATTGATTACTTCAATTTTGAATTTGTCTCCAATACCGAAAAACCATAAAAATGCCTTGTAATTACCAGATTCTCTAATTTCAGCGTATCCCCATGCATTGAGTACAATGGCGTATTCCACTGTATTTATTCCATTTTGATTAGGATTATTGGAGTGGCTTAACCCGAATATTCGCGTTTTGCCGGTCTGGGAAATAGTGGTCTCCGCACTTCCGTTGTCTAAAACTCCCGCAGTGCTGAATGCTCCTGCGTTCCAGTTAGAATTTCCGTTAGTTTTTGTAACCGTTGAGCCGTCAAAGCTGGTTCGCACCAAATCTGTAAATACTGCCTCCGACTGCGATACCATACAACCCGTTTCTGGGAGTGGCTCGATTGTAAAATCAGATTGCGAAAAGGCTATGAATTCAAATGACAAGAAAAGTATGAAACAAAAAGTAAATCGCATAAATTATGGAAAAAAGATTCGCTATGATATACTTTTAGTTTTAGTTTAAGTTACGAATATAGGTTTTTAGTCGTTCAAAGTAGCCTATTTTTCGACGAAAATATCATGTTTAAATAACTGAATATCAAATTTATATGCTTAATAGAAGCTGTATAATGTTTTATTTCTTCGACGGAGGTTATTATACCTTAGACGGAGTAAGAGATTGAGTTAAATTGCAAATTGGTGACTTCTGTTTTGTTATCTCTGAATTTTGAACATGGCGCGATACCAAGAATATTGATTTTAAGGATTTGAGAGATTAACAAAAATTTTTAACTTCAAGCCATAATCAAATCCCTGAAATTATGAGGCTAATTTTACTATTTACCCTGATCTTAGGCTTGTCAATCCCGGCCTATTCGCAAAACTACCAAACCGTTAATAGCTCTGAAGTGAAGCTTTTTGAAAGCCAAAACAATGCAATTCGTGGTTACAGAATAGATTCTCTTAAAGTTCTAGGCAGTGATACTCTGCTCTTTCCATCTCGAACCATTCAGAATGTTGGAGAAGAATGGGATGAGTGCTTTGACGTGCAGGGTGCATCAATGTTTGGCGATTACGTGCAAATAATGCCCAATGGAACAAACTTGTTTTTCAACAAGGATGCAGATACTATCCGCATAAATACCATGGCTCAACAAGGCGAAACGTGGAAGGTTTGGAAGGGTGAAGACTTTGATGTCTACGGTGAAATGGGCGAAACCGTACTCTCAAATGTTTTTGGCATAGCCGATTCTGTAAAATCAATTAAATTAAATGCTTATGACAGCGAGATGAATCTAGTCCAGGATTTTCAATTCAATGATTATTTGATTTCAATATCCAAAAACTATGGATTCTTAACTGCTTTTAATTTTTACGCTTTTCCCGATTTCTACGAAGACTATTTCACATTTTCTGCCATGCAATACTCATTGTACGGCATTGAGAGTCAAGATATCGGTGGGAGCAACTTAACAACTTTCGATATTTTTGACTTCCAGCCTGGCGATATTATTCACTACGAACAAAGCCAAATAAGTGAAGGCTACGGATTTAAACGGGAGGTTCAGGATGTTTATCTGTCAAGAGAAGAATATGCTACAGATTCAATAGTATATGGAATGAATGTGACTGTAATTACTTATAACTACGACGGGACGGGCGATGAGCCGGATATTTCCTTTGAATCAAATCAAACATCCAAAACCGTAATTCCACTGTCGTATTTAGAAAAGCTACCGGGACTTCCATGTGCCAACAATGCTAATATTGAACCGGAATACTATTCGGTTTTAATGACTGATTCTGAATTTATAGAAAAGCAAAGTTTGCAAAACGCTAATCCGGGAGGCACACTGTTTATCAATGACAACCAGGATTGTTATGCTCATGGAGTCGATGGCTTGTGCGGTACGGGTCAGCCGGATATTTATTTGGAAGGTCTTGGCGGGCCCTATTATAATTGTAATATTTCACCGGCTTATATTCGTTCCAAAACATTAAAGTACTTTTTGAAAGATAGCGTGGAGTGGGGAGTACCCTTAGATTTTTCTCTTTCCTTAACCAATGCCCAAAGTCAATTTGATTACACCATTTTCCCAAATCCCGCCAGCGATAAGTTGACTATTAAATTATACCAGGCTATGGTTCCATCAACAGTTGAGATTGTAGATTTGAGCGGGCGCGCAGTATTCAGTAAAACAATCGATGCCACAGCGTCGGAAATTGATATTTCCAAATTGCAAAGCGGACTCTATTTTGTTTGGTTTCCCCTTTCGGGAAATAAATCTGTACGGAAATTGGTAATCCGGTAGTTTTTCAATAAGCAATTTGCAATAGGCAATTTGCAACGGACAATTTGCAACGGACAATACCATAAATGAACTAGTGAGTATAAAACCATATACTCAATACGCAGTACGCAGTACGCAGTACGCAATACTCAATACGCAATACGCAATACATAATACTCAATACTCAACACTAAACTAAAAACGAAACACCATATTGTAAAATCATTTATATTCTGTATATTTGCAGCCGAAAAGCGGATATATTTAACAGCCGCTTAAATATCATTACATCCGCTTGATTCACTATTTCCTTTTTCTACAGTTCGATTTTCGGGTGTTCCAACAAAAATTTTTATGATCACTTTTGAAGAATCGGGTTTAAAGCCTGAAATATTGCGCGCTGTCGCAGATATGGGGTTTGAGAATCCTACCCCCGTACAGGCCGAAACCCTGCCGCTGCTGCACGAACCGCCTACAAATCTTATTGCTCTTGCTCAAACGGGTACGGGTAAAACAGCAGCATTTGGTCTGCCACTTATACACAGAATAGATGCGTCGAATAAAAAAACGCAAGCGCTTGTGCTTTGTCCTACGCGCGAACTCTGTTTGCAAATCACCAAAGACTTTGAAAACTATATGAAATATCTTCCCAAAATTGCTGTAACAGCGATTTACGGAGGTGCTCCTATACATACTCAGGAACGTCAACTCAATAAGGGAAGCCAGATTGTAGTTGGAACTCCGGGTCGTGTTATTGACATGATTAAACGCGGAGCATTAGATTTGGCTAATATCGAGTGGTTTATTCTCGACGAGGCCGACGAAATGCTCAATATGGGATTTAAAGATGATTTGGAAATCATTTTTAATAAAACGCCATCGGAAAAAGCTACCTGGCTATTTTCGGCTACAATGCCACCTCGCGTAGAGTCTATCTCTAAGCGATATATGAAAGATGCGCAACGCATTGCAGTTGGTAAGCGAAATGAAGGAGCTGCAAACGTTTCTCACGAATATTATGTTGTTCAAGCCAGAGATCGGTTTGAAGCATTGCGCCGAATAGTTGCCGTTCACGACGAATTTTACGGTGTTGTTTTTTGCCGTACGCGTCAGGAAACTACAGATGTATCGTCAAAACTTATAAGCATGGGCTATCCTGCCGAAGCTATAAGTGGAGCACTTTCGCAACAACAACGCGATCATGTAATGGGCCGATTCAGAAAAGGTCAGCTTAAATTGCTTATTGCTACAGATGTTGCTGCGCGTGGTATTGATATCGACGACCTTACACACGTTATAAACTTTCAGCTTCCAGATGATCCCGAAGTGTATGTACACAGAAGTGGACGTACCGGGCGCGCAGGAAAAAGTGGAATTGCTGTTTCCATTATTCACGGAAGGCAGAAAAACAAGATCCGCGAGCTTGAAAAAATGACTGGCAAATCGTTTCAGGTGAAGCAAGTGCCTACAATGGACGAAATAGGCCGCAAAAAAGTAGTTGCTCTTGCAGAAGAAATGGTCAATGCTAAAGTGAAAGGCAAAGCAGTTGATTCAATCCTTACCGAAGTCTATTTAATGATGGAAGGAATGACCCGCGAAGACCTTATTGATCAATTCACGAAATGGGCGTATGTACAGGCTCTTGCAGGCGAATCTGCAGCGAGCACCGATATAAATATTTCTGCAAAAGGTGGAGATAGCGACAGACCAGAGCGTGGTAATAGACGCGAGCGTCGAGATTCTGGCGATGATGGTGGCGGAAGAAGAGAGCGTATTAGAAGAGATGACGATGATGGCGGTGGAAGAAGAGAGCGAACCAGAAGAGACGACGATGGTGGAAAAAGCTTTACTCGTGTTGATTTCAACATAGGTTCTGAGCAAAACCTCAATCCCGGAAGATTGATGGGAATGATTAACGAAGTGATGAACAATAGTTCAATCAACTTCGGTAAAATTGAAATCGATCGTGAAAACTCTGCAATTGATATTGACTCTGAACACGCGTCTAATGTGGCTGTTTCTCTTGAAGGAATGCAATTTGGTGCTAAGCAACTTAGAGTAGAGTTAAGCGATAAGCCTCTCGGAAAAGTTGGACGGCCTTCAAAAGGTGGTTCGTCGCGAAGCAGTGATGGTGGTGCAGGATTTGGAAAAAGCAGATCTGGCGGTGGCGGTGGCTACAGCGACCGTAAATCTGGAGGAGATAAATACGACAAGAAAAAAGGAAGTTTTAAAGGCGGGAAGTCTAAGACTGGTTATAAAGGCCGCAAAAAGTAATTTAAAAACTTACAGAATAATCTTATTTAAGGATGCAATTCATTTGCATCCTTATTTTTTTGCTCAATAATTACCGAAGTAAGCAATCCAAATCCATTCGCGAGAAGCATATCTTTGGTGCCGCGCATAACGTGAGATTTTATGCTTTCTCCGCGCGCTTCAGGATCAGATTTTACGCTGGTTTTCTGAAAAATCCAAAAGAGAATCTTAATGTTTACGCCGCTTCCGGTTATTTCATCAACAAGTACATTGGGAGCAGGATTTTTCAATACATCGCTTACCGTATCTATATAATCAAGAATTATGTTTCGCGCCTTATCTACATCATTATCCATATCGATTCCTATTATAAATTCATGGCGTAAAAGTCCATCGCGGGTATAATTTGTTAAAATTCCTTTTACAATGAATGAATTTGGTATCCAGATATCGCGCCCATCAGCGAGGCGCATAAGCGTGCTGCGCAACTCTAAAGCCCTTACGGGACCTTTATATGAACTTACCTCAATGATATCGCCTACCTTAAATGGTTTTTGAACGGCGATAATAAAGCCGGCCAGAAAATTTTCAAGTATATCCTTAAAGGCAAATCCAAAAATTATGGCAGAAATACCCGCACCGGCAAGAATGCTGCCTGCAATATTGGTAAAGCCCAGAGCCCTCGCCGCAACAAGCGATCCAATAATTAGCGATAGCCAGAAGAGAACTTCTCCGCTAAAAGTGGCAACTATGCTGTTATTCAGATTCTTTATAACGCCCCTCTTGAAAAAGCGCCTAAGCAACGACCCTATAATATAGAAAATAAGGAAAATAACAGCTGCTATAAGCAGGCGGGGCGCGTTTGAAGCAAAGGCCTGCCAAAGTTCATTTAGTGCGTTTTTCATTTAATAAGGATTCAATTTCTCATAAAAGTCATAAAGTTATTTCTTTTTTCAATCATTTACCGGTATTGCAATGGGTATTGGCATCTTTGTATTCAAGAATAGAATTGAATGATTGAAAAATCAAAGCGTCAGCTGGCGCTGAAAACAGCGTGGTTCAGCATTTTCGGAAATATTATCCTGGCACTCGCCAAAGGAATTACCGGGGTTTTGGGGAACTCTTACGCGTTAGTTGCCGATGCCATAGAATCTACCACCGATGTATTTTCATCGTTGCTCGTGGTGGTAGGCTTAAAATACTCCACGCGCCCTGCAGACGAAAATCATCCCTACGGCCACGGAAAAGCAGAGGCTGTAGTTACCTTTTTTGTGGTTGCTTTTCTCATCGTATCGGCCGGAATAATTGCCATACAGAGTATAAAAAATATTCAAACACCCCATGCATCACCCGAGCCATTTACGCTCGTAGTATTACTTATTGTAGTGCTAATTAAGGGGCTGTCTTATAGATTTGTAAGTAAAAAAGGAGAACAGTTAAAAAGCACTTCGCTCAAGGCTGATGCATGGCATCACCGCAGCGATGCCATTACCTCGCTACTGGCATTTGTAGGTATCTCAATAGCGCTTTTAATGGGCGATGGATACGAAGCAGCCGACGATTGGGCTGCACTATTGGCATCGGGATTTATTATTTACAATGCTTACCTTATTTTCAGACCTGCCTTAAGTGAGGTGATGGATGAGCATAAATACGATGATCTGGTTGAGCAAATTCGGATTATTTCAGAGAACATATCCGGAGTGGAAGCAACCGAAAAATGCTTTGTTCGAAAGAATGGAATGGTTTTTAATGTTGACCTTCACCTTGTGGTGAATGGCGATATTACTGTGCGCGATGGTCATGAGCTCGCCCATATTGTAAAAGATACTTTATGTACTCAAATTCCGGAAATTGCCGATGTGCACATACATGTTGAACCCGATACATTCTAAAACATCAATACTTTTAATTCATTTTTAGAGGTTCACCTTTAACTACCTGATTTTCTACCTTTGTGAGAACCCAAAAACCAAAAAAATTATGAGAATGCTGTTCCTTGCTATTCCTTTTTTGATGATGCTATCATGCGCCAACAATTCCGAAAAAAATGAGATGAAAGGCCAATCTACCGATTCTGAAAATGTGCCTGATATGCACAACAGCAAGACTTCACTCGATTGGGCAGGTCGCTATACAGGCGTGCTACCTTGCGCCGATTGCGATGGCATTGAAACCATAATTTACCTTTCGGAGGATAATTCATACGCCAAACGCCAAACCAATGTGGGCAAAGGTGCTGACCCGATTGAAGAGTCGGGAGAATATACATGGAGTGAAGATGGTGGAAGTATTACTCTTGGTGCAGATAATCAGAAGTATAAAGTAGGCGAGAATGTGCTCATTGCTCTCGATCAGTCGGGAAAAGAAATTACAGGTGATATTGCTGAAAAATACAGACTTTCTAAAGCTTTCGCAGATAGTAAGATAGAAAACATAACCTGGGAGCTCACAGAAATTGACGGAGTAAAAGTAACCGATGGTGATACTGATTCAAAAGCTTATTTCATTCTCAATAGTTCCGAAGGTCGCGTAAGCGGAAACCTGGGTTGCAATAATTTCTTTGGTACTTATGCACTGGAGAGCGGAATGCGTATTTCGTTTGGCCAAATGGGAGTTACAATGATAGCCTGCCCCGGTATGAGTGCCGAGCAAAGACTGAATGAAATTTTTGGAGTGACAGATAATTATACTGTGCAAAACGGCATTTTGTCTTTGAATAAAGCACGTATGGCGCCATTAGCTGTTTTTAAAGCAGTTGATAAATAAACGCAACTGTTTGAGCATATGGTTATGAGGTTTATTGTATTGGTTTTTGCTGGTTTGCTTTCGGCGATACCCGTAATGAGCCAAAATTCGATTGATCTTATTACCATTTCCGGAAGGCTTGGTTTACCATCTGATTACGATCCTGCATTAAAGAATAAAGCCAGAGAATCGGGCGGGCTTGTCAACCTGAAAATCCCTATTGTTTTTAGTGATAAAACAATTTGGTATTCCAATTTCACGTATACCTACTCTAAGGTTTCCAATGGCCTTGGCTTGCCGGCAGAGGTTATGAACCCTATAAATCTGCACGGCCTGGTGTTTCAAACCGGAATCGTTCAGCGCATAGATGATAAGCAGGCTGTTCAATTGCTTTTCGTTCCGCGGTTTATGAGCGATTTTGTGAATCCGGGTAGCGACGCGTGGCAGTTTGGTGCGGTGGGTCTTTTTGAAAATAAGTTTGGCGAAAACCTGCTCATGCGCTTCGGGGTTTTGTACAATCACGAAATGTCCGGCCCCTTGCTTGTGCCACTCATTGATATAAATTGGAAATTTGCGCCACGTTGGAGCATTACCGGTCTTATCCCCATTTACGGTAAAGTGAATTATGAGCTTACCGATCGATTAACAACCGGTTTTAGCTTATTCGGGTTAGTAACCAGCTACGCTTTAAGCGACCCATTTTACAATACCGATTATATGGAGAGGACAAGCGTTGATCTGGCGCTTTTCGCGAAATGGAATCTTGCAGGGAATATTTTTCTTGAGGGACGAGTTGGGTATGCGCTGGCACGGACTTACAAACAATACGATAAATCTGAAAAAGTAGATTTAAAGATCAGTATTTTTAAAATTGGTGACAATAGGGGAGAACCTGTGAATCCGGTTTTTAAAGATGGAGCCATTGGGGAGTTGCGGTTGGTGTATTCGCTGCCGATTTGAGTCTTGAGTTGCTAGTTTCGAGTGCTGGATAGCGAGATTGTTGCGCTGTAGAAAGAGAGCTGTAAGCCTCAAGCTTTAGGTGGCTTTTTGGGTGGGAAGAAATTTAATCATGAGATCAAAATTGGAAGCCTGCTTTCTGTTATATTTTTGATGTTGATTGTTGTTATAACACAAAACTTCCAATGTTAATTTCTTCAGATGTGCTTGTTTAAATCGCGAAGATTGAATTCGATATTAACAACACTCCCCAGTAACGAATTATTACAACCTTTTGCTAGTAACACCTTTTTTCTCTTCCAAGTATCCATCAGCACTTAATATTTGTAATTTTCCTTTATTTAACCTAGGAAATTCACGAATCATGTAATGGTCTAAAACGCCAGACTCATGAGCTTCTTTAGTCGTAATCCCCTTATCTACCGCCCAATCCAAACTTTCCTTCACAGATATTTGTCCTAATCTGCTAACACGACCCCCTTTCATACGATATATCGAATTGTTGAAATAGCTGCTTCATATTAAATTGATATATAAATAGTAGTGCCAGAGGCACGACCGTTATTTTAGCCATGGAGTTTACTCCGTGGATAGAAATCATTAAGCAATTCCTAAAGTACCAGAGGTACGACCGTTTTTACCCAAAACACCCGACCTTCTTTTTTGTAATGATATCAAACGAGCGGATCGAAAAGATAATCAGGATCAAAGTCAATATTCTGATCTTTCAGAAGAAGCAGAAATTCTTCCAGAAAGGTGACATTACGGTGATGTTCTTCCTGATTTTTGATGTATTGATATATTCCATCCACTTCTCTATAAGAATGCGAAAATAAGCCCGAGCCACCTTGCCATCTAAAAGGAGAATCAAATAAACGTTCATCATTGAAATCTTTGGAAGATTTGGCCTTCACTTTCTGAAGAATATCTGACGGAGCATATTTTGGCGGGATATTAAATAAGCAATGAACATGATCCTCCACACCATTTACAATAAGTGGAGTACAATCTGCATCTTTGATTTGTTGTCCAATTATGGCCAACGCCTTATGGCGAACAGAATCAATTAATATTGATTTTCGATACTTTACCGCAAATACGGCATGAATGAAAAGTTGAGAATAGGTATTGGCCATGATTAGAAAACGATTTATTGGTTATCGGTTTCAATATACGAATTGATTTTCAATACAAGCGATGTTGAAACAGGCAATAACGGTCGTGCCTCTGGCACTTTGTATTTTGTTTCTGCATTTTGTCGGATGGTTAAAACCATCCGCTAAAATAACGATCGTGCCTCTGGCACTTGGGTGGCCGCCTTCAATCAATTCCAATACCTGATCGCGCATAGGCTCCCGCTCGGCAAAGAGATAATCTTCAATCAGTTTTTCTGTTCGCTCGGGAGATAGGTTTTCTTCTGTTACCAACTTCTTAAACGCCTTCTGCTGTTCTTCGCTCCAGTATTGGTCAAAGGCGGGTTCAACTTCATCGGCGTCTTCAAAAACGGGTAGGTTCTCCAGAATAAACTTCTCTATCAATTCGCGTATGCTGCGCAGGGATGTTTCGGTACCCAGCAAGTTGAATATTTCCTGCTCTGGTGATCCACGCTTTTCTTATACCCCAAGCTACCCTCGGCAACATCGTTTAAATCGAAACTATCAAAGTCTTCGTCGAAATTGATAAATCCATTGGCATCCGGATAGGGTTCATTTGCGCTATAGCTGAGACTATGCATAGGCTATGCTGTGGATCGGCTGGTTTAGTTCAAGAAATATTTTGTTTTGGAAATCTTTTCACCGATCTTATTTTTATCTTGCAATATAATTATATTTCTTAGGTATGATAAGAGTTGAGAATTTAGAACATTTAAAAAAATTAGCTTCTCGTGTTAACGGAGATTTTGTAGACTTTCATATTCTCATCGCTGGCGGTTTAGCCCGGAGTAGTAAGCGAATTCAGTACGACCCTCAATTTGATGCGTTTTGTATAATCAATGAAATTGATGAATCTTTTCAAGAGATAGCATCAAATCGGATAAGCTCTGAGACAAACCTAATTGATGCAATCGAAAAAAATGCGCTATTTCAACATTGATTTAACGAATATGGAGCGGTATTTCAGATTCAATTGCTCTTGCTGTTTTCATTTATTTTTTAGGAATTGTAAAGAAAGCATTTCGGGATTACAAATGCCGCATTGTGGGGCGCATGCCCAGCGGAGCGGGTAGAATCTATTCTGTATTTGTTACGAAATTTATCGGCCATGATGCTGAAAAAATGGGGGCATTTCCTGTGAATTTGAATTAAATAATTGATTATTTGCAATTTGGCCGGTGTGTTTTTGGTGGTTATGGGTGAACCGTTGGACAAAAGGCATAACTCGTCTCTACCACATATACCTATTCGGAAAACAATCCTTACTTTAACCCACTGAAAAAGTGAGCATAGTGAACAACACCAACATAACCAGATTAAAACCTCGAAAGGCACTGAATAAAGCCTTTCTGAAAGTAAAGCCAAACCGGCAGGAGATAGAGCAATTTAAGGCAAACTTAATACAATTGCTCGATAGAACCAACGCCATCGAAAGCGAAGAGTTTCACAAAAACCTGGTAATTGACTTTCTGAAAAAGACCTATTACGACCCCAACCATTTTGTAAATACCAAAGGCCGCAACGATCTGGTTATTCACAACGGCGCCAAGGCAAAAACAACAGTGGGCGTAATTGTAGAAGCCAAGAAGCCAACCAATACCGCCGAAATGGTTAAGGCTGTAGCCGATGATGCCCCATTTGTTGAAAAGCTTGCTGCACTAAATACCAAAGCTTTTCACGAACTGGTGCTCTACTACCTGCGCGAACGCATTACTGCCAAAAATTTGGAAGTAAAACAGCTTGTGGTAACAAATAGCTACGAGTGGTTTATTTTTGACGCCACTGTCTTTGAGCGGCTCTTTGCCCAAAACAAAGTTCTAGTAAGGCAGTTTACCGATTTTGAAGAAGGCCGACTGGCTGGCACCAATACCGATTTCTTTTACAAGCAAATAGCCGAACCGTTTATAGCACAGCTGCAAACAGATTTCGATTATACCTATTTTAATCTGAACGATTACAAAAAGCCGCTGCGTAATGCCGATAAAAAAGACGATACCAAGCTTATAGCTCTCTACAAGCTGCTATCGCCCGAGCATTTGCTCAAGCTACCATTTGCAAACGACAGCAATAGCCTCGATAAGCGGTTTTACAGCGAATTGTTACACATCATTGGCCTGAACGAAACCAAGCAAGGCGGCAAAAAACTGATAGAGCGAAACTCCGAAAAAGCAATAAACTCGGGTAGCATACTCGAAGATGCCATTATTCAACTCGACAGCCTTGACAAAATATACCGCCTTGAAAAACCAGCACAGTATGGCGACACCCACAAGGAGCGGCTTTTTAATGTGGCACTCGAACTCTCCATTACCTGGATAAACCGCATCTTGTTTTTAAAACTGCTCGAAGCACAGCTCCTTACTTACCACAAAGGCAATTCCGAAAAGGCTTTTTTGAATTCCAATAAAGTAAAAGATTACGACGATCTGAATCGACTCTTTTTTCAGGTGCTTGCCAAGAAGCACGATGCGCGTAACACCGATGTAAAAGAAGCTTTCAAACATGTGCCGTACCTAAACTCTTCGCTCTTTGAGCCCACCGAGATAGAGCAAACCACCCTGCTGATCAGCAATTTGAGCAACGACAAGACCCTGCCCATCCTTCCGGGAACGGTGCTGAAAGATGTAAATGGCAAAAAGCGGACAGGACGAATGAAAACCCTTGACTATCTATTCGCTTTTTTGAATGCCTACGATTTTAGCAGCGAAGGAAGCGAAAACATTCAAGAAGACAACAAGACACTTATAAACGCTTCTGTGCTGGGGCTAATTTTCGAAAAGATAAACGGCTACAAAGACGGCTCTTTCTTTACGCCCGGCTTCATAACCATGTATATGTGCCGCGAAACCATCCGCAAGGCGGTGGTGCAAAAGTTTAACGATACCAAAGGCTGGCAGTGCAGCGACCTGGATGCCATCTACGATAAAATTGAAGATCGAGCCGAAGCCAATACCATTGTAAACTCAATTAAAATATGCGATCCTGCTGTAGGCTCTGGTCACTTCTTGGTATCGGCATTAAATGAAATCATAGCCGTTAAAAATGACCTGAAAATACTCCAAGACCGCCAAGGACGCCGCCTAAAAGAGTATGTAGCCGAAGTGGTAAACGATGAGCTGATTATTACCGACGAAGAAGGCGAACTCTTTGACTACAACCCTAACAACGCAGAGAGCCAGCGGGTGCAGGAAACCCTCTTTCACGAAAAGCAAACCCTGATAGAAAACTGCCTTTTTGGGGTTGACATAAACCCAAACTCGGTAAAAATATGCCGGCTACGGCTATGGATAGAGCTCTTGAAAAACGCCTATTACATAAAGCACGTAGAAAACTCCTCCCCTGAAAAGGGGAGGTGGCCAAAGGCCGGAGGGGTTAAGTTCAACAACCTCCCATACCTAAAAACCTTCCGCAAGAATCTAAGAAATAATTTAACCCCAGCTGAAGCAAAACTCTGGACTTTGTTAAAAGGCAAAGGCCTTGAAGGAAGAAAATTCAGGCGACAGCATAGTTTTGCCAATTACATACTTGATTTTTATTGCCCAGAAGAGCGGCTGGCCATTGAGCTGGATGGACAAGGCCATTTTGAAGCCACCCAGGCTGAATATGATCGAGAGCGGGATTTATTCCTGGAATATTCCGGTATACGCGTTTTGAGATTCGAAAATAAGTGGGTTTGGAATAATCCGGGAGGATTGTTGGAAGAGGTTAAAAATTATTTTGGTAAACAACCAGCCCGTTCTGGGGACAAAAGTGATTTGAAAGATCAGCAACCACCACGTCCTGGGGACACCCTTGATTTAATTGATAAGCAACCACCCCGTCCTACGGACACCCCTCCTTTGAAAGGAGGGGAGCGGGAGCTTGTTGAACTACAAACCTTGCCCAATATTGACATCAACATCAAGTGCGGCAACTCGCTAATAAGCAGGTTTAGTATAGATGCCAGCCTGAGCAAAGCCCTGCGCAAAAGCAAGTTTACAATAGACAGTTACCGCGTAGCTGTAAGCACTTACCGCAATGCACAAAACAAGGAAGAAAAGCACGAAATGGAGCGGCTGATAGCGGGCATAAAATCCGATTTTGAAACCACCATTGAAACGCCCTTCATCAAAAAACTATCAAAAGCGCGCGGGGCAGTAGAAAAGCTTGCCACTGAAATAAACACCCGCCACCAGTGGGGCGAAGCCACAAAAGCTCTTACCAAAGACCTGGACAAAGCCTCCAAAAAACTAAAAACCCTCGAAGCCACCCGCACCGAAGTAGAAAACAACAAGGTATTTGAAAATGCCTTTGAATGGCGGTTTGAATTTCCCGAAGTGCTCAATGAGAAGGGCGACTTTGTGGGGTTTGATGTGGTTATTGGGAATCCGCCGTACATCAGGCAGGAAGAGCTGGGCGACATAAAGCCATACCTACAAGAGCATTACAAAATTTACGCTGGCACGGCCGATCTATACGTGTATTTTGTAGAGCGCGCACTCACCATAATGCGCATCGGTGCGGCATTTAGCTATATTATACCCAATAAGTGGATGCGCGCGGGCTACGGCAGCGCACTTCGCAGCTTCCTGCAAGAGCAGCGCCTTACCGAAATTATAGACTTTGGCGACCTACCCGTATTCGAAGAAGCCACCACCTACCCCTGCATTATGCAAATGGAAAAGGCGGCTGTAGCCAATGTGTTTAGGGCAGCAACCGTTACGGCGCTCAACTATGCCGATGGGCTTGACTTTAGTCACCACCTGTCGCGCTTTGAAGTATTGGCGGGTGAGTTGCGCACCGAAGGCTGGTCGCTTGTGCCCAAAGATGTACAGCAGCTTCTCGCCAAAATACGCAGCAAGGGTGTGCCGCTTAGCGAATATGTGGAGGGTAAGATATACTACGGTATTAAAACCGGACTCAACGAAGCTTTTGTAATTGATCAAGCTACGCGCGATCGGCTTATAGCTGAAGATGTACGATCGGAAGAGGTTATTAAACCATTTTTGGCTGGGAGAGATATTAAACGGTATAAGCAGCCTGAGAGTGATAATTACATTTTGTTTATACCCTGGCATTTTCCTTTGCATAAAGATGAAAGTGTTTACGGTGCTTCTAAAGAGGCTGAACTGGAATTTGAAAAGCGATTTCCTTCCGTGTACAATCATCTTTTGAAGTTTAAAGGAAAACTTGAAAAAAGAAACAAAGCTGAAACAGGGGTACGTTATGAATGGTATGCACTTCAAAGATGTGCAGCAACTTATTATGAAGAGTTTGATAAGCCGAAAATCATTATTCCGGCAATTGCAAAGAGTGCAAATTATGCTTATGACACCAAGGGCAATTATGGCAACGATAAAACTACAATAATCCCATTGAGTGATTTTAATCTTTTAGGACAGCTCAACTCAAAACTCGTTGATTTTTATTTTAAAAGTATAGCCAGCACTAAGCAGAATGGCTATTTTGAGTATAAGCCTGTTTACATCAATCAATTGCCAATATTACCAGACTTTCACCCTGTTATAAGCGGAGGTGCTGAAGATCTTCTCTCGGCTTATGCGAATGGAGACAGAGAGACAATTGAGCTATTAGAGTTTGGTAATGATCGGGATATGTATGAGTTATATGGGTTGACGGAGGATGAAATATTTTTGATTGAGCATGCTGATAGTGTGATTTTTAATAGGTAAATTATTTTGAAATGGATGAAAGAATAAGAGAAAAAGTATTTCACGCAATAGGTGAGATGTATGTTCCTAAAGAAGTAGTATATTATTTAGGAGCCGGTGCAAGCTTTAATGGTCTTCCCTTGGTTAAAAATTTTGAAGAACAAATGGAGAAACAAGTGGAATGGTTACTTTCTGAAGATGTCCAAAAAAAATTAAAGGGCATAACTACAGAAGAGATCAATCACTATCAAAATAACGTTGCAGAAATAAGTCAGAATTCCAAAAATCATGCAAGCATTGACACTTATGCAAAAAAACTTTACATCACGAACAGAAAAAAGTATGAGATTCTAAAAATAACTTTGAGTGTCTTCTTGACAATTGAGCAGCTCAGAAATGGGCCGGATTTCAGATATGATTCATTTTTTGCCAGTATAATTGGTAATACTGCAGATGATCTCCCAGCCAACTTCGGAATAATCTCATGGAATTACGATTGCCACATTGAATTGGCATATATGAAATACGCTGAAGAATATAGATTACAAAAGGTTCAAAATTTGCTTCATATTAATAGTAAAAATCACTTCATACATAGAGCGCTTGGATTCTTCAATGTCCTTAAATTAAATGGCAGTGCTACAATTATCAATGAAGGTGAAAATATTCTTGGACTATCACAAGCTATCATTCATGATTGGCCTAAATCCTTCAGTTCGGATAATATTAAGCAAATTAAAGAGGTTTTTGATAGTTATGTGAACTTATTTTCAGCGATTGATAATAATCTTAAAGACCTTGAGCAAAAAGAAAATTCTATAAATTGTAATCTGTCATTTTGCTGGGAGAAAGAATTTAAAATGGCTAATAATGCTGTAATTGAAACTGGTATAGAAATGATCCAAACAGCTAAAAATATTGTCGTTATTGGTTATTCCTTTCCATTTTTCAACCGAGACATTGATGAAGCGTTTTTTAAATCAATGCGTGCCGATGCTGTCGTTTATATCCAAGACCCGAGGGCAGAAGGCATTGTAAATTCTTTGAAAGAGAGATTTCCTGAACTTGAAAACAACATCAAACCCATCACCTTAAACATTGATGACAACACCGCTCTACCATTAAGTCGTCGAATTGATGGTTTCTTTATTCCCACGGATATTAAAATGGGAGGTAGCCCAGAATTTTATAAAATAACTGTACCCAAATTCTCGGAATCACAACATTGATATAAAAATTTTATGGCATTTGATGACGAACCAATAATAGATAGGAATTCTGAAATTTCAGAAAAGTCTATAACCGAAGTAAAGAATTGTTTTTCTCGAAGAAACGGATTCGTTAGTCACATTATCGATGGTACAGATGATTATGGAGTCGATATTGACTGCCATGTAATTAATGATGGAAAAGCAAAAAGTTTTCAATTTCCAATTCAGGTTAAAAGTTCAGACTGCTTTCAAGAAAAAGAGATAGATGGTAGTAAATATAAAACACTAAATTTTAGAACTAGCAGACTGGGTTATCTTATCAAGTTTAAGCCTCAAGTTGGGATAATAGTTGTTTATGATGATTCTGAGAATAATTGCTATTATGAATTTGCATTCAAAGTTATAACCAAATTCGACAACAAAAAAATAATGATAAGTGGTTGAAGCAAACAACTGTAACCATTGCGATTCCTTGTAAGAATATTTTGACACCATCTACTCTGAAAGAGTTGCACACACAATTAGAAAATTTTAATGCTCAACATAACAAGCTTTTTGACGAACATGGATATAAGTATAGTTTACCGAATATAAAGGGGCTTAACCCAGTACAAATACTTGAGGAGTATGGTGAATTAATGTTGTCTTCGAATCACGTTTTCGAATTGCGTTCTATTCTTGACAACCTCGATAAAAGCATTTTAAAGCAGCCATACTTTTCTTACATAGCGGCACTTACTTATGCTGAAGTTGGAGATATTCTGGAGGCAGATTATTTCTTTCGTATCGTAAAAAGGCACACATCGAATTATACACAAAACCAGCGAGAAAATTTAGAATTTCAAGAGTATAAATATAAATTCCATTCGGGTGAGTACTCGCGAAGTGAATTGCGAAGTCAACTTCTAAAAATGGAAGGAACGATTACTAATAATAGTAGAAAATTACAATTAGAAATTGCACTTTTCCAAGAAGATGTACATGATAGTGTCTTAAAATCAGGGATTGATTGGCAACTTATTGACAGGTTTAAAATCTTAGTTAAAAAAATTGAAGAAATAACGGATTCAAATTTTAACAGAAATTTACAATTGCTTTCAAGTTGTGAAGCGATATCTCACTACTTAACTTATTTACTCACTAAAGAATTGGTTAATTCGCGGATTAGAGAAGAAGTTGGCAGTACAAGTTTTCCCGAGATATCAAGACGAATTATTTTAGAAGTCGGCGATTGCATAAATCTCTGTCATAAGTATATCACTAATTTAATTTTGAAAGCCGAAAAAAAGGAAGATAATATTCTTTTGAGTCATTCAAATTATTCTTTTGCCGTCTTACACTTTGGGAATTTTTATGCTTACTTTGTTGCTTCTATTCAATGGGAAAATAGAGAAGAATTAATGACGTTTTTTGAAGAGTTGCTGAGACGTGCAATTGCTTCATATAACGGATTCACGAAATTACACCTTGAGCCGCTTGCATACAGCGCAATCCATCTAAGTTGGGAAATTCATCTATTAGCCAGCAAATGGGCAAAATTGGATCTCACTCCCATTATGTCAGTTGACAAAATTCTCGAAAAGAAAGAAAGGTTCATTTCCGCAGATTTCAAAAAAGGAAATGGTTCAATAGTACTCACGACTTTTGATGAAAAAAAGGAAATTTTTGGTGAATCCCCAATTAAAGAATTTCAAGAATTCAATGACTATCAAATTGAGAAAATGGCTGAAATATTTTTACAAGATAATAATTTGCCTCAAGAAAGATTACCAAGAATCATTAATGAAATTAAAGATAAAACGTATCCACCCGACCATCCCATATTGCCTAATTCCCACCCCCGCCTGATCTTTGTCGAAAATAATTTTGATGAAGTTACAAGAAAAAATGTTTGCTCTGGTTCAAGCCTGGCAAGAGAGCGGAATGGT
>NZ_JAAGVY010000031.1 GCF_010686655.1 Cryomorpha ignava | reverse complement strand
TTCCGCAGGGTGGATACCACTGCGGAGCGGGTATTGATTCACAAAAATACCATTCATATAACAGTTCTTGCTCCTTTTCCTATTATCATATTACCCATGAAATTCCGCAGGGTGGATACCACTGCGGAGCGGGTATTGATTCACAAAAATACCATTCATATAACAGTTCTTGCTCCTTTTCCTATTATCATATTACCCATGAAATTCCGCAGGGTGGATACCACTGCGGAGCGGGTATTGATTCACAAAAATACCATTCATATAACAGTTCTTACTCCTTTTCCTATTATCGTATTACCCATGAAATTCCGCAGGGTGGATACCACTTACATACCACTCCCAATGGTCGACGGAGCGTCTAAAAGTCAACAAGGCTTAACTTATTAACCTGACTCTTTAGTAGTTTAATACCTTCTCTGCAATTTCTTTCAATCGTGAATTTGCCAAAAATTCTTTTTCAAGTGCTCCGACAAATGGCACCGGGGTGTCCATACTTGCACAGCGCATAACCGGTGCATCGAGGTCTTCAAAGCAGTTTTCGGTAATCAAAGCCGAAAGCTCACCTCCCAAACCTCCAAACATGGTATCTTCATGTAGAATTAAAGCGCGACCTGTTTTGCGAACCGAAGCAAAAATAGCTTCTTCATCCAGAGGAACTAAAGTTCGCAAATCGATGACTTCTATAGACTTATCAGGCATTTCATCGGCTAAAGCCATAGCCCAGTGCACCCCCATACCATACGTAATTATTGAAAGCTCATTTCCTTCGCGCACTGTTGCTGCTTTTCCAAATGGAATGGTGTAATAGCCCGCAGGCACATCGCCTTTAAGGCTGCGGTAAAGTGCCTTGTGCTCAAAATACATCACAGGATTCGGGTCTTCAAACGCCGTTAATAAAAGTCCTTTGGCATCAGCAGGAAAAGCCGGATACACCACTTTTAATCCGGGGACATGCGTAAACCAGGCTTCATTGCTCTGCGAGTGATATGGGCCAGCCTGTACCCCTGCACCTGTGGGCATACGCACTACTACATCGGCATTTTGCTCCCAGCGGTAATGGGCTTTCGCCAAATTATTCACAATTTGGTTGAACCCTTCGGTTACAAAATCGGCAAATTGCATCTCTACCATAGCTTTGTGTCCTTTAATAGAAAGTCCAAGGCCAGTACCTACTATAGCAGCTTCGCAAAGTGGGGTATTTCGTACGCGATCCTTTCCAAACTCTTCAACAAAGCCTTCGGTAATTTTAAAAACACCACCGTAGTCGGCAATATCCTGCCCCATCAAAACCAAATTTGGATGTCGTCGCATGGCTTCCTTCAATCCATCAGCAATAGCATCGATTAAGCGCATCTCTGTTTTTTCGCCTGAAGGCTTAGTTTCGGCATAGTCAAATGGTGCATAAACATCGCCCAGTTCTGTGGCATCGCTTTGCTCGATATTCTCTTCGGCGTAAGCCTTTTTAAGACCATCGTTAATCTCTGCTTTGATCTCTTCCTTATATGAACTGATCTCCTCTTCAGTAAGTACATCTTCAGCAAGTAAAAACCGTTCAAAATTCTCTACCGGGTCTTTCTTGCCCCAAAAGTCCATAATATCTTGTGGCACATACTTCGTTCCCGAAGCCTCTTCATGACCGCGCATTCTAAAAGTAAGGCACTCTACCAAAACGGGACGTGGATTTTCGCGCATACTCTTTGCCAGATCTCGAAATTTGGTGTAAACTTCAACAATATTATTCCCGGCTATCTGGAGGGTTTCCATTCCATAACCTATACCCTTATCGATAAATTGCTTACATTTAAACTGTTCTGATGAAGGGGTTGAAAGTCCGTAGCCGTTGTTTTCAACAATAAACATTACCGGCAGATTCCATACGGCTGCAACGTTTAAACTTTCGTGAAAATCGCCTTCGCTCGCTCCACCATCTCCGGTAAATACGGCTGTAACTCCCTTCTCTTTGCCGAGCAATTGTGCCAGAGCTATACCATCTGCCACACCCATCTGTGGGCCAAGGTGTGATATCATACCCACTATTCGCGCTTCTTTTATGCCAAAGTGAAAAGAACGGTCTCTACCTTTGGTATAGCCATTCATTTTACCCTGAAACTGCGAAAACAATCTATCTAAAGGCAGTTTTCGCGACGTAAAAACACCGAGATTTCGATGCATTGGCAATATGTACTCGTCGTCGTTCAAAGCTAATGTAAGGCCTACACTAATGGCTTCCTGACCTATTCCCGAAAACCATTTAGAGATTTTGCCTTGCCGGAGCTGGCTGAGCATTTTTTCTTCAATCATCCTGGGTTTTAGAAGATTGTAATAAATATGTTTTAATTCCTTATCAGTAAGGTCTTTGCGTTCAAAATCTGTTTGTTTCTTCTCAGCAGTAATCATAGAAAAAATATTTAATCAAATGTAGATAAAAACATGGCCTAAATGAAAAAATCCCTGCGACAAGCGCAGGGATTTTAAACATTGATATGGTTATAATCGCTATTCGATTATTAATTTTTGATTTCCTTGTACTGCGCCATTCACGATAGTTTTGAGAATGTAAACTCCGGTTGCAACTTTTTGGTCAAGATTTACTTTTCCGTTAAAAGTCATTCCGTTATTTCCAAAGCGCTCGCTTTGCATTAGTCTACCATTCATATCGTAGATTTCTACTATAATGTTCTGTTGTGCTTCTTTCATATCAGAAATTACAACAACAATGTCATTGTTTGCAGAAACCGGATTTGGATAAACCGTTAGATCAGAATTATCAAGAATTCCCGCATCAACATTATTAGCAGAAGGGCTTGCAGTAGTTGTAGAGATTGGTCTTTCTACCAAAGCTGCAATTGTTATTTCGCAAGCTGTAGAATAGTCGCCAACAAGTCCACCTGCCGCTGCTTTTACAGTAACGCTATAGGTATCTCCCGGCAATAAACCCGGAACGGCACTAAATATGATTACGCGAGTAGGATTGACTTTTTCGATAACGGGAAGTAACGGTTGAGAAAGATTTTCAAAACGGAAAGTAAATGCCGTTGCCGAACACACCGGAAAAGCTTGTGTCCACTGACCAAGGCTCACTGTAGATCCGCATGCCAGGAAGGCAGGATTTAAAGAGGTGTTTGAAACAGCACCGGCCATATTAATGGTTCGTTCAATACTCGTAGTAGTCTCTACACCGCCATTTGTAACATATACATTCACAGCATAAGAAGTTCCCAGTTCGAGTCCATTCACGTTTTGCAATGGCAAGAAATAGTTACTTGAATTTGAATTGTACTCAAGAACATTTGTTCCATCATCAAAAGTCCATCTATAATTGGATGTTCCGCTTACCGGAACTGCTTTCACGATATCGCATAATTGAAAGAATCCATTGTCATACGATGGTTGCAGCGCTGAACCAACCGGATCTGAAAGAGAGATGGTACAGGCAGGACCGTAATCACCTATATTTGGTCCCTGATACATTACCGCTTTAATTCTTACCGAGTACGAACGACCATATTGGTAATCAGCAAACCAATAGATTCTAAACTGCGGGTTTCCTCCGTTTGGAGAATTTACTTCATAGACATTGAAAGGAGCCTCAAGTTCAGTAAACTCCCATATAAATCCGCTTGTTAAAAAGTTAGGATTTGGGGTTGTAGATCTGATAATGCTGGTTGACACCAATCCTGTAGCTCCGCAATCTGAAGGGCGCAATTGAACTGTAGGGATGTGGGCAATTGCCGTTTGGAATGCAGTTGTAGCCGGCGCACCAGCACCCGCGTGATATACGCGATATACGTACTCTTGGCCTGGTGTAAGACCAGTAACCCAGAACAATTCTCTCAAACCTTCGGCTGCCTCATTTGTGCAAGCAAGTTGAGCTTGTCCGCAACCTTCAAATACTTCAACCGCAGGATCGAAACCGGCACCACCTTGCACACGGAAATAGGTAACTGTACCCACGGCTGTAAACTTAAAGTAGAGGTCGGGATTATTTCCCGGACCTGCACACTGTGTCGCTCCAGAGAATGGAACTCCGGAAAGATCGGCACCAATTTCTGATGCTGCAAATGTAGTTTGAGACACAAGTTCAACTGCAGCTTCACAAGGTGGAAGGCCTTCGCAGCTTACTGTATAATTCCATGGAGTTCCAAGACCAAGGCTACCATCCTGACAGCTACCACCGGCATCTGAAAGAACTCTCAAATAAATGCTTCCGCTTGTGGCAGTTCTAATAAGACCGGCTAAGTTTCCACCGTTAGACCCATTGTAAAGAATTGGAGCATTATTGTCAACACCATCTTTAATAATAATTCGATCTTCAGGACTTTGAATCAATCCAGAATTGAAGGTAATTGTAAGAGGCGATCCATCAGGAGAGCTGTACAAGAATGCATTGTTATCAAAATTCCCATAACAGTAATTTACTATCTTATCAATTCCACATGAAATTTCATTTTCACATGTCAGACCAAGATCTGATAGGTTAAAAACAACATTACATGTTGCATCTTCTGCATGTCCCAAAGTAATAGCTACTGTCTGTCCAAGATCGAAGGGACCCACTACTTGTGGGCCAGTTGCTGTTATTCCTGTTATAGCCGGTGCACCTCCATTGTTGGTAAGGGTTACCTCTGTTGCATCTCCCAGGCTGGTTACATTCATAGTAATCTGATACTCATTGTTTCCAAGGCACTGACGCGTAAATGTGGCTGTGGGAGATGTACAGGTAGGGGTACCACTTGCACAAATCTCGAATGGAGTAGCCTGATTGCCACCTACATCCCATAATTGAATATACCTTATAGCGCCGGGAGCACCTGTAAGCGTACTCGCAGGATAGAATCCAGAACCTGAATCTTCGTCACAACCGATAAGTGATAGTGAACCACAGGCACCTGAATATACGGCCATATTGATATCCATCAAAAGACTTGATGTACCGGGAATAAACCGTGAGTTAATATATACCTCACCAGAGGCAGGTAATACAACAGAATACCAAAGATCGTTACCTGCAAAACCGGTACAGCTTGCACCAAACGGTATTTGCCCGCTGTTTGTAAGGCCAGCAGTAGATGCTGTTTGATATACACAGCTATTCACGTTTACCGTAAGCGGAATAGCTGTATTGCAGGAATTACCGGTTTGCGCATTTACCTGTGCGGTAATGCCGATAAGGAATAGTGTGACTAAAAGATAAAATGATTTGTATAAGTGTTTCATACTTGAATGGAGTTTTTTAATTTCATGTCAAATTTAAGCATTTTCAACTATCAATACCAATGTTTTATCGAAAGGATTATTTTTTTGCGCTGTTTTCGGGAAAACGCCCTTCTTTTACTGGGGTTTAAAATAAAAAAATCCCTGAAAATTCAGGGATTTCAATCTCAATATTCAATCGTATTTGAGGCGTTTTTAGTTCTCAATAATCACCCCTGTCGCTTCAAAATTCACTCCAACTTCCGGTTCGTTTATAGCGGCAATTTCTGATTCAGATTTGCCTCCATCTTCTGCCAAGTGGCGCAAGTCGGCCACCGAAATAGTATCAGGAAAAGCATAGCCATCAATAATCACTTTCTTTCCATTCACGCCTTCTTTTGGAACAAAAAAGCCGTAATCTTTAAATCTCACACGCATCTCTTCTCCGTTTTCCATATCTAAAGTCATCCAACAACCTTTTTTCTGGCAGGTTTCTTTAATGGTAGCACGAAGTTTTACCTTCAAACTATCCTTACCATCCATTTGTGCTAGAAAGTCTTTAGGCTCAAGGGCACCATTGGCTGTAACTGTAGAGTCGCCATAAACGGTCATTTCAGGCTCGGTAACTACAACATCTACATCTTCATTTAATACTTCGGGGTTGCTCTCACCACCACACGCTGTTAAAGCAAGAATAGAAATTGCAAAAAGGAATTTTCGTATCATTTTATTTTTTTTTGCAAATGTAAATAAAAACCATTTACTGGTTTTATTTATAGACGGGTAATTCTAAATTCGGTTCTTCGATTTTTTGCCCTGTTGATTTCAGAGTCATTAGCTACAACTGGTTTAGTCTCTCCATATCCTTTAAAAATCATTCTGCCGCCATCTACTCCTGCTGCCTGCAAATATCCAAAGACTTCAAAGGCGCGGTCGGTACTTAAAACAATGTTCTTTACCGGGTCGCCAACATTGTCGGTATGCCCGCCGACCTCTATTTTTAAGGTTTTGTTTTCATTCAAATAATCTGCAAATTCATCCAACACGCGTTTTGACTCTTCATTGAGTTCAGACGAACCCGTTTTAAAGCGAATATCATTTATTCTGTACGTTTTACCTTCTGTGATTTTATCGATAGCCATATCTATCGTTTGCACCGTATTTGCCGTATCGGCAAGCGTAAAAACACGGGTATTGAAAGCCAGCTCTTCGGTATTGCTTTTTACAGATACAACTACATCTTCTTCTTTCTTGAGGTTAATAACAGCTGCGTATGTTCCATCGTGTTTATTTACATCCACTTCACGCACTTCTTTGCTCTTTGTGTATTTAAGCTCAATCCGGGCTTCAGCTATAATTTCTCCATCCGCATTTCGAGCTTCTCCTTTTATTAAAAGTACTTTTTCGGGGCGCGCTTTTTGGGGCACTTCAAATGCAAAAATATCTAGTCCCCGAGCCGATTGCACGTTCGAGGAAGCAAAATATGCTCGTTTTCCATCGGTACTCACCACCAGGCCGTGTTCGTCTTGAGTAGAATTTATTGGATATCCCAAATTCTTCGGCTTCGACCAAGAACCATCAACTGCCTGCTTGCAAAAGAAAATGTCATATCCACCGGCTCCTATTCTCCCATTACTGGAAAAGTAAAGTGTGCGACTATCAACGTGTAGAAAAGGACTCTTATCATTACCACCGGTGTTTATTTCACCACCTATCGATTTAGCAGGTGACCAGGTTCCATCCCCATTTCGTTTAGTGTAGTATATATCAATCGTCGGATTTCCGTCCTTGTCGGGAGTTGAATTTTCTCTAACAGAAGCGAAGTATAACTCATTTCCGTCAGCAGATAATGTAGGCTGCGCTTCCCAACCATCTTCCGTATTTACATTGGAGCCTAAGTTTTCTAAGCCCGACCAATTATATGTGACCTTTCCGTCAGCTTCAACTTTCCGCTCATAGGAGGTAACATAAATATCGCAATTCTTATAACTCGATGTAACTGGTTTACATACTGTAACAAACATTTCACGGTTATCGAGCGATATGCTCACACCTCCGTAATTGTCGCCTATGTTGAATGGCGGCGGCAAAGGTTGTGGATTTTGAAAATCACTTCCGTCTGCATTGACAGCAGCTTGCATAAAACTTTCTACCTCGCGTGCGTAGAGATCACCCTTGGCTTTTACCATTTCTTTACGCGTAAAAAATATCAATTCATTATCTGGAGAAAGCATAGGCAAATACTCATCGGCAGCCGTATTAATTCCATTTAATCTAATTGGGTTAAAGGGTACAGGATTCGCATAAAATTCTACATAAAACCTAATCTCGGGAAGCACCGTGGCGACATCTTGTTCCTTGACTTCATAATCGCGCGATGACTTGCCTAACTCTTTATCAAATGTTAAAAATGACTCGAAATATTCCAGAGCCATTTCGTAATCCTGATTTCCATATGAGATAATTCCTGCATAGTAGAATGCATCTGAGTGAAAAACAGGGCATTGTTTTATCACCTTATCAAAATTGCCAAGTGCCGCGGCATAACCTTGATTGCGATTTGTTGCGATCTGATATTGAATCCGCGCCAGTCCAAAACGGCACGAGAGGCATTCATCATCCTCTTCTACCGCTTCTCTAAGCATTGATTCTATTTCGTCGGGAGTATGTTTTTCGGCACTATAAACCTTATCTAAAATTTTTTGTGCCTTTTTAGATTGGGTTGGCTCACAATTCTGCTGTGCGTCAGCATTTGCACAAGCAAAGAACAGAACCATAAAAATGACAATATTGCGGATTTTTATATCCATATTTATTTTCTACTCTTTCCTTAATTTATCGGCTTCGGCTCTGGCTTTGGACATTATATCATTCGCCTCTTTATCGGCATCACCCTCCAGTTTCGATGCTGCATTTTCGGCTTGTTTTCTTACCTGATCAGCAGCAATTTTGGCTCCTTGTTTTGCGAGCGGATTAGAGGCGTCGTCCACTAATTTTTTCGCTTGCTTATCGGCTTCGGTGCGCAGGTTGTCGGCGGCACGTTTGGCTTCAGTTTTTATTTTATCGGCTTGTTTTTGGGCTTCCGCCAATATTTTATCGGCCTGCTTTATAGCTTCTTCTCTCGCTTTTTCTTTCCCCTCATCTATCTTTTCGTTTACAACTTCTTTAATAGCTTCTTTAGCTTGATCTTTTACATTTTCGCCGTCCATCCCGCCAAAAGAAGGCGATATTTCCGGATCTGCAATATCACCATGAATGCGCACATCTACTTTAATGTTTTTGCCTAAACTCATGTTGCCACCCAGGAATGTATTGGCTTGCGACAGCAATCCTTCAGCCATTTTATTAAAATCGCCACCCAGTTCTTCGCGCGGAATATTCATTGCCATGTTGTAATCCATCGTAGCGTCAAAACTTGTATAGCCTGACACAACTGCATCGATTTTGTCAATTTTCACATCAAATGGATCGGTGGTAATCTTTCCGTTTTCTATAACGAAACTGGCATTAATATCCTGCACATTCTGTTTAGCCAGCTTAGGCGATTTAAGCGTTTCAGAGAGTTTCTTCAAAAATTTTCCACCTTCAAGCACCACCTGGTCTGAACTCACCGTACCACGTCCGTTCATGGTTTCATATACGGGGGTAAAGTCGGCCGTTAAATCTGTTTTAATCGATAAGGTAGAAGATATTTTTCCAGATGCATACTTGGCAATCGGTGCATATTTTTCTACTGTTGTAAACGCTTTGGCTGTTTGAGCAATATCAATATTCTGTAGATCATATGAAAAGTCAGCCACAGGAACTGCGTGATTTTGGGTACTGTAAGATCCGTTCATTTTGGCCGATCCATCCAGCAAGTTAAAAAGTAAGTCGCTGAGCGAAACGGTTTCATTTTTAATAATCATCGCACCACGCATATTACTGATTATCAAATCATCGTACTTTATCTCACCAATTTCTGTATTCAGCGTTATATCCAGATTATCAGGCACTAAGACCGGATCGCCCGGTGCAGCTGTGGTATCCGCTTCCGCAGATTCTTCTGTGGCCGCTTCATCGCCCATCAATTTATTGGCATCAATTTTATCAGCTTTGAAATTAAATACACCTTGCAAAGTAGTATCAGTTAAGGCATAGGCCACATAATTGTTCATATAGCCATCCAGCGACATATTGATGCCTTCATAAATTACTTTCAGGGTTTCGAGGGTTAATTGCTGCGGACTAAAAGTCATTCTCGCTTCAGGAATTTCGGCTTTTACATCCGTATCCGCGTAAGCGAAATTTGCCAGAGCAGCATTACCCGAAGCCTTGAAATTGTCAAATTGCTGGCTTTCGATAGCGCTTAAAGCACCTTTCAATTCAAAGTGTGCATTGAGTATTCCCGCAAGGTTAAAATCACCATCCATTGGAATAACATCTTTAAAGCTGCCCAGATTGAGATCGGCATCAACCTTTGTATCAATTAGTGGGTCGGTCATCGGATTGCGCAAGCTAAGTCGCGCATCTATCGTATTTGGATCATTTGCCGATTTTCCAATTTCCATATGGAACTTAGGTACATCAATAGTCATTTTATCCATATCGTTTCCTTCCGGCGATTTAATATCAGCCAGAATCTGTATGTTCTCGATGCTTCGCGGCAAATCTGGGTATTGCACGCTTCCGTTTTCTACGCCAAGATTAAGACCAAACCCAGGCATTGACTTATCGTTGTAAACGCCTTTTACAAATCCGCTAAGCGATATTTTTCCATCTGCTTTTACGTTGTCGATTTCCTGAGCAAACTCCGCCGGTATAAGCGAAAGCAAGGTTTTAAGATCATTTTTCTTCGCATCGAAAGTAATGTCCATATCGATATCATCGGCAGGCATGGCAAGCCAACCATCAAAACCAAGCGCCAATTGATTTATACGAAGTTCATTTTCCATAAATGTAAACTTCATATTAGGCAAATCCATGGCTATGTCGGCATCCAAATCTGCGGAAGCACCAGCAACGTAGCGCACACCGTCGTAATCTACAACAGCATTGTCAATATGTGTCTTTGTGTAAAGCGTAAAAACTTCTTCTGCAAAATTACCCTTACCTGAATGGTTCAGGCCTTGCATTACCATAACCATAGGCAGCGTAGCGTCGCTGTAAACAATGTTTCCATCATTGATTTCATACTGATCAATTTTGAGATTTACCGAGCTACCGACTTCTTCGGCGGGTGCATCCGCTTCTTCAGATTCGATAGCTATGTCGTAATTTGCGGCACCATTTTCGAGCACCAAAATATTTATATTGGGCTTGTTGAGTTGTATTTTTTTGATTTGAATCTCGTCTCCCTTTATCACGCTCATAATGTCGAGTGTAAGATTAAGCGCATCTATATAAGCGAGCGTATCGCCTGCAAAAGGCTCCACACCTATCACGCTCAAGTCATCAATGCTAACCGATAGATTGGGGAAATTTCGGATTAGCGAAAGATCAACATCCGAGAAATTGACCTCAGCTTTGAGATTCTTATTAGCTTCATTTTTAACTAGTTCCACTATTTTGCCCTTAAAAACAAATGGCAGAATGAGTAGCAATAAAAAAATGACAACAACTATAATTCCTATAATCTTTAAAGCCTTTTTCATAAGTAATTTTTATTTCTGGTAATTTAATTCACCTTCAGTTTTTGCAATTATGGTTGATACTGTGGCATCGCCTGTAACGTTTACAACGGTTCTACACATATCTAAAATACGGTCAACGGGAAAAATTATTGCAATACACAGCGGATTTAATCCCACGCTTTGGAGTACAATTATAAGCATTACCAAGCCCGCACTCGGCACCGCCGCCGAGCCTATAGAGGCAAGGGTGGCTGTGAGTACAATGGTAAGCTGCTGGGCAAAATCAAGATCTACACCGTGAAGCTGGGCTAGAAAAACCACAGCAACTGCCTGATAAAGACTTGTACCATCCATATTTACCGTAGCACCGATTGGCAATACAAAGCTCGTAATATTTCGGGATACACCCATGTTTTCTTCTACGCACTCCATGGTAACGGGGAGGGTGGCAGCGCTTGAACTGGTTGAGAAAGCCAAAAATTGAGCAGGACTAAGGCGTTTAAAAAATTCGCGATACGTAAGTGGCTTTACAACTGCTTTCGCAACCAGCGGATAGAAAATAAAAATCATAAAGAAAAGGCCGGCAAGCACGGTAAGGGAGTACGTGCCGAGACCCTTAAAGATTTCAAAAACCTCGGCGGGCGTATCTGCCATTTGCGAAAGCACCCCAGCCATAAGCGCAAAAACGAAAAATGGGGCGGCCCTCATTACGATGTCAACCATCTTGAGAAACACTTCGTTGCCTCCGCGAATAAAGCTTTTTAGCGAGCTCACATTTTCTTCGGGTATAAGCGCGATGCAAATCCCAAAAAATATGGCAAAGAAAATTACCTGAAGCATAAGGCTATTGTCGCCAATAGAGAAAATAATATTCTCGGGAACCATATCAACCAAAAACTGTAGAGGACCTTCATCTTTTGCCTTCTTAGCCGTTTCAAGCTTCGTTTTGGCATTGGGATCCTTGCTCAAATCTGATGCTGCCTGCTGTGCTTCAGTTAAATATTCTGCATATTGTGGATCCCCGGTAAAAAATTGACCGTCTTTAATGGCAACTTCTTCTTCCATGGCCCAGGCTTCATACGAAAGTCTGTTTTTTATACGCGTATCCTGATCAACAAACTCACCGGGTTTTACCACATTAACGAGAAGCAAACCTACTGAAATTGCCATTACTGTGGTAACCAGATATATGGCAAGCGTTTTAGCGCCCATTCTACCCAATTTTGACATATCTTTTAAATCGCCTATACCGGCAATAATGGAGAAGAGTACCAGCGGAACAGCAATAAATTTCAGCATCCGTATAAAGATGACGCCAAAGGGGTTTATCCAATTTCGGGTGAAGTCGTTCCAGCCCAGATAGCTGGCCGCAAAAGCCCAACCTATACCGAGTACAAGACCGATAATGATTTTCCAATGCAGTGCGAGTTTCTTCATACTTTGGTAGATCTATTAATCAAGGAATGATCTGCAATGACCAGTGCGGCCATGGCCTCTACGATGGGCACCGCACGCGGCACGACGCATGGATCATGCCTTCCTTCAATTTTAATATTTGTTTCTTCTCCTTTATTATTCACTGTATCTTGGCTTTTGCCAATGCTCGCCACGGGTTTGAACGCTATGCGAAACACAATGTTCATTCCGTTTGAGATTCCTCCTTGTACACCGCCGCTATAATTTGTTTTTGTAATAGTTTTAGAGCCTGACTTTACAAACGAATCATTGTGCTCGCTTCCGCGCATTTTTGCTGCTGCAAAACCGCTTCCTATTTCAAATCCTTTTACAGCATTGATACTCAGCATGGCCTTGCCGAGATTGGCGTGAAGCTTGTCAAAAACGGGCTCACCGAGTCCGGCAGGAACATTTTCTATTATGCAAGTTATTATTCCTCCCAAAGAATCACCTGAATCACGCGCTTCCTCAATGAGCTTGCGCATTTGCGAAGCCACAATTGGGTCGGGACAGCGAATTTCATTTTCGGGAGCAGATAGATCCAGATTTTCAATACCTTCGCTTAGCTCGGCTTCGGCAATACAGCTTACGAAGGCTTTTATTTTGATTTCAGATAATGCTAAAAACTGCTTTGCAACGGCACCTGCAGCAACGCGTACAGCAGTTTCGCGCGCGCTTGAACGTCCACCGCCTCGGTAATCGCGGTGACCGTACTTGGCATCGTAAGCAAAATCGGCGTGGCTTGGGCGGTACACGTCTTTTATTGCAGAATAGTCTTTCGAAATCTGATCTTTATTCGGAATTTGAAAGGCAATCGGTGTTCCGGTTGTTTTTCCTTCAAAGATTCCACTTAAAAATGTAACTGTGTCGCTTTCAGACCGCTGCGTAGTTATATCAGACTGGCCGGGTCGGCGGCGATCGAGCTCTTTCTGGATTTTTTCTAAATCGAGATTAAGACCAGCCGGGCAACCGTCAATGATGCCGCCAATGGCCGTGCCATGCGATTCGCCATAGGTTGAGAGCTGAAAGATTTTTCCAAAAGTATTTCCGGCCATGAGGCCAAAGATAATAGCAAGAATAAGATTTGGGGGCTTGGGGGTGAATTTTTGGGTGATTGGGGTAAATTTTCGGCTTGAGTTAGGGGAATAACAAAATTTCTCCTGTATTTGCTATTTCAGTTTTTCGTATACCCTTTAATCTGTTCTTCCAGAAATTTCAAATCTTCTAAATCAGACTGTTCCGCTTCATATTACTTTCTTCTTTCATCAAATTTACTAAATTCAGATCTTACTTTCTCTTCCATTTCTTTATGTGAAATACTTCCTTTATCCTCTAAAACTTCTTTGTCACTAAACTGAAGAATACGTTTTACATTGTCCCGCCAGAAATTAAGCGTTATGTCCTTTCTTTCCTTTACTCGTAATTCAGCAGTTTCCAAAAAGATGATTGCAAGTCTGTTTAGAGTATCAATTTCATCTTTGAGTAAGTAGTTTTTCGCAATGAGTATGTCTTGCTTTCCAACTTTTACACCTTTCCAAGAAGTCAAGGCCATATTTGCTTCGTCTGCGTTTGCTCTTGCGACAATTAACTCTGCTGCTGTAGGTGCCGTAACAGCATAAAGCAACTTATTTTGTGTTTCAGCAAAAACATTTGCGTCGCTTTATCGGTAGCGTCATAATCACTACTTAACGATAATAAATCACGAACTTTTTGATAAAATCGTTTTTCGGAAGTTCGTATCTCCCTTATTATTTCTAAAAATTCGTCAAAGTAATCGGGTCTACCATCCGGGTTCTTCAGGCGCTCATCATCCATTATAAACCCCTTGATCATGTATTCTTTGAGGTTTTGATTTGCCCAGATTCGAAATTTAGTTCCTCTTTTGCTTCTCACCCTATAACCAATTGCCAAAATCATATCTAAAGCATAGTGAGCCACTTGATACTCTTTACCGTCAGCCGCAGTTGTAAAGTAATTCTTTACAACTGATTCTACCTTTAATTCATTATCTTCCAACACATTACTTACATGCTGACCTATGTTCTGCTTAGAGGTGTCAAAAAGTTCTGCAAGCTGATTTTGGTTCATCCATACATTTCCATCTTTAGCCAGAAGCGCAATAGATGTACTTCCGTCAAGAGTAGTATAAATGATTAGTTCAGAATTTTCCATTTTATGATCTTACGGTTTTTCTGTTATTTGTAATGGAAAGTCAGGTCGTTATAAGTCGAAACGTTTCCATTCAAAACTACCTGCCAAATTAACCATTCCTGTCCAAAAAACCCAAATTCCCCATAATTTTGCGAGTTTTGCAGTCAGAAAACCCAAAAATTCAATTGAGATGCGCATTTTAATCAAAAATATTCGTGGCCTGGCCGGTGTTTATGACGACGCTCCATCGCTTCTTCGCGGAAAGGAAATGGACAAATTGCCAATGATTGAAAATGCATTTCTGGCAATAGAAGATGGGAAAATTGCCCTTTTTGGATCTATGGACGATTGGGGTGGAATTACCGACTGGCGCAATCTGGAGGTTATTGATGCCGAAGGTCGTTATGTGCTCCCGGCGTGGTGCGATTCCCATACGCACCTCGTATTTGCGGGAAGCAGAGAGCTTGAATTTGAAGACCGCATAAAAGGCCTAACCTATGAGCAAATTGCCAAACGCGGCGGTGGAATTTTAAATTCGGCAGCAAAGCTGGCATCAATGAGCGAGGCTGAACTATTTGAAAAAGCATTGCCACGCCTCAGCGAAGCGATAGAAATGGGCACCGGCGCCATGGAAATGAAAAGCGGCTACGGACTAAGCACCAAAAACGAACTTAAAATGCTTCGTGTTATCAAAGATTTGCAAAAAGAAACCGGAATTGCCATCAAGTCATCCTTTCTGGGAGCCCACGCTATTGCAGCAGATTACGCTGGGAAACGCAGAGCCTATATTGATTTGATACTGGAAGAAATGATTCCGGCTGTCGCCGAAGAAAAACTCGCCGATTATGTAGATGCATTTTGCGAAGAAGGGTATTTCTCGGTTGCAGAAACTATGGAAATAGTAGCGCGCGGAGCGGAATATGGTATGAAGAGCAAAATACATGTCAATCAGTTTAATGCCCTTGGCGCCATTCCCGAATTGGTGAAAGCCGGAGCGGTTTCCGTTGACCACCTTGAGGTACTGGAAGAAGCAGATATTCAGGCATTAAACGGAGCGAACACGATCGCCACGGCCTTGCCGCTTTGCAGCTTATTTTTGAGTATTCCCTATACGCTTTCGCGAAAGCTGATAGACAACAATGCAGCACTAGCAATCGCTACAGACTATAATCCGGGATCGGCACCGTCGAGCAATATGGCTCTGGCCGTATCGCTGGCATGTATAAAAATGAATATGACCCCGGCAGAAGCGATAAATGCCGCAACTTTAAATGGTGCAGCCGCTATGGAGTTGGCAGATACGCATGGATCGATTACAAATGGAAAAGTAGCAAATGTGCTAATAACCGAGAAATGTGAGCACCTCAGCTTTTTGCCCTATTCATTCGGAAAATCCGCTATTGCAGGAGTGATAAATCATGGCAAAGTGATTAAGGCAATTGAAGAATAGACTCAATTCATCTTATACTTTACCGGTTTTTGCTGAGTGCTGAGGCGAGCAGAGAAAATAATGACCTGCACAAAAAGTGCGACAATGATGAGGATGGCTATTTCGAGCTTACTCATCACCACATTGCCTGCTGCTAATTTGTCTGACTCATCGAGCATTTCTTTTGCTACGGCAAGCTGAATATTAGATAAATCATCTAATTGAACAATGGCTTTTTGGTAATCTGAAGAAAGTGAGGTAATCGATTTTTGCTTTTGAGGGGAACCATTAATTTCTTTAATCATTTGCCTTTCAGCAATGGTTACTTTGGCTACCAGAGTATTGAAAGCATGAAAGACTTTCTCTTCTTTTTCCGTTAGATACGTAAGCGCGTACTTTTCGGCAATAGTTGATATGGCTTTGGTATTTGCTAAAATGTCAGCATGGATAAGTGCAGGCTCTTCAGTATCTTTAAGTCTATTGAGTTCTAATTGATTTTCATAAAGCAAAGTTGACATCTTAAAAATGTATTGCTCTACAACCAATCTATCTTCGTAAACAGATTTGAAAGACAGGCGCAAATCGTCAACATGCTTGGTTCCAATCATGCTAATTACGAGCATCACCACTATAATTGCAGTAGATACAAATGCAGCACGCCACTTATTTTTCAGGCTAAAAGTCCAGTTCATATTCTTTTAATCTTTTCTCCACCCCTCACCTCTTCCCGGTGTGTAAGGCACTTTAAGTTCGGTAAGTTCAGTTTCTACTTTGGCTATTTCCGCAGCTACACTTTTCATTTTGGCAAGCACATCTTGGTATTCATTATTTGCCAGATCGAATTGATCTCTTGCGGTTTGGGTAGGGTTTGACGTGTTCCACCAAGTGGAATAAGCCACGTACTCCAATCTGCCGGTAAGTCCGGGAAGTGTTTCAAATTCGCGGCTGCTGCGGGTTGCATCCCCATACAATTTTTGCTTTATTGCGTAAAGATCATCTTCAAGGGATTTTACTTTCGTTGATAAGTCGAGTGGCACAGTTGGGAATAACTCAATTGCTTTTTTAATGTAATTCACTTTCTCTTCACTTTCGCTGAAAAGCTTTTGTGTTCCTTCCATGCTTCGTTGCAATTCGGCAACACCTTCCTGAAAAGCAAGTACTTTCTCTTTGCTTTCCGCCGGAATAGATTGATTGTTTAATGGCACAACTTCAAAAGATACAGGCTCTGCCATTTGCGCAAAAACGCCATTTTCATTTTTGAATAAAGTAACCGTATATGTACCAGGCAATGCCAGCATCCCTTCATCTGGAGATGAATAGCGACCTTGTTCTTTTTCTACCAGTTTGATAGGCGAAGTGGCGGTGTGGCGCAAATTCCAGCTTACACGGTTGATACCCACTTTTGGGTCTTTTTTAATTTTCCGTATAGCCTTTCCATTGCTGTCTTTGATCACAAATAGTAAGTAAGGTTTTTCTTCGCGATCTTCTTCGCGCAACTCTTCTAATGAAGGATAGGGAGAATCCAAACCATCTTCGGCGGCAGCCTTGTCGCGTTTAACACGAATTTCTTTTTTGGTAGTAAGCGTATCGCCAATGGAATAAGTGAAAATGGCACCAAAAGGCGGGTTTTCTGCTGTAAAAAATGACTCGCCCATATGTCCCTTTCCGCTGCCACCTACTTTGTTTGATTCCACATAAAGTAAGGCATCCTTTACGGGAAATATGTGAGCCTCATTTGCAAGCAAATCTTTGCTAAGGCTACGCAGCGGGCTGTAATCATCTAATACATAAAAGCTGCGGCCAAAGGTTGCCAGAACTAAATCGTTCTCGCGTTCCTGAATAGCTAGATCGCGAACGGCAATAGTTGGCAACCCAGCACCAAGTTCAGTCCATTTATTACCGCCATCGTTGGAGAAATAAGCACCAAATTCTGTTCCGGCAAAGAGTAAGTCTTTATTTACATGGTCTTCTGCAATAGCATATACCGAGCCCCTTTCGGGAAGATTGGTGCTTATAGAAGACCAGCTGCCGCCACCATTTATACTTTTTAAAATGTAAGGTTTAAAATCTCCGTTCTTGTGATTATTGAATACAGCATAAACCGTATTGGCATCGTGCTTCGATGCTTTTATCATGTTCACATACGTGCGATCGGGAATACCCGGAAAGCCCGACTGCTTTGTCCAAGACTCGCCGCCGTTGGTAGATGTTTGGATTAAGCCATCATCCGTTCCTGCGTATAGCAATCCTTCTTGCACAGGCGATTCATCGAGTGCGACAATATTTCCATAAATAGAAGTGCTTTGGTTTTTCATAACCGCTTCCGGACTCCAAACGCGACCCATTACTTTTAATGAGTTCCTGTCAATCTTTCTAGTCAAGTCATCGCTAATTAACGTCCACGAGTCTCCCCTATTATCGCTTCTAAAAACCTTATTTGCTGCGAAGTAAAGCCTTTTGTGATTATGTGGACTGATTATCAATGGCGAATCCCAATTCCAACGCAAGGCATCTTCGTCTTTGCCTGGCTGCGGTTGGATAGGCACGCGCTCGCCACTTGCTTTGTCGTATCTAACCAACCAGCCGTACTGCGCCTGACCGTAAACAATGTTTGGATCAGTTGGGTCAACACGCGGCTGAAATCCATCGCCGCCATTGGTGATAAACCAATCGCTGTTGAGAATGCCGTGCTCGCTGGAGGTTCGCGAAGGGCCACCTTGTGTATTGTTGTCTTGGGTACCGCCATAAACATTGTAAAACGGCTCTGCGTTGTCAAGAGCCACTTTATAAAATTGGGTGATCGGTAGGTTGTCATAATACTTCCAGTCTTCGGCAGCATTCCAAGTTTCGTAGAGCCCTCCATCGCAGCCCACCAACCAATGGTCTGTATTGGTAGGATCAATCCACATAGCATGGTTGTCAACGTGTTTGCTTTTTTCGCCAGTCATCTGGAAAGTTTTCCCACCATCTTCTGTATGGTGCAGCCAGGTATCCATGCTATAAACCGTATTTACATCTTCAAGATCACAGTAAATTTCCTGGTAATAGTTTCCGCTTGTTTGGTGATCTGACATTTTTGTCCAGCTCTCTCCGCGGTCTTCCGAACGGAAGAACCCGCCGGTTTCTGTGGCTGAAATTATCGCATAGACCACATCGGGGTTTGCTGGCGATATATCCATTCCAATGCGTCCAATTTCGCCGGAAGGCAAACCACCTTCTAGTTTTTTCCAGTTCTCGCCACCGTCAATGGTTTTATAGATGGCAGATTCGGGGCCGCCATCAATATATGTCCACACGTGACGACGGCGTTGGTGTGCAGTTGCGTACATGACATCTGAGTTGCGCGGATCGGCATGAATTTCGTTGAAACCTGTGTTTTCAGAAACGTTGAGTACTTTTCCCCAATTCTCGCCACCATCGGTAGTTTTATAGATACCGCGATCGCCACCAGCCGACCAAAGCGGGCCGTAAGCTGCAACAAAAACGGTATTCTCATCAGTTGGGTCAATCCAAATCATGCCAATATGTTCTGAGTTTTTCAATCCCATATTTTTCCAGGTCTTTCCGGCATCTGTCGATTTGTAAACCCCGTCACCATAAGCTGCAGAGCGCTGATTGTTATTCTCACCAGTTCCTATCCATACCACACTTGAATTGCTGGGAGCCAGCGTAATGCAACCAATTGAGTAAGAGCCTTGGTTATCGAAAATGGGTGTAAAAGTCGTTCCGTGATTTGTTGTTTTGAAGACATTCCCGGAAGCCACTGCCACATAAAATTCGTGTGGCTTTTGTGGGTTTACAGCCAAGTCGCCAATGCGACCAGATGTTAATGCGGGTCCAATGGATCGAAAGGATAATCCGCTGATCGAGCCTTCTTTATAAGCAGATTCAAATTTGTTTTTGTCTGTTTTTTTATCGGTTTTTTTTTGACTGAAAAGTGAAAAAGAAAGGAATAGGGCAAGAATGGTGATGTGGAATTTCATGAATAGGATATTTTCGCGAAGATAAGTGATATATCTTTTTAAAAAATCCAGTAAAGAAAATCGGTCATCGCCATGTTCTCAAAAAGGAGTTAAAGAATTTTTTGAATGTAAAGCCCACTTAGTACTATCGACGCAAAGGATATATTGGAAATTGAATAAACGACAGGAAAGGTTTATTTAAGAAATCTCTCATCTCAATTAGAATCCATCCGCTTTGCGATAATCGCTTTTACTCCATCTGCAATTTCTTATTCCGCCGACGATCAAAAATGATATACGCCACGAGGAGCACCACGCATATTACCGATGTCCAAATAAGTCCTGTTCGAAGTCTGTCGTTATTCTCGCCAAACCAACCGATAAGAATGGCAAGCGGGGTTATTCCCACGAAAGTGGCACCAATAAATTTTAGAAATTTCATATTTAAAATTCCAGCGACAAAGCTTATCGCATCGTTTGAAAAAACAGGTGAGACCCTTGAAATAATAACTACCCACAAACCGTATTGCGAAACGTAGCTTTCCATCTTATCTTCCTTGCTTTTGCCGATAAGGCGATAAAGTGCCTCTTCACCTATCATTCTACCCACAAAATAGCCGATGGTTGAAGAAATCATTACTGAAACGATTGCCAGAATGGTTCCCAATACCGGCCCATAAGCAAGCACGGCCACCACCATGAGCAGGGGTGATGGAACAAATATGAGGAACATCTGCACTACCATGGCAACGATGATAAACAATGGACCCCAAAAGCCAAGCTCTCCCACCCAACGTTTTATATCTGCTTCATCGTCGCTTAGCAACACTTCGTATCGTACGCTTCATTTGCAAACGACTGAAAATCAGGAATTATAAAATAACATGCTATCAGTATTCCGATGAGCGTTATACTTGCTACTAGAGGCCAGTTTTTAGTAATTCGGTTTTTGATAGACAAAGTAATTAATGCAATGGTGGATTAGGAAAATTTAGATTGAAATTTTTGTGTACCAATTTCATTCCATTTGCAAAAGCGGTCCATAGAAGCATCTCCAGACCTATCGACTAGGCAAAATATCCCACAATAGCGGGGCGTGATGAAACAAGTAAAGCGGTTTAAGGCGGAAACTTGGTAGACAAATACGACAATGAAAAAGGGCGTTGAATGTTTTCAGAAGCCAGAAAACAGTAAACATTTGGACACATTATTGCAGAGAAACAGAATCGACTTCGTTTAACACAGAAACATTATATTTCGACAGCAAATCTAAAAAATCAAGCCTCGACATACCCAAAACCTTTGCAGCAACGCCTGACGATACTTTCCCAAGTTCGAAAAGTTTTACCATTGAGCTGATCTTTATTTCTGATTCGAAATCCATCAAGCTAAGTTTCAGCGCATCAGCCAAATAATCTGGAGCTTTTACGTGTATTATACCTTTCACTGAAGCTACTTTAATTAAAAGATGAAATTTAAAAGATGGAGAAATGACCATTCAAACAGTCGATGTTAACTTTATTGTCGGACTTCAAATTCGCCTCATCATCCACACTATAAGTAACTTCATTTCAATTGATTGAAACATATAGGTATTACTTTGCTGTAAAAGATTATCTACAGGAAAACATGGTTTAAATCGTTCTCGCGAGGTAAATTCTCGTGGGATTAATCTTAGATCTTAGACATTTGAAATTGGTTTGAAATAATTCAAAATTGGTTTGAAATAAAAGAGACAAGGCATGCCATTGTCTCTACAGCGCGTGGCTCAAACCAATATCATGAACCACCAATGTCCATCATCATGCCTAATGCAAATTGCTTATTGCAAATTGCCTATTGCTTATTGCCTATTGCTTATTGCCTATTGGCTATTGCCTATTGCCTATTGCCTATTGTAAATTGCCTATTGTCAATTTCTTACTGCAATCTACTGCGCCAAATACCCACCATCAATCGTGTAATAAGATCCATTCACAAATTTAGATTTATCGCCTGCGAGCCAGAGAAATAGCTCTGCCACTTCTTCGGGTTTTCCAAGCCGTCCAATTGGATGAAGGCTTATCAGCTGCTCCTGCTGCTCTTTGCTCATATTGTCATCAATTAGTGGCGTTCTTATAAATCCTGGCCCTACAGCATTTACCCGAATTCCCTTTGATGCATACTCCAAAGCGCCATTTTGGGTAAGCCCAATCACTCCATGCTTTGCAGCGACATAAGCCACGCTTTGAGCAAATCCTACTTTGGCTAAAATACTGGCCACGTTGATTATAGACCCACCGCCATTTTTAAGCATTTGGGGAATTTGGTAGCGCATTCCGTAAAACACACCACTTAGATTTACAGAGATTACCTTGTCCCAGGCCTCAATATCATATTCGCCGGTAGGCTGCTGGGGGCCGCCGATGCCTGCGTTATTTACAGCGATATCAACTTTGCCAAAGGCTTTCACAGCCTCTTCAATTGTACGCTTAGAATCTTCAGGTTTTGAGGAATCAGCTTTAACAAAAATTCCTTCTACACCTTTCTTTTTAACCTTTTCGAGCACAGCCTTTCCGTGATCTTCATTAATGTCGGTAATCACTATTTTAGAACCGTTTTCGGCAAATAAGAGTGCGGTATGTTCTCCAATTCCAGAACCGCCGCCTGTTATTACGGATACTTTATCTTTGAGTGTCATAAGTTGTATTTTTGATTTTGAGAAATCTATCAACTCGACTTTCAAGCTAAGAATTGTTCCTCCTACCTATTAAACAAACATCCAGTCGCCTTGTTCGGCCTCGAAATCACCAAAAGACGTTAAACAATTTACCATTTGTTTTGCTTTAATAGCGTGTGGCTTGAAGATAAAAATCATTTACTAAAACATAAAATACCAGATGAAAATATTTGAAGAATATCAATTGGGAAATATTGCCTTAAAAAACAGAATAGTGATGGCGCCCATGACGCGGTCTCGCGCTGTAGATAATATTCCGAACGAATTAATGGCCGAATATTATGGTCAGCGTGCCAATGCGGGGTTAATTATTACAGAAGGCACTTCACCATCGCCAAATGGATTGGGGTATCCACGTATTCCGGGTGTTTTCAACAAGGCACAAGTGGAAGGCTGGAAAAAAGTTACTTCAGCAGTACATGAAAAAGGAGGCAAAATATTTTTACAGATCATGCATACCGGAAGAGTATCGCACCCGCTTAACATGCCTGAAGGAGCCGTAATAATAGCCCCTTCTGCTGTTCCGCTTGATGGGGAAATGTACACAGATCAGGAAGGATTAAAAAGCTATCCACGGGCAAAGGTTATGACTCCAGTAGATGTAAAAGATGCGATTAAAGAATATATAGCAGCTGCTAAAAACAGTATCGAAGCCGGTTTTGATGGTGTGGAGCTGCATGGAGCGAATGGGTATTTAATAGAACAATTTTTGAATCCGGGCACCAATATGCGAAATGATGAATATGGAGGAAACATTGAAAACAGGTGTCGCTTTGCCATTGAAGTAGCAAAAGGTGTAGCGCTTGAAATTGGAGGCAATAAAACGGCTATCCGTCTTTCTCCTTATGGCGCCAATTCGGGAATGACTCCAAAATACGACAGTGTGAAAGAGACCTACGTTTATCTGGCGCAACAATTGGCAAAAATAGGATTGGTTTATATTCATCTTGTAGACCATTCCTCAATGGGAAATCCGGAAGTGCCTCAGGAAATTAAGAACAATATTTCAAGAGCTTTTGGCGGAACTATGATTTTAAGTGGCGGCCTGAATTTTGAGTTGGCCAATGAAATTATTGAGCGCGGTCAGGGCGATTTAGTTGCATTTGCACGTAAATATTTAGCTAACCCAGATTTGGTATATCGATTTAAAAATGAAATTGAGCTTAACGAGCCAATTCTGGAGACGTTTTACACCCCCGGAGAAAAAGGATATACTGATTATCCCGTGGCCACAGAAAAACATCAAACTGCCTGAGCACATTTCGATAAAAACAAATGGAGCAATAAGATTCTAATCAAACTCAAAATGTAACTTTTTAGAACATTTGAACCTTTATAAGCCTGTTTTGTTAGAATAATGTACAGAAACTGATCTAAAAACATGCCTGAATTGTGTTTTTTGATCAGTTTTATTTTATTCACTTAAACTTAATAAAGCCATGAGCAATTCAGAATTAGAAAAGAAATTAAATCATTTGATTGAGCGAAATTATGACGCTGAGAAAGGTTTTAACCACGTACTTGAACATATTGAACACAAAGGTTTTTACACCCTTATGGAAAAAAGCATTGGAGAGCGATACCGTTTTGGTCATGAAATTAAGGCCATAATGAAAGATCTCGGTTTTACGCCTGACAAGGGAACAAGTGTAGAAGGCGATATGCACAGAGCGTGGATGCACTTTAGAGAAATATTCTCTACAAATAACGACGCTGCTATGCTCGATGAAGCCATTCGCGGAGAGTCACATGCCGAAGAAGCATACAAAGATGTTTTAAAAGATACCAGCCTTCAACCAGGACATGCCGATATTTTGCGCAATCATTTAGAAAGCATTCGTGCTTCTGAAAAATCTCTAGAAATCTTGAAGCGAAACGTTTCGGCTACGGCCTAAAAACTTGCTGATTGATTCTCGAAACCGCATTTCAAATTTTGGAATGCGGTTTTTTTATTAGCGGGGTTTGTGAATATCCTTTCGCAAAGCAATAGTCTAGGGACATTTTCACTCCAGATATTAAATATGCAATTTTCCAGTCAAATTCAATGCAAAAGAAGAGTTTAGCTATCTATATAAGCCTGGTGGTTTTGTGTGGAAACAAATAGGGTAGAAAATGAAAGTTTTAAATTTTCAAACTAATTATGCAGAGCAAATTATCGATCAGCTCTCTTTTTTATTTAAACCAACCTAACTCCTATTTGTTTGATTTTTATCATGAAACAAAAAGAAATTTGGACAATCGGGCATTCTACTCATCCGCCTGAAGAGTTTATCGGAATGCTTAAATCTTTCGATATTGATTTGGTTGTCGATGTTAGAAGCTTTCCGGGTTCGCGAAAGTTTCCGCAATTTAACAAAGAAGCAATTGAAGATTCACTTCCCGAAAACGGGATAAAATACAGCCATCTTAAAACGCTTGGCGGAAGAAGAAAAGCAGATCCAGAATCAAAGCATACCATTTGGCGCCATCCGGCCTTTAGAGGCTACGCAGATTATATGGATACTGCTGAATTTGAAACCGGAATGGAAGAACTGGTGAAACTCGCCGAAACAAAAAGAGTGGCTTATATGTGCAGCGAAGCGATGTGGTGGCGATGCCATAGAGCTATGATTTCAGATTATTTGAAGAGCAAAGGCTGGACTGTTATGCATATTATGGCCATTGATAAAACCAATGAGCACCCATACACCGCTCCTGCTGAAATTGTGAATGGAGAATTGATTTATCCGGAGGAGACGAGTTCTATGTGATATTTATTTTTAGAAAAAATGATAGTCTAAGACTATAAGCCATAATTCAAATAAGAAATATTCGAAATGAAATTTTTCTAAAATGTTAGGTTTTTCAGAATGCATAATTCCGAATTAAAAACATATTGTAGAGTGCATAAGCCTTCCCGTAAGGATCAAAAAAAGACTAACTTTGACCTATGGCAGTAAATAATTTATTAGATACAAGCACTGTTAGCTTAAGTGATATAATTGGCAATGGAAAGACCTATACTGTTCCTCCATACCAGAGAGATTATAGCTGGAAAAAAGATCAGTGGGAAGATCTTTGGAATGACATATTAGCTATAAGCGAAACCGGCAACGTGCATTATATGGGTTCAATAGTTCTCCAGAATATGGGAGACAAGAAATATAATGTCATTGATGGACCACAGAGATTTTCCACGCTTACCATTATCGTTTTGGCAGTAATAAGAAGTTAAATTCTCTTATCTCTCAGGGGATTGAAATAGAAGATAACAAGGAGCGTGTATCTCTTTTGTCCAAAAAATATATAGGAGATAAAGACCCTGCTTCTTTAACATATTCATCTAAACTACAATTGAACGAAAATAATGATAGTTTTTTTCAATCTAACCTCCTTGTTTTTAGACCGCCAACGAACGTCGCCACGTTACAAGATTCCGATAAACAAATTTGGAATGCCTATGTATATTTTATAGAAAAAGTTAATGAACTTTTTACTGAAGAAAAGAATGGAGAAATAATCACCAACTTTTTAAATAAAGATATTGCAGAGCGGCTTATGTTCATTCAAATTATTGTGGAAGATGAATTAAGTGCTTACACTGTATTTGAGACATTAAACTCAAGAGGAGTTGGACTAACTGTAACAGATTTATTAAAGAATTACCTTTTCTCAATATCCTCACAAGTTGACCTTCCGCATGTAAAATCTAAATGGAAGAAAATTGTAGACGTTATCGGCTTAGATGATTTTCCTACTTTTTTAAGACACTTTTGGATTTCTAAAAATAAATTAATCAGACAGGAATATTTATTCCGAGCTATCAAGGAATCAATTTCAGATTCACCTGCTGTGATAGATTTGTTAGATTCTTTAGAAGACAATGCAAGACTGTATAAAGCGCTGTCAAATTATTCAGATACCTTTTGGGGTGACCATCGTGAGATTAAAAAAAGAATCAAGGAGTTGACCCTGTTTAAAGAAAAACAAGCCTATCCTATTTTAATTGCAGCTTATAATAACCTTAACAAGGAAGATTTTGCAAGAGTATTAAAACTTGTTAGTACATTAACATTTAGATATACCGTTATTGCAAAACTTCATACCAACTTAAAAGAAGATGTTTACAATAAGGCTGCGATAAAAATAAGCACAAATGAATCTACAAAGATTACTGAGATAGCTCAAGCAATTAAAACATTATACCCCAGTGATAATGATTTTAAAAATGATTTTGCCTCTAAGTCGATTAGTACAAAACGAGGTAAAAAAATCGTGCGTTACGTTTTATTCTCATTAGAAAACCACATAAGTCAATCTGATTACGATTTTGAAGAGAATCCGGGAACGATTGAGCATATTCTACCTGAAAATGGTAATGAAAATTATCTCACAGAATTTCCACAAGCAATTCACGAATCGGTAGTTTATAGATTAGGTAATTACACCCTTTTAGAAGAAGACAAAAATCGCTCTTGTGAGTCCTTACCATTTCAGGATAAAAAGGAAATTTTTGCGACTTCACAATATAAGTTGAGTACAGAAATTCAATCAAACACCTGGAGCCCTAATTCAATTGATATTCGTCAAGATAGACTGGCAAATTAAGCGACCTCTACATGGAGGATTTCTCAAGACGACTGAATGAAGTAATTATTCAACATCTTCTTATTGTTAGAAATAGCTTGACTAAAATGTGGTAATTTAATCACCAAAACGCTTGCCTAAAAACTATATAATTTGTATCTTGAACTCGGTTGGGCGAGTGAGATTAATTAACAAATAAAACGTAAATAAAGAATAGAATTGACATTATTTTCAATTCTAAAAGCGCCTGTCCTAACCCTATTTATTTGCGCTTAACCGGATAAAGTTTGAAGAAAATACTTCTTCTGAACTACAAATTAAAAACCACATAAATTATAGAATTATGACTGACTTAATTGGCGATATCCACGGATATGCTGATGAGCTTGAAGCTCTATTGCAAAAAATGGGATACAGAAAAAAGAATGGGGCCTACAGCCATCCCGAACGAAAAGTACTGTTTGTAGGCGATTACATAGATCGCGGTCCAAAAATCAGAGAAACGCTTGAGATCGTGAAAGCGATGAGTGATACCGGAAATGCGGTGGCGCTGATGGGAAATCATGAATACAACGCACTTTGTTATCACCATCGGTATGAGAATGGCACCCACTTAAGAGAACACAGTTTCAAAAACAAGAATCAGTACCAAGCAACGCTGGATCAGTTTCAAAACGATGAGAAAGGGTTAAATGATTATCTGAATTGGTTTATGACATTGCCGATCTATTACGAAACTAGCAAATTTCGAGCGGTTCATGCCTGCTGGGACAATGAAAATATTGATTTGCTTCGAAAATCGCTGACCAATGATCGGCTAACAAAAGAAACTCTTCGCGAAACGGTTAAAATTGGATCACCTCTAAACAACGCAATAGATCAATCGCTAAAAGGCAAAGAGGCCGACATGCCAAAAGGTCAATTTCTTATAGATAAAGATGGCACGAGAAGAGACAAGTTTAGAATTAAATGGTGGGAAAATCCTGCTAAAATGACGTATAAAAAGATAAGTGTTCTAAAAGATGATTCCTTACCAAATGATGAGATTACCGTTGACGATCTGAAATCGAAGAATTTCTACAGCCCCTATGAGAAAAAGGTATTTTTTGGCCATTACTGGTTAAAAGGTGAGCCTATGCTCTATCGAAATAATATTTGCTGCCTAGACTACAGCGTGGCTAAAGAGGGAAAACTCGTGGCGTACAGACTTGACGATGAAAATCATCTAGATGAGCGGAAATTTGTGATTGTTTAATCCGCCGCAACTACTTTCAATTTTGAAATCATCCAAACTTTAAACAGACGTAAAACGGTGAAAACATGGGCAAATCTGAAAGTAGGACTGCGCCCGCAGAAGCCTGAAATGGAAATGATATCAGTTCTGAAAATCACTATTCGTAAGCCTTTTACACGTACCCGATGAAGTACAAAAACAGCCGGAATCACAATGAAAGTAACCCGCAAACACTACGTATTATTGCTACACTAATACGTTAGATATCAATTTTTTCAAAGACAATAAGTGAAGAAATTTCCGTCAGCTATTCACAGCCTTCACGCTTCAATGTTGCTTGAAGGCTATCGTTAAAAACGCGTTTTCTATCAGGACCTAAATCGCTCATTACTCCTTTCATGCGTAGCCTTATTGTATCTGCCAATGCATTGCTCTCTGAAAGCAATGCATTCTTGCGCGTTTCAAAATCGTTTTGATACTTTTCAAAATCAGATTGATTCATTGAAGCTTTTATGGAATCCATATCCAGACGAAGAGAATCTGCAGTAGCAAACCGTGCTTTCCGCAATTCTATTGCTCTGCAATTGAGGGCTACAAGCGCATCAAAATCTACAGGCCAGGAATCTTGCTCTTCAACAGGATCATTGGTGCATGACGCAACTAAGATTCCTGCAAGCAGAAAGATCTTTAATGATTTCATTTACTGAATATTTTTCGGCCAGGTCAGTTCGTTTACTACCGCATCACCCACTGCAATGCCCAGCTCGAGCCCTTTGTCATTGTCCATGGTGAAGTGAATTCCTCCATAAAAACGAGACAAGGCACATTCATTTGCCAAATCATAAAAATTATCAAAATTACGCGGCGTAAAACCGTATTGCTGCTGGCTGATATCTGTAAATGTATAATTGCCCTGCGCATCGGCAAAGAGGTCTATCATCACTTTTATACCGGCACCAATCTCGGCAGAATGGCCTGAAATAAACGCTGGAAAAGGCGGCGTACCAATAACGGTTGTGAAATCGGGATCAATATGTTCCTGAATATAGCTTACCGGTCGGATAAGCATATAATCGTATTTCGATTTCCAACACGAAATAAATGCATCATTTTCTGCCACACCCATCATTCCAAATGCTACCGCAGTTTTTTCTAAAGTAGCTCCTGATTCTGCCAGCAATTGCTTTAATATATTAAAAGTATGGCCGGTTGGAGTACAAGTTTGAAATGGATCATCGGCCCAATATTCTGTAATAGTTACTTGTTCTGGTGTATTGTTGTTAACCTGATTGTAAACCTCCATTGCAGCTGCGTAAAATTCTGACTGTGGGTCTGAAGAATAAGGAATATGGGCCCCAATTTGTGTATCTTCAGCAATATTTGCAATAAAGCTGCGGTTGTTCATCCAGTCAGGACTTAAAGGCTGAAGTTGTAAATCTGTAGGAATCCAGCAATAGTCAGCTTCGGGCACTTCCCATGGAGTTTGCCAGGGGTTGAGATACGATTCATCGCCACCATCTGTTTTGCTAACTTGATAAATAGCGTCAGCAAGATCGGCACCAAACTGTTCAGAGCGTGCTATAACATCGGCATCAACTCCGGCTGATAATTGAGCCTTGGTATTGGCTTCCATATTGTCAATTAGAATTGCATCGTCAGGATTTAGATTAACGCCAAACATATAACGCATCATATCGGCCATAGCCTTGTTGGACACCAAAGCCCAGTCATATTTCAAATCAGCGCTTGGAAGGGGTAAGCTCCCGGCGCTCATTCCTTGTATTTGTCCGGCGAGAGATTGACCATTGGGAATTCCGTGAACGACAGATTCATAGGCGGTAACGCCCAGATATCCATACCCACGAGCGGCAATTGTAGGTAAGAAACCATTGGTATTGCGCACTATATCGCACTGAAGCGAAAAATAGTCGATCATAAAATCTGCATCATAAGTTTTTGCAGCAGCACTTTTGGTGGGGGTTTCCTGTACGGTTGGTTCATCGTCTTTTGCGCAGCCTGAAATGATCAAAGCCGCAATTGCGAGGGTTAGGATTCGCTTCATGGTTAAATAGGTTTGGTTATTAAATAAGATTAATTAGTCGGCTAATTTAACCTATTCATCGGGATATAATCAAGCATTTTACCAATTATTTTTCAGTTATTATTAATAATTTTGCAAAAAACAATTGTCACCAAGTGAAATTCAGATAGTTATTTCTCTATTTAATAATGAAAGTTTGATTTGCGAAATCCGAAATTTTAAAGGCATCCTGATACCACCGTGCGCACGTTAATCTGTAGCAGTTAAACTCATTCGCAATCAAAGCATAGAAAATTAGTAGTCTTAAATCTATTTCCCGGAAGGGTACAAATCACCCAAAAAGATTTTGAGCTTATTCCATGAAGTGGTATCAGCTTCGAGATTATACGATATCGGCATATTAAATTTTTGACCGAGCTCGGTTGCTCCCGGGTTGGTATAACCATGTTGGGCTCCTGCATACGAAATGTATTCATAATCGGCACCCAGACTATCCATTTCGTTTTTAAAAACAGTCACAGATTCGGGCGAAATCATTGGATCCGCGGCACCATTTTGAACCAAAATTTTGGCTTGTAATTTATCAGATGGTGGTATGGCAACTTGCACACTGCTGTGAAATATAGCTATTCCATCAAGCGGCTCTCCTGCATTTGCCATTGACAAAGCTACGGCGCCACCAAAGCAATAACCTATGGCAGATATATTTTCCGGATCTACATGTGGATCGCTTGCCAGTTGCTTATACGCAGCGTCAAAACGCGCTTTGGCACCATCCATATTCTGCATTACCATTTTCATATATTTCATTGCATCATCAGGGTGATCGGCCTTTTTTCCATCGCCATACATGTCAATTGCAAAACCCACATACCCTAGTTCGGCAAGCATTTCTGCTCTTTTTCTAACATAATCAGTATGTCCCCACCATTCATGGATGATCAATATCCCCGCACGCTTGCCTTCGAAGCTTGAATCGTAGGCGATATAGCCATTCATTTTTACAGAATCTGTAGAATAGCTTACCTCCCTGCCTGTTACATTAACCGGTTGCTTGATTTGAGCGGTTTCTTTTGGGTCTTCCGTTTCAGATGCATCATCTTTTGTGCCGTCGCCACAAGAAAATAAAGAAGTGATAAATAAAATTGAAATAAGTGATTTGTAAATTGTTTTCATGATAAGGTTTTGACTGAAACACCAGTATACTGAAAATGTTTGGAAGGCGACGTTACCTTTATAGCGAAAGCCGATAAAGTGAAATAAGTCCACCAGACAAATTGGAGTATGAAATCCTATTCCTTATCTTCTTTTTCCGGTTTTGAATCTCTTGTATCAGGCTTGCCTTTTTTGCACTTTCACATCTCCGTCTTTTCCTTTTTAGATATTCCGGTAAATTCATCCCTGCCATATTAAACATTTCCTGTAAAGGCGGTACAGGTTGATAAAGACCCGAAATAAAGTTAGTGGTTGAAGTATTGCCAACTTTTCCGTTTCCCCCCGGCGCTATGCCACAATGAAGCCCGCAGGATAAGTACAGAGAATAAAGAAATCTGTTTATTGAAATTTATGAAAATTTGAATTCTCTAAAAATAGTCTGACATGGGTTAATCGTTCTGAAATAGCAGAATACATCAATAAACTTGTAAAAGGACACAAATAGCATACATTTGCATTGAAGAACTATTTCGCAAGTAGGTTCGTTTAAAACCCAACCCAAATTTAATTTCTGTGCATAAACTTGTAGTAATTATTGACGATGATCCGATTTCAGTTTTGGTATGTGAAACCATGCTTAGAAAATCTGATTTCACCGAAAAAATCAAAACATTCAGTAATGGTAAAGACGCCCTGACGTTTTTAGACAACCATTACGAAAAAGGAAATGAAATGCCGGATTTTATTTTTCTCGATATTCAAATGCCAGAAATTTCTGGATGGGATTTTATAGAAGCATACGGCCAATTTAGTAATATTCCTGTACGCACGCCGCACGTGGTGATGCTCTCCGCCACTTTTGACCCTGATGATCAAAGGAAAGCTAATGACAATAGCTTAATAATCAATTTTATTTCAAAGCCAATTACAAAAGAAGCGCTTCAGAATTTAAGCAAATCAAAATAAATAGCCATGGCTGATATGAATACGTCGGCGGTGAAAAAACACTACTCGCTAAGTGAGCTGGCCAGAAGTTTAAGCAGCCAGATAGAAAAAACGTATTCGAAATCATATTGGATTACTGCTGAAATAAGCAAACTCAATTATTACCCGCAGAGTGGCCATTGCTACCCGCAACTTGTAGAAAAGAAAAGCGGGAAAATCGTAGCCGATTTAAAAGGGTTTATTCTGAAATCAAAATATCAGCATATCCGAACCAAGTTTCTGGAGCTAACAGGAAAAGAACCCGGTGACGGAATGCAAATTCTCTTCCTCTGCACGCTTGGTTTTCACGCTGTTTACGGGCTTTCGCTAAATATTCTTGATATAGAACCCAGCTATACTTTGGGCGAGATGGCACGGATGCGCACTGAAGCCATAAAAAAGCTGAAAGCAGAAGGAATATTTGACCAGAACAAATCACTCTATTTACCATTACTAGTGCAAAATGTGGCTGTAATTTCGGTAGAAACGAGCAAGGGATTTCTCGATTTTAAAAATGTACTGGCTTCAAGTCCTTTTCCAAATAGCATAAACTTGCGTTTGTTTCCGGCTCTGCTTCAAGGCGACGCAGCAGTGGCGAGCATAATTGCGGCACTGACTAAAATCCGGCAGGTTGATATAGATTTTGATGCCGTTGTGATTATTAGAGGCGGTGGCGGCGAAACCGGTCTGGATTGTTACGACAGTTACAACCTGGCCCGAAATGTAAGCCTGTTTCCTATCCCCATCCTCACGGGAATAGGCCATGCAACAAATCTTACTGTGGTGGAGCAAGTGGCGTACAAAAACCTCATCACTCCTACCGATTTAGCACGCAATCTGGTGCAAAACTTCATTGACTTTGCCACACGCCTAAAAAATGTAAAACGCAGTCTCACCAACTTTCGCAAAGGCTGGTTTACGCTTACGCGGAATGAGCTTGATGCAAAAGCCAACCAGTTGGAGCTGGCCGTAAGCGAAAAGCTCGCCAACCGCAGAAATCACATTCGCCGCAGCGCAAACCGTATAAACAACGGTGTGGAAAATGCGCTTGTTGAAGCAAAGGCATCTATAAACTACCGTATGCCGATGCGCCTTAATGGGGTAGTAAAAAATCGCTTTGAAACTTGCAATCGAAAACTTAATGCCCAGCCGGCTTCACTCGCGCATAGTACAATGAGTCAGCTAAAGGAATCACAGACAAATTTGGGATTTATTGCCGATAAATTGCGAATTTTAGACCCGGCAAATACCCTTAAACGGGGTTTCAGCATTACCACCCTAAATGGTAAAACCGTTAACAACGCAGATGAATTAGAGCCGGGAGCAGAACTGGAAACCCGCTTGTGGAAGGGCACCGTAAAGAGTACAGTAAAATAAAAACAATGGCGAAAAAAGAGAGATACGAAGATCAAATAGCAGAACTCGAGCAAATAATTGCCGAGATTGAAGACGAAAGCGTTTCTGTAGATGAGCTTTCTGCAAAAGTAAAACGAGCTGCCCAATTAATTCGCAGCTGCCAGGCAGTGCTCAAGAATACGGAGAAGGAAGTGGATGATATTTTGAAAGAACTTGGGGAAGGGTGATTTTGGTTTTTAGTTTTTAGTGATTGGTTTTTGGACGCCATAGTTTGACCATTCATCTGTCTAAAGTCAACTACCTCAGTATAGAATATCAAAAAATCGTTTCAGTAGGCTCGTTCTCGCGATTTCTACTTTGGAATCGATAACTTAAACCGACTCCAATTGTCATTGAGTTTTGACCTACACGGGTTGCAGTTATTACTTCCCGATTGGAATAATGAGTAATTGTTTCATTTGAAAACGGCTGAAAATGAGCCAAATATCCAGCCTTTAAGAAATAGTCAAAATTACCTTTCGACCTCATTCCGAGCGTAAAGACAGATTCAAATCCGAAATTAACCCTATGGTCTACGCGTAAAGCACCCCATGTAGAATCTCCGCTTGCGGTGAGAACAGGTTGAGTGAGATCATAATGAACAGTACCAAACCCACTTACTTCCCCAATATCCCTCGCTATTATAGTATTAAATCCAAGACCTACACCGCCGTATAGCTGTTTGTAAATTTTAAATTCCTTTCCGACGTAAAGCGGTATCCTATAATTTTCAATACCGTTTGCAGCGCTGAAAGATTTTGATGGCTCCCAAGTCTCATAATTGATTTCTGCGAATGGATGGTCGGGTCTGTCACGATAGATTCCTGTCTGAAAATAAAATCCCTTCTTTCTCTTCCCAAAATGTGCTCCTACAGTGTTTCCTATGCACCCTTGCGATAAGGAATATCCTTTTTCGTTGGTATAATGAAATCTACCCGATAAAACACCCATTTCTATTCCGGCATAAAAACCATCCTGTCCGAAAATACCTTGACCAACTAGCATAGTAAAAGCTATGAGGACTAACTTCTTGAAGTGTTTTACAGAGGGCATTTTGAGTTGCGATTTTTAATAATAATCATTCCGACGACTATCCGGCTTCCTAAAAGCAATGCTAACCATTAGCGACAAATTATTTCCCGACAAAGCATAAGTTCCTGTCGAACTTCCGGAAACGCTCAAGTTTTTAAATTCATATTGACCCCCATAAGTGTCTTGAAAGTTAAGCGTATAAAGAAAATTTGTCTTGATCAAAAAACCGCTAAAGAGTGTGGTTATTCCTGCACCGAATAAATAACTACCATAATAGAATTTATCCGCAGTTTCTGTTTTAAGAGTAAATACTTCAACAGCATCCGTAATATCTTCGCTAATCGAAACGATATAAACCGATCCACCAGGTGGTAACCATTTTACTTTTCCACCTGTCTGAAACTCGAGAAATTGGTTTTTGTTTAAAGGGAATTTATACGTTATGTAAAAGGGCACTGAGAAAGAAGGTGAAAAAGCTTCACGAATTGTCGAGCTATAATCAGAAGTAACACCCGGTATTTCTTCTTTTTTAATATCTAATCTAAATCGAGAAGTGGGCTCTTTGGTCAAAGTAAGTCCTAAAACAAAAGACAACCGGCGTTCAGGTCGAAAATCATATTCGAATCCACCGGATACACCCCAATTCATCAAATTTTCTGGTGCCATGGTGCCGGAGGTAATACGGCTGTCAGCGGAATGATATAATGACGTACCTACCATTAGGCTAAACTTCCGATAATCTTGCAAGTTTTCAAATACATCCAATTTTTGTGCTATCAATGAAAAGGAGGAAAGAATGCCAACGATAGTCATTAACCCTTTTTGTAAGATTCTATTATTTGCATTCATCAAAATATGATTTTATGAAGAAAATCAAGTCATTCAACTACGGTTAAAGAAATTGGGGATAATGGCATACCTCAATTCGTTTATAAATATAATTCAAAATGCGATTGCAAATTCTTTTTAGACAAATATAATTGGGTCTATTTTCGAAAAAGTGGACAAAAAAAACATCGCTCCGTCAGATTTGATCTAACGGAGCGACAATATTTAAATTCGGACTAAACAGAAATTCAATATCTGATATTTACATATCCACTTTTTCAGGAATGTTCTTTAGATGGTTCGCTAAAAATGCGTCCATAGCGCGATAAAATTCAAATCGGTTTTCTTCATTGTGAAATCCGTGGCCTTCATTGTCTTTTACCATATATTCTACTTCTACGCCGCGCGCTTTCATTGCTGCTACCATCTGGTCGCTTTCATCTTTATTTACTCTTGGATCTTGGGCGCCTTGAGCTACAAAAAGTGGTTTTACAATCTTATCGGCATGAAAAACGGGAGATGCTTCTTTGAGCAAAATTGAATCCGCTGCTTCTTCGGGATTTCCAACCATCTCGTACATCATTACTTTGAAAGGTTCCCAATAAGGAGGGATCGTTCCCATAAAGCTAAACAGGTTAGATACACCAACATAATCAATTCCACAGGCGTATAAATCAGGTGTAAACGCCATTCCGGCAAGGGTAGCGTAGCCACCATGCTCGAGCCTATAATTCACTCCACAATAAGCTTCGTTCTATATATTTCTTCTTCGGTATTGATTTTTAAAATATAAGCACCGGCTGTAAGCTTTGATACATTTACGCCAATGCTCCATGTATTTAATGACTTACGTAAAACCAGTTTTCCCATTGCATCAAAAATTTCCAGATTTAGATCACCGGTTAAATTTTCAGGTCTTTCTATCGTAACCATGTCCGTAGCTGGGTTTGGATACACTTTTAGGGGATTTATGTTATGCGTTTTAGCGGAAAGTGTATTGTCTTCAAAAACAAAGTAAATAAGATCATCCTCACCGGCATTATATTCCTGGTAAGCATCAGAGGTGATAAATTCTGACATATTTACACCTTCCCACACTCCGCCTATAGCAACCATCTTTGAACTACCGGGAATGGCTTTAAAAGCTCGTATAGAAATTGGTGGATCCGAGATAAAATGGCTACCCCAAATAACCTCACCTGATGGATTAAACTTTGCCATATATGAGCTAGTAAAGGAACTTCCCGCGTCAAAGGGGTTTCCATAAACTATATTGTTTTGAGAATTTGAAGATCCATACAGTAAAATATTATTATATTGTGAGGTAAGACCACTAAATCCTTCAGTATTATCTCCTCCATAATAAGTGCCCCATTCTCTATCGCCTTCTGAGCTAAAACGCACAAGAAAGTTGTCAGAAAAACCTGCGAAATTTTCTTGATGAGCATTACTTGACGTGATACCCGATGAAGAGCGTGTTTCACCTGAAAAATAAATACTTCCATCATCTTCAACAATCAAATCATCTATCTTATCATATTCCTCTCCGCCGTAATAGCTTGACCAATTTAGAGTGCCGTTAGAGGAGTTAAAGCAAGCGATAGTGCCGTCAACTAGTCCTCCATATACATTTTGAAATCCATTTACGGCAATATTACTATCGGAGTTAGTAGATCCAGAACAGTATATTGTATTACCGTCTGGGCTTACTCCAATACAAGAGAATCGATCATCACCGGAACCACCAAAGTAAGTGCTCCACATAAGAATACCATCTGAATCGAACTTAGCCAGAAATGCATCCCCACCATTGATTTCTGTTTGGTGAACCCCATTGGTAGCCAAATTCGCGCTGGCGGTGCGACCTACTACATATATAAAACCGAAAGCATCAACTGACATATTCTCAATACGATCATATTCAGATCCGCCAAAATAGGTAGACCAAAGAAGCTGTCCATCTTCTGAAAAGCGAGCTATAAATCCATCTTCTCCACCTCCTTGATGCTCTTGTAAATAAGCATCACTAGTGACTGGGAAATCTGTGGATGTTGTAAATCCGGCAATAACAAAGCCATTGATACCCGGCATAAATTGCACGCTTGAACTGTATTCATTATTACTTCCACCGAAATAAGAGGCATATGTCAACGTGTTTAAATCTTGAAAAATTGATATGAAGATATCTACTTCTCCATTTAGCGAGGATTGGAAAGCATTATTCGTAAATGGCATATTGCTTGAAGAGGTTATGTCTCCAGATAACCAATGATCAACCCTTGTGTCTAAGACATTTCGACTTGCTGTTTCTGAACCAGACCCTCCAAAATAAGAAGAGTAAACCAATGTTTGATCTGTTTGGGCTGAGCAATTGAAGTGAAAAAAAATGCACAAGAGTAAAAAAGATGAGAGATTTTTGTTCATGTTAAAATTCATAGGTTATAGATTCAAAACTATTTAATTGTTGTAATAGTTTCATACGATCCATCATCAAATGAGAATTTATGAACTGTAATTCCATTGGGGTCTAGTTTATCACTCGGGAAAACATGAGTTCTACTATGCCCTTCTTCTAAATCATAATAAGTACTTGTAACCAAATTACCGAAATGATCATAAATTTCATAAGTCATTCGCAATCTGGCAGAAGTATTCATGTCAATACTATATTGACTTTGCGCGGTAACTGGGTTCGGATAAACATTCGCATTAAAGAAATCTTTGTGAGGTATAGTCAAGGTTCCCGAACCCGTTATTTCTACAAAAGTATAATCTAAGGGTTGTCCACGATATTTGATCGCAATTCTGTGAAGCCCTCTTTCAAAATTGATAGATGGGATATTTGGGGATCCGTCTTGATTAAACAATTCGCTAGCAGAAGTTGTGAAAACGTTTTTAGCTCCATTTTGATACGATGTTATAGATAATAATTGTATCTCTCGAAAAAAAGTAATTATACTATCACCCGTTGTTGATGATACCAAGTCTCCATCTGGATCATAACAATCGCTGCTAAAACCCATATAATCGAAAATATTTTCATAATATAGTGAAACAGAATATCCACTTCCATCCTCGTTCCATTCACCTTTTATACCGGTGTAGGCTAATACGGTACCGTCAACTCCTTGCCAGACACAGTCTAATCCTCCAGTTGAACTGCCGGAAGCCGATCCACCAGAATGCTGTGAGAATGCTGTGAGAATGCTGTGTAAAAGTTTTCATAATTAAGGAGTTTTTGGGTTATTATAATTGCAATGTAACCAATATTTGTTAATTCACAAATGTTTTCAGTCTTTTATTATCGAAAATGTTGATCTTTCGTTTTGATGAGAGGTTGTGAAAAAATTGCACAGAATTTCCTACATTACATAAGACGCAGAAGAAAAAAAAGCGGAAAGCATTCACACACCTTCCGTTTCAAACTTCAATTTGGGCAAATAGATCAACTACTCTGCTATGTACTTCGCTAAAAATGCTTCCATAGCGCGATAAAATTCAAATCGGTTTTCTTCATTGTGAAATCCGTGGCCTTCATTGTCTTTTACCATATATTCCACTTCTACACCGCGCGCTTTCATTGCTGCTACCATCTGGTCGCTTTCGTCTTTATTTACTCTTGGGTCCTGGGCGCCCTGAGCTACGAAAAGTGGTTTTACAATTTTATCAGCATGAAAAACGGGAGATGCTTCTTTGAGCATGATTGAATCTGCGGCTTCTTCGGGATTTCCAACCATCTCGTACATCATTTTCTTGTACGGTTCCCAGTAAGGTGGAATGGTTCCCATAAAGCTAAACAGGTTTGACACTCCAACATAATCTATTCCGCAGGCGTATAAATCTGGAGTAAATGCCATGCCGGCAAGTGTTGCATAACCTCCATAACTCGCTCCGTAAATCGCAATCCTGTCTTTGTCACCAATTCCTTTTTCTACAATCCAGTTCACTCCATCGGTTATATCATCTTGCATTTTCTTGCCCCATTCGCGAAAGCTGGCCTCCCAAAAATCGCGTCCGTAACCTACCGATCCACGGAAGTTCATTTGCAAAACAGCGTACCCGCGATTAGCTAAAAATTGTACTTCAGGGTTGAACCCCCAGCTATCTCGCGCCCACGGGCCACCGTGTGGATTAACAACCACCGGAAGATTCTTTGCAGAGTCCATGGTATAGCCTACAGGCAATGTAAGGTATCCATGAATGGTGAGGCCATCGCGTGATTGGTACGAAATGGGGTGCATAGAAGCCATATTTTCTTCATTAATCCAGGGCGATGGATTTGCGATATCGGTTACTTCACCTGAAGTGCGATCGTATAGGTAATATTCGCCCAAAGATTTATCGCCGTAGGTGCGAATAATAAACTTGTCTTCAGCATCGGTAGAAGAAGTCATGAAAATCTCCATTTCAGGAAACTGCTTTTCGAGTTTTGTGAAAATAGCTTTGTACTCATCATCAAAAAAATGACGCTCCTGCTTAATTCCGGTATAAGTTGCAGCAATCAGCTTTTTATCTTTTCGGCTGTAATTCAATCCATCAACGTCAAATTCATTATCCTCAAAAAGAACCTTTTCCTCTTTGCCAGTTTCTGGATCAAAAACAACAATAGCCGCTTTATCGCGACCGATATTGCTGCTTGCGTAAAGCTTCTTATTATCGAAAGTGAAAAACTGTGGAGACATTGTCTCCTTAAAATTTGTAGTGAGCACCGATTTAAATTCGGCATCTTCAGTAGCCCGGTAAAGCACAGACGTATTTACCCCATCGCTTGTAATAGCTACGCGCATTTTCCCGTCGTGATCTGTCATCCAGCCGGTAATATTTCCCGGATTTTCGGCGATCATTTCCATTTCTCCTGTGTTGATATTCAAACGGTATGCATCAAATATCTGTGGGTTTCTCTTATTTAGCCCAACGATCATAAAGTCTTTATCATCTTCTAAATCGTCAATAATTTGGGTTCTCACACCTGCCTCACGCGTAAGCGGAATCAAATTTTCGCCATTGGCATCTACTGCCACGAGGTAAAAATTCTCATCGCCGTTATCGTCTTTCAGGTACACAATCCGATTGTCGTTACCCCAAAAATATCCAGAGATATCGCGGTCGGTTTGTTCGGTAATTCGTGTGGCCTTGTCGCTTCCAACCTGCTTTACGAATATATTCATTCGGTTTTCCCAAGGAGCAGTATAAGAGTAATGTTTCCCATCTGGTGATATTTGAAAAGAAGACATTTCAGGATTTTTGAAAAAATCTTCAACGGGAATTATAGGGACATCAATTTTGGTTTCTGTATTCATATTTTTGACTTCTGTTGCATCTCCGCAGGCGGAAAGCAATAAAATTCCGGCAATGGAGATTTGAAATAATGGTTTTATCATGGCTATCAATTTTTCACAAATATGGAAAAAACAATTTCCCCCATTTTAAAATTGTGATAAACGGCATTTTAGCCAATTGAACTGCAAAGCAAGGAAGAAAATTAATGCTTGCAAAGGCTCAGGCACCAGATAAGACTAGATTTACGATAAATTCGCAATTCTGCTCTTCCTTGCGAATTTTGTATCGTGAATTGCAATGAATGTGAAAACGGATAAGTGATGCTAATTGAAGATCATTAAAATCATACGATCAGCTCATTCGTCTTGAGATAAATAATCTGAAAATTCATCAGCGATTTGCTGGCGCACTGATATCTTTGGCCTGAATGCAATGATGAAAGAATGACTGATTTACAACAGAAAATTTTGAATTTACTTAATTTTAAGATTTTTTCTTCACTTTTGTTGTACTCTTGCCATATAAATGAATGAACCCTACTTTAGTGATTCTCAATGGGAATCATGGGCAGATGACCTCGCCGAAAACAATTACGTTATACTCAACGATTTTCTCAACAAAAATCTTTTAGCCAAACTACATGCCTTTCTAAAAACAAAGCTGGAGGAAGAAGAATTTCGCAAAGCAGGAATTGGCTCCATGGCTGATTTTACCGTAGATCGAGCCATACGCGGCGACTGGATTTATTGGCTTGATAAAATACGAGATCAGGAAATAAGTGAATTCTATTTGTTAATTGATGAGTTAACTGCCCAAATGAACCGGCTCTGTTATTTGGGTGCGCTAGATTGCGAATTTCATCTGGCACATTATCCAAAAGGCACATTTTACAAACGACACCTTGATCAGTTCAAAATAAGAAGCAACCGTATTTTATCGGTCATTTTCTATGTCAACACTGAGTGGATTACCGCAAATGCAGGTCAGCTTCGTGTGTATGCCCCAAACGAAGCATTCGTTGATATTGATCCCCTTCCGGGAAGAATGGTTTTACTGCGCAGCGATATTGTAGAACATGAAGTACTCAAAACAGAAGCCAGCAGGTATAGTGTAACTGGCTGGCTTACAAAGCATCCAATTGGGGTAGGCTATCTCGGCTAAGCAGTTCTAGTTCAAATTACAATCAATTATTTGCCTTCCTTTAAACTTGCGCCTGTATAGGCTCATATGTGCAGTAATTTCCACACTTATTATTTTCACATTTAATTTTACAATTTCAAAATTTAATTTTAAAAATCACGCTATCAACTTCTTATCGCAAGTAACTCACCATACAGTCTTAATCGCGGACTGATTTTTGCCAAATAAAACCTTGAACATTTAAAATACAAACCATGAAAATTGTAGGAATTATTCTGCTCGTACTCGGTATAATCGGGTGCATAATCTTTGGAATTCAGGCTATCGGCGATTCCGAGTCATTCAGTATTTTCGGAGCCGACATCGCTGTAAGTAAAGCCAACTGGACACCGCTGATTATTTCGGCAGTGGTGCTAATAATAGGTGCATTTATGACGCGATCGGGGAAATAAAAATGAAATTACTTCTAAATGCTGTTGATAATTAGCATTTAAAGAAATCGCCCCACTAATTTGCCGGTAAACTTTTGGAATCATTGCAAATAATGCTGTCAAATGCTACTTTTGTCGCCCTAACCACAGAATCGGGGTGTAGCTCAGGTGGTAGAGTGCACGTCTGGGGGGCGTGAGGTCGCAGGTTCAAGTCCTGTCACCCCGACTAGTTTTTTAAAAAAATATAAAGCCTGTAGATCTTGTGATCTACAGGCTTTTTTTTTGATAAAAGCTCTGTTTTGATTTGGCCGAAATCACAATTTTGCTCGATTTTGGTCTAAGCTCCCGAGCCTTCAAAAAAAGCTAATTCCAACTCTCTAATTCTTCAGCAAATCAATCAAAGCTCTGATATTATTGCTGTGAATCACATCGGGATTCAACTCTATTAAGCTGGCAGTTCCGCTTCGCGATTTAGCGCCAAAAGTTACTATTTGGATGTTGTTCTTGTGAGCGATTGCTACTTTTTCTGACGTTAGGAGTTTAGGTTTTATAGTCATCGAAGTAATTCCCAAATCCAATACGGTCTCTAACCCCTTATCAAAATCGTCCGTTTCTTCATAAGATAGCAAATATTGCGTTTGTATTTCCTGCAAATACTCCAAAAACTTTTTAGTCGTCGAAATGATGAGCACCTTATCAGTTGGCACATTGTATTCATCTAACACTTTTACCAGTTGGGGACCTAAACTACCGTTATACGCATAGGGTTCAGACTTATTGCACGTGTTGTAAATGCGGGTATCAAAGTGGATATGGGGATACTCTTCCATATTTTGAAACCACGACAATAAACTATCTAAACGCATTATTTTATCTGATTGAAAAAGATCATAAATACCACCAAGCTCATAGTGTGTATCTTTAATTTCTGACCAGTTTTTTTCCTGAATGCATCCTTTCAAACTTGTACTCTCCTCCATGGTTAAATCATGAAAAAGTACGATTACGCTATCTTTTGTCATTTGCACGTCCACCTCTACTCCATCAGCCCCATAATCCATTGCTTTTTTAAGTGCTGTTATTCCATTGGTAGGATAGGGATTAAACGGGTTTACTAAAGATGTGAAACCCAACCCGGCATGACCAAGTTTCAATATCTTTCCATTATGTAGATTATCAATTGCATCTGTATCCACAGAGCTACAGCTACTGAATATTACGCACAAAGCGAGTGCTGAGCATAACTTAATCAGAGAGTTTTGAAACATAGTATACATGCGCTTTGTACTCCGAATTTTTTCTAAAATAATCATACACTCCATAATCTTCAAATTTTAGTCTTTCTAAAACTTCAATCGGCATCCACTCCGCGGGCGCTGCTCCACATATTAGCACAGCAGGTAGTGATGATTCCCAATTTGGTTCAGAAAAATTTATATAACCTACCTTTCCACCTACGGCCCATACCATTTTCATATTGAGCTCTTGAGAATTAGATACCGTTGGTATTCCCTGTAATTTGGAGATTTTCTGAATTTCTGCAATATCTCTAAAATTGGGGTACTGATAATGTATATCAGATAGCTGCGGAGTGAGTAATCCACTTACCACAGCTACAATTGCCATGGCGTTAACAACTAGTTTGGAAGCACTGTTAGATTTTATCAAATACCATCCGCGTAGACCCAAGATGCCTGTTATAATTACACTTATTATAAAAAGTGTACTCGAAGCATACTGGTCTTTTAAAACCCAGGCAACGATAGGCAATGCCGCACCGGCAAGGCCAATAATTATCGAAAAGATGCGCAAAACTATTCTATCCCATTTCGTATCATTCTTTTCCTGTATAGCTTTAATAACAGCGTAAACCATATAAGTTGCCATTAAGGCCATGGGAATCATAACAGGCAAGAGGTAGCGCTCCTTTTTGGTGGGAATAACCGACAAGAGAAGAACAGAAATGAGAATCCACAAAAGCGCAAAGCGGTAATTTCCAAATCTATTTACGCGCTCCTTAGCATATTTGTAAAAGAAACTGGCGATAACAAAAACAGACCATATACCGATAAAAACCGGAAAGTGGAGATAGAAATAAAACGGATGCACATGGCGATCTCCCCACGATGTGGTTTCTTTATTGATAACGTATTCCATCACTTCAGGAAGTTCTAAATAAATATAAACTCTCCACCCGAATCCAACGATTAGTCCCAGTACAAATACCAAAAGTGTTTGCTTCCAATATCGTTTTACCAGTCCATTTTTATACCCAAATCCATAAGCAAGAATAAATGGAAGCCAAAGCACATATAGCGGAACGGGACCCTTGCTGAGAATGGATAAGCCCATTAAAATTCCGGCTCCTGTGAAGTTGCGCCAACCTCCTTTTCTCCAGCCACGCAAGAGCAGCCATAAACTTCCCAACATATAAGCATGGGCGTGGATATCCCAGCTATTAGTGCGCGCCTGCTGAATTATCATAAGACTGGTAGCCATAATAGCGGCACCCAGCAGCGGCAGATATTTCTCTTTGCTTAGCTCGCGGCAAAATCCAAAGAAGAAAAAGACCAAGAGTGTAGCAGATGCTGCTGCCGGAAATCGCATACTAAAAGGATCGTCAAGACCGCCACCAAATTTTGCTGACAAGGCGGTAATCCAGGTTGGAAATGGCGGTTTTTCAAGCCTTGGCTCACCGTTCATTGTTGGCGTAATCCAATGGCCATCATTTAGCATTTCTCGGGCAGAGATATAGTTACGCGCTTCCATCAAATCGGGAGCAAACTCGCCCAAGTGGGCAAAAAAAGTGAGGCCGCAAAGGGAAAGGATTAGTAAGAATTGCTGGTAGCTCTTCATTCTTTGGCTTAGACCCCAAAATTAAAAATATAAGCTTCGAGAAAATTAAAAACTGGTTGGAAAATCAAAAACCATATATTTGAGCATGGCAAAAATACTCCTAACTGGTTGCGCTGGATTTATTGGTTCCCATGCAGCAGAGCGATTTCTGGAAGCAGGTCATGAGGTAATTGGAATTGATAATTTCTCCAGATTTTATCACCGAAGCATCAAGGATCGGAACATGTCTGGCTTTATTAAGCACCCTTCTTTTACATTTCATAAGGTTGATATTCGCGATAAAAAAACGCTGTTTGACACCTTGTCTACTCCGGTTGATATTGTGGTACACCTTGCGGCAAAAGCAGGTGTACGCCCTTCTATAAAAGATCCAAAAGCCTATATTGAAGTAAATGTGAACGGAACACATAATATTCTGCAATGGATGGTGGCAACGGGATGTAAAAAACTTTTCTTCGCTTCATCATCTTCTATTTATGGAAATCAAAAATCAATTCCCTTTAAGGAAGATGAGGTGGACGATAAGCCCATTTCGCCATATGCTGCTACCAAGAGGTCTGCCGAATTAATGAATTTTACTTACCATCACCTTTATCATATTGACGTGATTAATGCGCGCTTCTTTACTGTTTTTGGCCCGCGGCAACGCCCAGATTTGGCCATTCACAAATTCTCAAAACTAATTGATGAAGAAACACCGATTCAAATGTATGGCGATGGTAGTAGTTCGCGCGATTATACGTACATTTCTGATACCGTATCGGGAATTTTTAGTGGTGTGAACTATTTATTAACGCATACCGACGTTTACGAAACGATCAATCTGGGCAATAATACACCTATCAATTTGAGCGACTTGATTGCTACGCTTTACCGCTATATGGACAAACAGCCAAACATTCAGCAAATGCCTATGCAGGAGGGTGATGTGGACATTACCTTTGCAGATATAAGCCGTGCCAAAGCGCTAATAGGTTATAACCCGCAGATTCCGTTTGAAGAAGGCATTGCCAGGTTTGTAGATTGGTACCGATCAATCCACGTGGTCTAAACATTTGTATTTTTCAACGCTGCCAATTTCTTTTGGTATTTGAAGTGTATGGCGATGTTTCGGCTGTAAATAAAGAAGCCAAAAACATGCCCTAAAATTATCGGATACAGATCCATATAAAAGGCATAGGTTGATATAAAAACCGCACCCACAATGCTGATAATCCAAAACCCCAAAGGCAGCACTGAGCGTTTCACCTTTTCGGAATAATACCATTGATAAATAAAGCGAGAAGAGAAGATAAGCTGCCCTATTGTACCCCATATCAAGAGAGCCATGTTATCATGGTGATCCCAAATTCCTTTGAGGCTGTATTCACCTCCAAAGATGAGCCAAAGACCTGCCAGAAATGGAAAAGCAACGACAAAATATCGAAAATACTTGGGGAGAACGCGCCAGGCTCTCTTAAGTCTAAGGTTGCGAACATAGATATAATAGCCAATGGCTTGCCCTAACAATACCGGCAGATCCTGAGCCAAAATACTGTATATAATGAGCAGGAAAGATGCTACAAGACTCAGTTGCCAAAACATAACAGGAGTCAACACGCGACCTACTTTTTCTGATCGTACCCATTGCACAATAAATCGCGAAGCAAAAAGGCCTTGAGCTATAAACCCGATGTTTTGTATTTGCTCGGGATTCATGCCTGTTTTTTAACAGAATAGCGAATGTATCGGCTACGCATCCATCTAAAGGCCAAGGTGTCAAAAAAAGGCTTTTTCATTCTATTCCACAAATTGTATTTCGCTGTGCCCGCAAAACGGGGAAAATGCTGAATGGGAATTTGTTTCACTTTACCACCCTGAAGTTGTATCAGCGCCGGGATAAACCTATGCATACCGTCAAAAAATGGAATCCGCTTGGCAAAGTCGGTTTTGATAATTTTTAAAGGACAGCCCGTGTCTTCAATACCATCATTTATCATAGTACGACGAAACCAGTTTGCTATTTTCGAGGAGAGCTTTTTAACGCCTGTATCTTTTCGGTTGGCTCGAATTCCATTTACCATATCATATTCCGGGAAGAAGGCAAAATAATTTAAGAAGTCCATTGGAGTAGTCTGAATATCAGAATCTATATAACCAACCAATTCTGTTTCGCAAGCATCAATTCCCGCCTTTACAGCTGTACTTAAACCGTGATTTGCGGCCAGCGCTAAGTAGTGATAAGCAGGATTCACAGCACAAATATCTTCGATTATTGTCTGACTTTTATCCGACGAACCATCATTTACAAAAAGAATCTGAGAGCTTACAGGTGTGGCATTAAGGTATTTGTTCAATTCAGTTTGAAGCTGTCCAAGGCTTTCTTCTTCATTGTAAACGGGAACAATAATGGTTAATCTGATATTCTCCATGCAGGCAATTCTAGTTTGTAGTCAAGACTATCTGACGCCAAAGATGGTTATTTTTAATAAAAGTATGCGATAGGCGATAAATTGCGGTTCATAATAAACGATATATTCATTTGTACGAAATTCCCTAGTCGCAAGAGCTCCACCTTTTTCTTTCTCCGTACTTTTGCAATTGTGAATCAGTTTAAACCAAAACACCCCTTTCGTAGTTATCCCCATTCAATGTTTGTTTTGGTTCGACTATTTTTCTTTTTCTTCCTTTTTGGTTTTTTGCAAATTTCCGCACAGGCGCAAAGATCGGTGCTTATTTACGGAAGTATAAAAGATAGCCTTACCCTCGAATCGCTTCCGGGAGCTAGCATTTATCTTACCCCGAGCTTAAAGGGCGCAATTACAGATGCAAATGGAAATTATAAATTTCGTGCATCACCAGGCAATTATTTGCTTACAGCATCTTATGTGGGCTTCCGCGAATATAAAAAACAGATAAGCCTCAGCGAAAATGACTCTCTTAAACTCGATATTTCTCTGGGTTCTATCACTTTATCGGCTGTTGAAATTGAAGCAACACGGCTTGAAAAAATAAGGAGTACTGAAATGGGCGTGAATGCCCTCACTATGGAAACGATAGAGACTATGCCTGCGTTTTTGGGAGAAGTAGATTTGCTCAAATCAATCCAACTCCTTCCGGGTGTGCAATCTGCTGGTGAAGGAAGTGCCGGATTTTATGTGCGTGGTGGAGGCCCCGATCAAAACCTCATTCTTTTTGATGATGCCGTAGTGTATAATGCCTCTCACCTACTCGGCTTTTTTTCTGTTTTTAATTCAGATGCTATTCAAAGTGTAAAACTTTATAAAGGTGTAATGCCGGCTCGCCATGGCGAACGGCTTGCATCGGTAATTGATATTGAGCAAAGACAGGGAAATAAAGACAAATTCTCAGGCCGGGGAGGAATTGGCCTAATCTCGAGCCGACTTACCCTGGAAGGACCTATCGAAAAAGGAAAATCCACTTTTCTTATCGCCGGAAGGCGCACCTATATTGACGCTTTGGCTAAGCCATTTATTAAAAAGAGTTCGCCTTTCGGCGGAAGCGGCTACTACTTTTACGATTTGAATGCCAGGCTCGATTGGAAACTCAATAAAGGCGGAAAGCTCTACCTAAGCGGTTATTTCGGTGATGATTATTTTGACTTTAACAGCCCACAATCAGAATTTAAAACAACGGTAGGTTGGGGCAATAGAATTGCCTCAGGTGGTTATAGCAAATTATTCAATAACAATAGTTTACTTAAATTAAATGCTTCAATTACAAATTATCGCTTTACCTTTTTGGGTGCTCAGGATGATTTTGAGCTGGAGGTAAAAAGCAATGTGCTCGATTACAGATTTAAACCCGAATACAGTTTTAATTTGGGTAGCCATCGAATGCGTTTTGGTGGCGCTTATACCAATCACGCCATTCGACCTAACAACTCAAGAGCAGAGCAGGGAGGAACACAGTTTGACTTGGGGGAGCTTCAAAAATACAGAAGTCATGAGGGAGCAATCTATTTATCAGATGCCTTTGATCTCACCGAAACCTGGAGTTTTGAAGCTGGCATTCGCGCCTCAGCATTTATGCATGTGGGGCCATTTACACGCTATATTTTAGATGAAAATGGGAATAAAACAGATACCATTTCGTACGGTAAAAATGAAAATATTGCGGATTATTTTGGGCTTGAACCCAGGTTCATGGTTCGTTATCAATTAAATTCCAGATCATCTATTAAAACAGCTTTCACCCAAAACTACCAGTATATTCATCTTGCCAATATCTCACCACTCGCGCTGCCCACAGATGTTTGGCTTCCGAGCACCGACGTTATACAACCACAACTGGGACGGCAATATTCTCTGGGGTATTTTAGAAACTTTTTTGACGGAATGCTCGAAACTTCTGTGGAAGGATATTTCAAAACTATGGACAATCTTGTTGAATACAAGGAAAATACCCAACCGAGTGATGGAGTAGATAATAACGAAGACAATCTTTTGACTTTTGGGAATGGAATAGCGTATGGAATTGAAGTGTTTATTCATAAAACAATTGGGAAAACTACAGGTTGGATTGGTTATACACTCTCGCGTTCAGAGCGGACTTTTGAAGAAATAAACCAGGGGCGCACTTATCCGGCTACATTTGATCGCACGCACGATCTCGCGCTCGTAGTCGCTCACAAGCTCAATAAAAAATGGACACTTTCAGGGAATTTTATTTTTGGAACTGGTCGTGCAATTACCCTTCCACAAAGTGGATACTTCATCGAAAACCGATTGGTGTACAACTATGACGAAAGGAATAGTTTCAGAATGAAAGACTATCACCGCCTTGATCTTTCTGCGATTTACCAGCCAAACAATACCCGAATTGAAATAGATCCAAAAACCGGAAATAAGATTGAAGTACCACGTAAAATACAATCGAAATGGGTATTTTCGATCTACAATGTCTACAACAGGCTCAATCCGTATTTTTATTATTTCGATACCGCTGGAAGAGCTGTAGATAATACGTATAAAGTTACGGCCAAGCAAGTTTCACTTTTTCCTATTTTACCTTCTGTTACATGGAATTTCTCGTTTTAAAATACGTTTTTCGGATTCTGATACTGGTAGCCTTTACCCTTTTGTTTGCTTCTTGCGAAAGAGAGATAGAAATCGACGTACCCACTGGTGAAACCCAAATAGTTGTAGAAGGCACCATAGAAACCGGCCAGCCTCCAGTTGTACTTTTGAGCAAAACCCGCGGTTTTTTTGAGCCAACAAGCGCCCAAGATATTGCCAATTCATATATTGATAATGCAGAGGTACGGGTAAATGGCATTCTGCTCAATAGAATTTGTTCAGATAGCTTACCTCCCGAATTTCAAGCAATTGTATCTGGTTTAATTGGAATAAGCATAGAAGACTTAGACGATCTTAGAATATGCGCCTACATTGGGCTTGACCCTGCTCTAATAGGTACTGAAAACACAATTTACGACCTGTCTGTAACCGCAGAGGGAAAGGAATTATCGGCGACGACCAAAATCCCGGCAATCATTGAACCCGATTCTGTTTGGTTTCGGCTTTGGGCAGATAGTCCACAATATGGCTACGTATTTTGCAATCTTTCAGATCCAGACACACTCAATAATGCTTACCGCATTTTCACCAAAAGAATAGGGCCAAACGACAATAACAACCCCATTGATGATCTTTATTACGCCCCTTTGGGATCTACTTTTATTGATGAATTTTTTAACGGAGAAACCATTGAAGTAGGCTTCACAAGAGGTCAACCGGCAAATTCTATTCGCCCGACAGATCAGGGCGACGAATCTGGTTATTTTGAAATAGGAGATACCTTTATATTTAAGTTTTGTTCAATTACCAAAGCCTCCTACGAGTTTTACCTCACATTTGAATCTCAACAAGGTGCCAATGGAAGTCCTTTTGCATCTCCGGCAAATGTAATCAGCAATATTAATGGTGGCTTAGGCATTTGGGCGGGATACGCTTGCTCGCGCGATACTATCATTGCAATTCCGTAATAGTTTCCGGCTTAGGGTTCATTGGTTTTGGTGATAACTATCACTTCTAAATCGCCCAATCTCTTCGTACATTTGCACCTTCAAATTTGAATAATATCAGCATGAGCGAAGAAATTGAACACATAAAATGTCTTATAATCGGATCTGGGCCTGCTGGCTATACCGCTGCTATTTATGCAGGCAGAGCCGATATGCATCCAGTAATGTATCAGGGTTTACAGCCCGGTGGTCAGCTTACCATCACCACCGATGTTGAAAACTATCCAGGATATCCTGATGGGATTCAGGGTCCTGAAATGATGGAAGATTTTAAAAAACAAGCCGAGCGTTTTGGAACCGATGTGCGTTTTGGATTGGCCACCTCAGTTGACTTCAGTCAAAAGCCACATAAAGTGGAAATAGACGGCAAGAAGCATGTTACTGCCGATACGATAATTATTTCTACCGGAGCTTCGGCAAAATGGCTTGGTCTTGAAAGCGAGCAACGCCTAAATGGGTTTGGAGTAAGTGCCTGCGCGGTATGCGATGGGTTCTTCTACAAAGGTCAGGACGTAGCAATTGTAGGTGCCGGCGATACAGCTGCTGAAGAAGCCAGCTATCTGGCTAAACTTTGTCGTAAAGTTACTATGATAGTTCGCCGTGGCGAAATGCGCGCTTCAAAAGCGATGCAGCACCGTGTGATGAACACCCCAAACATTGAGATTCTCTGGCATACCGAAACAATGGAAGTGCTGGGCGAAAAAGGAGTGGAAGGTGTAAAAGTGATAAATACTGAAACGAACGAAGAAAAAGTTCTGGATGTTACCGGATTCTTTGTAGCTATTGGTCATAAACCAAATACCGACATCTTTAAAGGACAGCTTGATATGGACGAAACCGGATATCTAAAGATACAACTCGGATCGACCAAAACAAAAGTAGAAGGCGTATTTGCATGTGGCGATGCTGCCGATAAAATTTACCGCCAAGCCGTTACTGCTGCGGGTACCGGATGTATGGCAGCACTGGATGCAGAGCGTTATCTTGCAGATCAGGGAATACATTAATATAAAAAAGCATTATATAGAAAAAGCCTCCCCATAGCAAGGGAGGCTTTCCTGTTTCATAGCCCTTTCGGACGGGCATCTTATTTCGATTTATAGTACGCGCCTCGAAATAGAAGGTTGCGCTTTCCTTTCAAATATTTTTTACCTCGTAGATAAAGGGTTTTAAGAGTTCTACCTGAGATGTTCTATTGCTATAAAACAAACCATTGCGAGTAACAAGCTGGACTCTTAAGCCCGAGTTTTCCTCATATTTTGAAATAGCTTCTTTCATTTTTGAACTGGTAATCACGAGATTCATATTCTCATCACCATTACCAAGAACCATTCCAAGAATTTGTCCCTTTTCAGAAACAATAGGAGCCCCGGGTGTAGTATTATCTAGTTTCACTTTTCCCATTCCCTCTACTCCTGCTGCGTTTACTTTACCTTCCGTATAAAAAAATTCTTGCTTATAATTGCTTATAGAATACAATTCCTGTGCAATTTTCGGATCCTCAAAAGATAACATATAAGGTAATCGCAAACGGCTTTCTAAAGTACATTTTATTATTGCAAGACTTTGTGCGGTATCGCTAAATACCACTTCGCCAATTAGCACTTCTCCTTCCACAGATGGGATGAGCTTAAACCGTATTCCCTTTTCGACTTTTGCTGCGGTGATAAAAAGACCATCGTTAGAAATCGCAAATGCCGATGAACTATGTGCTATCACAGGCATAGAGTCTATAACGACGGTTTCAGTTATTAACGTATCGGCGTTTATTTCGGTTTCAGTTTCAGATTGCTGGTTTTGTTTTTGAAAACCGGAAATTCCGAATGCTGTCATCACCGAAACGGATAGCGCCACTATAGCCGAAAGGGCAAATACTGCTATTGGCTTCATTTTTCTGTTTTTTTGAGTACTGACTGGCTGAGATTTTTCAAGAGCAGAATGCACATCCGGGTGAATTCTTTCCTGCATTTCTTTTAATTTTGCAATGCGCTGGTTTCTGGTTACATAGCTTCTAATCATTGCCACAGATCGCGAAATCATGGTTACTGCTACTTTTTTCTCTTCATTAAGATCTATTGAGTCACGACCCTGATTGTCCAGAACATATCTCAATAAGAGCTTAAAATCAGCATCATCTAGTTCAAATGTTTTGCCTTCAGAGAGGCGAATAAGTTTGCGAAGACTTTTGGATATTTGTCCAAAAGCCCTGTCTTCATCGGAATAGCCCAATCTCGACCCTATAATTGCAAGTTCTGCGTTTCGCCCAATATGTTCTAATATCAGCGTACGTGCCGGCTCACCCACTTCGGCGAGTTTCTCGGCCGTTTTTTCGCTTCTTTCATTTATGGATTCAATTTCATGAAATGCATCTTCCATTTCAAAAAATGACCTGCGATGCTTTACAAAATTGACATCCACATTTCTTTTTCCCAATACTTTTATCCAAAGCTTCCGCGAAAAAGAATAAATCAAATCTTCAGCCTTTGTGGAGAGCTTAAGACCATGAAGCTCGAGTAATTGCGTATAGTAAATAAATGCGTTTATGTATATTTCCTCGGCTTCAGAAAGTGAACCTTTATTTTCGGTTACGAAATCGATAACGGGCAATGAAAACCCCGCAAACTGGGATTCTAACAGCTTCCAATCCTCGCTAGTAAACTTATGTAATTCTTCATTTTTCATTGATTATATTTCGTGTTGCAACGCATCTGGAAAAAATAAAAGAGATGATTCTATTGATTTATCATAAGAATACATTAAACACGCTTACGCAATAAGCAGTTGTGAGGTTTCATTACCAATCATTTATACGATAAGGTGGAACAATTTCTTTTTTCCTGGCGTATGCATTGGCAAACATCTTTAACCATATTTAACGGCACTAAGACATCCCTTCCTTACGCGGATTCGTTACTTTTATGAACAAATTAAGCATTAAACCTCATTTATGAAATTATTACTTACTGTAGTGATGTCTATCACTCTGTCTTTCAGTGCATTTTCTCAACAGCAAGAACTCAATACTGAATTTAGACAAGCCGCAGAGAAACTTACCGCACTACTATATCATATTGAAAATAGCTATGTTGACAGCGTTTCCACGAATAAATTAGTGGATGATGCCATTCGCAAAATGCTTGAAGATTTAGATCCACATAGCGTTTATATTCCTGCCGAAGATGTGGCAAAAGCCAATGAAGGTTTGGAAGGAAATTTTGAAGGTATCGGTGTGCAGTTTAATATCCTTAAAGACACGATTATAGTTGTATCGCCTATTGCAGGTGGCCCGAGTGAATCGCTTGGCATAATGGCCGGTGACAGAATCGTATCTATTGAAGGGGAAAATGTAGCCGGTGTAGGTATTACCAACAAAGATGTAACAGATAAACTGAGGGGATCGAAAGGCACTATAGTAAATGTCGGTATCTCGCGTCGTGGCACGAAAGATCCACTCGATTTTGAAATCATCAGAGATGAAATACCAATCTACAGCCTTGATGCATCTTATATGGTCAACGACAAAATAGGATATATCAAGCTAAATCGCTTTTCGAAAACAACGATGGATGAGTTTACAACAGCCATGAAGCAACTGAAAGCAAATGGTATGGAAGATTTAATACTTGACCTGCAAGGAAATGGCGGTGGGCTTTTGGAAACCGCAATAGATTTAGCCGATGAATTTCTGAAAGTAAATGAATTGATAGTCTATACCGAAGGAAGAAGCTACCCGCGCAGAGACCGCAGCGCCACTGCAAATGGTGATTTTGAAAAAGGACGTCTGGTGGTACTTATGGACGAAGGATCTGCCAGCGCATCTGAAATCGTGGCCGGAGCCATTCAAGATTGGGATCGCGGGCTGGTAGTAGGTCGCCGAAGTTTTGGAAAAGGACTGGTACAACGCCCCATACCCCTTCCAGATGGAAGCTATGTGCGCTTAACCACCCAGAAATATTATACTCCAAGTGGTCGCTGTATTCAAAAATCATACGAAGATGGTGCCGAAGCTTATTATATGGAGAAATATGAGCGCTATGAAACTGGTGAAGTATTTTCATTAGATAGTCTCCACGCACCTGATTCTCTGAAATATTTCACAGACAAAAAACGAATTGTATATGGTGGCGGTGGCATTACTCCCGATGTTTTTGTACCCATTGATACCACCCAATCAACAAAACTGAATACCGATCTGATCAGAAAAGGGGTTATGAATAGCTTTGCTATTACCTACTCGAATAAACATAGGAAGCAGCTTTTAAAAACCTACCCCACCGTAGATAAGTTTATCGAAAGCTTTGAAATGAATACTGTAATTGAAGAGTTTAAAGCATACACCGCCGATGAAGATTCCGAAATAGAATGGACAGATGAGCAGTACGCTGCGTCTGAAAAAATGATAAAAGGAAGGCTTGAAGCGCTTATTGCACGAAATCTTTGGAACTATTCTGCATACTATCAAGTATTCAATCCTTATTGGCCTGCATTCTCGCATGCAGTTGACATTTTAAATGACAATAGTTATAAAAACTATAATTTAGCGCGTACTGAATTCTAAACAATTTGTTAAACAATACATCAAATCAAGAGAATTACTAAATTTGTAATTCAAAAAGTCAAAAATCTAAGAACATGAGTGAAAGTTTAAAAAACGGATTAATGGTTTTCATCGCAGCATTGCTCGTTGTAAACACAGTATTATTAGTAAAGAATGGCTCTTCATCCTATGCAGATCCAACAAGTGCAAAAGCAACTTTTGAGCGTGCAGCAGACAATAATTCTACCGCACTGGCAAATAAGAAAGCTGCAGATGTAGCATCGATAGATCCATTGAAATCTGCCAGCACAAAACCTTCAGGACCGCTTACAGCAATGGATTTCAACGAAAGTACCTACGATTTTGGAAATATTCTTCAGGATTCTGAAAACACCAAAGTCTTTACTTTTACAAATACAGGTAAAGAACCTCTTATTATTGAAAATGCCAAAGGTTCATGCGGTTGCACGGTACCACAGTATCCGAAAGAGCCTATTGCTCCGGGTGCAACAGGTGAAATAAAAGTTGTGTATAAACCAGGCAAGCAAAAAAACAAACAGAATAAAACTGTTACAATTACTGCTAATACAGAGCCTGCTTCAACCATTCTAACTATTATGGCAGATGTAGAAGAAGTACCTGCTTAATTTTACATTGTTAAATCATATTTTAAGACCCTTAGCGAGAATTCGTTAAGGGTTTTTTTTATTCTCATTTCACAGAAGTGATACAGCCATATTCAATCTTTGGTTTGTAAGCTGCGTGCAATGCCCTCACTCGTCTATACAGCATGAAATTCTCACATCAAGAGCACTTTTGAAATGTGGACTTGCGAAATTACACCTATTCGAAATTAAAATAATCAAAATATTTTTTTTACCTTTCGGATACCTGAAGTGTGCTTCTATTTGTTTCAATTATGAGTCATTTCAGGGTTTTCTGTTTCATAGCACTGGAATCCGGAGCATTTGCTTCGGATTTCGGCTATTAAAACGCAATCAAAATTCAATTATTCCAACAATACTGAAGTGAAAAATTTATTTTCAATAGCTGTCCTTCTATCCCTCACCTCCTGCTCTAGTGAAACTGTAACGACCAGATCGATTAAAAATAATAGCGACAAGAATTTAAAAATGGTAGTTTACAGAAATGGACGCGGAAGCGATACCCTAAATATTGAATCAGGACAATCAAATCAGTTGTCTATTACTACCTCTAATAAGGGTAGCGATGAAGAGCCTGATTGCGTTTGGGAAATAGACTCGGCTTATACAGAAGTAGATGGCGGTGGAATTTTGACGAAGAAAATACAGATTACTGACAACTGGGATTCGGAAAATGAAAAAGTAAAAACCATTCCTCCAGATTATGAAAACAGCTGCATATTCAATATTTATAATGCTGATATTGAATAGTTTTACATTAAATTTTCAGAATAGAAATTGAATAATGGATGTGCTTCGAATATCTTTAGCCTAACTTATCTCCCGGAGTATTAGAAAGTAAAATCAAACTTAAAGCATACTAAAAACTGTTGTTGAGCGTTTTACATCGCACATCAATCTTCAAACAATATGCGTTTTTCACGGGTCAAATTTTTGAGTTTTCTGGTGTTAGCCACATTTCTTTTATCATCCGTAAGCCTATTCTCACAAGATCAGAACTTCGCGTTTGCGGCATACTCCAATTTTGCAATTTCCAATGAGCAAGTTCAAAATTGGCATCCACAGGGCATTGAAGTAAAGAAGAGTAATGGTGCCTATGGCTATTTTAGTCCGGCAGTACTTTTATTCAGAGAGAATGGCGACTTTCAAGAATTTGAAATTTCGAGAATTGGTTTTAATACTAAAGAAGCAGAGGTCTACTCGCTTGACAGTCTCAATCAGTTTTCACATTTGGTAGGAGGTACGAGTGTAGACGAGATTAAGGCAGCAGTGCGTTATACCTATTCATTTCTGATTGATTTATTTGAAGAAGAATCGAAGCTTAAAGTTTACTTAGGTGCAGGAGCCAGCCCTTACTACCTAAGAGCATCAATGAGGCCGCAAACATCAGACATATTCCCGGTATCATCGTCAACCGGTGGTATTCGCTTCTCTGCAATACCGACACTAGCATATTCCATTTCAGATCACTGGTTTCTCAACCTCAATATTCCCTTTACCGTTGCAAATGCCTTTGTATCAAGTACCAAGACAGAAAACCCGGCAGTGCCAATTTCAGATAGAAAATCGAGTAGGTCGGATATCAAACTTTTCCCGAATGAGTTGCATATCCGGTTTGGATTGGGGTTAAGGCTTTGAGGGTTATGTGGGTTGCATATATACTCACTTTTCAATAAAAAACTAAAATCTAAATTCTATTGACGTAAAAATTCGGAGTTCTCACTTTGTAGGAGAAGATATTAATGAAAGGTATTCCGACCAATCCCATGCATCAGTTCCAAAAAAGCAACTATCATAGGTATAAGTCACTTTCAAGTTAAACGCCACAAACCCCAAAATAAGAGTTCCAATAAGTACTTTTTTATACAATCTCAACTTAGTGCATTGAGAGAGAGTATATGCGACAGGTAAAACAAAAAGACTTAAATATTCAACAAAACTTCTCGCTCCAAACGAGCATCCAAATGACCAGTCCCACCACGAAGAGAACACAAATGAAATTGCAAAAAACGAGGTCAGGATTAACCATCCATTGGTTACTTGGTTATGAATCATACGCACCATTCCAAAAAGAATAAGCAAATATAGAGGGGTATATAAAAATAATCCATTTATCGGAGAAAACCATGTATAGCCTAGCTTTGGGCTTAAAAAATTAAATCCTTCCCCACCGTAGCTATATGACAAGAAATCGCCAGTGGAATATTTCCAATATAAAAGTTGTGGTAACCAGATAAGGGCAAAAATGGATAGAAAAACACTAGTGGCTCTAATATTCCCTAGTCTCCGAACTCTTTCCAGAATATGATTTCTTTGATTCAAATCCAAAAAGAAAAATACAAGTAAGAACATTGCCCCAGTAGGCCTAATGAGAAGAATTATACTTGAAATAATACTGATCGATATCAAGTTTATTAGCTTTAAATCCTTGAGAAAATCAGTTTTTCGTGAGATGAACAAAAAAGCTGAGAACAGAAAAAATGAATAAACATGAGACATCCCAGTATCATCAATTGCATAATAATAAAGATTAGTCCCTAAGAAAATGATCGCGGTGGAGAAAAATGCCGTTCTCCAAGAGTATTGAAAAGAAAGAAATTTGAATAAAAAAAAGAGCCCAAAAACTAAATAAAAAACTGCGGAAAGATTAATAATAGCGTGGTATATTGGCTCGTAGCCCGTAGATTCCGCACCCATCAAATTAGAATACCAATAGGCGAATAAAAAAAATGGTGCCTGCATTAGCGCTACCCCGTAGGTATATTTGGTATATACAATTTTAGTCTTTTTGTTAAGTTTAAACCCATCGCCAGTTCGAGAATCTAGTGAATCTGGAAAGGCAGAAGCGTCGAAATTGTAAATAAATGTTGCAGGCAAATAAACATTATAACCCGCCTTGTCAGCCCAAATTTCACTTTGATAATTGAAGTAGCCTTTCTTACTATGCTTGTGACGATTAAATGTCAAAAAGATCAAAAGTCCTGCGAAGAGGACTAAGAATACAGAGGTTTTCCAGTTCATTTATATCGACTTAAACAAGGTTTCCATAAATCATTTTGCAAAGTAAACTTTTTCGGAGTAATTGTTAACGGCTAAATGAAGGACGCCCTCTTATTCTTTTATGTACTAGTTTTACTGTTGTACGATTACAGGTTTTAGAGTTCACTACCAAGTCCATGGACAAGCCGAAGGTTTCCGCTTAGCAATTCAAAAAGCGGAGCGTACATTTTCGTACTTGAGCATTTTGGAATTTTTGTGCAACGCAGGTGT
>NZ_JAAGVY010000030.1 GCF_010686655.1 Cryomorpha ignava | reverse complement strand
CTTAAGACGCTCCGCAGCGGTATTCACCCTGCGGAATAAATCTAAGGCTACCTATGAAATAGATAATCTACAATTTTTGTAGATGAAATTTTAGATTCCGCAGGGCGCATGCCCAGCGGAGCGGGTTCCGTTCGGCGCATGCTCTGGAAACTCTTTATCTATAAAAAGTCTGGGGAATCAATTATTGTGTTTCAATTATTGTGTTTCAATTATTGTGTTGACCTCAAAGGTTTACTTGCTTTGCGGCATGAAAACGCTGTGCTAAGTTTCCCAACCTTTGGGGTCTTGTTTTGATGCCCACATTTCAAAAAAAAACAGAAATTTTAATATTAAGGCATATTTCGTTAACATACATAGGTGACTGGTTATTAGAAATTACATACCACTACCGTCATGAAATACGAACCGCTCCGCTGGGCATGCGCCCTGCGGAATCACCTTCCGAACTAACCATCCCCCCCAAAAAAAAATTATTTCTTAAAATTCAATGGTGGAGGCAGACAACTCACCTCCTCAAATACAGCTTCTTTTTCAATATAATTTCGAGCAGAACTGTAAATCCAATCTTCCGGATTCGATACCAACCCTGCTCGCACCGGGTTATCATGAATGTACAATACTTTTCTCCAGGTAAACTGTTCGTTGATCAACTCAATGGCATGGTTTCCGGTTTGCCAAATTTTAATATTCTTGCTCTTAATATCTTCATTAGCAGCTCCGGTAAATAGCCCTGTCATCCAATCCCTTCTACTTTCGGGGTTGCCCATAATCCATTGAAAAATAGTGCTTGATGTATGTCTTTTAAAATCCCTAATTGTGTCCCTCAATTGAAAAGGTTCGTTGCAGTTGACAATAAGGTGTAAGTGATTTGACATAATGCAATAACCATAAACATTCAAACCTTTGTGGTAGTGGCAATAGCGCAACGACTCGATAACGATATCTCGAATTTCTCTTCTCGTGAATATATCTATCCAACCAATTACGGTTGGAGTAATAAAATAAGATGTATTGTTTTTAATATTTTGCTTGATGCCTTGCCTTGTCATTTTGCGAATAATTAAATTTTGAAATGAAAACCTATTCCGCAGGGCTCATGCCCAGCGGAGCGGTCGTCGGTCGACGCAGAAAGTTAAGTCCTACGACTATTTATTATACAAGATTACTAAATTTCTCATAAATAAAATTTATATTCCGCAGGGCGTATGCCCAGCGGAGCGCGTCGATGGAGCGTAGTTTTATTGAAGATGCCCTCTGAATATCCGCACCGCACTGGTTTGTCTTAAGCCGCACCGCAGCGGTATCCACCCTGCGGAATAAATCTAAGGCTATTTATGAAATAGATAATCTACAATTTTTGTAGATGAAATTTTAGATTCCGCAGGGCGCATGCCCAGCGGAGCGGGTTTTTATTGAAGATACGGTCTGATTATCTGCTCCACCAGTGGTTAGTCTGAAGCCGCTCCGCAGCGGTATCCACCCTGCGGAATAAATCTAAGGCTACCTATGAAATAGATAATCTACAATTTTTGTAGATGAAATTTTAGATTCCGCAGGGCGCATGCCCAGTGGGCCTTGTTCCAAATTCCCATCAGCTGGAGCTAATAAAAGCAAAAAGCCCCAACAGTTTATCTGTCGGGGCTTTTACTTTATTTCTATCAAAATGTCTTAAGCCACTTTCAGCGCTTTTTCAACCTTTTGATTGGTGAGTGCTTTGTCTATCACATCCATCATGTCATCCACATAGTGGAAAGTCAATCCTTTGATATATCGCGGATTAATCTCGTTGATGTCTTTCTCGTTTTTACTCGAAAGAATAATCTCCTTGATGTTCGCACGTTTGGCAGCGAGAATTTTCTCTTTTATTCCGCCTACGGGAAGCACTTTTCCACGCAAAGTTATTTCACCCGTCATAGCCAAATATTTCTTAACCTTTCTTTGGGTAAACGCCGAAGCGAGAGCCGTAAGAATGGTAATACCTGCCGATGGGCCATCTTTTGGAGTAGCACCTTCCGGCACGTGGATATGGACATTCCATTTGTCAAAAACTTCCTGCTCAAGGCCAATGGTATCTGAATGTGATTTCAAAAATTCAAGCGCCAGCATAGCCGATTCTTTCATTACATCGCCCAGATTTCCGGTAAGGGTAAGCTTCCCTTTTCCTTTGGTAAGCGATGATTCAATAAATAAAATGTCACCACCTGTTGGAGTCCACGCCAGTCCGGTTACAACTCCGGCTACATCATTGTCCTGATATTTATCTCTGGCATGCGATGGGCCAAGTATGGTTTCCAAATCATCTACCATTACCGTAGTTGTGTATTTTTCGTCAAGCGCCATTTGCTTGGCGCGAAAACGAACTACTTTTCCAATTCGTTTTTCAAGACCACGTACTCCGGATTCGTTGGTATAATCTTCAACGATTTTTTCTAAAACTCCTTTTCCGAGTTTGATTTCTTTATCAGGTACACCGTTTTGCTTAATTTGCTTCGGAACGAGGTGGCGTTTTGCAATCTCTACTTTCTCTTCTACGGTATATCCGTTAACCTCTATCATCTCCATACGGTCGCGCAGGGCGGGGTGTATGGTGCCAAGCGCATTTGCAGTAGCAATAAACATAACGTTTGATAGATCGTAATCGAGCTCTACATAATTATCGTAGAATGTACTATTTTGCTCCGGGTCAAGAACTTCGAGCATTGCCGAAGACGGATCGCCGTGCGAATCGCGTCCCAGTTTGTCCATCTCATCAAGAATAAAAACAGGATTTGACGTCCCGGCTTTTTTAATATTTTGAATAATCCTTCCCGGAAGGGCGCCGATATACGTTTTTCGGTGCCCGCGAATCTCTGCTTCATCGCGCAAACCGCCGAGCGACATACGCGCATATTCGCGGCCAAGCGCCTCTGCAACAGATTTACCAAGAGATGTTTTACCAACTCCGGGAGGGCCATAAAGACACAATATTGGCGACTTCATGCTGCCTTTCAATTTCAAAACTGCAAGGTGCTCTATAATACGTTCCTTCACTTTCTCAAGTCCGTAGTGATCGCGATCAAGAATTTTTTGAGCGCGTGCGAGATCAAATTTATCTTTTGAGTAATGATTCCACGGCAGGTCAAGCAAAAGCTCAATATAATTGAGTTGCACCGAATAATCAGCTCCCTGCGGATTCATCCGCTCCAGCCGCTCAACTTCCTTTTTAAAAGCTTTTGCGGTCTTCTCATTCCACTTTTTGTCTTTGGCGCGCTTTTTTAAATTTTGCACCATCTCATCCTGCGGATTTCCGCCAAGCTCTTCCTGTATGGTTTTCAGCTGCTGGTGCAGAAAGTACTCACGCTGTTGGTGATCAATATCCGTTTTCACCTTGCTCTGAATATCATTCTTCAGCTCGAGCATTTGCAGCTCTTTGGTAAGATATTCTAAAACCATTTCGGCGCGCTTCCGCAAATCGGCAGTTTCAAGCAATTTTTGCTTGTCGCTAACGGCGGCATTCATATTGCTCGAAATGAAATTGATCAAAAAGCTGTAGCTCTCAATGTTCTTTATGGCAAAAGCTGCTTCGCTCGGAATATTCGGCGATACTTTGATGATTTGTAGCGCCAAATCTTTTAACGAATCTACAAGCGCTTCAAACTTCTTAATATTGCGCTGTGGCTTTATTTCAGCAAATTCGCGCACTTTTGCCCGCATGTATGGCTCGGTAGCAAGCACGTCTATCATTTCAAAACGCTTCTTACCTTGTATAATTACCGTGGTGCTTCCATCGGGCATTTTTAAAAGTCGTATAATTTTGGCAACCGTTCCAATATTGTTCAGGTCTTCAAATTCAGGATCTTCAACCCCTTGATCTTTTTGGCTTGCCACCCCAATAGTGCGATCGCCTTTGTAGGCATCTTGCACAAGCTTAATGCTTTTATCGCGGCCTACCGTAATTGGCAGTACCACGCCTGGAAATAAAACCGTATTTTTTATTGGAAGAATGGGCAATTCAAGCGGAGTTTCTTCATTATTCATCGCCTCTTCATCTTCCGATGTTATTAAAGGTATAAATTCTGTTTCGCTATCCACTATATCTTGTAATCCGATTGATTCGAACATAAATAGTTTCGTGTTTATATTTTTTAGAACCCGACAGATTGGCAGTACAGGCTCTGATTATTTCATTTTCCCCTATGAGTCAAGAGCCGTGCCAAACACCAGAAAGAGCTTTTTAGGTCTTGAATTTGGAATCGTATTCAAATACAAAACGAAAAATATCGGCTTCCGGTTTTCCGAAATGCACATTTCTTCTTTCCATCATAGCTTGCGAAGCTTCAAATGCCTTTTCGATCTTAAACGTTTCAAAGCCCTGCGCACCGCCCCATGAAAAGGAAGGCGTAAATTTTGGAGGAAAGCCACCATCGAAAATATTTGCACACATTCCCACTACAGTTCCAGTGTTAAACATGGTATTGATGCCTGCTTTGGAATGGTCGCCCATAATGAGTCCGTGAAACTGGCGACCGGTATTTTCGAGCGTTTCAGTTTCGTAGTTCCACACCTTTATCTCGCCGTAGTTATTTTTGAGGTTTGATGTATTGGTATCTGCGCCCAGGTTGCACCACGAGCCGATTACCGAGTTTCCCAAAAAGCCATCGTGGCCTTTGTTTGAGTAGTCGTTTATCACCACATTGTTTACCTCGCCACCCACTTTGCAGTGCTTGCCGATACTCGTAGCACCATAAACTTTTGCGCCCATTTTAAGTGTTGAGCTTTCGCCAATAGCAAAGGGGCCACGCACGAGGCTTCCTTCCATTATTACGGCGCCTTTTCCGATGTAAATAGGGCCGGTGGTAGCATTTAGCACGCAGTGGTGCACTTTGGCCTCGGGATGAATAAAAATGTCAAAACCCGAAGTGATGATGTGATTTGGAAAATTGGTGGTTTTGAATTTTTTTGTGATTTCCTGAAAGTCCTGACGCAAAATGGCATCATTCTGTGCAAATATGTCAGCCGGAGATTCTAAAATCACGGTCGGTTCGTTAAAAAAGACTTCGTCTTGTCCAAAATTCGAAAATGAAAATGATTCTCCTTTTTCAATTCTTGCAGCCAGGTCGTCTAAACTATTATTTCCAGTAGGGGCAGCAATAAATATTCCGCGATGAGTCAATACCTGCCCGGGTTTCAATTTGGTTACGGCTTCCGCCAATGATGGGGTAGGAATAACCGCCGAATTGATAAAGATAATTTCTGAATCGGAATTTGCCGGGAAGGCTTCGCGCAAATATTGGGGTGGCAAAACGCCCGGAACCACGTTTAAATGACGCTCCCATTTTTCTGCAATTGTATCAATACCAATAAGTAAATGAGACAATGGCTTCGCGAAAGTGAGCGGAAGCAAATTTCTCCAGTTAATATCTATAAGGATTGGGTTCATGCAGTAGTTTTATTTCCGGGTAAATGTAATGGAAAATTGAAAATGGATGGGTAGGGGAGTTGGGTTTTGGTGACCTGGATTCAAATTTGTTGACCTTACCTATATACTTGTTAAAATTTGGCCGTATCGATTAAATTATTTTAAAAAATTGATAATCAAATCCTTCCCGCACCCTGACCCTGAAGGGAGGCCACCGCACATCTTATTCAAAAAAGTAATTATTTTCCTTTAAACCAATTTTGAGACTATAACTTCCGTTCTGAATTACGAGGTTTCAGGACAAGACAAACCGTGCGATAGGGTCGCCCCTTTAGGGGTTGGGGGTGTGTGAGAGCGTTCTTGATTAAATTGTTGAGATCTTCGGATGTATTATCTTTTTCGATTTATCCATCCGCAACAAAAACTAAAAAAAAAAGCCCTTCCAATCGGAAAGGCTTTCAGTTTTATAGGCGTATCGCTTATTTCTTGTCGAATTTGGCGTAACGCTTTTTGAATTTGTCAACGCGTCCTGCGGTATCAACAAACTGCATTTTTCCTGTAAAGAAAGGATGAGATTTGTAAGAGATCTCAAGCTTAATCAGTGGGTATTCGTTACCATCTTCCCACTCTATAGTTTCGTCAGAAGACGCCGTAGAACGGCTTAAAAATGCGTAATCGTTAGACATGTCTTTGAAAACAACAAATTTATAGTCTTCCGGGTGTATGCCTTTTCTCATAATTTTATCAATTTGGGATTCTTTAATGCAAATGGATTTGGCCATCTGCCGAATTTTGATTCCTGAAATATGCGTACACACTTTTGTGTAATCCACAATTTCCATTTATCGGGGTGCAAATGTACAATATTGTTTTTAATGATGAAATACTTCACTGAAATTTATAATATTTGTGAGCTTTTAGAGTTTTGCATAAGTAGAAAGTATAAATCCGTTTTTATACTCTGATTTGCAATAGGTTAAATGTTTAGCCGGTTCATTTTAATTTTATTTGTTGAGTGAAGAATCCAATACATAAAATAACTTTTTTTCTTTTTACGCTAAGTGTTGTCATTATGGCTTCGCTTTCGGGATGTAAGAAAGATGAGATCAATACCTCACCGGACTTGCGACTCACCTTCTCTACTGATTCGGTGAAGTTTGATACTGTTTTTAACACTGTTGGCTCTGCTACACAAGTACTAAAGGTTTATAACAGCGACGATTCTTATGTGAATATCAGCAAAGTAAGTCTGCTTAATGATCCGAATAATTCATATAGAATTAATGTCGATGGCCTGGCAGGAACAAATTTAGAGAATATTGAAATCGGCCCGAATGATAGTATTTACATTTTCATTGAAGTAACTGTTGAACCCAATGCGAATATTCTCTACCCGTTTGTAGAAGGAAAAATTGAGTTTGAGACCAATGGAAACAACCAATCTGTTGACCTGGTGGCATGGGGCTGGGATGCTATCTTTTATGTTCCTGATGTATTTCCTACCAATGGATTGCCCAATTACACCATTATAAGCGATGATCCAAATGCTACGGTAACCTGGACAGCAGAAAAGCCCGTTGTGATTTATGGATATCTGGTAGTCGATTCACTTCAAAAGTTAGTTGTTGAACCCGGAACGCAGATCTTTTTTCACCAGGGCAGCGGATTGTGGGTTTATCGCGGCGGCAATATCAAAGCCGAAGGAACGCTTGAAGAGCCCATTGTTTTTCAAGGAGACCGACTCGAATCATTTTATGATGAGCAGCCGGGGCAATGGGATAGAATTTGGATCAACGAAGGGTCGCAAATCAACGTTTTTAAGCATGTGCTGATCAAGAATAATTTCATTGGCATTCAATGCGAAACCCTTCCTTTTAACAATCCAAATCCTGTTAGCGTTGCATCGCAACCTTTAAAGCTTGATAATGTGGTGATCCGCAATAACTCGATTGCCGGAATTCTCTCTAAAAATTACAAAATTATCGCCAATAATGTGCTGATGAGCAGCGCCGGCCAGTATTTGCTGGCGGGAACAGGTGGCGGAAGTTATAATTTCAACAATTGCACCTTTGCCAATAACTGGAAATTTGGAACCCGTCAAACTCCAGCAGTTTTTCTGACGAATCTTACGCCAGTGAGCAGCACCGAGGTTGAAGTCCGACCGATTGATTCAAGTAAATTCCGCAATTGCATAGTTTATGGAAATGGAATTAATGAGATAGGCCTTGATTTTGATCTCGCGCAACCTGTTATTCTGAAATTCGAAAACTCCATAATTCGCGCCGAGGAAGAAGTGATAAATCCGATCTTAGAATATTTTGCAGGCACAACTTACGTCGGCCAACAGCCCGGTTTTGTCGATTTTTCTGGCGGCAATTTTCAACTTACTCCCGGAGCATTTGCAATTGGAAAAGGTCAGAACACTGGATTAATTTTTGATTTGATTGGAACTCCTTACGCCAATCCGCCGGCGATCGGGTGTTTCGAGTTTTTGCCTTGATTTTCCGCGCGATAAATCGCGCGGCTACTAAAGCAAAAACTCCATTGTATCAACCCCATCAGCGTAATCCCACAATTCAGGATGCTGGCTTTCGCCGAAAGGCACATCATCAAGTGATACGATACACTGAATCTCTTCGCGCTGTTTTTCAAGCTGCTTTTTAAGGTCGCCTAAATCATCATACCGTTCATAAAATATTGTTGCTATCGGGCTTGCAAGTGAAGTGGCTGGTCTTAAAATCATAAACCCATTATCAAGCAGGTCCTCTTGATTCATCATCCACAAGGCTCGGAAATAATCGTAATTGTTGGCGTATTTGTGGTGGTTTACAATGTCGTGATAGTCGTAAATTCCTTTAAAAAAACGGTCGATATCAAAATCGCGGTGGACGTAAATTTTTGAGACATTTCGGCAGCCGAGCCCAAAAAAGCTGAAAATATCTGCTCCCAAAGCCTTGAGCTCTGCTTCAGATTCATTTCCCGTAAGGATGGCCACCGAAGTTCTGTTTTTGCGAATGATGTTGGGATATTTCCCAAAATAATACTCGAAATACCTCGATGTATTGTTGCTTCCTGTAGCGATTACGGCGTCAACGGCCGGCAGTCTTTCTTCTATCCATTCCACATCAAAACCCTCGATGCCAGTTGCTGCATAAAAAAGTTTAAAAACGGCAGGAAGCAATAATTTATCCTGACTGCTAAGCTTTGCCACCGGTTTATGACCAGCTATAGCAACGCTGAAAATATCGTGAAAACCAACCATCGGAATATTTCCCGCAAGGATAAGACCCACGCGCTTAGGTGCTTCCACTTGAGTAAAGTCATAAGACTTTAGCCATTTTTCTAAAGCTTCGGGTCGAAGCATATAGCTAAGACCTTGCAATGCCTGCGTGATGTTTTGGCGGGTAAACCACGGATTTAAAACTGTGCTGCTATTTATCGTATCATTAAAGGAGCTATTTGTACCAAACGAATCGGCAGTATTTTCTGTATCGGCTATTTCGGCGAGCTCATTTAAGATTTCCGAAAATTTTGATAGTTGCTCTTTCTCAATGATTTCTGTGATATGATTCATATTCTTGCTAACTTAGAACAATTCCAAACATAGAGTGCTATATATTTGCACTTGAATTTGCAAAAATAGACATCAAAAAAGAATATTAAGCCATGGCTATAATCATAACTGACGAATGCATTAATTGTGGTGCATGCGAACCGGAATGTCCCAACAACGCTATTTACGAAGGCGGTGTGGAATGGAGAATGAGCGACGGAACCGACTTAAACGGCACCATCACCACTCCTATGGGCAATACATACGACTCTGAGGAGGAGCAAGAACCTGTAGATATGGACGTATATTTTATCGTTTCAGATAAATGTACCGAATGTGTAGGTTTTCACGACGAGCCCCAATGTGCGGCTGTTTGCCCGGTAGACTGCTGCGTTGACGACCCCGATCACCGCGAATCTGATGAGAAACTTCTTGAGAAAAAGGCATTTATGCACTTATAAAATTCTTTAGAACCAAGTCGCTGGTGGTATATCTCGTCCGGCGACAATTTTAAAAGCTATTTACCGTTCCTAATGCCAATGAAAAGCTTTCTGGTAACCTGTATTTCTTTGTTTTTGGTATTTGGTGCATATGCGGCAGATTTGGCCGGTTTGGAGCAAAAAATTGCCGATTTACAAGACGACCTTACCACCGGAGCAAGCGATGAAATTAGAGATGAAGCCTCGGCAAAGATTCGTGATTTGCTTGTAAAAGCATTCGCCAAAGAAGAGGCCTTTGAATATCCATTCGATAGGTTTATCGCTATTTCTACGATTAAAAGTCCCGACAATACTTTTCGGCTCTTTAACTGGGTGCAGCCGCGCTTAGAAGGAACCTTTTTATACTACGCGTTTGTTTTGCTTCCGCAAAAAGGGGAGTATGTGGAGCTTGTTGACAATCAAGAACTAAGTTTGGAAATTGAAAATGAGGAACTCCAGCCAAATAACTGGTATGGAGCGCTTTATTACGAGATTTTTCCGGTTAAGGTCAGAAAGGAAAATTATTATGTTTTGATGGGTTGGGATGGGAACAATTCACTCTCAAACAAGAAAGTGCTCGATGCCATTGAGTTTGATAAAAAAGGTGAAATCACTTTTGGCAAAGCCGTTTTTCAAACTCCAGATGGAATGGCGCGACGCCGAGTATTTGAGTATGCAAAATCTGCTATTCTCAATCTGCGCTTTATGCAATCAAAAGATGCGATTGTATTTGACCGGTTGGAACCTGAAAAAACAGGATTGGCAGGTCAATATGCTTTTTATCTTCCCAGTACCGCTTACAATGGGTACAAGCTAAATAGAGATGGAGCCTGGGATTTGATAGAATTTATTGACATGAGCCGCCCGAAATCGGAAGAAAAAGGAGCTGAGTTTAATTTTCCGGACAAGGTGAATTTCGATCGCCACCGGAACAATACAAATCCTATCAGGCAGTAGTAGATTTTGATTGTTAAGATTTTCTCAAAGTTATTTATTATTTGAGGATTTTAACTTGCTGTTTATCAATGTCCGCGCACGCCCCTATGCATTCCTCTCGGCGAAAAGCCTCGTCGGATGCAGGAAGGGGAGCGTCCACCGCACACATAGATGTTCCTCGAAGAGCTTCGTTCTTATAGATGCAAATACTCTTAAGAGTAATGTGTGACGTAGGTTTTTAGGGTTGGGGTGCTGGATGGTGTAACTATAGAGTCGTTAAGAAAATCGGAATTTCAACTTCGTAATTTCCAATCAAGATGTGTATAGAGATTATGTCTATAAAGGGGAGCGTCCACCGCACACATTAATGTTCCACGGAGAACTTCGTTTTAATAGATGAGAATACTGTTAAGAACAATGTGTGCGGTAGACTCCATTTTACTCATAACTGTCTATTTTATAAGGTATTCGTGAGATCGCTTCGCTAAGTTGGGTTGGGGTGCGGGAAGGCGTTATTATAGACTTTGCATTTTAGCAATTTAAGTAAGGAAATTCTCTTTTGGGGTCGGAACTCAACCTTTGATTCTTAAACCTTGTTATAAACCAACGAGATACCCGCCCTGCCTTTGCCGATCTGAAAATAAGCAGTAGTTTTGCATCACCAAATAAAACAAAACCCAATTATGGAAACTCAAGTAAAGGCTAAAGTTCACAATTTCAGTGCAGGTCCTTGTATTCTGCCACCGGAAGTTTTAAGAAAAGCATCAGAAAGTATTTTGGAGCTCGACAATCACGGACTCTCCTTAATCGAGATGTCTCACCGCAGCAAGCCTTTTGTTGAAATAATGGAAAAAGCCCGCAATCTCGTGCGCGAATTGCTCAATGTGCCTGACAATTACTCGGTTTTGTTTTTGCAAGGTGGTGCCAGTCTTGGATTTTACATATCGGCAATCAACTTTATGAAAAATGAAGGTGGTAAAGCAGCTTACACCGATACAGGCACCTGGAGTTCGGGAGCGATTAAAGAAGCAAAATTGCTTGGAGAAGTTATTACTGTGGGAACAGGTAAGGATAATGATTTCACCAAAATCCCAAAAGGGTATACCATTCCTTCAGATGCCGATTATTTTCACATTACATCTAACAATACCATCCGCGGAACGCAGGTAAAAGAATTTCCAAAATCACCAGTACCAATGCTTTGCGATATGTCGAGCGATATTTTTAGCCGCAAAATCAATGTGTCAGATTTTGACTTGATTTATGCCGGTGCTCAAAAAAATATGGGTCCTGCCGGAACTACGCTATACATCGTTAACAAAGACAAACTCGGCAAAACCGGTCGTCAGATTCCTTCTATGCTCGATCTTCAAAAGCAAGAAGCAAAAGACTCAATGTACAATACGCCACCTGTATTTGCAGTGTATGGAGCTATGCTTACCATGGAGTGGATGAAATCTATAGGTGGAATTGCTGAACTGGAAAAACGAAATGAAGCCAAAGCCAAGTTGCTTTACGATGAAGTAGATCGCAACCCACTATTTAAAGGTACCACTGCCGTGGAAGATCGAAGCTTGATGAACCCTACGTTTGTTCTTACAGACGAATCGCTTACAGAGCGCTTTGACAAAATGTGGAAAGAAGCAGGAGTAAGTGGAATAAACGGACACCGTTCAGTTGGTGGTTACCGCGCATCAATGTACAATGCACTGCCGATTGAAAGCGTGCAAGTACTGGTAGATGTAATGAAAGAACTAGAAAACAACGCTTAAAATATTCACAATGATAGTATTAGCAAACGATGGTATTTCGCCTTCCGGCAAACAAAAACTTGAAGCAGCAGGATTTAAAGTGGTAACAGATCATGTACCACAAGAAAAATTAGCTGATTATATAAATAATAATGATGTGGTTGCACTTTGTGTGCGCAGTGCTACAACTGCACGTAAAGAGTTAATCGATGCTTGTCCGAATTTGAAATTTATCGGCCGCGGTGGAGTTGGTATGGACAATATTGATGTGGAATATGCACGCGACAAAGGAATAACGGTTGCCAATACACCTGCCAGCAGCTCACAATCTGTTGCAGAGCTCGTAATGGCTCATTTATTTAGCCTTGCGCGCTTTACCTACGACGCCAACCGCGAGATGCCTACCAATGGTCATTCAGACTTTAAGGCATTGAAGAAAAAATACGCTAAAGGCATTGAGCTTCGCGGAAAAACGCTTGGTATTGTTGGTTTTGGTCGTATTGGTCAGGCTGTTGCTCAATATGCCTTAGGCTGCGGAATGCACGTAATCTGTGCGGATATCTATGATGTTTACACCAAAGTTTCTTTTGTCATTCACGGTCATGGAGAGGTGGTAGTAGATGTTGAGAAAGTAGAACTTGATGAGCTTATTCGCCGCAGCGACGCCATCTCTATTCACGTACCAAAACAAGCCGATGGAAGCTCGGTGATTGACAGCAAAGAAATTGCCAAAATGAAAAAAGGCGTACTTCTTGTAAATGCTGCCCGCGGTGGAGTAATTGACGAGCCTGCATTGCTTTCTGCATTAAGCAGTGGACATGTGGCAGGAGCTGCACTAGATGTATTTGAAAATGAACCAACTCCATCTGAAGGAGTATTATCACACGATAAATTGGCGCTTAGCCCACATATTGGTGCTGCTACGCTTGAAGCACAAGACAGAATAGGCGAGGAACTTGCCGATTTGATTATGGCTGAAATGACGACAGCGTAATATTGATTACCAATTTTAGCAACAAGCTGAAATTGGATAATGTCTTTTATAATGCCGTAGCTGTGCGAAAATCATGGCTGCGGCTTTTTTTATGTCTTTAATGGTAGCTAATTATTATCGCTAATGATAATTATTGGACATAATTTTGATATTCCGATAAAGTTATCTTTTAAATCCTTTAGTACCAGCAAAGTATGGATTACACTATAAAATTATCTAAGAATAATCAGTTGAAATTTTTTTCTAACTAAAATAATTCGCTACTATTGAAATGATACTGAATCAGAGATTCGGGGTATTGATGTTTTTGATACGTATGGCAGAAATGTAACTTCAACTAACTCTAACAGCAGCTCAACAATTGAAATGTCCGGTCTACCTAATGGAGTTTATTTTGTCCGAGTTAAGTTATTTGATAATTCTTTTGGCACAACGAAGATTCTGAAAACAGAATAATTATTCATTTGAAAAACTCCCAATCAGGTATAACAAGAATAAATCTACAAGCTACTTGCTCATTACTACATTTTTAGTTTTAGCGGTAAATCTAATTTCAAAAAATACCAACGGACAAGAAAACGCTTAGTGGCCTTTTTACATAGCGTTTGAGGATGCCATAGGGGCAAAAGATACAATGTGGATGGTATTGGACACATCTGCAGGTAACACTATATACGATATTGATCCACAGTTGGGCGAAGTCCCTTTGGATTCCAATAACGGGCAGTTTAGAGTTTGGAGATATTTGGATGAAGAATTAAATAAAACTAATTCTTATGCAGCTAATATTTCAGAATTATTCCTTGAAACTTACATATACGCCGAAAACTATGTCTTGCCAATCACAGCACGATGGGATAGCAGCCTATTTAGAGCAGACGTATTATATGAATATGGTGATCCGGTAAATCGTGCCTATTTTGATAACGAATACTTTTTTTTTTCAGAATAATAATAATTTGTATCACCAATATTATCTAACCTTTGATAATCATGTTGAAATGCCAAGTTTTTCGTGGGGATCGGGTAATCAGTTTCCATTAGCTATTAATTTTAAAAGAGGCCCTCTTGGAAGCGGGGTGGGTTTAGAGAGAATAAAAGAAGCTGAATTCTCCATTTTTCCGAACCCGGCAACTAGTCATATTCTAATGTCTTTTACAAATTCAGTAAATGCAAATTTTCGGATTTACAATGCGAATGGTATGCTTGTAAAGAGTGGAGCTGTGATTGGTGAGCAGCAGAAAATAAACCTAGACGGTTTTGCCGCCGGTCTTTATTTTGTTGAAATACAAGATGAGAAGGGGAGTTTAGTTAAAAAGTTTGTTGTGGATAGGTAGTTATAAAGAATGAATTAGTCTTGGCAAGGACAAACAGCAGCAGATTTAATTTAAGTTTTGGATTTAAAGAACTGATTGATAAGTCTTTGATAAATTTTTTAGATACCCAAGTTGTTTAGAAATTCAGGATATAAATTTTGATAAGGAGTCGGTTAGGATTGGTTTTCGGAAAAAATTGAGGACTATCAGACAAGAAAAAGGATTGGTGAGAGTATGTTTTATTGGATATATTTCTAATTTTAAGCTCCAATCAACTAAAAATCAAACCCTGAAAACTATTCTAACTCTGCTTTTGACAGCTTTTTTAATCAATTCTTCTTTTTCTCAACCGGTACAGCCCGATCCTGAAATACAAGCTAAAATGGCAGAACTTGACTTTATAGTTGGCAATTGGAAAGGAGAAGGGTGGATGATGCGCGAGGGTGGGAAATCAAACTTCGACCAAACTGAAAAAATAAAATATAAACTTGACTCCACCCTTATTGTCATTGAAGGCTTGGGAATGGCAGGCGGAAGGGTAATTCACAATGCCTACGCCATTATTTCGTATAACAAACAAGACGGTGAATATTCATTTCGCTCCTATCTGCCAAACGGGGAAAACAATGAATTTGATGCCGAACTTATTGACAATAAATTACATTGGTACCCAAATGACAATTTGCGCTACATTATTTGGTTGAATGAAAAAGGCCAGTGGTATGAAACCGGCGAGTACAAGAAAGGTGAGGAATGGATACAATATTTTGAAATGACCCTTGATAGGGTTGATTAATCTTTCGAATAAAAAACATGGGAACTTCAAAATTTGACATAGCGGATTATTTGGACAACAATGAAATGATTGCAGAGTATCTTAATGCTGTTTTGGAAGAAGGAGATAATGCAGATGTAATTAATGCTATCGGACATATTGCTAAAGCGATAGGAATGACAAAAATATCGGAGGAAACAGGATTGAGTAGACCAAGTTTGTACAAAGCATTGTCAGATGGAGCCAAACCGCAGTTTGCGACGATAATGAAAGTTTTAAAAGCAATAGCAGGACAAATACAAGTAAGCCCAAAGTCAGTCTGAATAAAACAGCGACACCACAATCTTTTTTATAGTACACACCCTTCGTGATAGGCACCAAAAAGTTGTCGCTCAAATTTCAATCTTACCACAATAAAAACCGCTACCTATTGTATATTCGCAGTTTTTAAATTAATTGTAGTCGAAGACTGAAAATATGCTGTTTGCGATTCTTATCGGATTTTTATGGGCTTGTGTTCTGGTATTTGCCGGAACCCAGCTGAAAGGTCGTGCGGCAATTTTAAATGCCATCGTTCCGGTGGGGCTTTTTGTTTATTTCGCAAGTTTTATTCCCGAAGTACTCAATAACGGGCCTATTCTCAAGACCTACCAGTGGGTATCTTCTATGGGCGTCGATCTCAACTTCAATCTCGACGGGCTCTCGTTGATTTTTGTTTTGATGATTACGGGAATTGGGGCAATGGTATTTATCTACACCTCTGCCTACATGAAGGGCAGCGCCCATCTCGATAGGTTTTACGGCTATTTGAGCATGTTTATGGCTTCCATGCTGGGGCTCGTTTTATCCGATAATCTGATCACCGTTTTTGTATTCTGGGAACTGACCAGCGTGGTTTCCTTCTTTTTAATCGGCTACAACAGCCGTCAGGAAGATTCGCGAAAAGCGGCTTTAATGTCTTTGGGGGTTACAGGTTTGGGAGGAATGTTGCTGCTTGGGGGCGTCATATTAATGGGCTCTGTTGGCGGAAGCTATTCCATTCAAGAACTGCTAAACTCGGGAGTTGTCTTTTCAGAAAGTAGCTCTTATATCCTAATCCTTTTTTTCATAATCGGTGCAGCTTTCACGAAGTCGGCGCAGTTTCCATTTCATTTTTGGTTGCCGCTGGCAATGAAAGCTCCTACGCCGGTGTCGACATACCTGCACTCGGCCACGATGGTAAAAGCGGGAATCTACCTCTTGCTTAGGTTAAGTCCGCTGCTCGGCAACGACCCGTCCTGGAATAATACGCTTATGGCTTTTGGAGGAATTACAATGCTTTACGGTGCCTGGCACACGCTCTTCCGAACCGATTTAAAAAGTATTCTTGCCTATTCTACCATTTCAGCGCTGGGTATTCTCACTTTTCTGATTGGGATTGGAAGTGAAGAGGCTTTTCTGGCTGCGCTGATCTTTATTCTGGTTCATGCGCTTTACAAAGCCACACTCTTTTTGGTCGCAGGGTCGATCGATAAAGCTTCTGGAACCCGTGATATACTTAAACTTGGCGGACTGGCAAAGTATATGATTCCAGTCGCCATTGCCGGATTTTTGGCTGCCGTTTCTAATGCCGGAATGCCCCCTTCGTTTGGATTTCTGGGCAAAGACTTGATTTATGAAGCCACCCTCGGCACCGGCACTATGGCGATTTTTATTACCGCAGCGGCAGTTATTACCAATGTGCTTTTGCTCTACGCGGGCTTTGTGGCGGGTATAAAGCCTTTTGTAGGCAGGCTACCTGAAGAACTCGTGGATGATGTGCGCAAACTCTCGCCCGTAATTTGGTTGCCGCCATTAATCCTGGGTGTGCTTTGCCTTGTATTCGGTCTCTTTCCATTTATTGGCGAAAGCCTGGTAAGACCCGCAGTGGAAGCGGTGGCTGGCGAACCATACGACTTTCATATCAAGCTCTGGCACGGATTTAATATCATTTTGCTTCTAAGCGGAATTACAATCGCATCGGGTTTTGTGCTCTACTTTCTGATAAGGCCAAGCCAAAAGAAAGTAGACCTTATGGAAAAAGCCGATTTTATTGGCCCACTTTCTTTTACCCAACTGTCTAGTATTGGTTTTGAACGTATTTCACTGATGTGGACGCGTTTCTTTACCAGTGGATATGTGCGCTATTATTTGATTGCCGTAATGATTTTTGTTATTGGGGTTGTGGGGTACGAACTTTTTATTGGCACACATGTGTACATGGATTTTGCAACACTCAAAGAAGTATCCTTTTATGAAATGGGTACCATCCTGATTATGATTTTGGGTATTGGAGTTGCCGTATTCAGTCCTTCGCGGCTTACCGCTCTCGCAGCCTTGGGCGTGCTGGGATATGCCATTTGTATCATCTTTGTTTTTTACGGAGCACCAGATTTGGCCATGACCCAGTTTGCCATAGATACACTAACGGTTATACTATTTGTACTCGTACTGTACCGACTGCCTAAGTATTTGAAATTGAGTGATACACGTTCTCGTTTTCGCGATGGCGTTATCGCTATTTCTTTTGGATTACTCATTACGCTGCTTATTCTGGAAGTACTGGGGCAGCCCGTTAACCGCGAACTTAGCGCCTACTATGCCGAAAACGCATACCTTCTTGCGAAAGGTAAAAACGTAGTAAACGTAATATTGGTGGACTTTCGTGGAATAGATACGATGGTGGAGATTACTGTTTTAGCTATATCTGCCCTCGGCGTATATAGCTTGCTGAAATTACAAATGCAAAAATCGGATATAGAATAAGCTATGAACTCAATAATTCTGCGCACGGCCACCAACTATATTCTTCCGCTGTTGCTTATGTTTTCTGTTTTTATCTTGCTTCGCGGTCATTATTTGCCTGGTGGTGGCTTTGTGGGTGGCCTTATTGCTGCGGTGGCTTTTGTACTACATATGTTTGCCCATGGCCTCGAAAAAACGAGGGAGCTGCTTGTGATTCATCCCGGGTATTTATTGCCTTTTGGGCTTAGCCTGGCTTTGCTGAGCGGATTTGCTCCCGTGTTTTTTACCGGCGAGCCGTTTATGACCGGAGTTTGGATGGAAAATCCAATTCCCGTAATTGGGAAAGTGGGCTCGGCGCTGTTTTTTGATCTCGGAGTTTATCTTGTTGTTTTTGGAGTATCGCTTACCATCATATTCACCATAAGCGAAGACGCATAACTATGGAGCTGCTACTTGCCATAACGATCGGTATTCTTTATGCTTCAGGCATTTACATGATGCTGCGCCGTAGTTTGGTGAAAATGATTATTGGGCTTATCCTTTTGGGAAATGGTGTGAACCTGCTTATTTTTCTTCTCGGAAGGCTTACAAAAGGCAGTACACCGATTATTCCCGATGGACTTGACACATTCGCGGAAGCGTACGCCGACCCTGTACCACAGGCATTGATACTTACAGCGATTGTTATCAGTTTTGGATTGCAGGCATTTGCCATTGTGCTGATTAAGCGGGTGTATAAAGTGGTGGGCACCGACGATTTGGATGAATTGAGTTATAACGAAGACGACGAAACGATATGACACAACTCATTCTTCTGCCCATATTATTTCAAGCCTGTTTAGCAGTATTGCTGCTGTTTTTCTATACTAAAACTAAGACACAAAAGGTGCTTAGCATTGCAGGGAGCAGTGTCAATCTGGTTATTGCGTCGCTACTGTTCTATACCGTTTGGGTTAATGGCAGCATGTCGGTACAGGCAGGCAACTGGAGCGCGCCGTTTGGAATTACTTTCGTTGCAGATACCCTCGCCGTTACTATGGTGCTGCTCACTGCCATTGTCGGCTTTGCGGTATCGGTTTTTTCAGCGTTTACGATCGCCCGCGATCGCTTGAGGTTTGGCTATTTCTCGATACTCCACTTTTTGCTTATGGGATTGGCGGGCTCTTTCCTTACCGGCGATATTTTCAATCTCTACGTATGGTTTGAAATTATTCTTATCAGCTCTTTTGTACTGCTCACCATCGGAAGTGAAAAAAAGCAGCTTGAGGGTGCAGTAAAATATTTTGCGCTCAATATGCTGGCGTCTATCATGTTTCTTACTGCCCTCGGTATTTTGTACGGATTGACAGGTACGCTAAACATGGCCGACCTTTCGGGAAAAGTAGCGGCATTGGAAAATCGCGGATTGGTGAATGTTTGCGCCTTGTTTTTCTTTATTGGTTTTGGAATTAAAGCGGCCTTATTTCCATTGTATGCCTGGCTGCCCGATTCTTACCATGCGCCGCCTACAGCTGTTACAGCAATCTTTAGCGGATTGCTTACCAAAGTGGCCGTTTACGCACTTATACGCGTGTTTAGCGTAGTGTTTGTAGTTGATGAATTTTTTAGTCAGCTCTTTATTATTCTGGCAGTGATTACAATTTTTAGTGGTGGTATTGGCGCGCTGGTTCAAACCAATATCAGAAAGTTCTTTTCCTACCTTATCATTTGTCATATTGGATATATGATCATTGGCCTGGGGCTCTTTAATGAAATTGCCCTTGCGGGGATGGTTTTTTATCTCATTCATGATGTTGTTATTAAAACCAATTTATTTTTGATAAGCGGAGTCATTGTGAAAATTAAAGGCACATCAGATATGCGTAAATTGGGTGATATTTACAACGATTATCCTAAATTAGCTTTGCTTTTTGCACTGTCTCTATTTTCGCTTATTGGTATACCGCCACTTTCGGGATTTTGGCCAAAAGTGTCGCTGATATTGGGCGGTATGGAAGCAGATAATTATCTTACTGTAGGCTTTATTCTTTTCGGGAGTTTTATAACTCTGGTAGTTGTAGCTAAATTATGGGCGCAAGTTTTTTGGAAATCATCTGCCAATCTCGAAGAGCACGAAGATTTTTCATATTTTAATAAGTTGCGCAAAAGGCGAAAGGTTGCTATCTTGTTTCCTGTTGTGTTTCTAACCCTCGTAACGCTCTACATTGGTTTTGGTGCCGAAAGTGTGAATACCCTTGCGACCAGGATAGCCGGTGAGCTGATAAATGTGCAACCCTATATTGATACCGTAATGGGAAAATAAACAGCGATGAAAAAGAAGTTTTTGGTAAATAATATGCTGATGCTGGTTTGGGTTGCCCTTAAGGGAGATTTTACCTTTGCCAACTTCATTTTCGGATTTTTTCTGGGGTTTTTGGCGCTGTGGCTTGCCGATAGAGAGCATGCCGGCAAAAGATATTTCAAGTTACTACCCTCGGCAATCAGCTTTTTTCTCTTCTTTTTATACGAACTAATAAAGGCCAATATCCAGGTAGCGTATGAGGTAATGACGCCTACACTATACATGGAGCCGGGCATCGTAAGCGTACCGCTCGATGCTAAAACAGATTTGGAAATAACGATGCTTGCCAACCTTATTTCTCTTACTCCCGGTACGTTGAGTCTCGATGTATCAGAAAAAGGAGATGTGCTCTATGTGCATACCATGTATGTGCATGATAAAGAGGAGTTTATTCATGGTATCAAAAATGGATTTGAACGAAAAGTGCTAGAATTATTGAGATGACCTTACACGAATATCTTCAGTTTGTTATTCTGCCCATTATGGCGCTTAGTGCCATCCTTATTTTTGTGCGGTTTTTAATGGGGCCCAGCCTTAGCGACCGCGTGGTAGCGCTTGATTTGTTAATCACCACTGCAATAGGAACTATCAGCGTATTTGCGGTTATATTTAATGAAAAAGACTACCTCGATGTAGCAATAATCCTCGCCCTTATTGCATTTTTAACAACGGTAGCATTTGCCTATTATATCGAAAAACAAAAGAAGAGATGATGGATTATGTGATTATGGTTGTTATAACTTTTGGTGCGCTTTTCGTACTTCTCGCTGCGATTGGTATTGTACGTATGCCCGATTTGTATTTGCGTATATCTGTTACCACAAAGGCTGCTACACTCGGCGTGGGAATGATCTTGATTGCAGCAGCTGTGTATTTTGGCGAAGCGTCTATGACCACCAGAGCACTTGCCATTGTTTTCTTTTTATTGCTTACTGCTCCGGTTGCAGCCCACCTTATCGGCAAAGCTTCATACTTCGTTGGAATTCCGCTTTGGAGAAAAACAGTGCTCGACGATTTAAAAGATAGTGAGGATACCCATTCGTTATTGGGAATTGACGAAGAAGACGAAGACGCGGATAAAAAGGATGATTCTCAAAAGCCTGAAAGCGAGGTTTAAGTAGATTCTGGTTTATATTTTCGCCTAAAATCCCATACAATCCAGCCGCTGCGAATAAGCATCCACGCTAAAAAGGCGACCCAAATTCCAAGCAAGGAGGGAGCGAAGATGTGAAAACTGACTGCTACCGGAACAAACCCCAAGAGAGTTGCTGCCGCAAGGAGATTGCGCAAGATTTTTGTATGTCCAATTCCCTTGTAAATTCCATCGAAAGCAAAGGCAAGCGCATTGATAGGCTGAGAAAGAATAACCAGCCAAAAAACGGTATTAAAAGCCGAAATCACCAAACTATCTGAAGTGAAAACACCGGCAATATACGGGTAGAGAATCAAGTAAACCAAACCGAGCCCGGAACCAATAAAAAGTGAAATTTTGCCGATTTTAAAACCGAGTCGATAAAGCCCAGCTGTATTTTCTTCGCCTATGAGTCTGCCCGAAATTGCATTTCCGGCGTGGGCGTATCCATCTATGAAAAACGAAGAGAATAGCCAGATATTGAGTGCTATGGTATGCGCTGCCACCACTTCATCGCCATACCCCGTAGCGTATCGCGTAGCGAGATAAAAAGTGAGGTTGAGCAGAATAGTGCGCAGAAAAAGATCGCCGCTCATGGCAGCGAGCCATCTAAATTGCGGATTTATTTTTGGCGAAAGCCGAAGATTAAATGGAGTGCGCCACAAGAGAAAAATCACTGCAAGCAGAAACATAACAATCTGTGCGGTAAGGCTGGCATACGCCGCACCTTCCAAGCCCATTGGTTCAATGAATCCGCTGACACCAAAAATGAGAATATAGTCTAAAACCACATTTATCGCCGCGCCGCTCAAAGCAATAATCATAGCCCAGGTTGTATTTTGGAGCCCTCTGAAAATGCCAAAAAGCAACATGGCCGCAAGCGAAAAAGGAAAACCAATGGCACGTATCGAGAAATATCGGTTGCAGGCATCAAGCACATCGCCTTGAGCATTGTAAAGTTGAAATATTTCTGTGGAGAAATAGGAGGTAAGGATGTAAAAACCAAGTCCGAGAAGAATATTAGCGAGCAGTGCCTGCGGAATAAGGCTGGCAATTTCTTCGAGCTTTTTTTGTCCGTAATGTCTGCTTACTATTGCCGCAATGGCAGTGAGCGTTTGAGCCAAAATCCAGACTGACATGAGGTAAAAACCGCTTGCAATACCCACAGCCGCGAGCTGCGTAGTACCTGTACGACCAATAAAAGCGATATCAACAAGAGAGATTAACGGCTCTGCAATTCCCATAAGAATTGCAGGAATGGCGAGGCGGTTTATAGCCTTATTGCTTATTGTATTTGGGATTTGACTTTTCAATAACCGCAAATATAATATCATTGCGATTGATGACGGCAGAATTTATTTTGCTTCTTTTGCGCTGCTAATTGTCCGCAGCATCTTCCACATCTATCAGGCTATTGAGCATTCCCTTAAAGATGAACCCGTGGAACGGAAATACGGAAAACCAGTAGAGCCTTCCCCACAAACCTTTGGGGCGAAAAGTGGCTGTTTGTTTTAGCTCATTGTTTTTTATTTCAAATTCCAGCCAGGCCTCGCCGGGGAGTTTCATTTCTGCAAAGAGTAGAAGGCGTTTTTCTGTTTTATCGGCAAAAAGTACCCGCCAGAAATCAAGGGTGTCGCCAGCTTGCAAATTCGTCGTGCTGGTTCGCCCGCGGCGCAAGCCTACACCGCCCCAAAGCTTGTCGATAAATCCCCGCGTTTGCCAAAGCCAATTGCCATAATACCAGCCGTTTCTGCCTCCAATCGACCAGAGCTTATCGAGGGTTTTGTTTTCATTTTTAACCTTCCGTTTCCGTGTATCTACAAAACAACCATGGGTAGGTACTTTCACAAAATCAGAAACGGCAATTTTGAAATCACCACTTATAAAAGAGTCTTTCCAGCTGCTAATTACGGAATTGTCCTGCACTTTTGCCAGAGCGCGCTCCACAGCTTCCATATACGATATCGGATGAATGTCAAGCATTTTGGCCAAATCATTGTTCCGGCATATAACTTCTATCTTCATGCTATCTACCAGGTTTATAGCCAGGTTGTATGATGTTGATGTGATGAAGTAAAGCCAATACGACGACAGTTTTGGGGTCATTACAGGTACAATGCCAATAGATCTTTTCAGTCCGCGCGCTTCGGCGTACTTCAGCAGCATTTCCTTATAGGTCAGTATATCGGGACAACCAATATCAAAATTTTGATCGTAAGTACGCTCATCGCCAAGCGATTTTGTTAGAAAACACAATACATCTGCAATTCCAATGGGCTGACATTTTGTATTAAGCCATTTCGGAGCGATCATTATAGGCAGTTTTTCAACCAAATCGCGAATAATTTCAAAAGACGCACTTCCAGAACCGATTATAATTCCGGCGCGCAATGTTGTGCAGTGATACTTTCCTTTTGAAAGTTGATTTTCTACATTCTTCCGCGACTGCAGGTGCTTTGAAAGATGTTCATCGTTGATAATTCCACTAAGGAAAATTACCTGACGTGCATTTGTATTATCAATTGCTTTTCGAAAATTTTCTGCAGATTTTAGCTCCAGTTCCTGATAGTCTTCAGAACCGGCCATAGAGTGCACCAAATAGTAAGCCGCATCAATATCTTTGGGAATGTTTTCCAAAGTCTCCGGCTTTAGCAAATCGATTTCTATAACTTCTGTACTGTTTCTAAGTGAATTGGGCGGCGAAAACCGATTCGCATCGCGGGTGCAACAAACGATATGATGCCCTTCTTTGGCCAGTTCGAGCATAAGCCGCCTGCCAATATAACCGGTTACACCTGTTAGTAGAATCTTCAAGATTAAATGTAATTAGTGCTACTATGACAATGCACAAGGCGAAGATGTTTAGCGGGGTTGACGCTTACCGCATTTCTTCCACTTCTCCTCCCGGTCCTTCAGGAACGGGTAGCCAATGTGTTACATCGCTAAAATAATGATTGCTCTGTCCTTCGCCAAGCCAAAAGTGCGCTCCAAACTGTGCTCGTTTTGGGTTTTTTTCTCCGAAAAAGTCACGGGCAAAGCGCAGAAAAATTACGGGAAGAAACCGTTTTTCTCCGGTTTTTCCGGGAAGGAAAATCTCGTTTTTTGGCAAGAATGCCAATACGCGTTGATCGTTTTCGGGCAAAGAATCGTTTACATCAATCCAGTTCATTAATGATAGGGCTTTGTGGTAAAATTAGGCAATCATTTTAAACATCATGTTTTTTGATCTCGCTAACTCACCACAACCTTTAGGATTTCCGCTATACCCATTTTTAAACTTGCTTTTTATCAATAGTTTTTCCTCTTTCGCAGTCTAAAAATATTCTATGTTCAGATTTTACACATGTATTCTTTTTTCTATTTCAATTTTTTTCTCGTTAAATGTACTGGCACAGCCTTGTATTGATGGTTTTGCAGGTCAGTATCCATGCGATAAGGTAGATCAGCTCGCAATGATTCCGCTAGATGATTTCTTTGCCGACAATGCCAATGACATTTGGGGCTGGACAAGCACCGTTACCGGAAGGGAATACGTACTGCTTGGTCTTGAAAACAAAACTGCTTTTATTGATATTACTACTCCGCAATATCCCATCTATCTTGGTTTCTTACCGACAGCAACTGTTGGGTCGCTTTGGCGCGATGTAAAAGTGATTGATCAATATGCTTATATCGTTTCTGAAGCGAATCAACATGGCATTCAGGTTTTTGACCTCACACGACTCGAAAACTTAACAGCCGAAGGTTTGCCGCGTGTATTTGACGAGGATGCCTATTACGGCGGGTTTGGTCACGCTCATAATGTGATAGCCGATACGGCCAATAAGTTCATTTACGGCGTGGGAACCAGTACCTTTAATGGTGGGCTGCACATTGTTGATGTGTCTGATCCCTTAAACCCGCAATATGCCGGAAGCAATGCCATGGGAGGTTATGTGCATGATGCGCAGGTGCGGACTTATACGGGGCCTGATGAAAATTACACCGGCGAAGAAATTGCAGTGGGATTTAATGCAGATCGAATAGTGGTTTACAATGTTACCGATAAAACCGATGTAGAAATTATTTCGCAAACGACATACGAAGATGTGGGATACACGCATCAGGGATGGTTTACCGAAGATATGCGCTACCTTTTGAGCAATGACGAAACAGATGAGCTTGACTTTGGAATGAATACCCGAACCATCATTTGGGATATGGCAGATTTGGAAAATCCACAGGTGATAAGCTATGTTGATTTACAAAATACTTCTATCGATCACAATCTTTATATCGATAACGATATGGTTTACGAATCCAATTATACCAATGGTTTGAGAATTCTGGATTTGCTCGAAGTGGAAACCGGTCATTTAGAAGATTTTGGTTTTTTTGATGTCGTGCCATTTACAGATGCTGCACAATTTATAGGCACCTGGAGCAATTATCCTTATTTTGAAAGTGGCGTTGTTCCTGTGAGTGGTATGTTTACGGGATTGCATTTGGTGAAACCCCAATTTTATGCGCTCCAAACAAATGTGGTGAAAGTCTGTGGAGAAAGCACAGCAAACCTGCCTATTTCCGTAAACCGCCGTTTGTTTGGATCGGTAACTTATACGGTTGAAATGGAGGGTGTTGCAGGTCTTTCACCGGTATTGGAATTTTCAGAAACTGAAGGCGCACCTTCAGAAAATATAATCACCTGGGCAGGATTAGATGTTTTGAATCCCGGATATTACCCGGGCGTGGTTTTCATTTCAAATAATGGCCGCGAAGAGCGCTTGCCTTTTGTGTTGGTTAAAGATGTTGAACCGGCCACAGCAGTAGCTCCAGCCCCGGTGAGTCCTAGTTTTGAACTATTGCCTAACCAGGATGTCACATTTACTTTTACTGACAATCAGCCTGGTATGGTAACGCTGCAAGTCGCTCTTGATGCTGATTTTGATGAGATTGTTTATGCCGAGAATTTTTACGATTCCAGTAATTCAGTACAGGCTTTTATGCCTTTTGATCTATCGACTTATTTCTGGCGATTGGTTAAGCCAACGGCTTGTGGGGATGATTTAATAAGTGATGCTGCAGCGTTTACTATTGATATTGCGAGCAGTGTTTCTGAAGCTTCCGCGAAAGCGAATTTTACGATCTATCCGAATCCGGCAAGTGATGTGGTTTATATTGAGAATGGAGAAAAAAGCAGATCAGATTTCCGTGTTTTTGATATTGCCGGGAAGGAAGTGGCACATTGGACAGGAAGTGGCTCGAAAAGTTTCTCAATTGCCCATTTGGAAAAGGGAATTTATATTGTGAAGTCGAGCGGAAGTGCGGTGGGAGTGAAGTTGGTTAAAAATTAAATTTAGACTCCAAATTTTACTTGCTTCTCTGTTTTAATTCGAAAGCTCAATAATGGTAAAAGCCATCTATGCATGCGAGACAAAAAAAGGAGATGCCACAGATGCACGAATAAATTTGTTGTCGAAGGTGGTTATAGCACGACCAAGTCGCTCGCATCTTAAGAGGAACTTTTTATCCCACCAGGTTTTAATGGAAGAAATTTTCAATACTTGCAGACAGTAATTTACTGTGGTAAAAAAAAGAGAATGACCATGTAATTAGCGATCTCACATACGACCTTGGGAGTGCGTATGCAAGGTAATACACGAATAAAACGTAGTTTGTATTAATTCGTTGAGGTTATTTTTTGGATAAGGAAAGTCATTAGTGCATTAGTGGCAAAAAAAGAGAATGCCACGAATGCACTAATAAAAGTTTAGCGTATTAAGATTAAGGATTTTCGTTGGAAGCAGACATTCATTCGTGCATTAGTGGCAAAAAAAAAGAACGTGAATGCGTTGTATTTAGCATAATCGTAAAGCATCAGAAAAATGAATTTGTGTGCTGCGCAAAAACATTGGAGCCATTATTTAACAAAATAATTCTCCTCTCTTATATCCTTTTATCGTAATATTGCTTTTAATAAGAAATGGAATCTCTAACGCTTGGATGAAGTTGTTGAACTACATCTCAAACCAAGTAAAACGACCGAAGGGAGCCCGTATGGAATGCCAAAAACTGAAAAAATGAAAACTGCTGAAGAATTAAAAAAGATCGTTCGCGACAAATATGCCGAAATTGCAAACCAGGATATAGCCGTTAATCAGGCCTCTTGTTGCGGTTCAGGAGCTGTTTCTGGAGAAGTTTACAATATTATGACCGACGATTATTCTGATGTCGAAGGCTACAATTCAGACGCCGATCTCGGTTTGGGATGCGGGCTTCCAACACAATTCGCAAAAATTTTGAAAGGCGATACAGTAATTGATTTGGGCAGCGGAGCAGGAAACGACTGCTTTATTGCACGTCATGAAACAGGCGAATCTGGAAAAGTAATCGGTATTGATTTCACTCCGGCTATGGTTAATAAGGCTCGGTTGAATGCAGATAAACTCGGCTACAACAATGTTGAATTTCGCGAAGGTGATATAGACAATATGCCAGTTGGCGATGCTGTGGCTGATGTAGTTGTAAGCAATTGCGTTCTCAATCTGGTACCGGATAAAGAAAAAGTTATTTCCGAAATATTCCGCGTTTTAAAACCCGGTGGTCACTTTAGCATTTCGGATATTGTATTGGTTGGCGATTTGCCAGAAGCTCTACATCAGGATGCTGAAATGTATGCAGGTTGTGTTTCAGGAGCGATTCAGCGCAATGAGTACCTCGGGTTTATTGAAAAAGCAGGTTTCAAAGACATGGTAATTCAAAAGGAAAAACCAATTCTTATTCCAGACGATATCTTGAACAAATATCTGAGCGAAAACGAAATGAAAAGCTTCAAGTCCGGTAATATTGGGATTTTCAGTATTTCAGTTTTTGCTGGCAAACCAGGCGTAGCAGGAGTGAAGCCAGAAGTTGAACTAAAAGATATTCAAGCCGCAAGCGAATGTACGCCGGGTGGTGGTTGTTGTTAATTAGCATACTGAAAAGCTTTATTTAAGTTATTTGAACTAAGTTACTTTTATTAAGGTAGTTGTACCTTTTTAAGAAGTAACCCCAAAATAAGCAAATAGCTCTTCGCAGCTAGTACCCTTTCGCAGGGAGTCTTTAATTACTCTTCCACGGTCTAGAATGATAATCCGCTCGCAGACTTCATAAATATGATGCAAATCGTGGCTTGAGATAATACTCGTCCGACCATTTTCTTTTTGCTTTTCTATCACCGAGCTGATGCGCATTTGAGTGGAAGGATCGAGATTGGCAAATGGTTCATCCCAAAGCTGTGCAAAGGACGGTATGATCCAGAAACTTTCTTTCTCCAATAGATTTATAAATCAATCGGATTAAATAAATCCAAGTTATTTATGTGTTTGAAATCACGAACATTAGCAGTGACAAGTCTCAGCCCTTCTTCAAGAGAAGTTGCAGCTATGAGAGCATCGCATACACTCATACTTTTTTGTTGGCGTAACTTTATTGCCATATTAATTAGTTCGTCACTTATAGCTATTACATCGCAATTCGAAAAAAAATTGTTCCATTTTATCGAGAACCTCAGTGGTGATTTTATGATATCCGAGTACTTCTAATTGGGTAATTGATGACACTACGAGGACATAGTTTTTTAACCATTTGCGAAGATCTTCCTGATCTTTTTGAACAGAATAAATGATAATATTTGCATCAATAAGGATTTTCATAGGCTATTCTCTTCCTGGTAAAGGTCTGTATTTGCGCTGCTCACGTTGCCAGACTACAAGGTCTTTGATCGAACCAAAAGCATTTGAGGCTGCTATTTCTTCCATAATTTGAAATAATTTTTCAGAGCGATCCTTTTGAAGGTTTAATTCCGTTTGTTTTTTTCTTGAGACAATCAATCCTAATTTTCGCGCTAAATCCTCAACCTGCTTCAGTAATTTTTTGTCATCACCTTTAATAATTATTTCCATTTTTCAATCAGTTTGAGAGTTGAAGATAAGGTTTTCATGAATAAAAACATTGCTGATCAGGAATCATATTTCCAAGGAAGCTTGAAATCAAATTTCTATACATCAAATTATTAGCTTAATCCACCAATCGTGACAATACCACCAGCTCTCCCATATGATAAGCAGTATGCTCAATAACCAGAAGAATTTCCCGTACGAGGGTTTGATCTTTTCCATGTTTTACAACCTCAGATAAATCCTTCTCTTTCGCAAATACAACAAGGGCATCGCGGTCATCAAAATAAGCTATTTTCAAATCCTCCCATACCTTTTCATCCTTGGGTGCCTGTTCGTCGGGCCAGTATTCGTCAGGCCATTTACGCGATTTATATTTATCGGCGGCACAAAAATCGAGAATATCTTTTTGTGCAAACACAATGTGGTAAAACATTTCATAACCGGAATAGGGTAGCCCATGCATGCGTTTGCCTACGTTTTCAAACGTGAATTCTTCCAATACCTTTTCTATCGGCAGAAATGCCTCACCGCCGTGAAGGTGTTTTATTATTTGGTTTTTAATTGTTGAATCCATGTGTAGATAACAGGGTGGTTTGCGGGATTGTTTTGTGGGATTTGTTTATGACGATGATGGTATTTTGGTCGCGGTCATTGCCGTTGGGTGGTTGTGTTGACGGGGCGCGTGTAGAGACGCGATGCTCAGTTTACCAAGCCAAAGGCATGGCGTCTCTTGCCGCGCGACCAATATGGATACATTACATTCATGATGCCCGCGTTCGTTACCACCAATCCCGCATAACCCAAAAAATCCCATTCAATAAAACCGATCCTCTTTCCAATTTTTGGGATTGTTTCTAATGTAATACGAAATTCCGTCGTATTGCCCTTGATCGCGAATAACGTGATCGTGAAATTTCGGCTGCCATTTAAATGATGGATCGATCGTATGGGCGAATCCTGTTACGGCAGATTTAAATCCACGAAGAATTGATCCCAGGTTTTTTTTCTGTGGGCCGAATTGGTTTTGGGCTGTTTTTTTGTTTGATGGATTATAATTTTCTGCGTTATCGATTATTATTGTTTTGTCGTTTGGATTATCGGGCGTTGAAGGGGAGACACGAAGCATCGCGTCTCTACGTTCGGTGCAATTGCCAACATCATCGTGTTCGCCATCATTACCGTTGGGGTCATCATAACCATCATATCCCGTTTTTCGGGAATTGTATTTGTTTGGGTCAATCACTACGATTCCATGAAAATGGTTTGGCATAACCTGATAATCACCTAACATTAAATTCATGTCGGGACGTAATTCCAATGTTTTTAACCATTCGATATTTACCATGTCGCCAATTGGATTGGTAATCATTTCATGATCTTTTATTTCTCCAAAAAAATGATCTCGGTTATGTGTACAGATTGTAACGAAATAGGATGCTGCCCAATTGTAATTCCAATATTTCATTCTGGTAGATTCAATTCGATATTTGCCATTAAATAAGGTCATTGAAAATCTATCTGGTTTTATTGAATTTGGATTACTAAGATAGGAAAAACCTTTTAGACTAAGAATTACATGGATTACTATTCCCAATAAATCTCAGCTGCAATACCATGATGATCAGAAACCTTTTCGGGCAACTTGCGGTAATTCTGCGAATTCAATTCCGGGCTGTGAAAAATATAGTCTATCCGAAAGGAAGGAAATTTGCCGATGTACGTATTCCCAATTCCCCAGCCGCTTTCGCGAAAAGAATCAACCATATTTTCAGATAGCTGTGCATAACTGTACGAAACGGGTGTGTCGTTAAAATCGCCGCAAATAATTACTGGATACGGACTTTCAGCGGCGTGGGCTTTTATGGAGCGCACCTGATTGGCCCGTTTTTTATACGCGATAGTCAGGCGTTCTAAAATGCTCATCCCATCTTTAATAGCAGGCTTTACAGTTTGATCGTTTTTTTTGATCTCTTCTATAAAGCGGTAATCTTCGTTTTGAAAACGTATGGAAGCAACGTGGGCATTATATACTCTTATGGTGTCGCCATTTATAGCTATGTCGCTGTAAATGCAGGTATTGCTGTACTCTCTTTCAAACACTACCCTGCCCATATTTACAATGGGGTATTTACTAAAAGTCACAATTCCATACTTCTCATCCATATTAATGGAATTGGTATAGTGCAAATCAGAATAGGGTGTACCCAACCTTTTTTCGATGGTGTTTCGGGTGTCAAATTTGCCGGGTGTGGTATTGTGAAAGAATTCCTGAAAGCAATAAATATCGGCCTCAGCCCTTTTCAAACCCGCTATCATGGTATCTCTGTCCTGCTTGTTGTGCCTCCAGTTATACCACCCAAAAAGCTTTACATTCTGTGAAACTACTTTGATTTTTTGACCTTTTATTTCAGATTTTTCAAAATGAGGCATAAGCTGCATATAAGCCGCCAGATGTGAAAATCCGATTATGATTGCGATTGCAGAAATGAGTGCAAGTCGCTTTTTAACAAACAGCCAAAACAGAATGAAAATCAAGTTTGCAATCAGAATTACACCATAAGCAATACCAAATAAAGCGAGGAAAGCCACATTTTCGGGGCTGATATATGTGGATAGATAAGCCAGAAGCAATGCCGCTACTGCCAATATGTTTAACAGTATCAGCAGGCGCTTGCTCAATGATCTAAGCCACTTTATCACTATTTCTTACTTGCGTTAAATAGGTATTCCTTCTCAGCTTTCGTAAGGCTATCGTAGCCGCTATGCGAAATTTTATCGAGAATGGAATCAATTTTTGTCTGATGCTCCTTGTCTTGCTTTGAAGGCTGCGAGGGCTTGCTAGTGGTTTTCGCCGAGCCGGCAGTGCGTGCACGACTAGAAGCCACTTTCATTTTTGGTTTGGAATTAACCAACTGTCCAAAGAAATCGGTCACCGCAAAAAAGCCTTTAGACCAATCGTTTCCTTTTTGAAGCTGGCGCGCATATAGAAATCCAAAAATCGCCCCACCGAGGTGAGCAATTCTTCCACCGGTATTTCCACCATCGAGGAATAGCACATCTATTGCCACGAAAAAAATGGCGATGTACTTGAGTTTCACATTCCCGATAAGGATAAGTCTCAACTCAATATTAGGCTGATAGGTTGCAATTGCGACCAATATTGCCATTATGGATGCAGAGGCTCCATAAATAAGACTGCCATTCTGTGAGCTAAATACCGGAAAAATATTATAGGCTGCAAAATATAGTAAGAAGCCGGCTATTCCACCTAGAAAATAAACTGCAAGCAGTCGTTTGCCGTTGAGGAGGTTTTCAAAAATACGGCCGGCAACGTAGAGCAAAATCATATTAAAGAAAAGGTGGAAGAGGCCTTCGTGTACAAACATGTATGTAATGAGCGTCCACGGACGATAGAGCATCCGCTCCCAGCCGCTGCTACCCGCAATCCACGGCATAACCTGCGGAAGGAGAGGGGCTTGATAAAAAAATCCGAAAATGCGAATCAGGGTGAGAACAAGAAAAATGCCCACATTCACAAAGAGCAATCTGGTAACAATGCTACCAGATCTGTACGCAAGTTTCAGATCGTCTAATACATTAGCCATATCAATTTTGTCTGTAACTATTATCGTTTTTGCCCCAAAGTTTGATCAGGATAAAACCAAAAAGCATTCCGCCAAGGTGGGCGAAATGGGCTGTGTTGTCTCCCGGACGGTTTGCAATTCCCGAAAAAAGTTCAATAGCACCGTATCCAATTACAAAATACTTGGCTTTGATAGGCACTGGAAAAAAGAGAAGCATAAGACGCACATCGGGGAACATCATTCCAAAAGCGAGTAATATTCCAAACACGGCTCCCGATGCACCCACAACCGGAATATTGTAAAACGCATTAAGCTGCGCCATGAGCGGATCAGTGTAATTCTTGCCTTCTGCCCAAAGCTGAATTCCCTGCGTCTTAATCGTTTCGATGGCTTGTGGCCCCAGCTGCTCTACCAAACCATTTACCTGCCACGCTATTACTGCATAATGCAGTACGAAAGCTCCAAAGCCAGTAATCAGATAGTAAATTAGAAATTTCTTGGGACCCCAAACTCGTTCTATGGCCGTACCGAACATCCACAGGGCAAACATATTAAAGAGAATATGCATAAAACCTCCGTGCATAAACATGTGAGTTACAATTTGCCATGGGTGAAAGTAGGGCGAATCGTAATAGTACGCGCCGAAAAGTTTCGTGAGTGGCTCATAAGCAACTGTCCCTAAAAAAAACAACCCATTGATAATGAGTAAATTTTTAACTACCGTCGGCATATTGCCGAGAATACCTCCTGATTGATTGCCTAACATTTATGCTTTAAATTTTTTGTCTAGTTCGTCGTTTGCAAAAGTAAGAATAGTTGGCTTGCCATTTGGTGCCGCTTGTGGTTGTTTACATGCAAAAAGTTTATCTATTAAATCGAGCATTTCTACACGCTGCATTCTCTTCCCTTCGCGTATGCACAGGCTGCGGGCAAGGCTACGTGCCAGGCGATCGCGGGTATTGCTTTGCACCTCGTTAACAGTATTTTTGTATTGTTCCAGAAAATTTTCAATTAATCCCTGCACCGGAATATTAGCGGCCTCGGTGGGAATGCCGTTAATTACAATTTCATTTCCACCAAAATTATCGATCGTAAAACCCAGACGGTGCATGTCATCGCTTAAATCGTTGATCAAGGCGCAGTCGGCATTTGAAAGTTCAACCGTTTGCGGAAACAATTGCTGCTGGCTATAACCACCCTGATTTTCTAAATTATTAAGTGCATCTTCGTAAAGAATGCGCTCGTGAGCTCGTTGTTGATCTATAATGATGAGGCCGGATTTTATGGTGGTGCAAATATACTTGCCATGCAGCTGAAAAACCGGTCTGGTTTCGGCTTCCCTTTCGGGGAATATTTCTGATTCTTCCCGATCGAAAAGGGGTTGCTGGTCATCGCCCGATTTGGTGATTGCGTACAAATCTTTCCAGCCGGTGGGAAAGCTGCCCGATGAGCTGCGCCCGCCGCCCCCAAAATTGCCGGAAGGCTTAGCCCCCTGCTCAAAAGGGTTGAAATCATAATCCTTGGGTTCGGGAGGTGCCACTTCCATGTTTTGTGGCATAGGAGCAACATTAAAAATATCTTCCTGATCGAAATCAAGGCTTGGAGCAATATTGTACTTGCCCAGACTATTGCGCACCGCCGAGTGAATAATGGCGTAAATAGACCGCTCTTCAGTAAACTTAATCTCCGTTTTTGTAGGGTGAATATTTACATCAATAGTGGAAGGATCAACCTTTAAATACAAAAAGTACGAGGGATGCGATCCTCGGCTTACAAGTTCATCAAAAGCTTGTGTAACAGCATGGTTGAGATAGCTGTTTTTGATATATCGATCGTTTACAAAGAAGTACTGCTCGCCGCGTGTTTTCTTAGCAAATTCTGGCTTTCCGATAAAACCCATTACCGATACAATGGCGGTTTCTTCGCGCACCGGCACCAGACGCTCATTGTAGCGGGAGCCAAACATATTGACAATGCGCTGGCGCAAAGGCGACGATTTGATATTAAAAAGCTCGGCATTGTTATGGTGTACAGTAAAACCAACATCGGGGTGGGCGAGAGCTACGCGCTCAAATTCTTCGATAATATGGCGCATCTCTACCGAATCTGATTTCAGGAAATTGCGGCGCGCCGGTACATTATAAAAAAGATTTTTTATAGAAATGGAAGTCCCACAAGGCGCAGCGCATGGCTCCTGGCTGCTAACTTCACTTCCTGCAATTTGAATTTTCGTACCGAGTTCGTTTTCGCGCATCCGCGATTTCATCTCTACGTGGGCAATCGCCGCAATAGAAGCAAGCGCTTCACCTCGAAAACCTTTTGTGCGAATTTGAAAAAGCTCTTCGGCCTTACGGATTTTTGAGGTGGCATGCCGTTCAAAGCTAAGCCGCGCATCAGTATCGCTCATCCCACAGCCATCGTCTATAACCTGAATCAGCGTTTTGCCGGCATCTTTTACAATGAGTTTAATTTCTGTTGCACCGGCATCTACGGCGTTTTCAAGCAATTCCTTTACGGCAGAAGCAGGGCGTTGTACGACTTCACCCGCCGCTATTTGATTGGCTACGGCGTCGGGAAGAAGCTGAATAATATCGGGCATTATATCGTTTAAGCGATTTTTGAGTAGATGGCGAAAATAATAAGAACAAGGATCGCCAAAATTAGTAAAAGCCGCTTGGATGAAGCACGATTTTGACGACGAGTTTCTTTATGCGTCCACGAATCGGTTATTCTTTCGCGAAGGTGCGACTCATAATTTTGTCCAAGTCGTTGCTCACGCGCTATCTCTTTTTCTATAGTAATGCGTTGTTTTTCGAGCTTTTCTTTTTGCTCATCAAAGGTACGCGGCTTATAGTCAAAGCGTTTGTAGCTATTGTGTTCTCCAAGTTTAAAAACGGATGGAATTCTCGGCGGCTTCATATCTATGTGTTTTTACGGATTACCGATCGTCAAATATACTTTACTCTTTTGTGAATCGTTCTTTAAATACAGCCCTTTGTGGATAAATACATGGCATGACCATTGTACTCCACTTGTGCTGATGTACTTTTGACAACAAATATCGCTCCATGAAAATATTGCGTACCGTTTTATTGCTTTTTGTCACGCTTTCTGCAAATATGGCTGTAGCCCAAAATGCGGGTTTCAAACCTGTTTTTGACAGCGTTAAATCTGTCTGGGCCGACTCTGTTTTTCAGTCGCTTAGCCTGGAGGAGCGAATAGGTCAGCTATTTATGGTGGCGGCCTACAGCAATAAAGACGCGGCTCACGAGCGCGAACTCTCTAACTTGGTTAAGAAATACCATATCGGCGGGCTTATCTTTTTTCAAGGTGGTCCTGAGCGACAGGTCAATATGTACAACCGGCTCCAGGCCATTTCTAAAACTCCACTTTGGGTTGGAATGGACGGTGAGTGGGGACTCTCCATGCGCCTTGACAGCACCATTACCTATCCGCGACAGATGACGCTTGGCGCCATTCAAAACGATTCGCTGATTTATGCCATGGGCGCCGAAATTGCCCGCAATTTTAAGCGGGTAGGGGCGCACATTAATTTTGCTCCTGTGGTTGACATCAATAACAATCCGGCAAATCCAGTTATTGGCAGCCGCTCTTTTGGCGAAAACAAACTCTGGGTTACCCGAAAATCGATCGCATACATGCAGGGAATGCAGAATAATGGCGTAATGGCTAATGCCAAACATTTCCCCGGACACGGCGATACCGACACCGATTCACATCTCGGCCTTCCGGTGATAAAACACGATAAAGAGCGATTAACCGATCTGGAATTATATCCCTATTCTAAGTTGTTTGATAAAGGACTTTCATCTGTAATGGTGGCGCACCTTTCGGTAAAAGCATTTGACAGCATTCCAAATCATCCCAGCACCCTCTCGCCCGAGATTATTACCGATTTGCTGAAAGGCGAAATGGGTTTTAGAGGCCTTATTTTTACTGATGCAATGAATATGAAGGGATTGGCAGATTATATGGCACCCGGCGAGGTTGATGTAAAGGCACTTGAAGCCGGAAATGACGTTTTGCTCTTTCCGATGGATGTGCCAAAAGCGATTGACAAAATTAAAGAAGCAATTACCAAAGGCGATTATACTGAAGAGCAGTTGAATACGAGCGTTATGAAAATTCTCCGCGCCAAGGAATGGGTGGGCTTGAATACCGAAAAACCGATCAGCACAGTAAATCTCAACAATGATTTAAATACCCCCGAAGCCCAGCATCTCAAGAAGAAACTCTGCGAAGCGGCTATCACTTTGGTGAAAAACAAGGACAATATTATTCCGCTTAAGAACCTCGAAAACCGAAAAATTACCGTTTTGACTATTGGTGGAAACGGAACGGTTTTTAAAAACCGACTTGCCAAATACGCCGATTTTAAAGCGATTGAAGCCGCATCTGCACCAACTTTGGCCGATGGAAAAAGCATTCGCGAGGAATTAAAAGGCCGCAATACAGTTATTGTAAATATAGAGGGTACAAACAATCGTCCCGGAAAGAATTTTGGATTGAGTGCGGCGGCCATTTCGCTTATCGAAGCCATTGCGCTTGAGCAGGAGGTTATCCTCGTTCATCAGGGAAGTCCTTACGCGCTTGAAAAACTGAATCACCCCGAGCGATTTGCAGCGATTTTAATCAGCTATCAAGATGATGCTTATTTGAGCAGGGCTGCCGCCGAAGCGCTTATGGGAGCCATTAAAATTACCGGAAAGCTACCTGTTTCCATCGGAACTTATTTTCCGGCACAAACCGGCGTTCAACTTTCTGAAGCCATCAGACTCCATTATTCTACCCCTATGGAATTTGGCTTAAAGCCGAATGCATTTGACCTGATTGACAGCATGGCTATTGAAGGCATTCGCCAGCGAGCGTACCCTGGTGCACAAATTCTGGTGGCAAAAGGCGGACAAGTGGTGTATAACAAGACTTTTGGATTTCACACCTACGACGATGATGTGCCGGTACGCACTACAGATATTTACGACCTCGCATCCATCACCAAAATTGTCGCCAGCACTTTGAGCCTGATGAAACTTGACGATGAGGGCAAGTTTGATCTCGATGCACCTCTCCATACTTACTTTCCCGAAATCGAGAAAACCAATCCCTATTACGACATGTTTCCCCGCCGAATGCTGGCTCACGTAGCGGGTATGCCTGCGTGGATTCCTTTCTATACCAGCACCATTAAAGACGGTGAGCCAAAGTGGAACATTTACTCCAAGACAAAATCTGATTTGTACTCGCGTCAGGTGGCTTATAAAATGTTCATCAATAAAAACTACAGCGACTCCCTTTTGACAAAGATTATTATGGCGCCCTTGCGGGCAAATAATGACTACAAATACAGCGATCTGGGTTATTATTTCATGCGCGAAATAGTAAAACGTCAGAGTGGTTTGCGCATTGATAGTTTCGCTTCCGCGAATTTTTATGCACCGCTCGGCCTCACCACCATGGGTTATTTGCCACTTGAGCGATTTCCCAAAGACCGCATTTTGCCAACCGAGTACGACACTTATTTTAGAAAAGAATTGGTACACGGATATGTGCACGATCCGGGTGCTGCCATGCAAGGCGGGGTAGGCGGTCACGCAGGCGTATTCAGCAATGCCGAAGATTTGGCAGTAGTAATGCAAATGCTTCTAAACGAGGGTGTTTATGGCGGTAAGCGGTATCTAAAAGCTTCTACGATTGAAGAGTATACCAAATGCCAGTATTGCGAAGACGAAAATGACGTAAACCGCCGCGGTGCCGGATTTGATAAACCTGTAATGCCTCCGGGCCCCGGGCCAACCTGCAAGTGTGTTTCGTTTGATTCTTTTGGCCATACCGGATTTACCGGCACAATAATCTGGGCCGATCCGACGGAAGATATAATCTATGTTTTTCTGTCAAACCGCGTATATCCTACTGCCGAAAACAACAAACTCGCCAAGCTGAATATTCGTACAAATATCCAGGCAGAGATTTACAGGGTTTTGGCTGGTTCTATCGCTGATACTGCTTTTGTTGCGCCGTGAATTTTGATCTTCAGTCGGTTTGCCTCGCTCCGCGGTGATATTTATCGACGCAAAGGCACATTGGCGTTGCAAACAAGTGTTTAAAATTGGAGCATATAATTTATGAAGTTTAGGGAAAATTAGACTATTGCCAGTACACAGGATGAACAATTAATACCTTTTTAACCACTTCCATATCTTCAGCTAAGGTTTTGTACTTCTTAGTGAGCTTCTTAACATCTTTTTTGTATTCGCTTAATTCCTCAATTTTCATTACTTGACATTATTGTCATAATAAGTTCTGACAGAGTATGGATGCTCTCGATAAAAAGCAAGTTCATAATCGATTACTTCACCCTCCTTAGAGGCTAACCAAGGCATATCTTTATGAGAATAGTTACTAATTGCAGAAGCTGACCAGTCAGAATACTGATCAATAACTTTATCGATCACATCTTTTTCACTTGCCTTGAATTTTGTTAAATCAGGTTTTGAAAGAGGAATGTATCTGGTTTGCGGATAACCATGATATTCGGTTTTAATTCTTTTAATGGTTTTATTTGAAATCATTTGATTCATGATAGAATCAAATTTTTGTGGTACAGGGCCAAATGGCAACTTTCGATATTCCGCACCGGTTAGATGCTCTTCATAAATTTCATAATAATTGAAATCAGAAAAATACAAGAGCTTGTACAAAAGGGTCTCGCCAAAATTGGATTTGCCTGCACATTTTTCAAGTATATAGAGTAGGATGTTTTTAAACTTGTCAACTTTTAAATCAGGAGTAGATATCCTCAACTGACCCTTGTACTCATTGTTGAAATTAATTTGAATTTCTTCAATCTCGAAATCTTCAGCTAGTAATTTATCTATCGAAATAGAGAGATTATCCGCAATTTTTTTCAATTCTATTACCGATAAGTTTCTATTGCCTAATTCTATTTGGGTTAAAGAAGGTCTTGAAATGTGCAGAACCTTTGCTAGTTCGTCTTGAGTATATCCTTTGTTTTTTCTTAGCTTTGATATTCTATCAGCTATTTCTTTTCGAGTTATTGTTTGCATTTTTAACTGGTTTTCTGTTCGAAGATAAAAAATGTTAGCATGTAAAACAAGTGAATGTTCGAATTTCTTACAGCGGGGATATCCAACTTCGCGTAACCCAAGTGATGACCAAAAAAAAGGTCGCCTCGCGGCGACGTCTTAATTATAGGGTATTGTTAAATACAAATATTCTAAATCTTACTCAACTTCCATTTTATTAAGAACTTCTACATTCGAAGTTAGCTGTTGGATTTTCTTTTCTAGACGGCTAAACTCCTGATTAATAGAATCTTTTGCTGATGACCAATCCTCTTGTTTAATTGAGTTTAGGTTTGATATCTTTTTGGATAATTTGTCGTTTTCACTTTTCAAATTATCAACCATGGTATTGGCACCTTTCTGAGCACTTGTGCTTTCAACATTTTTTACGCTCTTGATATCTTTGTTTACTTGCTTCTGCCGTTTTTCGAGGGTTTTTACTTGCTCTTTCCGAACGTCGAGTGAGTATTTTTCTTTCATATCGGCGAGTTCTATGAGCTCTTTTTTGGCAGAGGTCAATTCGCTCATAGCCTTGCTTTTTTGTTTCTGCATATCTTCAAGAGAGATGCTCGATTTACATCCTGCGAGAGACAAAAGAGTGACCAGAATGATGATTAGGGTAGTGTTTGTTTTCATGCTTATAAAACACCGAAAATTAGAATTTGTTCGCGAAAGCGTAGGAATAAATTTAAATTTTTGTTGAATGTTTTAAGGACATCATTTCCTACCAATGTGTTAATGTACGAAATCGGCGAGCAGCCTTTTAAATCTTGAAACAAGCAATATAGCAGAAACGGTAAGCCCGGCGGCAAGCGCATACCAAATCCCCATGGCGCCGAGCACGGTATATTGCGAAAGGTAAAAAGCCAGCGGAAGCGTAAAAAGCCAATAAGCGGCGAAGGTGATGTAGGTGGGAATTTTCACATCTGTAAATCCGCGGAGCGCTCCCAAACCTACTGCTTGAATACCATCGGAAAGCTGGAATATAACTACAACGATGAGCATTTTTCCGGCAAGGGCAAGCACATCGGGATCGGTGGAATAGAAACCGGCCAGCTGGTTTTTAAATATGAGTATAATAAGACCTGTTAGTGCCATCCAAGCAATACCCATTTTGAAGATAGTACTCGCTGCCAGCTTTAGGTTTAAAAAATCTCTTTGGCCTGCCTGATTGCCAATGCGCACTGTCGCTGCTGCGCCCAATCCGGTAACGGCCATATAACTCACGCTGGCGATATTAATGGCAATTTGATGCGCTGCCAAAGCTGTAGCGCTGATCATTCCCGCAAAGATTGCCGCAAGTGAAAAGGCGCTGACTTCAAAAATATATTGCAATCCCGATGGAATGCCGACCTGAAGCAATCGCATGGTAACCGTTTTGCGGAAACGCGTAACCCGAATGCGTAAATTGTACATTTTAAATCGGTTGGCGCGGCGCACATAAATCCACATAACGATAAACATGAGTATGCGTGCAATAAGCGTAGCCCATCCGGCGCCAATTAAACCCATCGGTTCAAAGCCTAACTTTCCGAAAATGAACACGTAATTGAGTCCGACATTAACCAGATTGCAACCCACTATTACCACCATCGCAACTTTTGTATCAGACAGACCTTCGGCAAATTGCTTAAAAGTCATAAACATCATCAGCGGAATAATAGATCCACTTAAAATAATAAGATAGGGTTGTGCAAGCGGCACCACGCCCGGATCTTGGTCTAAGAGATACAAAACAGGGGTAAGGAAGCTGATTATGGCAAATAAAACGATGCTTGCCACCAGATTAACCCAAAAACCGTGGCGGAGCAATACCCCTTGCAGGTGCTTACTTTTCATACCATCTGCCTTGGCAACCAGTGGGGTAATGCCTGATGTAATGCCAATACCGAAAACCATGAAAATGGCAAAAAGACTATTTCCCAAAGCTACGGCGGCCAGTTCTATCGTGCCCAACTGCCCAACCATAATGCTGTCGGCAACGCTCACCATGGTGTGTCCTAGCTGTCCGATCATTACCGGAAGGGCAATGCGCATATTGGTTTTATAGTGTTCGCGAACGGTCATTGGGGCGGCAAAAATAGACTTTTTTTGATGATTAGTTTGGAGAATTTTAGAAGGGGTTTTTGATTTGGCTTTGATATGATTTGTCAGGTGTATAATTCGTTACCTAAATCATTTAACCTAAAAATCACCCTTTTGGGTGAGGCACAAATCACATGGCACATTTACTTTAGCCAGCGAACCAAACACTTCATTAATTGATTCAAACCAAAGTCATAAAGTCACTTTCTTTTAATAGGCACAATGAAATAGCTCTACTCGATCAAAGAAAACAATTTTAAAATATGGAGAGCGTTTTTACAGAAATGGATTTTATGGTTCGTATTTCTCAAGTGTTTTTCGTGGCGCTCATTCTATTTACCTCTTGCAAGAAAAGTGATGAAGAAGCTGAGGAAGTAAATCCGTATTACCGACAGGAAATGCGAAATTTTGTAATCGGTATTAGCCAGGCGGCAAAAGAAGATCATCCCGGATTTTTGATTATACCCCAAAATGGAATAGAGCTGGTTACCATAGATGGCGAGGCTGATGGTGCTAAAGCAATGGATTATTTAAACGCAATTGATGCAAACGGACAGGAAGATTTGCTGTACGGCTATAATAATGATAACGAAGCTACGCTTGGTGAGGAAAGAGATTATATCATTGATTTTCTAAATGTTTCTCGAAATAGCGGAAATAAAATTCTGGTAACTGATTATTGTTCCACTCCCTTAAAGGTAGATGATTCATATGCTGTAAATCAGTCGAGAAATTATGTGTCATTTGCGGCAAATCGCCGTGAACTTGACCATATTCCCAATTATCCCAATCCTATTTATGCCGAAAATGATGATGATATTCTGGCAATGACGCAGGTTAAGAATTTTCTTTACTTGATTAATCCTGCAAACTTTACATCAAAATCTGATTTTATAGATGCGGTAACAGCCACCAACTATGATTTGGTAATCATGGATTTATTTTCGGCCGACAATTTGGCTTTCACTGCCGGTGAAATAGAAGAGCTGCGTATTAAAGCAAATGGTGGCTCGCGATTGGTGGTATGCTATATGTCTATTGGCGAAGCTGAAGATTACCGTTATTATTGGAACCCATTATGGAATTCAGCAAAACCCGAATGGCTTGATGCTGTGAACCCAGACTGGCCGGGCAATTACAAGGTGAAGTATTGGGAACCGGCCTGGCAGGATATAATTTATGGAAATGAAGATTCGTATCTTTCTAAAATACTGAATGCCGGTTTTGATGGGGTTTATTTAGATATTATTGATGGGTTTGAGTATTATGATTAATAGTCTCGCTAAGGCGCAAATCAAGGATGACGCATTTGGCGTTAGGCGCAAAGTTGTTCTTGATTTGATTTTTGTTTTGGTTATGCTTCGCTTGATTGCGTAAAATCTGTGTGGTCTTTTGGTAAAGAAGAAACTAAAATCATTTATTGAAGTCTTTCTGTCATCACATCCTTAAGGGGAATGCCAAATTTGATCTGCCTAGAAAAGCATATAAATGGATAAAATTATTCCCTGTGGTCATGAGATCGATGCGCTAAGTTGCTCACTTTGCATGATGTGTGCGGTGGCGCCCTTTTACTCATAAGAGTTCATTTTATAAGGTATTACTCATAAGTGTTTATTTTCTATTTGAATTCGTGAGGACTTCGTCGTTCGGAAATCGCTATGCTAAGTTGGGGTGCGGGAAGCATTGATGTTCAGCCACCTGTAAACTCCAAATATTGAAAGTCAAATTTGATCTGCCTCATTGCCATCACTTCTTCAGCATACTTTTTATTTTCATAAATGCGTTTACCAAAAGCAAAACAATAAATCCAACCACGAGTCCAACGATAAACTCAAGCAGAATGGATGGGAGAGCGGGGAGAAGATTACGGAAAAATTCGGTGCTGTGAACAAATATTCCACCGGAAACTAAAATCAAAGCTATGGTGCCGATTACGCTTAGGCTTTTAATCACTTTTGGCAATGCCAGAACAAGAAAGTTACCCAAAGATTTGGTAAAACTCTTCTCTTTTTTGCTGTTTTTAATGAGTTTAAAGCCCACTTCGTCCATTCGCACAATAAGCGCAACAATACCATAAACACCCACGGTTGCAATAATTGCAATAATAGTTACCACCAATATCTGTGATACGATGGGCTCGGTAGCAACTGTGCCAAGCGCGATAATTATAATTTCAATGGATAGAATAAAGTCGGTTAAAATGGCTGACTTAACCCTTTCTTTTTCAAATGCGAGAATTTCACTTTCAGAGAGTTCTATTTTAGACTTTACTTCCTTTTCGTGTTTATGTGGCACAAAGAATTCGTAAATCTTTTCGGCACCTTCATAAGCCAGATACAGACCACCGAGAATTAAAATAATTGTAACAGCCCAAGGCAAAAATGCACTTAGCAGAAAGGCAACTGGAAGAATAATCAGCTTGTTGAGAAACGACCCTTTGGTTATAGCCCACAATACCGGAATTTCGCGAGTAGAGGCAAACCCGGACGCTTTTTCAGCATTTACAGCCAAATCGTCGCCCAAAATTCCGGCAGTTTTTTTCGCCGCAACTTTACTCATCATAGCCACATCGTCCAAAAGAACGGCTAGATCATCTAATACGGCAAAAATTCCTGAAGCCATTAATTTTTTGCGGTAAATATATGGGAAAAGCTTCAAGCCGTAAGCTTCAAGCTGCAAGAAAATCGCGCAGCTAAAGAGAAATTTTCACAGCTTGCGGCTTGAAACTACTCCCTCGCGACAAGAGACTAGCGACTCGAGACTATTTCAAAACAACCTGCACCCCAAAATCCTTAACCTCTCCGCTATTCCCTCGCGCCGTAATAATCACCGTATAAACTCCATCAGGATATTGATTTTCTTCCGGGCTCCAGAGGGTCAGCGCCGGTGGTGGATTGGTAGCTTCGCCGCTATGGAGAAGATTGCCCCAGCGGTTGCGCACTTCCCACCGCATGATGGCTACGCCACCGGTTTGTGCCACGAGGGCATCATTGCGGCCATCGTTATTTGGTGTAATGATATTGGGAACAATCATTTTTACTCCTTCCGCTACCCGAATGGTGGCAAAGGCAGTATCAGTACATGTGGCGTCTATGCGATACGCAATAAGTGCGACGGTAAAGGTGCCCGTATCTGCAAAGGTATAGCCGGTATAATTAGGCGAAGTGCTAAAAGGTTCGCCGTCCATAAGCCAGACATAGCTTGTGGCATTGGTACTTTGGTTGTGAAAAACGACTTTAAGTGGCGAGTAACCCGAATCTGGATTGGCCGAAAAGGCGGCTGTTTGAAACGGATTTACATCAAGCACCACGGTACTGTCCCACAAACATCCCAAGGCATCTTGCACAGAGAGTTCATAACTACCGGGCGCAAGATTCTCAAACATGGAACTGTTTTTTGTTTCTCCGTTAACAGTGTATTGAAACGGTGCTTTCCCGTCCATTCCTCCAAAGATAATCTTGCCGGTATTGGCGGGACAGGTGCTGGGAATTATTTGAAGACTTTTTGGACGCGGCACTTTGCCGACTGTGAGAAAAACAGGGATAGTTTGTGCGCAAGCACCGTCTTCATCATCGTTCCACATCCGTACCCGATACCAGCCACTGCTATCTGCATTGCAAATGGGATTGGCAATTGTAGAATCGCTAAGACCAGCGGCAGGTGTCCATGCGTAATGGTCATAGCCCGGTATGGCGCTAAATTCTATGGGTTCTGTGTAATCAGGTTGGCCTCGATTTGGTGCCTGTCGGCGGCAGGTAGATTGAGAGCGTGGCATATCTCCTTGAGGGAGACTGCAATTTGGGGTGTACACGATGAAGAAGGCGGGGTGATTATTAAAACCCCAGATCGGATTATTATAATTTACAGGATTTAAATAAAGTTGTTGCAAAGGCTGATCAGTTAAATACTGGTTGATAATGGCTATTCCATCACTCTTAAATACACGCGTATTGGCGGTATCATCATCTAAACCTTGTAATTCTCCATTTTCGTAATAGAAATGACCCCTCACACCGGACGTGCCTAAATTCGTTTTGTCCCATCCATATACACAACCTATATTATCACCATTTATACCGATGCAGGTTCTATCTTCATAAAAATTATTGAGCCGATCAGAATAAATTGAAAATCCGACATCTTTATATGGATTATAATCAGGAAGTACAAAAGAATAGTTTTGAGGTATATACTGCGGTTGAGAGGCAGTGTAAATTCTCAAACATGTAGTGTCTGAAATACTCGGAGACTCATATAGAAATACGAATTCCAAACTATAATAAGCTTGCTCGAACCCTTTTGAATAATCTATGCCATTCATGTAAACATAACATGAATCGCTACTTATTTCTATTTGATTAGTAATATCAAGAACATTTACGGCGAAGTAATCCGATGAGATATTCCCAGCCTGTTGATCACCGAATTGATTGGAGGAATCCCAAATAAATGTATTATCGTTCACCATAAATTCGGTTGACGGAGGTGATCTAAATCTGTATGACAAAGCATAAGCCGCCTTTAAACTATAATTATTCTCCCATTTTATTTTAAAAAAACCATCAGTTATTGATAAAGAAGTTCTACCAGCAACCGTAACACCACCCACAAAACACTCTTCGACAAAAAGATTTTGACCCCATGTTGGTTTATACAAGAAAAATGCTAATGTCAAAAAGAGAATCCACTTCATAAAATTAACTTACTTAATCCTTGCTAAATTGGTTTTTTTTTTAGCACCGCAAGTAAATCCTTTAAAACTTAACCTTATGAAGAAGAATTACTTTAGTATTGCTAAGCATGAAAGTTAATAAGAAATTTTGAATTTTCCCGTATTAGAATGAGATTGAAACATGAAATGGTCACGACAATGCTGACCGACCAATTTAGATAATAAATACAGACTCGTGTTTGAAACACAAGTTGCTGAAAAACAGGTTAACCTCACTGTACAAAGCGCAGATTTACCCACGGGTATTGTCATCTATAAACTCTACATGAACAATACAGAGGTTGAAACCGGTAAATTAATCAGTATGAAATAAACTCAATAAGATAGTGTACCAATCTTAATTAGAAAAGCGCATCGGGAGTTTCCGGTGCGCTTTTGGTTTTGGAAGTTTTTGGTAGCTATCCATACGGACTTCCTTCGGTCGTAAGCTTTAAGCTGCAAGAAAATCGCGCAGCTAAAGACAAATGCTACTTGAAGCTTGCGGCTTACAGCTTGCAGCTAAAACTATCTACCACGTCAAAATCTCATTCATAGTAGCGCTTGGTCGCATAGCGTCGTTTACCATTTTATCTAACGGTTCGTAATAACCGCCGATGTTTACCGGATGACCTTGAGCGGCAAGCAATTCAGCGATTATCTTGTCTTCATTGTCTTTTAGCTTCTTAGCAACTTCACCAAAAAAGGAGCTTAATTCTTTGTCTTTTTCTTGTTTTGCCAAAGCTTCTGCCCAATACATTGCCAAATAAAAATGGCTTCCTCGGTTGTCTAGCTCATTAACTTTTCGCGAAGGAGATTTATCGGTATCAAGATATTTTCCGCTGGCTTCGTCAAGTGCCTCGCCTAGAATTATAGCCCGGGGGTTATTTGCGAAATTTCCTAAATGATCTAGCGATGCTGATAAAGCCAAAAACTCTCCAAGTGAATCCCAGCGAAGGTGTCCTTCTTCGAGAAATTGCTGAACGTGTTTTGGTGCAGACCCACCTGCTCCGGTTTCAAACAATCCACCTCCATTCATCAAAGGCACAATAGAAAGCATTTTGGCGCTGGTGCCTACTTCCAAAATAGGGAAGAGGTCTGTTACATAATCGCGCAATACATTTCCGGTTACAGAAACGGTATCTTTTCCATCTTTCATGCGCTGAAGCGAAAACTTAGTAGCCTCAATGGGCGACATAATCTGAATATCAAGACCTTCTGTGTTGTGCGCCGGAAGATAGGCTTTCACCTTTTTAAGAACCTCATTGTCGTGTGCTCGATTGGAATCCAGCCAAAAAATGGTAGGTGTGCCGGTAGCTCGCGCTCTGTTTACTGCAAGTTTAACCCAGTCGCGGATAGGTGCATCTTTGGTTTGACACATTCTCCAGATATCGCCTTCTTCCACATCGTGAGACATGATAATTTTCCCGTCTTCGGTTTTAACTACCACTTTACCTTTGCCTTCTATTTCAAAAGTCTTATCGTGAGAGCCATATTCTTCGGCCTTTTGAGCCATCAACCCCACGTTTGAAACGCTTCCCATCGTGCGGGGATCAAAGGCACCGTGTTTTTTGCAAAAATCAATCGTTTCCTTATACAATCCGGCATAAGCTCTGTCTGGAATTATGGCGAGTGTATCTTGCAGCTTACCTTTTTTATTCCACATTTTACCTGATGTGCGTATCATCGCTGGCATCGAAGCATCTACGATTACATCGCTCGGCACATGGAGGTTTGTAATTCCTTTATCAGAATTTACCATTGCCAGGTCAGGCCCTTCTTGGTATGCTTTTGCAATATCGCCTTCTATCTCGTGACGTTTTACTTCAGGAATATTTTCAATAGCAACCAGTAAATCGTTGAATCCATTTCGCGGGTCGATATCATACTCTTCAAATATACGATGGTGTTTTGCGTAAAGCTCATTGAAGTAAACGGTTACGGCATGGCCAAAAATAATGGGGTCGGAAACCTTCATCATTGTGGCTTTCAGGTGAATGGAGAGGAGGATTTTCTCGTTTTTCGCCTCGGCTTTTGCAGCTTTCAAAAATGCCAACAATGCTTTTCTGCTCATTACAGAAGCATCAATTATTTCACCGGTTAGTAGAGCCAAGTCTTGCTTTAAAATATGCGTTACATCATCTTGGTTAATCCACTCAATATTAACCTTTGTGGCCTTGGTCATGGTTTTTGAAACCTCGGTTCCATAAAAGTCACCATGATCCATGCTGGCCACATGGGTTTTAGATTTTTTGCTCCATTCGCCCATAGAGTGCGGATGTTTGCGTGCGTACTCTTTTACGGCTCGAGGTGCGCGACGGTCTGAATTACCTTCGCGAAGTACAGGGTTTACAGCGCTGCCTTTTATCTTGTCGTAACGCGATTTAACCTCTTTTTCTTCGTCATTTTCAGGATCCTCCGGATATTCCGGAATATTATAGCCTTTCTCCCGAAGCTCGGATATGGCTACTTTTAGCTGTGGAATGGACGCACTGATATTGGGCAATTTTACAATATTGGCTTCCGGCGTTTTGGCAATTTCACCAAGTTCGTGCAGCGCATCAACTACCCGCTGATCAGCACTTAGCTTTTCAGGAAATACAGCCAAGATACGAGCGGCGAGAGAGATGTCGCGCGTTTCAACTGTAATTCCTGCCGTATTTGTAAATGCTTTTACAATGGGTAAAAATGAGGCTGTGGCCAATGCCGGTGCTTCATCTGTTTTGGTATATAAAATGCGCGGTGCGTTTAACATATCTGAAAAATTAATTCTTTGCTGTTCTTTAAATATTTGATTCTTATCCTTTCTACCCGCTATTGGTCTCTTAAGAAATTAACCGGGGCAGATTGTACTAACTATTTTTCGGCTGCGAAGATAATACCTTTAAATTAAAGCGCTCGCCATGTGTAAACAAAAAAGGGAATCTGAAACAGACTCCCTTTTTTACTAATCGATTTACTAAAGTATTAATTTGTCTTGATTAATTTTTGTGTTTCCAAAATTTGGTCGCCATTTAGCAATTGAATAAAATAAACACCATTTGCAAAATTACTGATATCTAAGTCGGTGTTTTCTGTTTGCAGTTTAATGACCCTCAATACCTTGCCGCTAATGTCTGTAAGGGCGATAGACCCTTGCTCTCGGACATTATTTATGGTAATATGAACCAAATTCGACGCCGGATTGGGATAAACTACAAAGGTAGAGACGGTTTCATTTTCTGTACCAATAATTGCATTGTTCACAGTTGAGGTATTGATTGAAATCCCGGGCGTGCAGCTTCCGTTTTCATAAATAACAATATTTCTAAATTGCGAGTTGTCACCCGTTCCACCGTCGTTATCACAAGCAAAGGTAAGTCTGTTATACGTTCCGGTAAAAAATGACCCTACCGGAATGGTGTACGACTGCCAGTTTGAACCTGAATAATTTTCGTAATTCAAAATCCCCCACGCTTGCGTTCCATAAAGTTGAAAGGTGAGCGTATTGGAAATATTATTGTCCGTATCAAAACCTATTCCGTGTATTTCTCCCTGGCCGGTGCTTTTAAACTCGAAAGCGAGCATGGTATTGGCTGTAATTGTGTAATTGAAAGGCGCGTATTTCCAAGCATTGTTTTGTATTGAAATGGTGCTTCCTCCTCCTGATACGCTGTGAGTGCCCGCATCTTGTGAGCCGCCATATGAGTTAACGTTATTGGTAAAATCTTCGGGTAGGCAGGCTGTCGCCGTTGTATTGGTGTAAACCTGTATTCCGTCTATTGCTATATCGCTTGCAAAGCTGGTGCCGGTTGTGCCAATAAAGCGAAGTGCTATGTTTTCGCTTCCGCTAAAATCGTTAAGCGACACAGTTTCTGTAATCCAGTTATTTCCTTGATTACCGGTTATTGACCAAAGCAATTGCCATGGGCCGTTTCCATTTCTGGCTTCGAGTTTCAAATCTCCCATACTACTTCCATACATATGATACGAAAAGTCGATAGCTGCATTCGTCTCTGCTGAAAAATCGAAACAAGGTGAGATCAGTTCGGCAGATTTTGCCGGATAGTTTGGCGATGAAGCTTCCATATAATAATAGTATGATCCCTGTAAGGCATTTCCCGGTCCGGTGCCTGACGAGGTTGTGGTGCCGGTTTTTCGTGTCCAGTCCAGATTATCGGAATTGCCTTGAATCCACGCTGTAGCTACCGTTTCAAAACCTTCTGAATACGGAAATGCAGCAATTGTTGATGTGCAATCACCACCGGTTTCCGCAGGAGCGGTACCAACAAAAATCGCATCCAAAGCCATATCGCTTGTAAAAGAAGTGCCTGTAGAACCTGTAAATCGAAATTTCAAGGCCGTTTCATTTGCATAATCTGCCAGGCCTATTTGCTGATAAAGCCAGTCGCTACCCTGATTTCCGCTAAGGCTCCAAATACTTGTCCAGTCGCCTGTCTCGGTCTTGGCTTCCAGTGTTAAAGTACCCATGGCAGCACCGTTCATATTTGTTTCAAAAGTAATTACCGGATCTGAAATTGCGGTAACATCAAAACACGGAGATTCCAACACAGCCGTCTTTGCCGGATAGTTTGGCGATGAAGCTTCTATATAATAATAGTAAGTACCATCGGCAGCAGCTATGGGGCCGGTTGAGTTTGAAGGTGTTCCGCTTGCATCCCTTGTCCAGTCGATATTATCATTTTCCAAGTTTTGCCATAGCGAAACGGCAGATTCAAAACTTTCAACGTAGGGATAATTTTCAATTGTTGTGGTACAGCTCGCAATAGGGGCAATGACTCCCGAAGTGACTGATAAATCGTCGATGGCTATATCGCCTGTATAATTATTTGTTGTAGTTCCTATAATTCGAAAACTAAAGGTGCTCTCGCCGGTATATGCTGCCAGGCTAATGTTTGCTAGTTCCCAGGCATTGCCCTGATTTCCGGATAGCGACCATATTTCCGTAAAGGTTTGCCCGTCCGTGCTCGCTTCAACGCTTAATTGGCCTATTGCTGCACCATACATATTGTACATGAAGTTTAGCGAAGGATTGTCTATGCCTGTTAAATCAAAGCAAGGCGCTAAAATTCCGGCAGTTTTATTGGGGTAATTCGGTGCCGAGGCTTCTGTGTACAGATAAAAATTGCCTTGATATGCCGAAGTAGGTCCTGTGACTGAAGAGCTTGTCGATCCTGTTTTCAGCGTCCAATCAAAATCGTCGTTATCTTGCTGTGCCCAGCCGCTCAATCCGTTTTCGAAATCCATGTAGTAAGGATAGTTTGAGACAGTAAGATTGCAAACCGGCGCTGGTGTTCCACCTATCTGCATTAAGGCCTGATAAGCGTTTACACGCCCGTATCCATAAGTATTGTCAAATCCAGAAGTTCCCATGTCGGAGGCCGTACTCTGAATAAGATTTCTCACTTCTAATTCGGTAAGGGTGGGATCGTGAGAGAGAATAAGTGCTGCAACCCCTGCTACAACAGGGCAGGCGGCAGACGTACCTCCAAAACCACTGGTATAATTTCCAGAGCTGTAGCCATTTGATCCTTCGCGATCTATTGTACGTACACCTGCGCCTGCTTGTCCGGGAGCAGCGTTACTTGGTGCAACGATATCAAGATCAGAGCCTTCATTGGCGTAGTTAGAATGTGTACCTAGATTTGTTACTGCCCCAACTGCCATTACATAGCTAAGTTTTGCAGGATAATCAACACAGGTTTTATATCCATTTCCTGAAGCGAAAACAATAACACTTCCAGCTCCACCGCGCCCATTATTTTTGGCATCGGTAATTGCAGAATTCAACGCCGAAAGGCTTAATGTGCAAGAGGTATATCCCCAAGAATTGCTCATTACATCTGCTCCCTGATTTTTGGCCCAGGTAAATGCATTGGCCAAATCATTTGTCGTTTCGCTTCCTTCAAAGATATTTACAGATTTAAATTTTACTCCTGGAGCTACGCCACGCACACCAATATCGTTGTGTGAAGCACCAATTATACCTGAACAGGCCATACCGTGAGCGCCGCTAGAATATGGGGTGCCACCTGCTCCATTTGATGGAGTGAAGCCTGCAATAAGGCGGCTGTTTCCATTTGCATCTTCCATATCTTCGTGGCTTTCCATACCATCGTCAATTACGGCAACTGTAATACTAGAACTTCCAGTAGTAATACCCCATGCTTCGGCGGCATTGCAGTCTATATCGTTCAGGCTGTTGGTACCGCTAATGTATTGTCCCGTATTATTCATTTGAAATTGAAATGGGTACAAGGGGTCGCTGTATTTGGTATGATTGGCGTAAAAATTGGGATGGGCCCAGTTTACATATCCGTTTTCAACAAGTGCATTTGCAAAAAGCAGCGAATTTTTGGGGTTGGTGACTTCAATAATAAACTTTCCAAAGTCATCGCGGTAAAAGCTTCCGCCAAATTTTTCCATTAAACCCGAAATATCATTTGGTATGGATACTCCGTTTTTAGGTTCAAGCAGCAATTGATAACCTAGCCAAAGATTAAATCCGTCGTCAAGCTGAATAGCGAAATTTTCGTCTTTAATATTCAAATCCGAATAACCGGCAAGATCGGTAAGCGAGAAATTTTCAGGGAGATTTGACGGAGATTCAAGAACCACCATTTGGTATTTTTCAATTTGCTTCACGAGCTTCCATCCGGATGGAATTTGTTTTGTGAGTTTCGAAAATGCTTCGGCTGTGTTTAAGTGAACAACCAGTTCTTTTGCATTTTCAGAGACTGCCAGAGGGCGGTCTTCATCGTAGAAATAATCTTGGGAATAGAGTGATGTGGCGAGGTATAAAATACCCGCAAGCGTAATGGTCAAATTTTTCATTCAATTGGTAATTTTGATGGGTAAAAAGTTACAACGCGACAAATCTAAACAATTGAACAGTAAGTGAAAAGAAGTTTTTCAAGAGTTTCGACGAAAGACCCCTTTTCTTATATAGTGCATTAATTCAGGAGCGCTGCTGCACCCTGTTTTCTGGAATATATTCTTGCGATGTGTCTTTACGGTGTTGTAACTAATTCCAAGCTTTTTGGAGATTGCGTATCCATCAATTCCTTCGAGGATTAATTCCATAACCTCGTTTTCCCTTTTGGTCAAATTTTCGACGGGTTGAATTTTTATCGCATTTATATAGGCTCCTTTATTTAATCCGGGACTATTCCAGTCCCAATGCACATCAGGGTTCATTCCCATATAGGTAATGTCTTGAAGTATGGAATAGTTGTACCTTAGGGAGTTGCCATCGGGATTTGGGCAAATCCCTGAAAGCCGCTGTACTCTAATATAAGTTCCGTCTTTTTTAAGCATTCTATAGGTAATGCAAAGTACAGACTCTTCTGGCAAGCCGTAGTCTCGCGAAAAAGCCAGCGTGTTTTTAATTATATCTTTTACTATCGGAAAATCATTTTCGTGGATTAAATCAAATGGCGAGTCAAAATTAAATTCCTGTTCGTGATAGCCCAACAGCGCTAAAATATTGCGCTGATAAATCAATTCGCCTGATTTTAAAGAAAGCACATACAATGCCTGATTGGCAGAAAGGGGATAGGAGTGAAAATCAAATGGAACTCGTGCTTCCGTGTGTATGGGCTGCACAATGAGGTTTTGAGTAATATCTTTTAATTCCTTTTTAAAATTCTGTTCCATAGAAATCTTATTTCACTAATGATGCGCAGCGTCTTCTCTCATCTACCCGACTGCATATCACAAGAAAGCGCTCTAAAATGAAAAAAAAGAATGAAAAAAGAAAGAAATTATTCAGATATTTTCATCTTAATTGATAGGTCGGAGAGCTAACGCGCAGACATATAGCTTGATACATTTTTCTTGCAACGGTGATTCTATATTAATCATGTTGCAATTAAATTGAAATGTTCCGGTTCTTGTTTTGAAACTAAATTGAGTCAGGCTGTGGATTTTGGTCTTCGTGTAGATCCTGTAATTGTTCTTTTTACCATCCATAATGCGATGCTATTCAGACCGACAGCAATCTCTTTTAGTTTTCATAAAAAATTGATCGCAATACTGAATCCATGAAAAAGATAACACTAAAATGTTAAGATTTTATGTTGATAGTGATTTTAGGCCATAAGAATTTGGCTATTTTCACCGCATTCAAAGGGTTTTTCATCCTTTTACTTCCTGCCTGATCTTCCATTTTAGTGTGAGAGATAAGTTTGACATAATACAAGTCAGTTTGCGTTTATGAAGCGATTCTACATTTTATTCACAATTATTTTATTATTCCTCGGCGGGTATGGAGATGCTTTGGCTCAACTTACAATTAAGGGTACAATTTATTCAGAAAGCATTGCCATAGCTTCTGTTGTTGCGCAGGGTATTACCAGCCGGGAGGATGTTTATCTGGCTCCGCCAAAAAAAAAGAATAGAGACGGGCTGGTTTATTACGAATGTAAATACGAAATACCTTGGCGCATAGAAAAAGGGATAGACCATGTAATAAAGTTTAATGATGGTCTGGTTGAGAAAATCATCTATATAAGCGGTGTAGTGCCAAAAGGAATTAATCCAAAGCAGAAATTTATAATCGACGTAGATCTCATAGAAAACGATGAACCCGATATGACCTTGATCGTTTTTTGGTCTATGACTTCATCCTCATACAAAGCTTTGCCCTTGTCACAATTGCCCCAAATACGTGAAGAAGCACATCCTGATTTTTTCTGGAATGACGGTTCTGCGCCCGATAGCGGCGACATACGTCGGTCGTCATATTAAATTAATCCTTCGGGTAATAATCGCTCTGATCTCTGCGAATAGGTAGCAATAGATTTACCCCGAGATCTGAACTGCGCTTAATAGTTTCGGCATCGAGCTCGTGCGCTATAAAGTTTGCCCGTTTTATTGATTCGGGATGGCTGGAGGTATGCCAGGCAAAAACGCCATTCTGTTCTAACCATTCAGGCTGCCACGGTGCTTTTCCCTTTCGCGGAAGTAGCACAAAATCATTTGAGAAATGGTTTTCCTTATCGTAATCAAATCCTTTTTGGATGAGCATTCCAATGTCAAATTCATGGATGAACTTTCTTGAAATGCTGAACAATTCATCATCTTGCTGGTTGTGATTTTCGCCATCAAAGTCGTTTTCGGCTTTAAAGCTTTTTATACCGCCGGGATATTTTGCTTCAACTATCGATTTGGGAATGATTAGATTAGCGAGATGAATAAATACAGGCATAGAAAGAATTGATAGGTTAAAATCGTAAAATTACACAAGTTTGAAATGCTAACTTGCGAGTTGCAATCTCAAATTTTGAAATTGACAAATTTAATTTTTAAATCAAGAATTATGAGCGTAAAAGAAAAGTACCAACCCGTATTGAATATGGGCGAAAAAATGAATGTTAAGGATGGTTATGTAGAAGAATCCGGATCGAAATTGAGGGTAGGTGGAACAGTAAACACTTTGCGCGAGAAAGACTTGATGTGGGATGAAATAAAGCGTATTGGCGGTGAAAATCCTTCTGATATTGAGGCCGATATAAAAGTTTCTAATCATCAGTATTACGCGAAGCACACCGTAAAAAGTGGCGAGTCACTTTCAAAAATCGCGAAAGCGTATTATGGTAAACCCATGGAATACAAGCGTATTTTTGAGGCGAATACAGACCAGCTGAAAGATCCGGATAAAATATTTCCTGGTCAGGAGCTTACGATTCCATTTCCGGAAGGACGCAGTGCACAGAATTGATTTTTTCGGAAAGCTCAACTAAAAAAGAAAATCTGAGGTTTGTATTTAAGGCTGCAGTTTAAGGCAGTACTATATTTTAAAGAACTCATATGTACCGGTATAATTATTTGAAAAAGAGTATTTCTTGTCTTTTTATGGTTGTTTTACTTTGCTCATCTGCATGCAGGTCAAAAGTAGAATTGTCAGAATCGGAAAAAAAGCCAATGAATATTAGTGCAGAAGTAGAAATGCTTGTAGAAAAAATAACGGCCGATAATTACATAGGAACCGAGCAGATTGCTAGAAAGCAGGAAATGGATCCCGCCTATGCCCGGCGCTTGAAACTGATGCGCATAGCAACCGACGATGAATTACTGGCTCTTACCGGAAATCCAAACGCCGTTGTGAGCTTAATCGCTTTTGAAGGTCTGTACAACCGTGGAAACGAAACTGTGCCTGCCATTTTCGAAGGCATTCGCAAACGGAAAGATATAATTAGATATATCCGCGGCGACATTGCCATGGATATGCCCATGCTGGAATATGCTTATGTATATGTACTGCATTACAAAATTCCCGATGAAGAGCCGCCCTCCGAAATTGAACAAGCAGATCCAAAATTTAAAATTGCCAAAGATGAGCAAACTGCTATCATTGAACGAATTGATGGATTGAGAGCAGATGGTAGATAATAGAAACTCTTGCTTTTCGGGATTCCTTGAATAGCACTAAAGTTTTTATTTTCCATGCACTATCTACTGGATTACTCCGCAGGATGAATGTACTTTTGATTTTTGAAACCATTATATTATTATGACAAACCTGAAATTAAACCCCTTCCGCACATCCGTGCTGGTGACTTTTCTATTAGCTTGTTTTTTAAATTTCTCTGCTGCTGCACAGGAAAACTGGAACAGCGTTAGTTTAAACCATCTCAAATCAAATCATTCTGACAAACCGCTTATTGAGTCGCGCGAAGCAGAGTATTTTACGATAGATTTTCAGGCAATTTATGAGGAAATATTGCAATTAAAAACGGATTATACAATTGAACTGCCTGCGGAAAACGGGAAATTTTCAACTTTTTTTCTGGTTGAGAATACAACCATGAGCACAGCCTTACAGACTGAATTCCCAGAAATAGTAACCTATAATATTGTATCAACTCAAAACCATAGCACCTGGGGAAAATTAGACCTTTCGCCGAAAGGCCTACACGCCATGTATAAAGTGCCCGGCGAGGAAACAATCTTTATAGATCCTGCTTTTGAAGGCGATACAGAGGCCTATATTGTGTACACCCGTTCAAAATACATTGCAAACAAAACAGCAGATTGCCTGGTAAATGGGGGAGATGGTGAATACGTGCCTGAGGAATCAAAACTTGCCATACCCTATAATAATTGTGAGCTGAAAACTTACCGCCTGGCTATTGCTGCCACAGGCGAGTACACTCAATTTCAAGGCGGAACAGTTCCAAATGCACTTTCGGCAATTATAACGACCGTAAACAGAGTAAATATGGTGTACGAACGCGATTTTGGTGTTACGCTCGAGCTCATTGCAAATACCACTTCACTTATTTATACCAGTGCTTCTACGGACCCTTACAGTAATGGAAATCCCGGGGCGATGATAAATCAAAATCAAACAAATATAAATGATGTAATAGGCTCGGAAAACTACGATATTGGCCACGTGTTTGGTACAAATAGCGGTGGCCTCGCCGGTCTGGGCGTTGTTTGTGGTTTGCAAAAAGCGCGTGGAGTTACCGGCAGTGGAGCTCCTATTGGCGACTCGTTTGATATAGATTACGTGGCGCACGAAATGGGACATCAGTTTGGTGGCAGCCACACTTTTAATAATTCCTGCAATGGCAATCGCAACAATTCAACAGCCATAGAGCCCGGTAGCGGATCTACCATTATGGCTTATGCCGGAATTTGCTCTCCTGATGTTCAAAATAATAGCGATGACTACTTCCACGGGGTGAGCATGCGCCAGATAGGAATCGAAATAGAATCTCATGGTTGTGCTGTGATTACCAGCATTGATAATACTGCTCCAGAAATAGAGAGTGTACCAACAAATGTGTTCATCCCAATATCTACTCCGTTTGCGCTTACTGCTCAAGCCAGCGATATGGATGAAAGCGATATATTGACATACTGCTGGGAGCAAACTGATAGTCAAATTTCAACCCAGCCACCTTCTGCCGGCTCAACAAATGGCCCTAACTTCAGATCATTCGACCCTGATTTGAGCCCTACACGCTATTTTCCGCGATTGCCATCCCTTGCCAACTCGGCTTCCCAAATATGGGAACGCCTTCCGGCAGTTGGTAGAAACATGAATTTTAGAGTCACTGTGCGCGACAACTCGCCGAGCGCTGGATGTACCCAATTTGAAAATACAACCGTGACGGTCGTGGCAGATGCAGGGCCATTTACAGTAACGTATCCCACCACTTCCGGAATAGCATGGGATGCTTATACATTAGAAACTGTAACCTGGGATGTAGCAAATACTGATCAGTTGCCTATTGATTGTCAGATTGTTGATATTTACCTTTCGGTAGATGGGGGCACCTCATACCCCGTGCTATTAGCAGAAAATGTTGCAAACTCAGGTAGTGCAGAAGTTAGTGTTCCAAATAGTGCTACCAGCACCGCACGAGTAATGGTGATGAACGATGCCGGAACCTTTTTTGATATTTCAAATTCAAATTTTACAATAAACGCCATTACCGAAGGGTTTTATCTCACCTCCGATACTTCATCGCAGATAGTATGCATTGGCGATAATGTAGTTTTTAATATTACTGCCGAGGCAGTTGGCAATTTTGATGACCCGGTTACATTGTCGTTGCAAAACGATCCCATAGGAATTACAACTACTTTCGGTACTACTACTTTATTGCCCGGCCAATCCACAACACTCACACTTTCTAATACCTCGGGAGTAGAGAGTGGGGTAGTAAATCTGGTCGTACTCGGTACATCTATGGGTACGCAGGTTGGCCTCCCGCTACAAGTTGGGTTTAATGCAGTAGATGCCTCTATACCAGAGCTTAACTCGCCAGAAAATAATGCAGAATTTGTTTCAACCGATGTTGAATTTAGCTGGAGCTCTTCTTCATCGCCCAATTTAGTTTTCCAATTTCAACTGGCTCTTGATGCAGGATTTACTGATATTGTAAACGATATCGAAAACCTTTCTGAAAGTGTGCTTTTTCTTGCCGGTTTAGAAGCTGAAACCACGTATTACTGGCGCGTCCGGAAATCTACACCCTGTGGAGTATCAGATTACTCTAATGTTTTTAGCTTTTCTACCCATTCTTGTTTTGGATTTGAGAGCAACGATGTTCCCCAAGCTATCCCCGCAACAGCCGGAGTAATTGCATCAGATTTGGAAGTGGAGAGCAGTGGAATTATTACCGATGTGAATATTACAAATATTGCAGGTACTCATTTCCGGGTTAGCGATCTGGTTTTCAAGCTTAAAAGTCCACAGGGCACCGAGGTAACGCTCGTTAGCAATGTTTGTGGTTCCGATACAGATTTCAACTTTGGATTTGATGATGCTGCTTTTTCTGAAGATGTAGATTGTCCGCCGACATCTGGTCAGTCATATCTGCCAGAGCAAGCGCTTTCTGACTTTAACGGTGAAGACTCGCAAGGGATATGGCAACTGAAGGTATTCGATCAGGTGAACGGAGCAGGTGGGTCTTTGACCAACTGGTCTATTGAGCTCTGTTTTGCCGAGGGTGGTAGCTACCTACTCACTACAAACGAGACTTTCTTAAACGTCTGTGAAAACAACGAAACGGCCTTTGGTGTTACTGCCTTGCCTGTTTTTGAGTTTAGCGATTTAATTGAGCTAAGCGTGTCTAATCTGCCAAATGGTGTAAGCGCAACTTTCAACCCTGAAACGATAAGTCCTGGACAAAGCAGTACAGTTACCCTCACGGCCAGCGGTGCTTCCAGCGTGGGTGCTTACGATATTGTTGTCAACGGGTTATCTGGAAATATTGCATCTAATCTGGATATGAATCTGAATATAAATGAAGAGACTCCGGCGGCAGCCGAACTCTTGCTTCCCCAAAACTTGAATAGCGAAGTGGCTACCTCAGTTACTTTTGTATGGGAACAAAGCATTTCGCCCGCTGCGGTTTACGCTCTTGATATTGCATTTGACGCAGCTTTTTCCGATATGCTTGAATCTTTTGAAGGTTTAACCAATGTCAATTATTTCTATCAGGATTTGCCACCGGTTGAAACCCTTTTCTGGAGGGTACGCACTGATAATGAATGTGGAGAGGCTACATCTGCGGTATACTCATTCTCAACTTTACCCTGTTTAATTAACCTGGCAATAGATTTGCCTGTAAGCATATCTGCTCTTCCGACAGTATATTCGTCAGAAATTGAGGTGCCCCTTTCGGGGAATGTTGAAACTGTGAGAGTAAGCGGCCTCTCTGGAGCTCATTTCCGAGTTAGCGATTTGAGCGCGCGATTGATCAGCCCTGCCGGCACGGTGGTAGATTTGTTTGCCAATGTTTGTGGGTCCGATCAGGATTTTAATCTATCATTTTCAGATGATGGTTTGGCAGAAATTGACTGTCCACCCACTTCTGGATTGGCTTATGCGCCGCTAGAGTCACTTTCGGCCTTTGCCGACGAAGAAGCTAGCGGAATATGGACGCTTGAACTCGAAGACTCTGAATTATCTGGTGGTGGAAGCTTTGAAGCCTGGAGCCTGGAAATTTGTTTTGACGAAAATGTATTCGTTGGAGTGGATAATGCAGATCAATACAATTTGAGCATTTTTCCAAATCCCGCTTCCGACAATGTCAAAATCGGACTGGGGTCAGCGTCAGGCATAGACTTGATTAGCTTGTACGATGTAAGTGGTCGTGAATTGAAAGCTATTCCTGTTGCAAATGCCGAGTGGCTGGAAATTGATTTGAGCAAATACGCTTCGGGTATTTATTTTATTCGCGCTACCGGAGATAAGGGCAGCTCGAGCTTTAAATTGATTAAAGAGAATTGATTTTTGAATTTATTGATAACAAAAAAGCAGCCATGAGGCTGCTTTTTTGTTTGGCCTCGCATGGCCACAAACTAGAGTTTGTCAATACACATAGGTGTCCAGTTAAGAAAGATCGATAGCCCAACGCATGTCTGTATGGGCTATCAAACTTATGATCCAGATTTAAGCCTCAATTGAGCCACTATTTAGTCACCACAAATTTGTGGTAGAATCCACCTTGTGGAGTATCAATTCTCATAATGTAATGTCCCGCTTGAAAAGGAGCAGTTTGAACATTCACAATAGAAGAACTCACATTTACCGATTTAATTAATCTACCTGCCACATCAAATATACGCAAGGTAGCTCCGGCAAAGTTCCCATCTTTAAATGAAACATTGAGCTGGTCTACAACAGGGTTTGGCCAAACACTTACGGAAGTATTATTGCTAATATCTTCGAGCCCAATAATTATACTTGCAGGAATCAACACCGCATCGATAACGTGTACAACACCATTATCAGCCATTAGATCTGTAACAGTAATTAGCGCATCATTTACAAAAACCTGCCCGCTAGTAATAGTAATCGTTACAGCTTCTCCCTGAAGGGTTGTTTGGTCTCCAGCTACAATATCAGCTTCCAGAACTTCCATCCCTAAAACATGATAGAGCAAAATTTCTTGCAAATCGCCAGTAGGATCTGCCAAAAGAGCGTCAAGAACTCCGTCGGGAAGATTGGCAAAAGCTTCATCTGTAGGAGCAAAGACAGTAAAAGGTCCGTCGCCGTTAAGTGCATCGATAAGTCCGGCAGCTACTAGTGCCGCCTCAAGCGTGTTGTGATCATTACTGTTAGCAATAATATCAACCACTGTAAAAGGCTCGGGAGCACTTCCAAAAGTTACGTCATCCCAGTAATAAGTTTGAGCACCCGCAGTGACTCCATCTGTTCCGAAATTGAAAAAGATAGAGGCCTTATTGTACGTATTGGCAAAGTTAAGAGCGGCTGTACCATCAACTTGGTTAGCAAAATCGAAAGTGAGTGTTTCCCAGTCGCCAGCCATAGTGGTCATAGTTTCAGTCTCTACCG
>NZ_JAAGVY010000029.1 GCF_010686655.1 Cryomorpha ignava | reverse complement strand
ACCATTCCGCTCTCTTGCCAGGCTTGAACCAGAGCAAACATTTTTTCTTGTAACTTCATCAAAATTATTTTCGACAAAGATCAGGCGGGGGTGGGAATTAGGCAATATGGGATGGTCGGGTGGATACTCCAAATGGAGGTTAATTATTTGCTTCAAATCCATCGGATCAAGTTGATGTGCCATCTCGCAGTTTTTTAAGTTGCGAGATAGCGGTTTATTTCTTGATCTATTAAAGTGGCACTGTTTGAACCGAAATCACTGGCACCCATAGACCGGAATAGGTGGCACCAATTGAACCGAGTTATCCAGATGGCTATTTCGGTCGGACGGTGCCACTCATTTCGGATTAATGGTGCCACTTTAAAAGACGTGCAATTGCAATTGACTACTTCAGATTATAGCTTTTTTAAAAATATCGTCTCTCTGTAGTTAAGCTTTGGTTTTTCCAGTTCATTGATTTCACTCCTTTTTATGGCATTCTCTAACTAAATAATGTGCTTCTGCAAGTTTTTAAAAATATGAGTTAGCAAACTGGTTCTTCACTTTCATCCTTGTCATCCTCCAATTTTTCTTTTGAGCAAGCTGAAATATTACTTTCAGAAGCGTCGTCTTCAAAAATCCACTTCATTTGTGGATCCGCGTAAAGCTTGTTCTTCTGGAACTGACTAATCCATCCTTCAAACTCGGATATAAGGTCAAGTCTTTCGACCTTTTTATGACCTTGATTTTTCTTTATTAAATCTTTAAAGTTTGCTGGCAGAGGTCGAGCTTCTACTCCAAAATAGTAGAAGTGATCTGACATCAAAGCATTATGACCACCTAAATCAGTTATTCTGCTACCTTCATTGTGCACTCCATTACGCATTTGTGGCTCACCAACAACCTCATAATTATAGATGCAGTCACCAATTCTTTTTTTCCAATCTTTTGATTGCCAATTTGGTAGTTTACATTTCAATGATTTCTTACAAAAATCATCATATTCTTTTAGTGTCTTGACATCCGTAATTTTCATTGCATACACAATGCTGTTAGAAAAGTCATAGGTTTTTCTATCACTAAGTTTAGTGTTTTTAGAACCAGTACCAATAACCCAATCCCCAATTGAAGCTGTTCGTCTTATCGCTGGTTTGCATATGGCCAGTGTACAAAGATCACCAAATGGATTGGGAGCAGCTCCATCGTCAATTCTAAGAATGTAAGAGTAGATTTTAGTCATTTCAATTCTATATTATTGGTTTGATCACAAGAATACCACATGAGTGCCAAACATAAAAATCAAAACAGCAAAAAGGGTTAAAACACCCCATTAAAACTCCATCTATAAATCGTTTTGAAAAGCGAGTTCTTTTACAGATGAATTCAATCCATCCTTCGTTACTTCATCATGAATTTGTACGCATTCTTTTAAGAAATCACGATCCGCACACGCTACATATCTTTCTGATTGATCAATGACTGATGCATTATATGCTCGTGGATTATTAAGCGTGTTTTTAAGTGATCTACAAGTGTGTGAATATAATCTTTGAGAAGAAACTGCTATTAAATAATCTATCTCAGCAAATTCGCTAAATAGATGCGGTGTTCTTCTAAACAAAATCGGATTATCTCCTATCAAGTAAATCTCATTAGAGGATTGATGAATTGTAATTAATTTATTTATGTTTTTTCCACTTTTAATAATTTCATCAATATGATGCTTAAAAAGAGCAGCCCGATAAATTTTCCTGTAGGCAGGATCGTTTCGAATTTTTTCGGGATCGATACCTTTTGTTTTGATAACCGATCTATCCATAATATCTCCCGCTGCGTGATCAGTCATTGGTGTTCTCCAAAAAAGATTAATTAAAAAGAATTCGAATTCAGCAGTATTTTTTGAGTTAAAGTCGAGCTTTTCAATTGCTTCTTGTTGGTAATACCTGACGACTTTGCTAGTAAGATTATCAACATTCGAAAATAGGAGATCTTCAATAATTGAACTTTCCAAAATCTGATTTATTTCTATTGTATTTCTATCTCTCTCAAAAAATATCCACTTGGGGCTAACCGGCTTATTTAATACACGATTTTTCAATTTATCAAAAACAAAGAGCTTACCATCGGAATTTGTGAAACCATTAAGGAGGAATTTTGGGATATAGTGATGCCTTGATGATTTCTTATCACTCGGAAATTTAAACTCATCTGTCTCCATAGAGGAACGATTATGCCTTAATCAATAAGATAGCCGCTAAGATAAATAATCTTCGTCTTTATTCTGCAAGCCTTCAAGAATTCATGATCAATCTTCAAATCACCCAAAAATTCGATCACTTTCAAAAACAAAATTAAAAATCGGGTTATAACAGCATTTTAGTATCCTCATTTTCAGAATCATATCGTCTAAATAATTTATCAAAAACTTTAAATATATCCTCAAAACCAATACTCAATTAAGGACTCATTTCTATTTAAGTGCCGCAGTTTTGGTGGTGTAAACAGCTTAGAAGGTCAGTCTAATAAGCCTGCTGAAAGATGTGTTAGAAAATTAGCAAAAAAAATCTCTTTTTATTTATATCTTTCCTGACTATAATATTAACCACAACCTCAATTATGCAAAAGCCATATATCTTCCTCTTTTTATTTCTGGCATTCACTTCTTGTGCACCAATAAACTATTATTAGTTGTATGAAACCAAATCTGCAGGCAGCACACAAGATGAAGACCACATCATATTTGAAGATGAATATTGCCGGTTGAGTTATGATTTATGGGGCCAGGGCGGGGATGCAGGCTTCACTATCTATAATAAAACAGACGCTTATATCACATTAGATTTAGCAAAATCATTTTTCGTTGTCAATGGAGAAGCTTACGATTATTATTTAAACCGTCGATATACTGTAGCTTCGGAAGCGACCGTGAGCGCAGGTGCTGCACAATCTATACCCTACTACTGGAGTACTGGTACGGTGGCTGCTGGCGCAAGTTCGAGTACTAGTTCTTCAACGTCCATCGCTGAAAAGGCTACACGTATTTTACCTCCCAAGACGCATATTACCATCACCCAATTCTCTGTTACTGATTTCCGTTATACCGATTGCGATTTCGTGGCATATCCGGACAATAAGAAAATCTCGTCTGTATCTTTTGAGCCATCAGAGAGTCCTTATCAATTTTACAACCTACTAAATTACCTAATTGACGACTCCGTTTCTGTAGAAATGAAAAATGCATTCTATATTGAAAAGGTTTCGAACTATCCTGAAAGAATGTTTATCGGATACAATAAGAAGAACAAATGCGGACAGGATTATCTAAACCCACAGCCTTATTTCCAATTCGCGGGAAGTGACAAGTTTTATGTGAGGTATGAGAAAGTTCGGTAGTCTTACCTAATACTTCACAAATCCAAAATCCCAAACACTTCCGCATAAGGCACTTCAATACTTATGATTTCAAACTTCGGTTTTACTCTACTTTTCAATAAGGCCCATGTACTTTTAGATCGCCGATCTGACGTTACAAAATGAGTAATCGTTTTATCGATATCAGCTTGAGCAAAGAGTTTTGAATCATTGGGTATAATCGCTCTGGGCGAGAGTTTTTCTGCACTCATTTGATTTTCAGAAAAAATAATTTTAGCAAATTCACCCGTCCTCTGAGCATCCTTTACATTAAATGGAAGAATTTGGATATTCCTTAAAGGCAGATCTTCGAGTTGTCCGCCTACACAATATTCTGCGATGGAAATCGTGGATACTTAAAGGATTATTTCCTTTTCCAGAAAGTATTTGAAATAGCCAAGTGCATGAGCATGAAGCGGGTCTTCTTCGTTAAGAAAACGAATAAAACAAACGCGTATCAAGAAACACACTATGCTTCATATCCACCGCGAAGATTAAGCAACCAGGAGTCGGGATCTATATTCTTCCAGCTTGTTTTAGCGCGTTGGATAAGCCCGTTTAGATATTCGGAATCATAAGCAGGGTTGTAGTCTATCAATTCTTTTAGTTCCAGCGACTTTGTATCCACTTCTCCTGTTTCGATGTTTTGGAGTCCTACGGCACGGATTCCATATTTTTTATACAAGAGGTTTTCTTCTTGACCTTTGAGAAATTCTTCGCCTGTCGCAATGGTTACATATCCTTCAGATGTATCGATATGGATATTAGCCTTATTCTTTCCTCCGGCATCCTTTATGGTCCCATAGAAATAGAGTTCAGCTTCAACCCAAATATTCTCAACACGATCAAAATGTGTAGTGGGGTTGATCACGAGTTCATAGGTATCCTTAAGTGAAGTTTTAATCTCAAATTCATAGTTTTTATGGCGCGCAAGGCTTTGAATATTTTCAAATGCCCTGGCTGTTTTTAAATCCAGAAAATCTATAGAATTAGCAGATTGAACCTGAGCCAAGACGGCGCTAAAACCAATCACCGTCTAAATAGATGTTTTAAAAATATGTCGAACAGAACCTTCTTCAATATTGTAAGTTACGAGTGGTCTGTCCCTTTTGCTCGTAGGAAATAATAAATCTTCTACATTTTTAAGTATAGCCGCTATCTGACTGATGTCATAATTAACTGGTGTCAAATCCATATTTCCGGACTTACCACGAACTCTGATTTCTATTCCGGAATTATCTACTTAAATTTAAATCGTATGAAAGATAATTACCGTGTATCTGTTTTAATTTTTAATCAACGCATCACCACATCAGCAAAGAAACAATTCACTACTTCATCACATCAAAAAAACTTTATTGCTTATTAAGTTTTATTGTTTTTTGGCCTTCGTCTGATCGGATCGTGAGCAAATAAATACCTGGAGCTTCGTTTATTTCTATACTTGTATTCCGTGCTTTTTGAATTTGTTTGGAGGAAACGACTTTTCCCTGGGTATCGGTAATGGTTAATACGACATCATGTATCGGCTTCTCAAACGTGATGTTAAAAATATCGGTGGAAGGATTGGGGTATACCCTCAACTTTATATTGTGGTCAATTTCATTTAATCCCACTGTAGCAATAAGAACACAGGCTGAAGTATCCACACAACCATCTGCAGTAATTTCAACTGCATAATTTCCATTGATAGTTGGGGTAAACGACTGGTTTATTTCACCGGAAAGATGCGCATTATTCTCATCGCAATCTAACCATTGATACGTTCCATTCGCATGGTTGGCAGTGATCGTAAAGCCGGTTAAAGAAGTTGTGATATCGATATATGTCCAGTTGACATCCTGGTTTTGTGTAATAACATTGCCGTTTCCATCATCATATGTCCAGACAATCTCTGTGGTTGACAGGTCGGTAATGGGGAATTCGATATTTGGAGATGCAGTAATCACACCGGCACAGTTATCTGTGGCTGTCGGAGCAGGCGCATCTGAAATAGAAATCTCACATATTGCCGAAATAACAGACAGGTTTCCTATATCTGGCAATGGATTGGTCTCATCACCAATTATTACATTTTGATCCTGAGTTACTATATTCCCATTCCCATCGTCAAAAGTCCAGGTAATGACGGTGGTTCCCGGGTCTGTGATGGGGAAAGATGTAGAAGTAGTACCGATAAGCGTACCAGCACAGTTATCAGTTGCAGTGGGAGCTGTTAGAGTAGCTTCAGCACATTCAATCAAATCTGGAAGTGAAATTTCATCTGGCTCGGGATCTGTCACATCCTGGATACTTACATTTTGATCCTGCGTGACAAAATTCCCATTCCCATCGTCAAAAGTCCAGGTAACAACTGTGGTTCCCGGAGCTGTGATGGGGAAAGATGTTGACGTAGTACCGGTGAGGTTACCGGCGCAATCATCTGTGGCTGTCGGGGCGGTAAGTGTAGCTTCGCTACATTGAGTCTCATCGGGAAGCGACGCAATATCCGGTACAGGATCAGTTGTATCAGTGAGAATAACATTTTGATCTTGTGTAAGCACATTACCATTTTCATCAGTATATGTCCAGGTAACCACCGTGGTACCCTGTGTGGTGATTGGTAAAACCGTGGTGGTAGTTCCAATGATCGCTCCCGAACAACCATCAGTTGCAGCAGGCGAAGTGAGTGAAGCTACCGAGCATTCATCTGTTACATCAGGCAATACATCTAAATCAGCCACAGGAGCAATAAAATCCAGTGTAATCATTACATCTTGTGTTTGTGTGATGATGTTCTCACTTCCGTCATCAAAAGTCCAGGTAATTGTTGTGATTGATCCCGGAGTGGTGATCGGGAACGTCGTGTCGGTAGTACCCGTCAGCGTACCTGCGCAGTTATCCGTGGCAGTAGGTGCAGTAACGGTAACCGGCTCTCCACATAGGTTAGTTATCTCCGGTAAATCTTCTACATCAACCACAGGATCAGTTACATCTCCTGTAATGACAACATCCTGGGTTTGCGTAACGATGTTCCCCATACCATCATTGTAAGTCCAAGTAATTAATGTTGTCCCCAAGGCAGCGATGGGAAAGGTTGTATTGGTGGTTGCTGTAAAGATCGTACCACACCCGTTATTGGCAGTAGGGGCAGCAGGTGCGTCAACGGAACATTGGTCGGTCAGTTCAGGCAGAGAAGGATTGTCTGATATAGGTGGTGTGGGAAAACATTGAGATATTTTTTGTACAAAAACATCCCGTTCTCCCACCGAAGTCAGGCTATCCGTTTCGGTGTCGAAATCCGCTGTATTCCCAAAATATCCGGTCGTGTATACATTATCAGTTTCATCAACAACAATGGATTGGCCTTGATCATACGTGTCGCCCCCCATGCGTTTGGCCCAGATGAAATCTCCGTCGACATCTAATTTTTGAATAAAAATATCTGCACTGCCAGCTGAAGTAAGATTCGTCGTTCCCGACCCCGGATTAAAATCTACAGTTTCTGCAAAAAGTCCTGTGACATAAACATCTCGATCTCCATCCAGGGTTATGGATAAACCTCCGTCATTTCCTGATCCTCCAAAACGTTTTGCCCAGGTTACATTACCAAGCCAATCATAATTAATTACTACATTCCCATTGACATCAAATTTCATAATAAACCCATCGCTTCCACCTGCCGACACGAGATATTGTGTTCCGAGAGCAACGTAGAATGACATGGTTCCTTCAAAAAGCCCGGTAACATATGCATTTCCGTAATAATCTACAGCGACTGCTGCTCCTAAATCTAAACCAGAACCTCCGATACGGCGCGCAAATCCATAATCTCCGGCAAGGTTTAATCTTTGAATAAAAATATCAGATAGACCCGCGGAGGTCAGATTGGTTGTTCCGGCTCCGGTATTAAAATCTACAGTCCCTTGAAAATTCCCTGTAGTATAAATACCATATACAGGATCCATAGCTATTGAATTCCCGCTATCATAACCGCTTCCCCCCATTTGTTTAACCCAATCGAAATTCCCATCGGTATCCAATTTTAAAATAAAGATATCCGCACTTCCGGCTGAGGTTAGATTAACGATTAAAGCGCCCGGATCAAAATCAGGAGTTTCTTCAAATCTACCTATAATATATATCATTCCGCTCCCATCAACAGTTAGTGCATTACCACTATCATTACCATTTCCCCCTATGCGTTTTGCCCAAAGGAAATCACCATTGGGATCAAGTTTGAGAATAAAAATATCGGTGCCTCCGGCCGAAGAAAGATTAAATACTGCATCTCCCGGATTGAAATCTGCTGTACCTCCATAATGACCTGTAGCATATAGATTGCCTGAATCATCCAGAGCGATAGATTCTATTTTTACCACTGAAGTCCCTCCAATTTGTTTTGCCCAAACGAAATTCCCATCGGCATCCGTTTTTTGAATGAAGATATCAGCATTCCCCATCGAAGTGAGATTAGCTGTTCCCGCTCCCGGGTCAAAGTCAACAGTTTCTCTAAACTCTCCTGCAGTATAGACATTCCCGGATGCATCCAGAGCTAGTGCAGCGCCATTGTCATCATTTACCCCTCCTATCTGATTTACCCACTCTAATACAGGAACCTGACCGGATAATGATGACGTAATCAATAGGCATATAATGATTAAAAAATGGGATAGCTTTGCGGTTTTCATAACAATAAGTGTTTCTTCAAATGCCATCTAATAAAATAGAAGTCTGCAACGCGACTTGGCTTATCGGAACAGACGTGATTTTTTTTAACCTTTGAATGGATATAGGAATGTTCAACTCTGTGTTTCTCACAAACCTCTAATCAACAAATATAATAATTTAAAGAAAAGATAGAAAAGTTGCTCAGATTTATAAAATTCATCCCTTAATTTCTGCGATTTCGAGCTTCAGCACGGGCAAATCTTTAATTAGAATTCGCCAAAGTGTGGTAGGGTCGATCGTATCATAAGCATGAACAATCATATTCCTAAGTCCGATCATAAGTTTTGAATTTGCAATTTTAATTTCCGGTTCTGTTTTTAGAATCTTTGAAATGGCTTCGCCGATTATCATTAAATTCCTTTCAACTGCTCTAACCGCCATAAAATTTGAACTAAATTTCGTATAATCACCATCGCAGATTTCGATAATCTGTTCGAGTTCAGCAATTACAACCTCCAAATCGAGAATATATTTTAAAACGGCCTTACGCAGCATACAATGACACTTTTGTTTTATCCAGTTCACTTTTGAATATCGGATTTTTCAATGCCCTGTAAGAAATCAAATCTATCGGTCTATTGAACAAGGTTTCCAAATCATCTTTAAGTCCGAAGAATGCGTCTCCATGTTCTAATGGCTGTAAAGATTCACTGAAAAGTACGGCGAAATCAAGGTCGCTATCTGCACTGAAAACGCCGGTAAGAGCCGACCCGAAAAGGTATAATTCCGCAACAAAGTGCTTTGCACATATTGCATTCAACGCATTGCTATTTGATTTTATCAACTCAATCATGCGAGTAAAGATATAAAAAACAACGGGGAGATTGAACAAAACTTTTCAGACCCTCCCAAAAACAACATGCGGCAAAACAACCTTCACTTCATCCTCCTTACCCGTCTTCATCCAGTAAATAATAAAATTAACCTTCACACTATTCACTTCAAAGTTTTTGTCTTTCAAGGTCTCCATTTTTTCAATAAACGATTTAGAGAATCCCAAAACGGCTTGACCGGTTGCGTCATAACAATACCCGCCTTTTACTGTCATGGGAATACGAAAAAGCAAAATGGGAATGCGAAAAAGCAAATAGGGAATCCGAAAAAGCAAAATGGGAATACGAAAAAGCAAAATGGGAGTTAGAAAAAGCAAATAGGGAGTTGGAAAAAGCAAAAAGGGAATTAGAAAAAGCAAAATGGGAATGCGAAAAACCAAATAGGTGTTCGGGTCAAGACCATAACCCGTTGGGTGAAGCGGTTAGGTGTTTGCACTTAACGGTATAAGATGTTCGGGTCTAGACAATAACCAGCTGGGTGAAGATGTTCAGTGTCTGCTCTTAACATTGTAAGGTGTTCAGCTCAAGGCGTTATTCCCTTAGGGTAAGATGATAAAGGTTTGCTAATAACGTTATAATGACTAGATGTATGGGTTCTAGCACATTCGCTCATGTGAGGACGCACGCCGGCATCCCCGCCTTTCACTCTGGGTTGCAGGGCTTGATTTAGAAATAGCGATAGCTCATTTCTTAAATCCAAAGGCCTGCCCCAGATGGATGGTGGGATACAGGCGGTAGGCCGACCCCGGGAATTGTAAAACATAATGTGCTACGAGAATAAAAGATTATTGAAATTGGCAAATTATATCTCCGAAGAAATACCCGGGGGCACACAAAAAAAACTTCAAACTCTGCGTTTCTTTGAATAAATGGCAATCATACCCACATCCATATTATAGGTTGAAGAAGACGGTGATTGACCGATATTTACGCCACATACTTCCCCGATCTCACATTCCACCTAATCTACTTTCACCGCAATGTTCTATCTATTTTCGTTCGTTTATTAAACTGTTTCATTTTATAGCAATACCGTCCAAATGGAATAGCCGGGTGAACATCATAATCATCTGCAAAAGCTATAAAATCATTTTCAATGGGTTTGAAATACTTTATTTCAAAGTCTTCCCATGCTTTGCGCGGAATCAAGGCATCTTGCGCAAAGATATTGGCTTCCAATTCTTTGGGGCTGTCGCCATAGCTTTCATTTTCATCGGCAACATCTATAAAAGTCTGTTCCTGGTCATTTGCTAAATGTAAATATACGTGACCCAGCTCGTGCATTAGCGTAAAAGCCAGATTATCGATGCGGTTGTAGCGCAGGGATAGACCAATAGCGGGATTGCCTTTGCTCCAAAAGCTAACGCCGTCAATAGCGCACTTTTCTGGTTTGGGCTGGTGAATGAGCTTAATGCCATTTCGCGCAAGCAGTGCCACCGACTTTTTAAACGCGTTTTTATTCTCCTTAAAAATGGTTTTTAATTGGGCTATAACTTCCTCCCGACTATCGGCATTGAAAGGTTCTACTTTGAGCTTTTCGACTTTTTGCTGAACCAATAATTCCCAAGTAAACAAAGCAACGAGATTGACATTTGCTTTTTGCGATTTTCGGTGATATGCCAGTCGCTGCTCTTCTACCTTACCTTCCACAGCGGATAGATGGTCAACATCGTACAATTTTCTGACTTTGATCAAAGTCTCCGTTTTATCTTCGGAAACAATACCTACAGATTTTAAGAACTTTTTTGGCAAATGGTGGTCTAAGAAGGCCAACTCCTGCGTGTCCTTAAGTCTTTGAGCAGATTTCTCATCAATCTTTATTCTATCAACTTCATAATTCTGCTTCAGTTGGAGCCATATAGACTCATCCATACTCAGCGCCCTGGCAACAAGCAAACATAACTCAGTGGTGAAATCCCGCTTTCCCTTTATGTATTCGTTGAGCTGCGAACGCGGTATATCGAGCGTTTGGGCAAATTCAATTTGGGAAATATCACGTGCTTTTAATTCATCAATCAGTATTTCACCCGGATGAATAAGAAAAGCCGGCGTAAGGTCACTAAGGGGGATTGATGGATTATGTTGAGACTTATTCATAGTGGTTGGTTATTTCTTCTATTCGAAAAAGAACGACCCGCGGTGGATCTTCATCATTTTCTATTTCCATAAAATGAATGCGGTATTGCTTATTGATGCGTACTGCGCTCATACCATCTGGATCGTCGGTAAGCTTTTTATAATGCAGCCCGCCAAATTGCATTAACTGCTCTACCGTGGTCACAGCACGCATTTAGTTTACCGTTTTAATAAACTGCTTTACCATTTGCGCATTGGATTTCCATTCCTTCCGCTTCGGTTTTTTGCCTTCATAAAGACCTGCTAAATCGGTATCGCCGAAGGTTATCTCCATTTTTAGCAGTACAAAGATAAGAAATGTTCACGATATTGTGAACAATCTTAGGAAAAGTCATACCGAAAGACTGTTATTGAACATAGGGCTAGGGTTGAGTTAGTGCTTTTTGTTAAGGACATGCTGTGCCATGTCAAGGTTTTGGGGTTTTTATCTGACATATTCAGGATTTTGAATAATGGATAAAGTTACCAAATTCAATTTCGACTGGTGGATTCTATCTGGCTTGTAAATGCATGACGGGATGCACCCTTCGAATCTACAGAGCGTATGATAAATAGCCCAAACCCTTAAAAACCCAGTTGTTTTAATTTATGTACGATAGGGCGAAGGCGTCCAGATCTGATCTCAACGACAGGTTCGTCTTTTGCACCAAAACCCAGGTTAAAGAACCGGATGGAAGGGATGTTTGAGCCACCAAAATCGAATGTGCGAATCTTCTGATGATTAACCCGGATGATCTCCCGGGTCATGAGATGGTTGGCGCAAAGCTGAAGTCCTGAAGCAGATGTAAATAAATACAAGAAATATAAAACACCATCTGCCTCCATTAGAAATCCGGCAGAAATGGGCTCCATCTTATTATAAGCCAGCCATATTTGACCGGATTGGTTTTTTAGGCCCCACGAAATAAGGGCTTTCATGGGTTCCAGATTATCGGCGTAGCCGCAATGCTGTCTGTATGAATCGGAAGCAAACGCCACAGACCAAAATACATCCGCATCAAAACCCTGTTTGATATCGATAGCATGTCGAAGCGCCTTCCGGATGGAATATTTATGCCCGCGACTGAAGCCCTGTATCAACCGGTCAAAACATTGGTCGCGCATGTCGAGACATTGTTTCTTTGCGGTGCTCATGCATTCACCGGCGAAGCATTGGTTTAATATTTCCCGTTCGCCACAAAGCAGATTGATGTCTGCCATGTCAAAATTTTCGGAAACCAATTGCAGAATTGGGGCATAGTCATTCTCATAGGCCTTACCGGCGCGGTACCATGCCACAGTGGGCACGCCCATAGGCTGGCAAATGTAATTCATCCCATATTTCTTCCTAAAAATTAAAGGAAATACGGCTTCATAATCTCCCTTTACGATGCCTTTCCAGTTTCCCGCAAGGATATTCAGATACCAACTCTTACCGTACAGACTGGCATTATCAGCTTTTGAAACACAATTGTCCCAGGCATTAAAATCAATTTCGGAGTGGTTGAGGATTCTGAACATGGCTTTGGCTTGGTATAGAACTAACTGCCTAGAAAACATTTTATTGCTTTAGGCGTGAATGTGCTGACAATATAGCTTTGGCTGAAAAATTCAAGACCTTCGAAGCGTAATCCTTAGTGGGTGGCTATTTGGAAAGTCTTTTTTTGTGTTTCTGTTATCAATACTAGTTTTACGGGAACGACGCTGTCCGGACTCTCGTTGGTCGTTGGCGTCGAATGTTTATAGCAAAAGATTTAATCCCTAAACGTTTCGACCGTTTAGGGGTCACACCCTTCGTAACGTCCTATTAAGGATTACAGGTCGCCACTCTGACCAAACGTCGCCGAAAAGTATACTTTAGATCAGAAAATAAAAAAAGATTTATACAAAAAGATTTACCACCCCGGCCCATGTGAGGACGGAAGCCGGCATCCCCGCATTTCAGTCTGGGTTGCAGGGCGTGGCTGGGAGATAGCGACACTTCGACTCCGCTAAGTGCAACGCCGGAGGAAGCTCGTGTCGCAGACTTACGCCCTGCCCCAGATGGAAGGTGGGATACAGGCGGTAGGCCGACCCCGGGAATTGAAAAATGGAATACATTATGAGAATAAAAGATTATTGAAATTGGCCAATTAGATCTATAGTCGAAATACCCGGGGGCACAACAAGCAATAGGTAATGGCTAAAAGCTAACAGCTAAAGGCTAACAGCTAAAGGCGATTGGTTGGCTTCTGCCGGATGTCGAAAACTACGCAATTTGTATAAAACGGTTTTGGCACATTTTTACTGAATCTTTTTCTCAATATATGATGCAAATCAACAAAATATGCAAAATCGCTGTTATATCCTTAAATTTAAAATCTATGAAAAATTTTTCTTTTTATCAGGCCGGTATTTTACTGGTACTTCTAGCTACCCTAAATGGCTGTAGTGTTATTGGAGATATTTTCGAAGCCGGTTTATGGGTCGGTGTTATTGTGGTGGTTGTGGTTATCGTATTGATAATTTGGATAATTAAGAAAATGATGAGTTAACAATAACGGCTGATAAGTACGCTGTCTGTGTTTAGGTTTGATCACCAATATTAAACTTCCCAGTTTCTGAGTAAAGTGGGACATTTCGCATATACCCTGAAATGTAGTCTGCGCAAAGTAGTTTACACATGCATTTGTTTAATGATTCGGGGGATAAATAAGCGCGTATGGCTACCCCACCTAAAAGTCCAATGTCAACTGCCCTCCCTCACTCCGACTCTCAGTATCTAATTTGCTAACAGAAATCCCCAAAAGACGCAAGGCTTGTTCGCGTGGATGGCCTTCGAGTAGGTCTGCGGCGATGGCGTAAATTTCGGCCTCAAGGTCTGTAAAATGATCAAGAGACCGGCTGCGCGTATGGGTGGTAAAATCGCTGTAACGCAACTTAACGGTTATGGTCTTTCCTCGGTGCTCGCCTTGCTTCATGCGTTTGCTCACCTCCTCGGCTATGCGCCGCATTGCCGTCTGCTGGTCGTCTAGTTCGGAGAGGTCTTCGCTATAGGTGCGCTCTGCTCCCACCGACTTACGAATGCGGTCGGGGCGCACGGGTCGATCATCTAACCCCCGGCAAATGTGATAGTAGTAGCTGCCACTCTTGCCAAACATTTGCACCAATTCGGGGCGGGTGTACTTGCGTAAGTCTGCACCGGTGTGAATACCCATGTCGTTCAATCTCCCGGCGGTGACCTTGCCGATGCCAAAGAAGCGCTTTATCTCCAGGTTAGCCGTGAAGGCATCGATCTGGGTGGGGTGAATCAATTTTTGCCCGTTGGGTTTGTTGATGTCTGATGCGACTTTTGCGATGAATTTGTTGACTGAGATTCCCGCGCTGGCGGTCAGTCCAGTTTCATCAAAGATGCGCTGGCGAATCTCGCGGGCTATATCGGTGGCGCTGGTCATTTGGCGCTTGTTTTGGGTCACGTCCAGAAAGGCTTCGTCGAGCGAGAGCGGTTCTATCAGGTCGGTATATGCATAGAAAATAGCGCGGATTTTCTGCGACACTTCCCTGTAGACTTCAAAGCGGGGCGGGACGAAGATGAGGTTGGGACATCTGCGGGCGGCAATCGAAGAGGGCATAGCCGACTTGACCCCAAACACCCGGGCCTCATAGCTGGCGGCAGCGACCACACCGCGCTCACGCGATCCGCCAACAGCAACGGGCTTACCCCGCAAATCGGGATTATCGCGTTGCTCTACAGATGCAAAGAAGGCATCCATATCTATGTGCAGAATTTTGCGCAGGGGGTTGAGTTATTTCTTGCTTTCGGTGGGTGCAAAAGTAAGATTATTGGGGGATGGATGAGTGCAACTTTGGATGAATAACTTTTACGGGGAATGAGCTGCAAGCCACACGCTGCAAGCTGCAAGAAAAAAATGAGCACTAGGCAACACTTCGACAAGCATTTACCGTACACGCTATCCCAAGGGGGTCGTCCATGCGGACTCCCTAGGGTCGTCGTTGAGATCGCTTCACTAAGCGCGCCAGACGGTTATTGAGCCTGTCTAACTTAACGAATCGAAGATGCTGACCCAAAGCGTCAGTAGTGGTCTCACACCGCGAAGCAAGTAAATGCTCAACTTAGCAGCAAGCGCTCTCCAAGACAGACGGCCGTAAGTAGACAGTACGGTAGGAAGTAATGCATCACATCAGCGCATATCACAACTCTAAAACATCCTGCCTCCATACGGATTTTGATTTCTTTCTTCAATTTCGGCTTCCGTGAGTTGTGGTAACCCCATACTGCTGCGCTTGGCATTGACTTCTTTGGCGTTTACTTTGCCGGGATGATAACCATAGATAGTGGTTCCATTTTCCTGTATGGATTTAAAATCTTCAAACATGGCCCAAAAGCTGGGCTCAACCCGTCCATCTTTTATTTCGTTGTTTATAAAGGGGATGAAGAAATCCCAAACCCAATCTTTCTGACCGTAGGTACCTCGCTGGTGCCAGAGCAAAATATGGGCTTCGTCTTGCCAGCCAAATTGGGTGACAATATCTATGAGGGCTACAATGTTTAAACTGTCGGTATTCCTAATTACGCCCAGCTCCATGTCATTGAGCGCTTCGCTTTTTTGAGGCCAGAGTATAGCCTTATTCTTTGCCATTGCAAGGGTGTCCTTTCGCTGCTGGGCTTCGAGATAAGCATCAAAGGCTTGTTCCTGATCTTTATCCGAAATGCCGAGATAATAATTTCCGATTTTTCGCGCAAACTGATCTCTTTGCACCAATGCCTGAATACGTTGATACAAGGCCATATTTTGAATAGATGTATAATAGGTGTTCAGCAGTTTATCATAGTCGGCAAGAACGTTTTCTGCACATTTTTGATACAGGGCATTATCTGAAAATGATTGAATCGTTCCGGGTTCTGTTTTCTTCTTGGTTATAGCTTCTACGAGGAGTTTTTTGGATATATCTTCTCTTTCGAGAAATGCGGCACTATTGGCTGCAATAAGGTAATCTACCGGCCTTCCCGCACCATTGAGGCGAAAGGCGCTTTGGTAGAGTGCGATTGCTTTTTTGTGATCTTCTTTTTCATACGTGCGGTATGCCTCTAGCAATAAAGAATCGTGCAGGTGGTAATCTATCTGGGCGTAGCCGGCTAAGTTTGCGCAGAGAAAACCTACTAAAAGAAAATTTTTCATGGGATTGATTTTTTAGTTCTGTACAAATTTAAGTTGAAGATTTGTTGCTCTTGATGAATGAAAAATGAAGGTTGGTGAATTAAAGCTTAAAAAACTGAATGAAAACTGAATTTTGCTGATTGCTTTGTTATGCTTTGTATTTTTATCGCTTAGAACAATGAAAAATCAAAGTATTATCATCGTTTTCCTGGGAATTGTTTTGCTTGGAGGGCTTGCTGTCTGGCAAATTCTATTTTTGACCAAAACCCAAAGCTTAAAGCAGGAAGTGGAGGAGAAACAAAAGTCTGGGATACTGCTGGAAAGCGCCATAAGCTTGCGAAAGCTTGAATCGTTAAAGCCGGAAATTCGCGAAAACACCACTTTGAAACGGGAACTTGTTGACTCGATCTTAAAAGAAAACTACAGCGGATTTTACGGAACTGTGGTCTGGGGATTTTTTAATGGGGAAGGCGATCCGATAGATTCGTTGAATGCAGAAATTACTACAAATACCTTGGCTCATTCTCCTTTTAAGATTTGTATTTCCTGCCTCACAACCATCGATGTGGTAGATGACACAGGTGAAAGCACCGTCGATGAAGGTTTTGTTCTCAATCAGACACCAGGCCAAATGATGAATATCAGAGGAATGGATAAAAAGGAATTGAAATATTTGCATGTTGATTTTGAGAAATCAGAAGTTGACTACAAAGCTTATTTTTTGCCGATCTTATTTCTCGTTGGGCTTATCGGCTTATTCGCTTGGCTGCTGCGAACAAATGCGAAGCAAACCAGATTGATCAATCAAAAAGACGAATTTGTAAATCATCTTTCACATCAGTTCCAAACTCCCTTATCGTCCATTAAGCTAAGCGCCAACTTACTGACTAACAAAGATGTGCTCAACAAGGATGAACTGGTAAAAATCATTCAAACCGAAAGTAATAGATTGGAAAACCATATAAAGACGGTGCTGCACTGGGTAAAATCTGATGCCGACCGGTTACAAATTCAAAAGAAACCGATTGGTGTGACCCATGTTATTGAGCAAGCTCTGAAACAGATGAAACCCATTTTTTTGGAGAATAAAGCCACTGTTCGATTTATTCCACCGAGCGAAGACCTACTGATACATGCAGATGAAGGGCATTTGCAATTGACGCTTTACAATATTTGGGATAATGCGATAAAGCACAACGAGAAACCTGTTAGCATTGTGATTTCCTGCGCCGCATCCATCGGTATGGTTCAAATTATGAGTCGCGATGACGGTATTGGAATACAAGCGGCCAAAACGAATTTAGGCTACAAAGGCCTCGGATTGGCTTATATTGAGCGTATAATGAAAGCTCACGGCGGGCTAATGGATTTAATCTCTGGGAAAGATGGCCTTCAGGTAATTCTTAATTTTCCGAAATATGAATAAGATTTTACTTGTTGAAGATGATAAGAGCTTTGGCTATGTGCTTAGTGAATATTTGATGCTTAAAGCATATTCGGTCATTTGGAAAGAGTCGGCTAAAGAGGCTATGGAATCGCTTAATTCAACTTTTTTTGATCTGGTGATTCTGGATATTAACTTAAAGCAGGATTCAGGTTACGCTATTGCGAAAGCAATCATTGATCAACGGCTTAATACTCCGTTCATTTTCCTTACGGCTCGTGATATGAAGATTGATCAATTGAAGGGTTATAAGCTGGGTGCCGAAGAATATGTAACCAAGCCGATTGATGAGGAAATTTTATTGGCAAAGATTGAGGTCATTTTAACGCGTAAAGCGCCTATTGAATCACGGCTTAAAGAACTAACTTTTCATACGATCAGATTAAATTGTACCGGCAGGGTGTTGCATTGCGGCGAAGCCTTTTTTCAGCTTACCGAAAGAGAATGCTTGCTAATGGAGTGTTTTCTGGCTCACCCGCAAAGTCTGGTTGAAAGGAATTATATACTTTTAAAACTATGGGAAAGCAAGGATGAGTTTTCACGAAACTCGATGGATGTTTATATATCTCGGTTGAGAAGGTATCTGGCATCAGGCAATGCTATTATTCGAAATGTGCATGGCAAGGGGTTTGTTTTTGAGTTGGTTGATGATTGATTGATGAGGGCATCAGTTGTAATCTTTACAGCGTTTTCACTGTTTTTTTATGATGAAGTTATATTAACTAAGTTCGACTATCATATGCGAATTCAGAAATTTAGAATAAAGAAGGCGTCATTTCCAGTCAGAATTGTAAATCAATGTCGCTCTGACTCCTTTGAATATGCCTGGTGGAGATGCGTAAACTTTGAACTCACCTTGCTGCGCTACCATTTGTTCACTCGCGGTGACAACATAAAGTACATCCATTAAATTGAACGGAGATATTTTAATGCCTAATTTCGTTTCAAATTATCTCTCCACTACCACATTGCCTGCATACACTCCTTGTGGACTACTTAGTTTTACCACGTAATAACCGGCAGCAAGGGCAGATAAGTCCACACTGGTTTGGCTGCTTTGCACATTCAAGGTCAAAACCATTTTTCCGTGTACATCAAACATTTCCAGAATACCTGCGGATTCGGGAATGTTTACATTCAATATCCCATTTGCTGGATTTGGAAACATTTCAAGCGGGGCCACTACAACATCTTTCACCGAGGTGGGCGAGCACAAGGTAGTCATACCGCTAAAGAAAGCCCAGGCAGCATTCAGCGAAGGATTGAAGCACTGACCATGGCTGCCTCCGGAAAGGAGATTGATCGCCTCTACATCTTCGGCGCCGTTCGCCAGCATGGTCGATTCGGCCAAGGTGCTGTTCACATAGTACACTTGTTCGTCGCCTGTACAATAGTACATACGCAAGGGCATCTCCGGCGCCCAGTCGTAGTTGTTGTTGTCGGCAAGTGCCTGCCAAATTGGGTGATTTGGATTGCTCTGCAAATTGCTTACGACGGAATCAACGAGAAAAGCACTGATTGAATTTGGAAACTGGGCGTTCACATAAGCCATGCTGTATACATTCTGTTCGCCATCAAAATATTGGGGTACGGTCAGGTTGTAAGGTGATTTGTAAAAACCATCAATATCGTCATAAATATTGCCGTAGACCAATTGGTATGTTTCCATAAGGAAAGCCACGTAGCCGAAAAAGTAGTAATTAATCTGTTCAAATACAATCGGTGGGGCTGTGGTTCCTGACAAGTCATAAGGTCCGCTACAAGGTGCGCCGGCCACAATCCCAATCGTTTCAAGCAAATCATTTTCTTGCGCATACATCAGCGTTGCCATAGCTGCATGGCCTCCCTGGGAAAAACCGGTGATGAACACTTCGTGAGAATCACTTATCTCCTCCCCTTCCAGAAATTCGCGCGCTGCATAAATCATATCGATGGCAGCTGTGGCTTCGGTTGTATTGTGCGCATAAGGGTGTAATCCGGGACTTTCGCCCAAGCCAATATAATCTGGACCAAGGGCAATAAATCCGGAAGATGCAAATTGACCCACGTAACCACCTGCATAATTTAGCGACGAGGGCACTTCGAATTTCTTTAATACGGTACCATGGCAATACACCAGCATGGGCATTTCGGCGCATTCAATCCCGACAGGAATTGAAAGCAAGCCCGAAGCAATTGTTGAATCGCCTTGTGCACCAGTGCTGCTATAGACGAGTTTGTAATTGGCTACGTCGTAATGTTGCGGCACAGCGCTCATATAATTATTTGCTGCGGCTGGGGTTGTGCTGAGAAATTCGCTACTGATCAGCGTCTGACTATAAGCGGAAGTGCTTATTAACGCAAGGGCTATAAGTAAAATGGAATTGATGTTTTTCATCTGGGTTGTTTTTAGTTTTGGTTAGATTAAAGTTTAAATATACTATTTTAAATTTACAACGTCTGGCTCTTACTATTTGAGGAGATTTTCGAATATAATTACAGCCTTCGTTTTCAATAAAAATTGATAATAATCTCTTTTCTGAATGACCTTATCTGCCCATTTATTCCCTTCCGTGCACACTTCCTCTGATCGACTAATCTCTATTCACATCTTTCTTGCCCTTTAATTTACTGACCACTTTTTATAGGTATTTAAGTGAAAATATTTTAATTAAAAACTCAATATTAAGGCTTCTCAAAACCATTCATCTTTCTGTATGCCAATACCCTATCTCACCCCTACGCATTCCTCTCGGCAAAAGGCCTCGTCGGATGCAGAGAGGGGAGCTTCCGCCGCACACTTCATTGTTCCGTAAAAAGCTCTATTCTAGAAAAGCATCTAATTGGATGAAGGTGTTCGCTTTGCATGATGTGTGCGTTGGCGCCCTTTTACTCATAAGTGTTTATTTTATATGGAATTCGTGAGACGCTGCGCTTAGTTGGGACGGGGTGCGGGAAGGCGTTGACATACAGCCTTTTAGTTAGTATAAAAATCATCAGTATTATTTTCATTGACGATGTGTATAGAGATTGGTCTGGGAGAAGGTAGTGAGGTCACTTCGTTAAGTTCGACTTATCTCGGCTTCGCTCGACAACCGCCGCTGAATAACCACATTTGTGGCATCCCTTTTTTTCGCCAAAGACGCCTCTTTCGCCAGCAAGAAGCCTTGCGAATTCAAATAGCTTCACCATTCACGAAAGTGCTATCTTAGATTGAAAACTTATAGATGTAAACCTCGCTTTTTTTATAAATAGCATTAATTATATTCTTTTGCCAGATCCATAATAATGTTTCCAAAATCTTTTTCAGCATCTTTTAACTTTGAAGGCAATTGACTCATCAAATCATTATCAGTACCATCAAATTTAATATCGTGGAAATACTTGTTCTTTCTACTTAAATCTTTGAGCATGCTGTAGGCGGCTTCATCATGATAAACGATAACCGGTTTGATAAAATTAGTCAATATAGCATGGAGCTCCTGCGGTACAGAGCTACCCGATAAATCGGCAACGACTATTTTTGATAAGCCGCTCATGGTAACAACTGTTTCGGTATAATCAAGGCTATAAGGTCTGTCAAAATCAAATATCATTGGTAGATAATTTTGACTTGAAAACCAATCTCGCAATTTATAAAGCCGTTCCAATCCGCCGTCTTTGAATTTGCCAAGTAAAAGCACGCCTCGTTTGTTTAATATATTGATCGTATCACGCAGTTTTTTATGGTTAGAGAGATAATAAATAAATTGGGCGAGTTCGATATTATCTACCATTAAAGGAATTCGACCTTCTGCTATAATATCGGAATAGAGGCCGTAGGTTTTTTCAATAACTAATTTTGATTGTACCGATGTTTCCGAAGTTTTTAAATCCCATGCCGATATTCCGTAAACCACAGTCTCTGTAATTTCTTTAACACAAAAATCTACGTTTGTGAGATTAACCCGATTCAGATTGCAATTGTGAAAACTCGCACCGCTAAAAGAAGCATCGGTTAATATGGTTTTGTTGAACTTGCAATTAATGAATTTGGTATTGGTGAAATTAGCTCTGCTAAAATCTCCTTCCTCGAAATCAACATTCTTTAAAACAGCGTTTGGCATGTTTAGCCCTTCGGCAAATGGCCTATTTATGCTCACACTCTTGAGATTAATACCGCTGAAATCATACGGATTGTTCCCTTTGGTAGTTCCAACCCATGAAGGTTGATTTATATAAGTTGGATTGGCACCTTCACCATTGGCTTTTAACCAATCATTCCATGTTTTAGTTGTCGCCATATTTTCGGTTGTTAATTACCGATACCGTTTTTGTGTATAAGGAGTTGGGTATCGGTATGAACCATTAAAAGTACAAAACCTGCACCATAATCCAATCTGGTTTTTATTATTGTGCCTAAAGATATCAGTGTATTTACTGGCAACATTTTTTTATTAGCCACTGATGAACAGAAGGCTTTTACCATTAGTGGAAGCTTTACGGTCTTATTCCACCTTGTCTAATATCACCCCTACCTCCATCGCAAAATTTAATGGATCGTTGGGCATATTGTGTTCTATGGCATAGGTGTAAAGTCCCGTTTCTTCATACTTCTTATTGGGCTCTACCAAGTGTTCGCTATCCCAAATATCATAACCTGCTTCTCCAATGTAGTCACCATTGTCATCCCGGACTTTTAAATCGTATTCTTTTACAGTTTCTTTCCCGCCTGGACTTGTTTCGGTTACTCTCACTTTAGCAACTTGATACTGATACCCATTGGCATATCTGAATGATAAACTCATATTGTATGGAGTGCTATTGTCGTTAATGGGCACTTTAAATTGGCGTACATCTTTCTGCAACCATTCTACATCGGGCGATAATTCCTGGTGTTCTGCATAAACGCGACCTTCCGGCTGACAGGAGATTAAGGCTATAGCCAATGCACATACTGATATTAATCGTTTCATATTTTTATTTTATTTTTAATTTAAAGAATATTCTTGCACAAATCATAATGAATTTTCTAATTTAGACAAAGCTTCAGAGATTCTGAATAGTATCCCCGTCGATAGTATCCCCGTCGATAGTATCCCCGTCGATTCATCGCGGGGACTGAACATCGCGGGGCTGAACATCGCGGGGCTGAACATCGCAGCTCTCAACGTCGATCAGTCGTGGTAATCAAAGTCACGTCAAACAAACAAACCAGTCACCAATCACCAAAAACCAAAAACAAATCACCAAAAACCAAAAACCAAAAACTAAACACTAATCTCCCGCACCACTTCAAGCACCCCATCGCCATATGATGTAGGTCTTATTCCAAAAGCCTTTTCAATCTTGTCGCTATTAAAAACATAATCGCGATCGTATTGGTAATACATTTCGACCATTTCGCGCATAATCGACATAAAAATACCCATTGTTTTTACCATGAACTTTCCGGCTACCTGCACCTTTCCTTCGCGCCCCATTGCACGGGCATACATATCTATCCACTCTTGCCCGGTAGGCGGGTTTTTAGCCGTCGGCAAGTGCCACACTTCTCCATAAGCTTTATCCGAATTTCCGAGCAGCGCGGTCGCTTTAGCTGCATCGACGGTATAAGTAAAAGAGTGCTTGCAATCCAATTTCCCCATCCAATTGGCCTTTTTACCTTTGGCGAGATTTTCTACGACCATTTGTCTCAACATACCGTTCTTTCCCACTCCAGGGCCGTAAAAATCTGCCGATCGGGCAATCGTCGCTTCTAGTTCTCCGGCTTTTACTTTTTCCATCAGCGTGCGCGCTATCTCTGCCCGCACCTTGCCTTTTTGACTCACAGGATCAATCGGCGTTTGCTCATCCATCATATTCAAATGATGCGGACTGTACATATAAATATTGTCGAAAAAAACCAGCCTTGCATTCGCTGCTTTACACGCCTCTATGGTGTTGCGCATAATTGTGGGCCAGTCGCGCTGCCACACTTTAGCTTTATACTCTAGCCCTACCGTGAGATACACCACAGCTGATCCTTCAACAGCCTTTTCAACCTCTTTTTGACTCAGTAAATCGCAAGCCACCAGCTCATCTGTGGGATTTACCTTTTTGGGATTGCGGCTCACTATTCTTATTTTATCTGTATAAGCAGTCAATTCTTTGGCAAGCAAAATACCAATCGTTCCGCCGCCACCTAATATCGTTTGAGTCATAATAGATTTCTTTTTGTGAAGGTAAAATATTTTTTGAATGACTGCGCAACTTTGAGAATGTATGTTATACCATATCAACTTATGTTAAAGTGATCAGCGCATCTGTGGCAATCCCTTTTCTCAAAACCGTACATTTGCATCATGTACAAACTTCTGTTTCTTCTATCTCTTTTGTTTTTGCTTTCGCCGAAAGGCTTTACCCAAACCACCCACGGCTACTACGAAAATAGCCTAAGCATGTACAATAGCGGAAACATGACGCAGGCGCTGGGTGAGGTAAATAAGCTTCTGGCAATCGAACCCGAAAACCAGGAAGGATTATACCTCCGCGCATTTATTTACCTCAATACCGATCAAAAACAAAAAGCGCTTTATGATTACGAAAAGCTTTTGAAAATAAACCCTAACCACGAAGGCGCATTGACAAACCGTGCCTTGATAAACATGGAATTAGAGAATTACGATGCCGCCTTGGTCGATCTCAACAAGCGGGTAGAAATAGATTCCGAAAACTGGCAGGCCTTATTCGACCGCGCCTACTGCAAAGGCTTAAAAGAAGATAATGCCGGTGCCATAGCCGATTTCAAAAAGGTAATTGCCTTGCATCCCGATTATGCCGCTGCGTACGCCAATCTGGGATTTTCGAAAATCAACGCCTTAACCTCCGGCGGCATGATCAGGCCAGCCCCCTCACAAACCCGCGATGCCTGCCAGGATTTACAAAAGGCCGAAGCCCTGGGCGATACTACTGTGGCGGAGATGATTAGGATATATTGTAATGAAAAATGATGTGCGGATGTGCGGATGTACGGATGTGCGGATGTACGGATGTGCGGATGTACGGATGTACGGATGTGCGGATTTATTGCAAATCGAAAGATTTACCAATTATTCTCTTCGGTTGGCTAATGTCTACCGATACTTTTTGAGATTAATATTTTAGTATAACCTGCTCTACATTAATTATTTTTTATCATTATAACCACTTGTTTGTTAACGCCTCTCCCGCCCCCAACCCCTAACCCCTAACTAATCTCTATACACATCGTACTCGAAAATTGTCTTTTGGTGTTCAGACCTTATAAATCGCTGTTCATCAAAGCCTTCCCGCACCCGTGCACTCCTCTCGGCGAAAAGCCTCGTCGGATGCAGGAAGGGCGCCAACACTCATTTCACCCAAGAGACTATTTTTATCATTTAAATCAACCTATCTACGAAGTCCTCGTGTCATGAAATTCAAGGTTTCAAATGGAACCATAGACCGTGCGGAGGCAGCTCCCCTTTAGGGGCTGGGGGTGTGTGCAGGCATTGATTCACAGACAATTAAATTGATTTATAAGTCAAAGGATTCAAAGGCAGAAAAAAGATGTGCATAGAGATTAGAATCCCTAAAGGGGCGAGCCCACCGCACATCATAGTGCTTCGAAGCACATTTATTCAGTAAAGTCAAAGATGAATTTGTTTGGCATTTTATTGATCAAAATAACTCTCTTATCATGATGCTGTTCACTACTTACTTCGGTCGTGAGATTCTGTGTTAAAGTGAGCTAAGTCGAAATGAGTGTATCGGACTCCCTTTAGGGCCGGGGAGCGGGAAGGAGTTGATTATTTCCCTTCCATCCGGTATCCCTTTGATCATGGGTCATGAAATCGGTGCTAAGTTAAATTGCCAATTGCCCATTGCCAACTAAGCGAAGCGACCTCACGCAGCGCAGCAAGTAATTGCTTATTGTTAATTGCCTATTGCTAATTGCCTATTGCTAATTGCCTATTGTCCATTGCCTATTGATTTCGCTTCTTAACTGCCGTCCTTGCGGTCAAAAAAGATCCAATTTAATTAGAGCGGTCAGCAACTACGATTTTTCCATGAAATTCTAATTTGCCCATTGCAAATTACCATTGCAAATTGCCCATTGCCAATTTATCTTCACCGACTTCTCATTTGCCTATTGCCCATCGCAAAATTGCCTATTGCTAATTAAAATCACTTCGGTGGATTCAAATTAAGCTCCAAACAAATATTAATATGCTTATACAAAACCGCACCCATCGACGTAAGCCGCAGAAAACCTTTATTGTTATGATATTCAGCGAGTTCACGCTTTAATATTCCCAACCTACCGGCATCAGTAATGTGGTCTTTGCGCATGGTTTTAATTAGCCGCTGAAGTTGGTACCGGCTCGCTCCTACGCGTCTCCGCATTAGCGAACGCTCTTCGTTTTGATATTGGGTTACACTGTTTTCGCCCAGAAGCTTGAGCGCCATATCAACAAATTCGAAATTCTCTTTAAAGAACTGCGGCAAATATACTTTCAGTCGCCCCTCATAACTTTGCTGATCAAAATCTATGGCACGGATACGGTACTGCATCTGGTCAAAATCTGGGGTCATATCTATCACAAAATTGTACGAACGCATATCGCCCAGCAGCCGCACAAAGCATCGCTGGTTGAATTTTACAAACTCTTTTGCCAGCCGCACTATGTGTTGCCCCTCCTCATCTACATTGTGTTTCAGAAACTGATCGCCGGGAATTCCCGAAATATGTTGCTCTACCAGCGTATCTTCATTTACCAGATAAAACACCTTGTTTGGCGAAAGCATCTCTTCGAGCTCCAAACCATATACCCGGCTGGCATCGGCTCGTTTTATATAGTAATAATCGTAGTTGTCGTTAAGGAGGTTTCTGATTTTAATCCGAAAAGGATTTGAATTTCCAAAAAGGCAGTAATCTACATTTTCTACCGTAAGGTGCTCCATTACAGTATGCTCCAGCTCGGCAGTGAGGTAAACGTATATGCGCAGCAGGCTGTCGTTAATCTCTACCTGCTCAGAGCGCGAGTACATTACCGTGCGCCACAGGGTATCTTTACCACTCAAATCGAGTACCGGAAAAGAAGCATCCCAACGCAATAAATCGTTGTACGTAATATCGAAATGAAAATAGCGCTGATAACGCGCGAGATAAACCACGAACTGTTTACTGATAGGAAACGATGGTTTTTTCTTACTGATAATATTCTCAAATTCGCGGTGCAGATCCATAAAAAGCTGGTATATTTTTTGAGCAAGATAAGACGCTGAAATGTTTTGACGAAATATTTGCCGAAAAGGCGGTAATTATTTCAGGATTTAACCGAAATAGTATTTTTATGACCATGAAGTTTACAGCTCACCTTACAATTTTCATTTTTTGCTTAGCCTTTTTCAGCGTACAAAATACAATTGCTCAAACGCAGATTTCAGGACGTATCGCAAACCTTGATTCTAAAGAGTATATTCCCTTTGTGCATGTCCTTCCGGCAAATAAGCGTATCGCACCTACCGTTTCAAATATTGAGGGCTATTTCACCTTGCACATTCCGGCAGGAATTAATGCGACCGATTCTGTCCGATTTTCGTGCATTGGCTATACCCCTTATTCTTCCTCTGTTTCGATTCTAGCCCTCAATCCCGATATAAATATGGAAAGGGCTTCCGCCGATCTAGGCGAGGTGGTGATTACCGCGGTGGAAGATCCTGCGTACGCCATTATGCGAAAGGTGCTAGCTAGGCGGGATCAAAACAATCCGGAATCGCTAAATCATTTTAAGTTTTCGGCTTACAATAAAGCCAATATTGATATAGAACGCACCGATTCAATTCAAGCCGATCTAGCTAAAACCGGATTTGAAAATGCACACTTTATGATGCTCGAAAGTGCCACCGAGGTGGTGTACAAAAAGCCGGGCAAGTGGAATGAAAAAGTACTTGCCGGTAAAATGTCGGGCATTAAAATTCCGTCGATCTCGCTGGTATCCAATTCATTTCAGCCTTTTACCTGTTACGGCAATTACCTCAGCGTTGCGGGTTTCGACTACCTGAATCCCATAAGCCCTAACAGTGCTGCACGGTACAAATTCACCTTGCGCGATAGTGCCCAGGTAGAAGGCGAAAAAGTCTATATTATCAGCTTTGCCCCGCGTAAAAATGCCGCCGAAGAACTGATGGAAGGAACTTTGAGCATTTCTGCAAATAGCTATGCGCTGGTTAATTTCCTGGGCAAAAATACCGGCGAATATACGTTGATGTATTTTGAAATCAGGCAGGCTTACACCAAAACGGACTCCCTGTGGTTTCCGCATGAAAGCAATACCACTTATAGTTTTCCCAACGAAGATATGGGATCAACCATTATTGCTTCGAGTTCTACTTTTATTAAGGATGCCAATTTGCAATATATTCCCAAAAAAGGCGATTTTGGGATTGCCGACATCCAGACCTCTGCATTACGCAAACCGGTACCAGACAGCATGTGGACAACTATTCGCGACAAACCACTTTCCATTGAAGAATCTAACACCTACGCCGTTTACGACACTTTGCCTACCCAAATTCTCAATTCCATGAATTGGTTTATGAATCAATCTGAAGCGCTGGCTCAGGGTCGATTGAATTTCGGTAAAGTCGATTTTTTGCTCAACCACCTGGCCGGTTTTAACCAATACGAGGGTTTTAGGCTCGGCGCAGGCCTCGCAACCAGCCAGAAACTTGTGAAGTGGATGAGCGCAGAGGGCTACGCCGCTTATGGGTTTAAAGATGAGGCGTGGAAATACGGAGGCGGACTTCGGTTTTTTATTCAACCGAAGCGCGAGCTTGAGCTCGGACTTTTTTACCGCAGCGACGTAGCAGAACCGGGGCGCATGAGGTTTAGCAAAGATATTGGCTATCTTCAGGGCGGTGAAACCATTCGCAATCTTTTTATTCGCCGAATGAACCCCGTTGAGCAATATGAGGCCGCACTAACCTACAGACCTGCGCGCGGACTAAAATTGAAAACCTTCTTTATACGCGAAGATCGCACACTTGCCGATGCCGATTACTTTATTGATAATGTACTAAGTGAAACAAACATAACCTCAACATCAATAGGCCTTGAGCTGCGATATGCTCCCGGCGAATCGCTTATGCAAACGGGTAGAGCATTTACTGCCATTAAGCAATCTTATCCGCGTATGCGTTTTCTTATAAATCAGGCATTAGACAATGTATTTGATGGAAGCACTTCATTTACCCAATTGCAGGTAGAAGTAGAACACGAATTTAAAATTCGCGGTGTAGGCACCACGCGCCTATTTGGAAATGCCGGTAAAGTCTACGGCGAGAATGTGCCATATCCTTATCTCTACTTCGGCCGTGGTGGTGAGGGCCAGACCGATGTGGGCATTCTTTCTACCGGTTATTTTCAAACAATGGATTTGTATGAGTTTCTGAATGACGAATACTTCCAGACAGGTTTTATTCACAATTTCGGGAGCATATTTGGCATTAAAAAGTCCTGGTCAAAACCAGAACTTAAAATGGCATATATGGCTGCTATTGGCAATTTAAGCGATAGCAATGCTACAGATATTCCCTTTGCTTACGCGAAAATGACCAAACCCTATCTGGAGGGCGGTTTAATGATCGATAATATACTCCGCATGTCAAACACCTTTTATTACAGCGGCTACGGAGTAGGTGTTTTTTACCGTCACGGAGCTTATGAAATGCCAAAATTTGGTGACAACCTAAGCTTTATTTTCAGTTTTGCGATAAGTCTATAGAAGAAATAGAGTAGGAAAACTGCTAAAAACATGCTTTAGTCGGGAATTTACCTCCTTAATAACATAGCGAATTCTTGCTATAACAAAGTTTTCTTTTAGAGTTTTGAAGATCACTTATAGGATCACCAATTCATGATTTAACAGAAATTTCCTGATTTCCTATCCGTTCTTATTGAATGAACAGGCAGTATCGCTCGGTTTTTCGCGTACACATTCCCCACTTTAATTTGTTGATTGCTTGGTCGTTGAGCGAAGTTCTAAGTCAAAGCCTTATGATAACCAACCACCTGCACGCTTATTTTAACCCATAAAAGTCACCGAAACCCTTGGGTATAACCTGCGTAAACGTGGCCTGATTCGAATAGAAACTAACATTTTTATGTTGATTACTTTCAAATTGAAGATGTGAACAACCCACTAAAAATGAAGTTCTTTCAGGAAAATTTAAATCTTTCATTTTAAACATTCTAACAAAAAACTAGTAACATGAAAAAAGTATTAATTATTGCCGCAGCAGCGCTTTTCATTGGTTCTGCCGCTAATGCACAAGATGTAATGAAGCAAACCGGTGGAGAGCAAAACCTTGAAGTTTTATTTGCTCCACTTGGTGGTTCTCCAATTGGCATAAACGGAATTAAATACCGTAAATTCACTTCTGCAACAACAGCCATCAGAGCTACAGTATTTTTAGGATTTAATTCTACTACTGATAAAACACTTGGTGGTGGTACAGATTTTGAAGATGAATTGAAAACAGTAAACACCAGTTTTGACCTTTCTATACGTCCTGGTATCGAAAAGCACTTCTTAGGTACAGATCGCCTTTCTCCTTATTATGGTGCTGAAGCACTTATTGGTTTTGGAACTGAGTCAACAAAAGACGACCAAGTTTATGGTGCTGAAAATGAGATTGAAACAGTAAAACTCAGCAGTCAAGGGATGCTTACTTTAGGAGTAAACGGTATCGCTGGTGTTGATTTCTACTTCGCTGACAATATCTATTTAGGTGCTGAACTTGGTTTTGGAATTCAATATGAAATCCAAATGGAGGAAAAAGTTGAGTCATTGAATACATCAAACGGCGATATCAATTCAGGAGAAGTACCAGGTGGTAGCTCATTCAATGTTGGCCCTAACGTAGTAGGTGCAATTAGACTTGGTTTCTTGTTCTAGGAATTAGTATCTTAGTACTTTCTAAACAAAGAAACACAACTATGAAAATATTCAAAAAACAAATAAATGTAGCCGCAACTCTTTTTGTTGCAGCCGCATTAATTTTCACAACTTCGTGTACGAAAGACAACGAAAATTCGGCTTCAGCTTCTCAAAAATATGAAGGTAAAGCGGTAAAAGACAAGGCATTACAAGAAGATATTCAATCTGCTGCAGATCGCATGCCTCCTATTGCCTGGTATAATAGAACCATGGATAAGGTTATTGTTTTTGACCCGAAGAACGATTCAAAATCATTTGACTTTTCTGATCCAAACGACGGGTGGAATTTTAGCGAAGACGATGGAGTAGAATTTGTAGAAAACCCAAATGGTGGCGGAGTATTGTTCGTTAGCCCTGGTGCTTTCGGCTCTAATGCCGGTGGGTCGGGAACGGTGGTGGCAGGTAATACTGCCCTCAATGTTAATTATACTTTCTGCTTTTCTGTAGATGAGGATGCTTTGGGTCTTGACCTTGGTTTTGGTGATGTTGATTTTGACGGACTTTCAGGAGTTCTTGGAATCGCTGGTGATTTTGATGCACTTATGAATGAGGACTTTGATGAAGAAGGAGCAGATATCTTTGACTACTTTCAAGGCCTTGCCTATTATCTGGTATACGACAATGAAGCACAGGGCAATTATGATATCCTTAACTTTATTGAAGATTTGGAAGGTGCTGAAGATGAAAATGGAAAAGGATTTTCTGTGGTTTACGGATTCACCTCAACCTCATTCGCTTTTTACTTTTCAAAAGACGGAACTCTAAATGTTTCTGGTGGAAGTATGAACTTCAGCGGTAACTATTACGGAATCGTTTTCGACAATCTTCTTGATACTGATGGAGATGGTGATCTCTTAAATCTTGACTTTGTAGATGTGCCCGGTTTTGGCCAGATGGGCTGTAACTAGTATTACTATAACACATTAGTTAAACCCCGGCCTTGGTCGGGGTTTTTTATTGGAATAAATCGAGCTGCCCAGACTTAGATGGCCTTTTGAATAGCGAAAAATCATATTCAAATTTTGCCGGGTTGGGAAAGTATTTCTCTTTTGCGATTTTCATGGTATTCTTCACCATCTCCGCATAATTCCCTTCACCGCGCATTCGGGTTTTAAAACGGCTATCGTTCAGTTGCCCGCCGTGCGCATCAGCAATTTGGTTTAGCACTTTGTCTGCCCTGTCGGGATATGTGGTACGAATCCAGCCTTCGAATACATCGGCAATAGGTCCATTTAGCCGCACCATCGTATAGCCCACTCCTGCCGCGCCGCGGTTTGCTGCTTCTTTAACCAATGGGAGTATCTCGTGGCTATTGAGTCCGGGAATAATTGGTGCCATCATTACACTTACGCGAATGCCGGCAGCGGCAAGCTTCTCTACTGTTTCAAAGCGCTGCTTTATAGTAGCAGTGCGCGGCTCCATTTTTCTACGCAGTTCTTCGTTAAGCGTAGTAATTGAGATTGCCACCTTAACCAAATTTTGAGATGCCATTTCAGAGAGTAAATCTATATCGCGTTGTATAAGAGCATTCTTTGTAATAATACCCAGCGGATTTCGGTATTCGCTAAACACTTGTATCAACGAACGTGTAAGGCAAAGCTTGCGCTCTATGGGTTGGTAGCAATCGGTATTTCCCGAAAGGGTAATCGCAGCGGGTTTCCACGATTTACTGTCAAATTTCTCGCGAAGCAGACTTACGGCATTCTCTTTCAACAAAATGCGTTGCTCAAAATCGACTCCAGCAGAAAACCCCCAAAACTGATGCGAGTTACGCGCGTAGCAGTACGTGCAGCCATGCTCGCAACCCTGATATGGATTGATCGAAAAATCCATCCCCACATCGGGACTGGTCACCTTATTGATGATTGTTTTAGGAAAAACACTGGTAAATGTAGTCTGCCCTTCGCCGGTATCGTCGGGCAAATCAATACCCTCTTCATGCTCCCGCACGTACTCCTGACGCTGGAATTTATTATGCGGATTTATCTGCGCTCCCCTACCCTTTAATTCGTCTTTTCGCATAGGGCAAAATTACGGAAAATATCAATTAATTTTTGGGGAGGTGGTTTTGTTTATCTTGATGGGTGAGATGGGTTTTAGGTTTAGTCGTATTCTTTCAGTAATAGCCATATCTGTGGTTTGCACATAGCCGATGGGCTCCACCCATCGTTGGGCGATGTCAACCCGTCGGGGCTATTAGAAAACATTAGTTTATGATTCAATCCCATATATGACGTTCATCGTACTCGACATCATTTTTTTTTAGGATACCCAGAAATTCATTTTTAAAGGTTACATCACAATGATGCGCATGTTGATTTCCAATATATTTAGTTACTATATCCACATGACCTCTGCTTACAGAAAAAGCACCATATCCATCTTGCCAGAAAAAATTACTGAATTGAGAATCTATGGTTTTTATCCATTTTGACGAATTCGATTTAATTTGCTCAAGCAATTTAGCGAGTGCAACGTTTTTAGAAAGCTTGCAGAGGATGTGCACATGATCAAGATGCCCACCGACTATTAAAGATTGACAATCCATTTCATTACATACCCCACCGAGGTAATCAAATAGCTCAGCCTCTATTGATGGCAAGATTAGTTTCTCACGATTCTTAGTACTGAAAACAATATGCGTATATTGTATTACAAGAGATTGGCCCATTCTGAATAATTATTAGTTTGTAAATATTGAATTATCAATGATTTATAAAGCTAACAATAAATTCATTGTTTAAAATACCACATTATAATTCTAACGTAATTCACGCCAACATTCCAAAAGCCCCGAAGGGGTGACATCTCGCAGCTAACATCGGAATACACTAAAATTCCAAAAGCATTGGCGTACATATTCAATGTGATTAAACGGAGGACAGAAAAAACATGAAACACAAAAATTCCAAAAGCCCCGAAGGGGTGACATCTCGCAGCATAGGGTGGAACAAGCGAAGCGACGTGTAGCCCTGTGCTATTTATGAATAGTAATTCAAAAAATAAATGAATAAAATTCCATTCAATGAAATCCCCACATCGATTTCGAAAAACAAGAATCGATCATAAACTCAAAATACAAAATCATATCAATTCCAATTGTAAAACCGATCAAATCACGATTATCAATTATTAACCATTTAATTAAAAATTCAAAAACACATTACAACAATCTAATTAAGAATACAATACACGCTAATTCACCATCCCCGAAAGGGTAGACCAAATAACCATATAGAGAATGATGATTAAGTAGAACCCTGCTACAACCTTCAATTCCCTTTCTTTGCAAATTAGTTTACAGTGCAAACTATTTCAAAAACAACAATACTCGTGGATATACCAAAATCAGAGATACCTTTTGGACGCGTTTTTGGCGAGCTGGCAAAGGAGTATGTAGGTGTTTTTACACGCAGCCTGGAGCATTTGCCCATTAACAGGTATTTCTACGCGCTGGTGGTCATTGACAATCATAAAGGAGACTTGAGCCAAACAACACTCGGCGATGAGTTGTACCTTGATAAGGCATCTGTTGTACGCATGTTGGACTATCTGGAACAAAAAGATTGCATAAAGCGTTGTCCAAATCCTAATGACCGAAGAGCTCATATTTTGCACCTTACGGATAAGGCGAGAAAGATGATTCCCGATATAAAACAAGCTATTCAAAATTCGAACAAAGCTTGCTTGAAAAACCTGCCTGATAGAAGCATTACAGATTTTGAAGCCGAAATGGACATTGTGCGCCAAAGCCTTCAAAATGAACCTAGAAGAAATTACAAACTACATTTCGTAAAAAGTGAAGATTAGAATAATAAATATATTGGCTATAAGCCTTTTCGCCATTGTTTTTTCGGCTTGCGACAATGCCGATGCAACTCAGAACGACCGCCGTGGCGGGGATGTGATGGAAGCCGACTACGTGGTGGTAAAACCCACCGGCGTATCAAGCGAAATAAGCCTTTCGGGAAGTTTGATGCCCGCCGAATCGGCCATGCTTAGCGCACAGGCATCGGGCAAAGTCATTGAAATTTTCTTTGATGAAGGGCAGAAAGTAGACAAAGGCCAGGTATTGGTTCGGCTCGATTCGCGCGAGTGGCTTTCGCAACAAAATCAGCTTAAAGCTGAATTGGCTACAGCCGAAAAAGACCTGGAACGCAAGCAGAGCCTGGTCGATATACAAGGTGTAAGTGCAGCCGCTATAGATGATGCCAAGTTGAGAGTAGCGACCATAAAAGCGAGCAAGGAAGAAATAGATGTAAAACTGGATTACTCCACTATTCGCGCACCGTTTTCTGGCACTATTGGCCTGCGCAGCGTGAGTGTAGGTGCCTACCTTTCGGCAGGCGCACCGGTGGCTCAACTCGTTAAGCTCCACCCCTTGAAACTCGAATTTAGTGTGCCCGAAAAATACGCTGCTGATATTGCTGTAGGACAAAACGTAAGCTTCACAATTTCCGGAAATCGAAATACATTTACAGGGACCGTATATGCTGCAGAACCTGCTATAAATGAATCAACCAGAGCGCTAAGGGTAAGAGCTAGAGTGCCCAATGAAAAAGGCTTGCTAATACCCGGTGCCTTTACCGACATCTCTATTTCGCTTGACAGTATTCCCAACGGGTTGATGATTCCGACTGATGCCATTGTACCAAAACTAAATAACCAGATGGTATATAAATTTGAAAATGGAAAGGCAAAAGAAGTACAGGTGGTGCCGGGCATTCGCAAAACTTCTACCATTCAAATTATTGAAGGCCTTTCGGCGAATGATACTGTCATGATCTCGGGATTATTGCAAGTGCGCAACGGCATGGCTATTAAAGCCGGAAATGAACTCACACTTGAATCTTTGGAACAATAACCTATGAATCTTTCGTCACTAAGTGTTCAGCGGCCGGTGCTAGCAACTGTTTTCGCCATTGTAATCCTCATTTTCGGTGCCATTGGTTTTAACGAACTGGGTGTACGCGAATATCCCAGTGTCGATCCGCCTATTGTAACGGTTACTACAAACTACACTGGGTCGAGTGCCGACATAATGGAAACGCAAATTACAGAGCCACTCGAAGAAGAAATCAATAGTGTAAATGGTATCAAAACCATGAGCTCCATCAGTGCCGATGGGCGAAGTACCATTAAAATTGAGTTTGATCTTGGGACGGATATGGACAACGCGGCAAATGATATCCGCGATAAAGTGTCGCAAGCCATCCGGAACCTGCCTCCCGATGCCGACCCGCCTATTGTTCAAAAATCTGATGCCGACTCGCAAACCATTTTTGCCCTCACCGTTCAAAGTGAAAAGCGCGATCTGCTAGAATTATCCGACATCGGACTCAATATTTTTAAGGAGCAGCTACAAACGGTAAAAGGTGTAAGTGAGATCAATATTTGGGGCGACAAGCGCTATTCCATGCGGCTAGAATTGGACCCCAATAAACTTTCGGCTTATAAGCTTACTCCGCTTGATGTGCGTGATGCCCTGCTTTCGCAAAACGTTGAATTGCCTTCAGGACGCATAGAAGGTTACCGCACAGAACTTACCATTCGCACTTTTGGCCGCCTAAGTACGCAAGAAGAATTTGACAACCTCATTATTGCCAACCGCGATGGGGTACTTATTCGCCTCAAGGATGTTGGTACTGCTATGCTGGCACCGCAAAATGAGCGCACCCTACTACGCGGAAACGGCAGTATCCCTATGATTGGAATTGCCATTCAGCCCCAGCCGGGCGCAAACTATATCGAAATTGTAGATGAAGTTTACAAACGTGTTGAGCAAATTAAAAAAGACCTTCCGGAAGATATTCAACTGGGAGTTGCCATGGACAATACCCAATCCATTCGCCGGGCAATTAGTGAAGTCGAAAACACGGTATTTATCGCTTTCGGACTCGTTGTAATCGTTATTTTCTTCTTTTTAAGAAACTGGCGCACCACGCTCATCCCCGTTGTTACCATTCCCATTTCACTTATCGGTTCGTTTTTCGTAATGTACGTTGCGGGTTTCTCTATCAATATTCTTACCCTGCTGGGAATAGTATTGGCTACAGGCCTCGTAGTTGACGATGCCATTGTAGTAATGGAAAACATTTACGCACGAGTAGAGCGTGGTCAGAATCGTGTGCAGGCCGCTTTCGCAGGGTCGCGAGAGATTTTCTTTGCTATCGTTGCTACCACCATTACGCTTGTTGCCGTGTTTTTACCTGTTATATTTCTGCAAGGTGTAACGGGTCGACTCTTTCGCGAATTTGGTGTGGTAGTAGCCGGAAGTGTTGTCATCTCATCGTTTATTAGTCTTAGCCTCACGCCCATGATGAGTTCGCGATTGCTAAAAAAATCTGAACCCAAAAGTAATCTGGGAGCAAAGATTGGAAACTGGCTAAAAAGGCTGGGTGAAAATTACCGTAGCTCGCTTGATAAGTTTATGAATCGCCGCTGGATCGCTTTCGTCATTCTGGCGCTAAGCGTTGGATTAATTTTTGGCTTGGGAAGCCTTTTGCCGTCAGAGCTGGCTCCACTTGAGGATAAAGGGCGTTTTCGTGTATTTGCATCAGCACCAGAAGGTACTTCTTACGAAATGATGGATGACTACGTGCTTCAAATGCTGGCAATAGTAGATACCATGGCGCAACGGAAATCTATAATTTCGGTAACATCTCCTGGTTTTGGCTCTTCAAATTCTATAAATTCGGGATTTGTAAGTGTTAGACTTGTGGACTCGGATAAACGCGAAAAATCGCAAATGGAACTAGCCAACTCCGTAGCCGCAAAAGTAAAAGATTACAATTTTGCCCGCACGTTTGTTACGCAAGAGCAAACCATCTCAGTTGGCGGAGGTTTTGGGCAGCTTCCCGTGCAGTTTGTCGTTCAAGCTACTGACATTGAAAAAATCAAGGAGATTATTCCTGAATTTATGGAAAAGGCCCGTGCAAGTGGTGCCTTTGATGTAGTAGACCTCGACTTAAAGTTTAACAAACCCGAACTTCAGGTAGAAATAGACCGCAATAAAGCACGCGAAATGGGCGTAAATGTGCAGGATATTGCGCAAACCCTCCAATTGATGTTTAGCGGTCAGCGATTTGATTATTTCATCAAAAACGGAAAACAGTATTACGTAATAGGTCAGGCTACCAGAACAGCGCGCGATGAACCGTCCGATTTAACGAAAGTAACCGTTAGAAATCAAGCAGGTGAACCTGTTCAACTTGATAATTTGGTAAAAGTAAGCTTTGAGAGTAGCTCACCTCAGCTCTACCGCTACAACCGCTTTGTTTCAGCAACCTTTTCGGGAGCGCCCACTGAAGGTGTAACAATTGGAGAAGGAATAAACGCCATGCAAAAGGTCGCCGACGAAGTGCTCGACGAATCGTTTAGCACAAGTTTGGGCGGTGTTTCAAAAGAATTTAGCGAAAGCTCGGGAAATTTGATTTTCGCATTTGCTCTCGCGCTCGTACTTGTTTACCTCACACTCGCAGCTCAGTTTGAAAGCTTTAGAGATCCGCTTACTATCATGCTTACCGTGCCACTCGCCCTCGGGGGAGCCATTCTGGCATTGTGGCTATTTGGACACACACTCAATATTTTCAGTCAGATAGGGATGATTGTACTGGTAGGTATCGTTACAAAAAATGGAATTCTGATTGTAGAGTTTGCCAATCAACGCCGTAAGCAAGGCCTTGGCATCAGAGAAGCAGCTGTTGATGCAGCTGCACAGCGCTTTCGCCCTATTCTTATGACGAGTTTGGCTACCATCCTCGGCGCTCTTCCTATAGCTCTTGCGATAGGCGGCGCATCAACGAGTCGTATCCCAATGGGTGTTGCAATTATTGGTGGTTTGGCATTCTCGCTCATCCTTACACTTTACGTAATCCCGGTACTTTACACGTTCATTACCAACGCCAACAAGAAAGAATTGGTTGAAGAAAAACCCGAAAGCAATGAAGAATTTTAAACCAAATTATATGAAATATCTGGTTCTTTTCTTTTCCTTCGCTTCCGCAAATATGGCCTTTTCGCAGTCGGAAATGAGCCTTCAGGATTTGGTTAATACGGCGCTTGAACAAAATTACAATATACAGATTTTCAAGAATAATCAGCGTCAGGCCGTAAACAGCAATACCGCCGGAAATGCAGGTATGCTTCCCGATGTAGATTTAACTGGCGAGTACCGGGTAAGCCAGGGCAATTCAAACCAACAGTTTTTTAATGGAGAAGGACAAAGTGCGACCAATGCAACGAGCACTTCCCTTTCGGGAAATATTGGCGTAAACTGGGTGGTCTTTGACGGCCTGGCCATGTTTGCACGCAAAGAGCAGTTAGAAAAGCTGGAGCTTTTGAGCAAAGAAGACGTGCGTTTTTACATTGAGCAAACCGCATTTGATGTGGCTCAAACGTATTACCGCCTAGCGCAAGAGAAAAAATTACTCGAGTCGTTCCGTACATCACTCCGCGTATCGCAAACCAGATACGAGTTTGAAGACCGTGCCTTTGATGTGGGTTCTTCTAACGGTCTGGATGTACAGCAAGCTCTCGTTGACAGAAACACTGACAGCTCATTGGTTCTAAACCAAAAAGCACAAATTAGAGAATTGGAAATTGAGTTAAACCGTATCATTAATAGAGAACTCACTTCGGCCATTACCCCTACTGATACCATCGAGTTGACAGGCGATTTTAATCTGGTAAACTTAATGGAAGAGTCGCGTGCAAATAATGCCGAATTAAACCAGCAACAGCTTTTGGAACTCATAGCGCTGAGTGATGCAAAGATTGCCCGGGGTTTGCTATTTCCAGAAGTAGAACTTTTTGGCAATTACGCTTACAACAAACAGGAAAACGAAGTTGGTTTTCTATCTTCCAGCCGACAGTTTGGACCAAATTTCGGTTTGCGTATTCGGTTTAATCTCTATTCGGGAGGTCAGGAACGCATTCGCGCCGAAAACCTGAGTATAGAAGCCGAATCAGAAAATTACCGTAGCTCCGATTTGCAAAATGAGGTTGAGGCATCTGTACGTGTAGCCTACCTACGGTGGATCTCTCGTCTGGAGCAGGTTCAGCTCGAAAAAGAAAGTGTAGAAGCTGCCGATTTAGCTTTAAAAATTGCTTCTAAACAATACGAAATTGGCACACTCACCAATGTTGATTTTCGGGTTATTCAATTAAATGCCGTAAATGCCCAATCGCGTTTTTTAGAGGCGCAGTTTGCAGCCAAAAGTAGAGAGCTGGAATTGCAGAGGCTTAGTGGGAAGTTGATGAGTTCGGTGTTTTAATAGGCTCTTTTTGAACGGATTGATCATTCAAAAAACGTCGAAGTAAATTTCACTCAATATAATTTATAGCCGACCAGAAAGGTTTACTTGCTGCGCTTCTTGCGAGCAATGCGCTAAATTCCAATATATTTGGATATTTCGTGGTTTTGGCATTCATAAATTTACGTATTGAGGCTATAACAATCTGATCATTTTACCTGAATCGTGCAGCGACGAGTTTAGTCGACAGAGCCGCGGCTGATATAGAGAAGATAACGTTTTAAATTCCGTAATATGGCCGCGGGTGCGTAGATATCTAAGTGCGGGAATGTTAACGGCGGTGCTAAGAAATTTCCAAGAGATACCGACAAGGTTTTGTATCCCACACCAGCTAAGATACTTACGTGGCACGCCCTTTTGACCAACTGAGCGCGCACCTATTTTAGGTACCTCATACCAGAACTAAAACCGCGAGCAATTGTTGTATTTCACAAACGATAAAGATTTTCTCAATGGGATTTTTACCAGTTGAAAAAAAAACACAAAATAGAGTAAATCCATTAAATTGATTTCACCCATACCCCCTTTTGTCCTAAATTTGCGGCCGATGATTCGCAGTATAGAAGATAGACAAAAACGCATCATTGCCATCTGGCTTTTGGTTGGTGTTTTTATGATTATGATTCAGGTTTTACTGGGAGGAATTACCCGCCTTACAGGTTCCGGGCTTTCTATTACTGAATGGGCTCCCATAATGGGAACGATTCCTCCGCTCAATCAAGATGACTGGTTGGTTGCTTTTCACAAGTATCAACTTACTCCGCAATACCAGATACTCAATTCGGATTTCACTCTCTCTGAATTTAAAAATATCTTTTTCTGGGAGTGGTTTCATCGGGTTTGGGCGCGCTTTTTAGGCATTGTTTTTCTAATTCCTTTCGCCTTTTTTCTGGTTAAAAAATGGTTTACCAGGGAGATGACAAGGCCGATGATTATCTTGTTTCTGCTCGGCGCCCTGCAAGGTCTTGTAGGTTGGATTATGGTGGCCAGCGGATTGAAAGGCGATCGAGTAAGTGTAGTTCACTATAATCTGGCAGCCCATTTTATTTCGGCTATGGTTTTGCTCTGCTACACCTTGTGGTTTGCAATGACGCTCCTTTTTAACGAAAACCAGAAAACGTACGCACCAAAATTTCGTCGATATACACTAATTGTGCTCGTAGTTCTGGGTATTCAACTTTTCTACGGAGCATTTATGGCAGGGCTTCATGCAGCACTAGCGGCAAATACCTGGCCGGGTGTAAACGGTCAATTCTTCCCCACTATTTTTATCGGTGATGATCCCTGGTGGTATGCTATTTCGAGCTCACGCATAAATGTGCAATGGATTCACCGCGGTTTGGCGTATGTGCTCGCTATCCTTCTTGTAGTTTGGTGGTGGAAAGCAAGAAATACTGCAAAGTCACTGCCTCTTGCCCGGTTTGCCATTGTGCCATTCATTTTGGTTTTGGTTCAAATTATTCTTGGTATTCTCACTGTTTTATTGAGCACGACCAACATTCCGGTAACATGGGCAGTGCTGCACCAATTTAACGGAATGCTTTTGCTTATGGCCATTTTTATCGGCTATTTTTTGGTGACGAAGAAAGCGACAACTGAGCTTACAAAATAAAAGAATCGTTGCACTGATTTGTTCGTTTGACGTTTGCTACGCACCTTCGTTCTAAGCAAAAAGTAGTATGATGAATTTCAAAATGCTTGACATTACAGGAGAAATTTAAATCATACCATCTGAAGGCTTAAAAACTTGTTTTGATTCATTCAGAATTGGTAGAGCTATCAACATGTAAACCAAAGATAATGCATGACTGATTACTTCATCAAGGTTTAAAAAAGTGGTTTCATTTTCTGCGAAAAAAAAGCTGTTTAAATCTTTTGCACGCATCAATATGATTTATTCGATTTTTTCTGAATTACAAATTTAATAATACGTAATATTGATGTTAAAATAACTAAAGGACCTACCTTAGACTTTTAAAAATTCATTTCGATGCTCCCTTAAATCTAACATATGACCAGAATCTTTACTACGTTGACATTTTGCATGATGCTCACATTTGGCTACAGCCAAATTACCATCACAGGATCGGTAAGAGACATCGCAACGAATGAGACCCTGCCCGGTGTTACTATATATGCCAATAATTCCAAAAATGGAGTAAGCGCCGATATCAATGGCCAATATAGCCTTGCAACCAAGGCTGCTGATGATTCGCTCACCTTCTCATATATTGGTTATATCCCTCAAAAAGTGGCAATTGGCGGACGTACGACCATTGATATCAGCTTGGCTGTAGACACCAAGAATCTGGACGAAATAGTGGTGACCGCTTATGGTACCCAACGCAAAAGCGATCTTACCGGAGCGATAACAATGGTAAAGGCTGAAGAAATTACCAAAGTTCCCTCCTCAAACGCAATGCAATCCCTTCAGGGAAAAGTTGCCGGATTGCAAGTCGGGGCTTCATCTGGTGCGCCGGGATCAAGTCCTGTCGTGCGCCTCCGCGGTGTAGGTACATTTAATAATGCGTCCGTGCTGTATGTAGTAGACGGAGTTTTTACAAATGATATTAATTTTCTGTCTTCAAGTGACATTGAATCACTGACAGTACTGAAAGATGCCTCGGCAACGGCACTATATGGCTCACGCGGCGCAAATGGAGTGATCGTGGTAACCACAAAACGTGGTTCAAGCACTGCCGACGGCAAACCGCGTTTGCAATTTGATGCAGAATACGGTATCCAGGTACTCCCCAAAAAGATTGATCTGTTATCAGGTCAGGAATTTGCAGAAGTGTACAATGTTATCTACCCTGGCTCTTTCAACAACATTGCGCGGGTACCCAATACCGACTGGCAAGATCTTATTTTCCGCAAATCAGCACCCGTGCAATCTTATAATTTCTCCTTATCCGGTGCCTCAGAGCGCAACGATTATTACTTTGGCGTCAGCTACTTTAATCAAGAAGGGATCATCGAAAAATCAAAATACGAGCGGGTATCAATCAAACTGAACAATACATTTTACATTACAGACAATATCCGCACCGGAGTGAATCTCGTTGCCTCTCCTTCTCGAAGTAATGGTGCACCAAATGTATTTGCGAATGCTTATTGGGCATGGCCAAGCGACGTGCCTTACAATCCCGATGGGAGTTTTGCAGAAGTGCGGGGCGGTGGAAATCCTCTGGCAACAATTGAATACACCAACTCAGAAACCAACTCCCTAGTAAGTCTCGGTAATCTTTTTGCAGAGTTTGATTTTCTTAAAGACTTTACTTTCCGCTCAAGCGTCGGATACGAAGTGGAATATACGGAATCTACTTCTTTCACACCTGTATTCTTCGTTGCTCCACTTCAGTCAAATATAACGAGCGATCTCAATAAAAATCGTTTTCAACGTTTGAATTGGCTTTGGGAAAATACCCTCACCTATCGAAAGCAAATTAAAAGACACCGATTTGATGCTCTTGCGGGAATTACCTCTCAGCGCAATCACAGTGAATCTCTCGGAGCGTCTACTCAAAACCTGATCGACGAAAACCCGGATCTTTGGTATATCGGAGCCGGCGACAATACCTTTTTGACAGCCTCCAACGGTGCAGAAACCACAAGTATTTCATCGTACCTTTTCCGGTTAAATTACAGTTTTGATAATCGATATCTCTTTACAGTAAATTACCGCAGAGATGGTTCTTCAAAATTCGGAATCAATAACCTTTACGCCAATTTTGGTTCAGTCGCCTTGGGTTGGAATATTACAAACGAAGGATTTATGCGAGGCACTAGCAACTGGCTGACCAACTTAAAACTTCGCGGAAGTTACGGTACCGTAGGCAATGAAAAAATTCCGTGGGATAGGCAGTACACCCTTGTTAATAACGGAGAGAATGGCGTATTGGGTAATGATGAAGCCATTGCCACAGGTTCGAGTTACGGAGTGTTAGGCAATCCTGACCTGCGCTGGGAAACTACCGAACAATTGAATATTGGCTTTGATTTCGGTTTCCTCGATGACCGGCTGACTGGAGAAGTAGACTACTATGTGAAAACCACAAAAGATATTTTAGTGGGATTATTGTCTCCCGGACATCTCGGAAATGGTGCATTCACCACCACTACTCGAAATGCAGCCGAAGTACGCAATTCCGGTTTGGAATTTCAGGCTCTTTGGCGTGATGATCTCCAAAACGGAATCAGCTACCAAATAGGTGGTAATTTTGCCACAATAAAGAATGAAGTGCTCAAGATGGGGCGCCTTACGGGTAATAATTCTTTCATTGCCTCCGGTGCACTGGGCAACGGCGAGTTGGTAACCTATACTACAGTAGGCGGTCCGATCGGAGCGTTTTACGGCTTTAAGGTCGATGGTGTATTTCAAACCGAAGACGAACTCGCTTCCTCACCCTCGCAGGACGGACAGCAGGTGGGCGACTTAAAATTTGTGGATGTAAACGGAGATGGAGTTATTACCGATGCCGACAAAACCATCATCGGCTCATACATCCCAGATTTTATTTATGGTTTTAATTTGAATGTAGGCTATAAAGGCATTTCACTTGGATTTGACTTTTACGGACAATCTGGCAATGAAATATACAATGGTAAAAATGCGGTGCGTCCCAACCAGAACAATTACGAAGCCCAGGTGGCCGATTACTGGCGGGGACCTGGAACTAGCAACACAGAGCCACGACCCACAGCAGGAGGTCTTAACTATCAGCCTTCGGAATATTTCATCCAGGATGGTTCTTACTTCAGATTGCGCACGCTTACACTTGCTTACGAATTTCCAAAACAATGGATGGAAGCCATTAAGGTGTATCGTGCTTCAGTATATTTGCGGGGCACAAATGTGTTTACACTTTCAGAATACACCGGCTACTCTCCCGAGATAAACAGCGGCGATGTGCTTAGTTCAGGAATCGATCTCGGTGTTTTCCCCGTCACTTCAACCTATGCAATAGGTTTTAACTTTACTTTTTAATATCCATTAAATATGAATCCACTCGGCAAACTATTTAAATCGATTTTCCCTTTTACCGTCCTGTTCTTGTTCGTGTGTCTTACGCCTTCCTGTTCAGACGACTTTTTAGATAATCCTCCTCAAGGATTTCTGACTGATGGGCAGTTTCCTGAAAGTGCAGAAGATGCACTCAGGGCTGTAAACGCCATGTATTCAGATCTGCGAGTTTGGCAGGTGTACTACGGTGGCTATCCAATAGTAGATATCATGAGCGACGATGCCCATAAAGGAAGTAATCCAGGCGATGGAGTGAATATGACCCTATTCGAAAAGTACACTTTCGGTGCAAACATTGGTGATTTGGGAGCTTGGTATGCCAGTACGTATGAGGCTATTAAATCTACTCACGTGGTGATAGATAAAGTGCCGGCTATAGAAATGGATGAAACTCTAAAAACCCGATACATCGCCCAAGCCAGATTTTTACGTGCCTTGCATTATTTTCAGCTTGCGCGAAGTTTTGGAGATGTGCCTAAGGTGACCGCCTTAAATCCGGCCGGCGACCTCCCAAGATCACCCAAAGCCGAGATTTACAATGAAATCATCATTCCAGACCTTATTTTTGCTCGTGATAATTTGCCGACAAAAATCGAATGGTCGGGTGCAGATGCCGGCCGAGCCAGCAAGCATGCCGCCCAGGCACTTTTGGCGAAAGCCTACCTTTATACCAGTCAATTTCAACTCGCCGCAGATGAAGCAATGGAAGTGGTCAATTCCACTCTGTACGATCTGGAGATCGATTATTCGAGTGCTTTTAGACCAGAAGGTGAGTTTGGCATAGAATCAGTCTTTGAAGTAGGAGCTTTGCCATTTGGCACCGGGGCTGAAGGTGGCAATCAGTTTGCCAATACCCAATCTGTGCGTGGCACACCTAACAGAGGTTGGGGATTTAACCGCCCATCGCTTGATCTGATCAATTCTTTTGAGGAAGATGATGTTCGTATGGAAGCCACCGTAATATTTCTTCAGGAAATTATAGACGGAGTACTGATAGAAGGCGATGGCCCGACACCTGATGAAACGCTTGATGGCGATGGAAATGTAATCCAAATTGAAACATACAACCAGAAGGTATGGGTTCCGGGCACCGACACTCAAGAGCCTTTCGGATACAATGTGAAAGAAATGCGTTACGGAGAAGTACTCCTCATTGCAGCCGAAGCCCTTAACGAAGCGGGTAGTCCAGGATTGGCTTTGATTGAGCTGAATAAAATACGCCTTAGAGCAGGACTGGAAGATATTACTGAAACCGATCAAAGCATCCTTCGCGCACTTATCCTCACGGAACGCCGACATGAAATGGCACTGGAACAAGAGCGATTTTACGACTTGGTGCGCACAGCAAATGCCCCAGCTATATTGGGTCCACTAGGCTTCGTTTCGGGCAAGCACGAAAACTTTCCAATGCCCTCTTCTGAACTTCTTTTGAATTCCAACCTTACCCAAAACTCTGGTTGGTAATATTTTTTGTTAAACATGACATTCATAAGAGCAGAGTGTTAACTTTACATTATCATTTAAACAAATCATTAATGAATATGAATGTCTTAAAATTAAAATCTCTTATCTGGCTTATGGCCGGAGTTCTTGTCTTTTCAGCTTGTAAAGACGACGACACTGAAGACCCAACCTTGGCTGTATCATCAATTACGACAACTGATGGAACTGATCTATACGGAGCTACGAGTGCAACAACAGTTGGTACCGATCAAAATATTCTTATCGGTTTCTCTGGTACTATTAATGGGAGCACCCTTGGAAATGTAAAGCTTAAAAATGGCGATAATACCGTTGCTTCAAGCGTAACTGCTTCGGGTAGTACTGTTACTATAGATCCAACCGAGCCACTTTTTGGTGGTACAGTTTACACAGTTCAAATTAATGGTGTGCAATCTACAGATGGTGCGACTTCAGGAAATGTAAGTACTTCTTTCACTACTGCCGGTATTGGTCTTGGAACTGCTCCTCAGGCTGGAAATCAACGCATGTACCTTCAATTGAATGGCAATGTGGTGGATGTAACCGGAAATGCGGCAGCTGGTTTTACTCAAGTAAGCTATACTACAGATCGTTTTGGTAATGAAAATTCGGCTGCCTATTTTGGTGGATCGTTTGGTGCACCAGGTACTGGTGACATTGTTGAATTAAGTGGAGATAATTTCTTGTTTCCAAGCATGACTTACAGCCTTTGGGTAAAAATTGATCATGCAGACTATCCAGAAGGTCAAAGTAAAAGAGTATTTGGTATTGGGGTAGAACGAGGTTATTTTCTTGAACTCGGTGACAATGGTGTTGCTTGGATGAAAGTGGCTACGAGCCACGAAGTAAGTCCTGATCCTGCCAATATCAGTTTTGCCACATCTTGGTCAGACAATATTAATGGAGGTGGTAATACGGATGATTTAACTTTGGTTAATTATACCGGTTCTATTTCAAATGATATTATGACAAGCAATGACTGGCATCAAATCATTATGTCGTATAACGCTGAAACCACAATGAAATCCATTTATGTAGATGGAACTTTAATTGCTCAGTATAACTTGAGCTGGAATTCTGATCCAACTTTTGAATACAACATGAAAGACATGGCATTTAATGATTTAAGTGGAATTGAACCAGTAGTAGGATTAGATAAAACCCTAGCATTAGGCTTTACATCAAGTAGAGCTAATACTGCTACAGGTTGGTCGATTTACACTAATGAACAAAATACTTATAAAGGTTCGATGGACGACTTCCGTATTTGGAATGTAGCTTTGACTCCAGAACAAGCTTCTGGCCTTTACACCGCTGAGAAGCCGTAAGCAGTCAACAACAAACAACTTCAATTAATTTTCGGGGGATTTCGGCATCGAAATCCCCCTTTTTTATGTCTTATGAAATCTATTTTTCGCATTTCACTTATCATTCTTGTTGGCCTTTGTTGTATAAAGTGCGATAAAGACGATGATCCTACACCACCTGTGGTGCCATCCGCTGATACCACCACCTACAGCATTCAACTCGAGGCCGCTCTTATAGATGGCGTAAACTTTTTCTCTTCAGGCAGAATCAAAGATATTGACCGCTCTTTACCGGGAGTGCTCACTTTTAACCGACCTATAGACCCCACAAACCTAACCAACCAAACCATTCGCGTAGCAGCACCCGGTATATCCGGAAATTTGAGTTGGGAATTGAGCGACAGTAATCGCACTGTAACCATCTTCGCTCCCACTATACTGGCGCATATTCAAAAATACAAGCTCATCCTTAGCAACAACATTAAAGGTGCTGAAGGCGAATCCTTCCCGGGATATGAGCGTGAGTTTTACACCGAAGTAGATTCCACTCCAAAGTTTCCACTAATAGACGATGAAGCTTTGATGACTCTTGTTCAGGAGCAAACATTTCGCTACTTCTGGGATTTTGGTCATCCGGTAAGTGGTCTCGCCCGCGAGCGTAATTCGTCTGGAAACACCGTCACAATTGGTGGTTCGGGGTTTGGCGTAATGTCTATTCTTGTCGGAATTGAACGCAATTTTATTTCCCGAACAGATGGAGTAGACCGCCTTAACACTATTGTCGATTTTCTTACCACCGCCGATCGCTTTCACGGCGCCTGGCCGCATTGGATGAATGGCAACACTGGCTCTACCATTCCTTTTAGCGCCAACGACAATGGCGCCGATCTGGTAGAAACAGCTTTTATGATTCAGGGCCTCTTAACCGTTCGTGAATACCTCGATGCGGGAAACCCGAATGAAGCTGACCTGATCGCAAAGATCAATATCCTTTGGGAAGAAGTAGAGTGGGATTGGTTTACTCAAGGTCAAAATGTGCTCTATTGGCACTGGAGCCCTAATTTGGGTTTCATTATGAACATGAAAATTCGTGGCTATAACGAAGGGTTGATCGTATATCTTCTCGCTGCATCTTCACCCACACACCCCATCTCGGCAGAAGTATATCACCAGGGCTGGGCACAAAATGGTGCAATGCAAAACGGTAACACTTATCTCGGCACCATTCTTCCTCTAGGTCCTTCTTACGGAGGCCCACTATTCTTTGCTCATTACAGCTTCCTCGGTTTTAATCCCTCAAACCTAAGCGATCAATATGCCAACTATTGGACACAGAATGTGAACCACACCATGATAAACCGCCAGTTCTGTATCAATAATCCCAACAATTACGTGGGTTATAGTCCGGGCAGTTGGGGTTTAACGGCCAGCGACAACGAAGCGGGGTACTCTGCGCACTCACCTACGAACGACCGCGGAGTGATTACTCCAACCGCTGCACTATCGAGTATGCCATATACACCCGAGGAATCAATGGATGCAATTCGGTATTTTTACTTCACCATCGGCGATAAGCTTTGGGGCGAATACGGTTTTTACGATGCTTACAATTTCACAGCCGGCTGGGTGGCGGGAAGCTATCTGGCTATCGATCAGGGGCCCATCATTGTAATGATAGAAAATCACCGCACCGGTTTGCTTTGGAATTATTTTATGCAGGCACCTGAAGTTGAAGTGGGAATGGATGAGCTTGGATTCTCAAATTAGTGTCTGGATTCTAAAGTCCAATATCTTCGTTATGTTTGATTTTAAATCAGTCATTTACAAATGTAAACTCCTTGATTTATAAATCTTCACAAGCCTCGATCTTGAACTTTAGAATCCAGCCAGTTACCTCAACTATGCGAATCGGAGATGCTGACGACGAGATGGAGTGTGTATGCGCCGCATTAAGTGGCGGCTATCGAGCGGCGGCCATCGAGCGAAGCCGAGATGAGCCGAGATGAGCCGAGATGAGTCGAAATGTAACGTAAGCGTCAGTAGTCCGCCATAATGCCTTCGACCATGCGTACCGCGTGGTCTAAAATCTTGATCTTCGATCGACGTTGCACGTGTTTAAGCCTTATGATCCAAACACTCGATAATATTGACGAGTTTTGACAATATTAAATAGACCACATTACAAATAAAATCGAATTATGAATAAATACCTTTTTCTGATAGTTGCAATGATGGTCGCACTCAGTTCTTGTACGCCTCCGGAAACCGCGATTACAGATGCAACACCGATTGAGAAAAATGTGGCAGTCCTTTCTGATGACTCCCTATTGACCCTTGTACAAAAACAAACATTTGAATATTTCTATACAGGTGCAGAGCCTAATTCAGCTTTGGCTCGCGAGCGCATTCATATAGATGGCGTTTATCCTCAAAATGACCAACACATTGTTACCACCGGAGGCAGCGGCTTCGGAATGATGGCTTTGCTGGTGGGTATTGAGCGCAACTTCATTTCCCGAAAGGAGGCTCTGGAACGCTTTGAGAAAATGGCAGATTTTCTAGAGAACGCCGATCGATACCACGGCGCCTGGCCACATTGGCTCGAAGGGCAAACGGGAAAAACCAAGCCCTTCAGTAAAAAAGACGATGGTGGCGATCTGGTCGAAACCGCATTTCTCGCGCAAGGCATGATTGCCGTGCGCGAATATTTTAAGAATGGAAACGATGCCGAAGTGGCATTGGCCGACAGAATGGATAAAATGTGGCGAGATATTGATTTTCAATGGTATACGAATGGTGAAAATGTACTGTATTGGCATTGGAGTCCGAATTTTGGTTGGGAAATGAACTTCCCGGTGGGCGGTTACAACGAGTGTCTTATTATGTACGTTTTAGGAGCTTCTTCACCAACATATGCCATTTCTAAAGAGGTCTATGATCAGGGCTGGGCGCGAAACGGCGACATAAAATCTGATCAGGAATATTATGGGCTGCCCCTGGTTCTCAATCATTATGAATCAAACGATGACCCTGTTGGCCCTTTGTTTTGGGCACACTACTCCTATCTCGGCTTAAATCCCAAAGGATTAAAAGATGCTTATGGCGACTATTGGCAACTCAATGTAAGCCACGCGCTCAGCCAATATCGGTACTGCGTGGACAATCCTGAAAAGTATGCCGGCTATGGCTCCGATTGCTGGGGGCTTACTTCTAGCTACAGCATGCGCGGCTACGCTGGCCACCATCCCGGCCGCGATTTAGGAGTCATCACTCCTACAGCTGCAATATCGTCAATGCCTTATACTCCCGAGGAGAGTATGGCCTTTCTACGCTTCATGTACGCGCCGGAGCGCGATAGCTTGATAGGAGTCTATGGCCCATATGACGCTTTTAGCCAAGAAAACAAGTGGTATGTACAGCGGTATTTAGCTATTGATCAGGGACCTATGCCGGTCATGATCGAAAACTACCGCACGGGCTTCATCTGGAAATTATTTATGCAAGCACCCGAAGTTCAGAAGGGATTAGCTAAATTAGGCTTCTCATATGAATAAAATATTCCTTGGAGTTATGAATAAATTGTTACTTGGAGTACTCGGCTTCACACTTACCTCTCTTTTCGCTCAGGCGCAAACTTACAATTCCGGTAGTTTCTCCTATCACGGAGACCCACTGCCCTACCGATATTTGAAGCCGGTGATTGATGAAAATCAAAAACTTCCGCTGGTCATTTTTCTACACGGAGCAGGTGAGCGAGGAAGCGACAATGAAATGCAATTGATCCATGGCAGCAAATTGTTTTCTGACAGTCTTTCAGAATACCCTGCATTGGTCATTTTTCCGCAATGCGATAAGGAATCGTATTGGCCAAATGTTAATATCATACAGACCGAAACCGGAATAAATTTTCAGTTTGAGGCTGATCTTTTACCCGATTCGCCTCTTCAGTTGGTTGATTTAATGATAGATTCGCTTATTCAATCCGGTATAGTTGACACGAACCGCATTTATGTCGGCGGCCTCTCTATGGGGGGCATGGGCGCTTACGCTCTGGTGGCGGCCAATCCAGACTTATTCGCAGCAGCATTCGCGATATGTGGCGGCGGCAATACCGAAGTGGCAAGCCGGTACTCCCGAAAGACACCCTTTTGGATCTTCCATGGCGCCCTCGATGACATAGTACCAGTGGAATACGCAAATGTCATGAACGCGGCTCTCACCGATGCGGGCGGCAATCCGATTCTAACAATTTACCCAAAAGCCAATCACAATAGTTGGGATTCAGCTTTCGCTGAGCCCGAATTGCTAAAATGGCTTTTTGCTCACAATAAATCGACTACAAAACAATGATCAAATCGCTTTGTATGGCCAGTTCATTACTGGTATTTTCGGGTATAGCTTTCGCTCAAAAAGCTAAAACTCCTAAACCGATCACTCAAAGTGAAACGGAATTCATAGATGGCCTCATGGCTAGAATGACCATCGAAGAAAAAATTGGTCAGCTAACCCTCTACACCAGCGGTTGGGATGTAACAGGGCCTTCACTCAATCCCACTTCCACAGAAGAACTTCGCGAAGGACGTGTAGGAGGACTTTTCAATGCACATGGTGTGGCTTACGTGCGCGGTTTGCAAGACATTGCGGTGAAGGAAACACGACTTGGAATTCCATTGCTCTTTGGATATGATGTGATTCACGGACACCAAACGATTTTTCCCACTCCACTAGGCGAGGCATCCTCCTGGGATTTGGATTTGATACAAGAGTCGGCGCGCCTTTCGGCAATAGAAGCTGCAGCATCAGGACTCAACTGGACTTTCAACCCGATGGTTGATATAGCCCGCGATCCGCGCTGGGGGCGGGTGATGGAAGGCTCGGGCGAAGATACTTATCTGGGAAGTAAAATAGGAGTTGCGAAAGTTATAGGCTATCAGGGAGATAATCTCGCTGATCCGCTCACACTTCTGGCATGTGTCAAGCATTTCGCAGCTTACGGAGCTCCTCTTGCAGGACGTGATTACGGTACCGTAGATATGAGTGAGCGCACTTTGCGCGAATATTATTTGCCACCTTACAAAGCAGCTATAGATGCTGGTGCTGCCACTGTTATGACTTCTTTTAACGAAGTAGATGGCGTTCCGGCAACTGGAAGCTCATGGTTGCTCACCGACATTCTAAGAAATGAGTGGGGATTTAAAGGTTTTGTTGTGACTGACTATACAGCCATCAATGAGATTTTGGCTTTCGGGGTAGTTCCTGATCTCAAAGCAGCAGGTGAATTGGCGCTGAAGTCAGGTGTGGATATGGACATGGAAGGAAGCGTATTTAATCGCTTCACAAAACAGTCTTTGGAAGAAGGAAAAGTAACGGAAGCTGAAATCGATCAGGCTGTACGCCGGATTTTGGAAGCTAAATGGAAAGCCGGACTCTTCGCCAATCCCTATCTCTACCTTGATGAGAAACGGGAGAAAATGCACGTTCGCTCACAAGTAATGAAGGATCATGCGCTCAATGCCGGCAAGCGATCTATCGTACTATTGAAAAACGAAGCTGTGAACGATATTCCGCTGCTACCGATTTCAAAGTCTGTAAAAACAATAGCGGTGATAGGCCCGGTGGGTGATAATCAACTCGATGTGATGGGCTCCTGGCATGCCTCCGGAATAGAAGCCGATGTAGTAACCGTGCTTGCCGGAATCAGAAAAGCTGTTCCCAATGCACTGGTGACCTACACTCAAGGTTGTGGTTTTGAAGGCGACGATACAAGCGGGTTTGCAGCAGCTCGCACCGCAGCCTCAAAAGCAGATATCGTTATTATGGCTCTGGGAGAAAATTACGTTCAAAGTGGTGAGGCTGCGAGCCGTACCGACATTCGTCTACCTGGTCAACAAGAAGCACTTGTATCAGCGATAATGGCAACAGGCAAGCCGGTTATAGCCCTGATCGCTGCCGGTCGCCCTCTTGATTTAAGCGCGCTGGACGAACAAGTTCCGGCTATCGTAAATACCTGGCAATTGGGCACCATGCACGGCGTTGCTGTTGCTGATGTACTCTTCGGTGATTACAATCCATCCGCGAAAATTACAATGACCTTTCCAAGAAATGTAGGACAGATACCCCTTTTTTACAATACTAAAAACGTAGGCAGACCAATAGATTTAGATCAAAAATACACCTCCAAGTATATTGATGCGCCAAACACACCACTCTACCCATTTGGCTACGGACTTAGCTATACTACATTCGCTTACAGCGACTTGACGGTTTCGCAACCAGCCATGGCGATGGCCGATACGATTTCTGTAAGTGTAACAGTAACCAATACCGGTAAAATGGCAGGCGAAGAAGTCGTGCAACTCTATGTGAAGGATATGGTGGGCAGCGTTACACGACCTGTTCGCGAGCTTAAAGGTTTTGATAAGATTATGCTGGCGCCTGGAGAGTCAAAGACAGTTACCTTCCGCCTTTCGGCAAATGATTTGGCATTCTATAATCAAAATATGGATTTTAAGGCAGAGCCTGGTGAGTTTGAAGTGTTTATTGGGGGTGATTCTAATGCTTCGCTTAGTGGTGGTTTTGAATTGAAATAGTGGAGGAATGGATACACGAACAGAATTCATTTCACAAACTATTAAATAGATGCCAAATAAGTATGCGACTTTGGTAATCAATGCTCTCGCACACCCCCAGCCCCTAAAGGGGAGCTACCAGCGCACATATTTGTTTCAGAAAGTTACTCTTTATAAAAGACTCCACTTTTACGTAATATTTTTTAGGATTGATTTGTGTGGCTCTTCTTTTGAGCATTTACTTTTCAGGCTATTACGTGTTTAGAATGGAAACTGGATTATTGCAAGATTTTCTTAATTTCCAGTTCAACTTTTTCAAAATGATTTAATACTTGATCATTTGAAAATCTAATTTCCTTAATGCCAATTTGGTTGATAAAACTCGTCCTTTCTAAGTCTTTTGCTACCTGTTCATTGTCTATGTGGTAGCCGCCATCAACTTCTATGGATAACCTCTTTTCGTGGCAATAAAAGTCTAGGATATAGATGTGTACTGGATGCTGCCTACGAAACTTAAGTCCGAGCGGACGTTTCCGTAAAAGCTCCCATACCACCTTTTCTGGTTCAGTCATATTTTCTCGGAGTTTTCTTGCATTATCGAATATCTGGCTTTTTGCACCATAATGCATCCCAGAGATGTCCAATGGGTTCGGTTTTGATAACTTTTTTCATTTGAGAGTGAAATTGACAGCAAGACTAAAATAAGCATATTAAATCAATAGTTGATAATCAAAGCTAAATCACTATTTACACAAGATAGCACCATTAATAAATATGAAATCTGATTGAACGTCGAGAGTTTTTTACGGATTTTGACTAGCGAAGTCAGGCTCGTGCGGTAGCTCTCCCCTTAAGGGGCGGGGGTGAGCGTGGGCCTTATGTTACGATGTGAATTCTATTTGTGAAAAAATTAAGAAACCAAGGTAAATCCGTATGGATAGATTCCCATTTATTTAATCTAATCCCAAATACGCTCAAGCTCTTCGAGCGATTTGTTCTTGGTCTCCGGAATCATTCGGTAAACGAAAACAATGGTAATAACGCAGAAAAACCCAAAGATGAAATAAGGCAAGGCACCGTTAAAAGCGGTTTCATTTACATTGCTCTTCACCAAAATCGGGAATACGCTGGCAACAATTCCATTGAAAAGCCATTGCGCCGCTACTGCAATCGACATGGCCATACCTCTGATTTTATTCGGGAAAATCTCAGATAACAACACCCAGGTAACCGGACCCATGGACAATGCGAATGAGGCAATAAAAACCAGAATACCCACCAGAGAAACAATACCCAGCTGACCGGTATATAAAGAAAACCCTACGGTTAAAAGTCCGAGTAACATCCCTGTTACACCCGTCATCAGCAGCGGTTTGCGTCCCCATTTATCCACAGAGTAGATTGCTACGAATGTGAAAACCAGATTGACTAAACCCAGTAATATTTGCTGTTTAAGCGCGTCCTCGGGTCCATATCCTAAGGCATTACTGAAAATTTCGGCACCGTAATAAAGAATGGCGTTAATACCCGTAACTTGCTGAAGAATAGAAAGTGCGACACCTATAAAAAGCACCTTTCTATATTTGGGTTGAAACGGAGAGGCCTTTTTTACGCTGACACCTTCTTTGAGCGATCGTTCGATCTCGCGATATTCCTGCTCTGCCACCTCATCCGAATCATTCATTTTATGCAAAATGACCTTAGCCTCTTCATTGCGGCCTTTGAGCATGAGCCAGCGTGGTGAGTTTGGTACAAATAGCAACAAAACAAAAAACAGAGAGGATGGTATCAATTCAGACCAAAACATCAATCGCCATCCCCTGTTCACATTGTAATCGTGAATGGCGGTGATCTCTTCTGGCGAGAGGTCGTATGTATTGCCCCCACCGATAAAATAAGTGGCGACAAAGACTACGAAAAAACCAATCACGATAGCAAGCTGATAATAGCTTACGAGTCGGCCGCGCAGATTTGGTGGTGCAATTTCTGCAATGTACATCGGTGCAGTCATACTTGCTATACCGAGACCTATACCACCAATAATTCTGAAAATCACCAACATATTAAGCGACTCTGGCACACCCGAACCCCATGCCGAAATAGTAAACAGAATGGCTGAAAGTAAAAGAGCATTTTTCTGACTAAACTTATTGATTAAAAACCCGCTTACGGCCGCTCCAAACAAACAGCCGAAAAGGGCACTTCCAACAGCCCACCCTTGTTGAGTTGCACTAAAACTGAAGTATTCTGTAAAATACAATTGCGAACCACCGATCACACCGGTATCATACCCAAATAAGAGTCCGCCGAGAGCAGCCACAAAGGTTATAGCAAGAATATAAAATTTCGATTTGCGCGTTCGGTCTGCGCTATTCTGCGGTACTTTCATAGTTGGTGTCATAATTACAATAAGAAGTGTGTGCCAAATATATCGAATGAATATATAGCAATGACAAATCTGGTAAATTAGTTATTGCTTGGGGCAAATGAGAATTACCGGTAACTTATCTATTGACTCAAATTTCGTAAAGATCTTATGTTTGTAGAAAAGGATCTTACTATACTCGACTTTATTTATCGCTGACAACGCAGCATCGCAGATGCAGCGTCGCGGTACGCTATATCGACTGATTCTTATCTCAGGAACCCCGGCAAAATACCGACCAAAACGTCCCCAGGCCAAAACTTTGGAGACAGCGTCAGCTCAATATCAGCGAACCATGACCGCTAAACCTCGCGACTCGAGACTAGCGACTCGCGACTATTCAATCTCACCTCAATAACCACAGATTTACTCGTAGGCGTATTGCTCTTCTTGGCCACAGATTTTATCGGCACCAGCACATTCGTTTCCGGAAAATAGGTCGCCACACATTGCTCGGGAATTGCATAAGAAATCACCAAAAACTTCCGCGCTACACGCTGCTTTCCATCGGCAAAATTGTAAAGATCCACTACATCAAGCTGTTTTAGATTTCGCTTTTCCATATCTGCCTGATTCATCAAAATTATCCTTCGCTCGTTTTCTATTCCGCGGTAGCGATCATTCATTCCGTAAATGGTGGTATTGTACTGGTCATGGCTTCTAATCGTCATCATTAAGAGTTCATTCGGTTTTAAGCGAATGGGTTCCAGCGGACAAATCGTGAAATTAGCTTTGGCAGTATCTGTGGGGAAAGTCCCTTCTCTGGATGAGTTTGGTAAATAAAAACCTCCGTATTGGCGCACCCGTGTGTTGTAATCGTCAAAACCCGGAATAGTAGCTTCTATAGCTTCGCGAATTTTATCGTAATCGTTCATATACGCATTCCAGGGAATATCAATTTTATCGCCAAGGACGGCCATTGCCATACGGCATACAAGAGCGGGTTCGCTAAGCATAGTATCACTTACAGGTTTTAAAACTCCCTGGCTTCGTTGAATAACGCCCATAGAGTTCTCACAGGTTACAAATTGCTTTTCGCCATTCTGAATATCTTCATCGCTTCTTCCAAACACCGGCAAAATCAATGCTTCTTTACCGGTTATTAAATGGCTTCGATTTAGCTTAGTGCTTACCTGCACTGTCAAGTTGCATTTTAGCAAGGCCTCTGCGGTGTATAGCGTATCGGGTGTGGCACTCAAGAAATTACCTCCCAAAGCAAAGAAAACTTTTGCATCCCCCTTGTGCATTGCTTCGATGCTATCTACCACGTCGTAACCGTCTACTCTTGGCGGTTCAAAATGAAAATTCTTAGCCAGATTATCAAGCAACCAGGGCCACGGTTTTTCGTAAATCCCCATGGTTCTATCGCCTTGCACGTTACTATGCCCGCGCACAGGACATGTGCCAGCCCCCGGTTTTCCAATACTTCCTTTTAAAAGCAAAAGGTTTACAATCTCTTTAATTGTATCTACCGAATTTTTGTGCTGCGTAAGCCCCATTGCCCAGCAAGTAATAATTTTAGATGAGTGTTTTAGCTTATCAACAAGTGTGATTATATCTGCCAATGGAATACCGCATTGATCAGAAAGTTCATTTAAATCTTGACCCAGCACATATTGTTTATAGTCTTCAAAACCATGTGTTTGATCGGAAATAAAACCATTATCTAGAATACTACCCGGCGCTTTTTCTTCTTCCAAAATCAGCAGTTTGTTGATGGCTTGAAAGAGCGGCATATCGCCATTGATTTTTACCGGAAGGTGTAAGCTGGAAATTGTAGCACTAATTCCGAGCATTCCCGAAATGGTTTGCGGATCGGCAAATCCTGTAAGTCCTGTTTCCGGCAAAGGGTTTATAGAAACAATGTACGCGCCTTTTTCGTGTGCTTTTTTCAGGGCGCTAAGCATCCGCGGGTGATTGGTGCCCGGATTTTGACCCATAATCAAGATCACCTCGGCTTCAAAAAAGTCTTCCAGCTTCACCGATCCTTTCCCTATCCCCAGCGATTCGCCAAGTGCCACACCGCTACTTTCGTGGCACATATTGCTGCAATCGGGCAAATTATTGGTGCCATAAGCTCGTACAAAAAGTTGATACAAAAATGCTGCTTCATTGCTCGTGCGCCCGCTGGTATAAAACACGGCTTCATCAGGAGACTCCAGACTATTGAGATTAGTGGCAATAAGTTTAAAAGCATCATCCCAACTTATGGTTTCATAATGCGTTCCATTTTTTGGCAGGTACATTGGCTCGGCAATTCTACCCTTTTTTCCCATTACATAATCGTCCCATTCCGCCATTTCCACAACAGAATGTTTTGCAAAAAAATCGGCGTACAAAGCTTTGGTAGTCGCTTCTTCGGCGACAGCTTTTGCACCATTTTCGCAATACTCACCCAGCGCACTTCGGTGGTCATCAGGATCGGGCCAGGCACAACCCGGACAATCAAAACCATCAACCTTATTGAGTTTTTGCAAGGCCACAAAACCGCGAGAAACATTCATTTCTTCCAGAATATGCCTTGCGGTAGAAGCTACAGCAGCAAAACCGGCAGCAGTTTTTTGAACCGGCTTTAACTTGATATCAGCTAATTTTTCTGGGTTCTCGGGGTTCGCTCGTTTTGTTTGTTTATCAGCCAAAGCATGGGTCTTTTGGAAATTCTAAATTAATGATTTTTGGTCAACAAAGGTTTTTTCAGCACGATGTACTCGGATTTTCGTACATATCAGATTGGTCTTCGTGCGTAGGGTCGAGGCATTGCAAGTCTTTTTCAATGAGCAAAAATAACGGTTCTTCGGCTCCGTTTTCCTGCCATCCTTTAATGGTTATTTCGTCGGTATCGGTTAGGGTTTGCGCTTCCGCGAATGGTACAACAACCGTGATCTTCCCGGCTTCAAAACGCGCCGCTATTTTCTGTGCGCTTTCGTCAGATCGTAAAGCGTATTCAAAAACTTCCCGTCCCGAAATTACCGTTTTGCACGCTACAAATCTTTTTGTCTTTAAGTTCGCAATATCGGTTTTTGCCAACCGCAGCCGAATGCTGTTATTTTTAATTCTAATTTTCATCCGTATTCATTTTAATTCGATCCTGTCCGCAATACACATTGCAAGATTCATTTTTTAAAAATCCAATTAAAGTTAGTCCAAACGACTGCGCCGTTTCTACCGCCAGACTGCTGGGAGCCCCTATAGCACAAACCACCTTTATTCCAGCCATAGCCGCTTTCTGAATCAGTTCAAAGCTCGCCCTTCCGCTTAGCAATAAGATATGTGCACCGAGCTGAAATGTTGATTCACTGCTTTTAATCAATTCAGCACCAATCAATTTATCGAGGGCGTTGTGGCGCCCCACGTCTTCGCGAAATGAAATCAATTCTCCATTTACATGAAATAGAGCTGCTGCGTGAATTCCTCCTGTACTCACAAAAGTTTTCTGCACTTCGTAAAGCCGGCTGGGCAATTGAGAAATTGTTTTCAAATCGAGTTGAAACTGAATGCCATCTTCCTTTATATTGCATACCTGATGAATGGCTTCGATACTCTCTTTTCCGCATACGCCACAGCTGCTTGTGGTATAAAAATTTCGTTTTACTTTATCGAGATTTGCATCAAAATTTTCATTTAATCGAATAAGAATAGCGTTTTCTCCCAGGCTAAAACTAATCGGCGATGCGAGATTTGCTATGGAAAAAATCAACCCTTCGGTAAATAAAAATCCTACTGCCAGCTCTTCGTCATTTCCGGGTGTGCGCATGGTTACAGATAGCGGGTGAACTTCTCGGTCATCGGAGTGTCCCGTTTCCAACTGAATTTCTAGTGGCTCTTCAATTGCAACTACATCCTGCACATGGCTCAATCCCGAATTCTTATTCCGGATAATGGTAATTTCCTTAATCATTGCTCAATTCATTTTTCAGCATTTCAAACTCTTCGGGGCTATTCACATTTTGCAAAAAATCGGGATTCGAAACATCAATATACGTCGTTTTGATTTGCTGAATAAATTTTGCCAGAGAATCTTTTCCTTCTGAAAAATAGCTGGTTAATTCTTTAAGTGCAACTTTTTCAAAAATGGAGATCAGCGGTTCTGGAAATGAATCGTTTCTATAACAAACCAAGTCGTTATCCGATTTTCGATTCTTGAATAATGTTAGAAGGTGCTCCATTCGCAGAAGCGGATAATCACAGGCTAAGATAAACAAGGGCCTATCGTCAACACTATCCAACACAGACATTACGCCTGTAATAGGGCCGTGATCAAAATAACGCGGCAAGTCCTCAATAAAACCCACAGTCTTCGGCAATGAATATTCAGCAACCTGATTAGCATTCAGCGATAAATACACGTTTTCGCAAAAAGGCAAAAGCATATTATAAACGTATTGCCATTGAGGCATCGAATGATAATTCAGTAGCGCTTTATCGGTTTGCATTCTGCTGCTATTCCCGCCGCAAAGTACTATGCCAACGGGTCGCTGGAAACTACTTTTCAGCAAATCTATTTCTGTGATTATCTTGGCGTTATCCAAAGAATACTTGCTGAAGAAATCTTGTAAGCAATAATCTCGAACCACCAAAATAAGCTTTTTAGCTTGGGCAATTTCTGACTTTAAAATGCGAATTAAGAGCTGATGAAAACCTTGATTTTTCTTTATTTCCAAGGGACCTATTTCATCAATGATTAGAGTATGAATATTTGGATTTTGCCAATCAGACCAAAGGTGTTCTTCGGCTCTCAAAAAATGATCGACATTAAAATTATACTTGCCAATTTGAAGTGAGGCTTCTCCTGATTCCATTTCAAGGAAATCATTAGAATCAATAAACTCAAAAAACCGTTTCCCATCTATTTTCGGCGAAAGCACGCCACCAATCCCTTTTTGGTTCAGCAACCAATTCTTTAGCGCTGTAGTTTTTCCTCTGCCAACTTTATCAGCATATATAAAAATCTCTAAGCTCATTCTTCCTCAAAGTAAAGTGATAAAGTGAGCCAGACCCAAAGAAAATTACGAATACGGGAAAATATATTCTTGTGGGAAAGTGAGAACTGATAAGCAAGCGATGCGTTTTTCTTTATTTGCGGAAGAAAATCCATGAGTTGGTCTAACCGTTGTTGATTTTCTGACTTTCTTTTCTTTACCCAAAGGTTAATCAAAAATTTAGCTACGGGATTGAAAACAAACAAAAAGAGAAGGATCACGACAATTGTACGCAGAAGTGTGTACCACACCTTATCGTCTTGTCCGGCATAGAGTAAAACGCTAAGAATAAAAATAAGGATGCTAATAAAAATCAATAGCCTTTTGTAGCGGTTTCGTTTTTTTAATGATCGCTTACTGATTTGAAAATCATCACGTTTAAGTTCACCAAGCTCTTTAGCAGTTCTATCAATATTTTGCGGAAGCTTAACTGCAAAGATACCGGCAAAAATACCTGCTATTGCGTAGAGCAAGCCATAGGCAGTGAGAATAATAACCGGAAGATCGCTTAAAAAATCACTACCGAACTTTACAGTCAGAGCATCGAAAAAAGTATAAAATGCATCCCAAAGCTGCATCCCAAAAATGATGGTGAGAGTAAACACTTTTTGAAAAGCAGATTCAAACAGGGCAATGCTTCCAAAAGCCATGGCCGAAACCTTATTCACACCAAAAACCTGATAAATCGCCGCTCCCAAAAGTCCCTGAAAGCTTACGGCTACATACGCCATTACAGGCGAGTGTGGGCTTATCATTGCTTTGAGCATCAGTACAAGAAGCATTGCTTGTACAATTGTTTTCCACTTTTGATTGCTCTTGTAGGCCAAAAATGTAACGAGTATTACAGAAATACCACCCAAGGCAATGCCACTGAAAGGAACTTTCAAGGCATGGAAAATACCGCCAAGTCCGCTTTCGCTAAAAGCCCAAAGCGCAGTTGTCTTGGGAATTAAATTAGAAGGGGTGAAATGGTATTTTAACATGCTATTTCAAAAACGGCCAAACTTTTCTGATCTGTTTTGATCAAACTGCCGAAGATATTATTTAAAAACGTGGCTTGTGCAATTCAATCAGTTTTTGGGACAATTGGGGGCATAAACCATACCTGTGGAAATCATTGTTAAATCTAATATTCTAAAGTTTCGCACATCTAAAAGTACACTAAAACATGATATTTATTCTTTTAATCTTCCTCAAGAAATTGATTTAACCGTTTGATATTTGGGATATTGTTAATGGTTGTTCCAAAATCGGTTTTGGC
>NZ_JAAGVY010000028.1 GCF_010686655.1 Cryomorpha ignava | reverse complement strand
CCAAAACCGATTTTGGAACAACCATTAACAATATCCCAAATATCAAACGGTTAAATCAATTTCTTGAGGAAGATTAAAAGAATAAATATCATGTTTTAGTGTACTTTTAGATGTGCGAAACTTTAGTTAATAATTCCATGGCGTTTTCAATGTTATTAACATCTGCTTTTATGCTCTGGTCGCTGAGGGTTATTGGACCACCTGTAGATATTTCCGCTCCAATTCTGTACAGGGCAATTGAGCCTTCAGAATAAACGCCTATCTCCTGTCCGGAAAGATTTGAATTTGATGCTTTTGCATAAACTCCGAAGGCAGTGGTACTACCTTCTTGGCCATATCCTGACGCGCGAACACCAACATTATATTTACCAGCATAAGCCCCACCTGCAGTACCACTTAGGCCCACGTAGGTGTTTAACAAATTTGGAGCTCCCTGAATACCATCAGAAAGGGCAACAGCTCCAGTCAGAATGTTGTCAAGATTATCCTGATCGCCACGTATACGGAAAATGGCAGCGGTTCGAATTTCATCTCGTTCAAAATTTGCGTGAACTTCTAATTTAGCATCCTTTATAAATGGGGCCCCTATAGCTACTTTCCCTCTATAACAATCAGAGTTAGGATCAAATCCCATACGTATATCCAGTTCTCCTCCTATAGTTCCAGAACCTATATCCACCCATCTACAATCTGCACCACCTGTGCTACTTATATCAATCCATTCACCTGTTCCACTTAAAACTTGCGTATCGTCATCTGGAAAAGTGAGATGATTCAGCACATAATCGCCTTCGTCATCTATTTCGCGGCCGACGAAGAGTACATCTGGATTTTCTATTAACGGAACATCTCTTACCCGCAACCTGCCAACAATATCCAATTTCTCGGTAGGCATTTGATCGAGTCCATTTACTGAAAAGTCACCCATTCCAATATTTCCAGAAGGATGAAAACGCATGGTTTCAAGTCCATTCAAATGGGCGTCTTCTCCAGGATTTGCACTTGAGTCATAAGGGCCTGAAAATACAATTCTCAATCCGTCTTCTCTTCCGGGAGGCGCAGCATTGTCGCCCCAAGCGATTATAGCATCATTATCGTCTGAATCTGTTGTATTCTCTCTTGGTCGCATTCCGAAAAAAACGTTATCATTACCCCTGTTGATATAGACTCCAGAGTTCATCCATTCGCGGTGGCCACCTCTTTGAAAATCCCAAGCTTCCCCAATATGAAGCATTGCAAGTGGTTCTGTAATTTCGCGATCGGGCCTTCCCGAAATAGAGACCCGGGTTGTAGATGTTGTAACCTCGTCCCAGTGAGGATCGCTATACACCGCACTTGTAATACGCATTCTTTCAAATAATTCTCCCTGTTCTGTTGAGCTATTGGCTCCATGAGCTTGAAAAACGATATCACCAAGTGTAGACTCTATTTGTAAGTGGTTTATTGCGTCATTAAACATCACGGTGTCGTGATCGTCATTTTGAGTATCTGTAAAAGGGCTTAATAAAAATCTGGCTCTTTGAACAGAGTTTCCAACATTGGTGCCGCTGTACATTGCCCAGCTCAAATTGAGGTTTACCCTGCCATCTGTTCTTATCAAATTGCCTGCATTGATATTATATGACAATAGGTTTAGATGCAAAGAAGCCGATGGGGTAAAGGTTTGAGAGCCAACACCGAGATAGCCGGTGCTATTCATCAACCGCATCCTGAAAAGGCTATTGGTCTTAAAATTGAGAACCTGATTATTGGTTGTGCCTAAAAAATCGCCGGGAAAGGTAGAATTTCCTGCGGTATCCCAATCTTGAGCTTGGGATACATTGCTAACTAAAATGTAAGTAATTAAGAATGTAAATAAGAGTTTAAGAATTTTCATTATTGAAAAAGATTCTCCTTTTCAATTCACCGTTTTATAAATTTGCACATATCGATAAGACCATCGTAAAATGTAATTTTAAGGACATACATTCCACTTGATAATTTTGAAATATCAGTCTCGTATAATTCGCTTGTAAAAAAGCTTACATTTTTCAAAATTTTTCCTTCTAAGTTCAATATTTGAATCCTTTTTATTTGAGAATCTGATTCAATCTTTAACTTGTTGGTGCTGGGATTGGGATATACTTTAAAGTTTTGTTTAAATGGTATTTCAGTCATATTTAAAGTGCCTTCTCTTAGTTCTATTTGATCAATATAGTAATAAGAAAATAAAGAAAAGTTATCTTCAGGATCTTCTTGCAATACATATAAAGTATCCGTTTCTGAATCTGGTTGGAAGTTCCCAATATACATGAAAGCTTCATCTCCACTAGCGGTATAGTCCCAGGCCATTTCGTGCCATCCATCATAATTCGTAATATATTCTCCGGGAGTTCCAGAAAGTTGTGGATTGACGTCAAGATAACTATCATAAGGTGCTATAATACTATCCGGTTGGAAAATACTATCCGAACCAAAATACACCTGAACATTCCAAATGGCATTTCCAATCCTTTCAGGCAGTGATACTGCAAATTTCAATGTATATTGATTTCCGGCAGTTAAAGGATTATTTAAACGGACGCCTATATATTCTTTATAGCCATCATATCCATTAATATTATTGCCTGCCACGAATAATCCTGCATAACCATCACCATCATAAGGGCTTTCACATCCAAGCGCATTAGTTGGAACACCATAAAGCCAAGGATCGAGGTAATATTGATCAGGCCAGGGGCAAGGATCTGAATTCACAACAGAACATTGATGAAAAACATCTGGTGTAGCTCTTGTCGGGTTAAACCATGGCGGTGCATCTGCTATAAAACCATCATTCCAGATACATTCAATTCGTGTTTCAAAACTTCCGTTAGGAACCAGATTAGGTGATTGGGCAATAACCGTATGCCAAGTCAAAATACTTATCGCAAAAAATATAAAACGGTAAATCAAAATAGGAATTTTTAAAAAATTGATTAGTTTTTGAGTACAATGTATTTCTGAAGTACGCAGCCTCGCATCTAGCGGACAAATTAAAGTAGAAATTATTCGACACATCTTACGGTTTCAAAGACCCTGTTGAAGTATCAGAATAATAGTACTACTTTTGTTTTTACATAATCACCTCCTTTTTTGACCTTGGTGGTTATTGATTCGCCCCGACCTCATACGTCGGGGTTTTTTATTCTTAGCTTGAAGTTCGTGCCTGTTAATAATTTTGGCTCGAACTTGAATTTCAATCTTGGGGTGCCGTCTGCTGCGAATGCTTTCTCTTTCCTATAAAGTGGCTTTGAAATTAACAGTTATTATTTTGTTATCCTAATTTTTAGTTAATTAATTATAAATAGGGGGGGGGTAATCAGCTGATTATCAGATTTCTCAATTCGTCGATGCAACAACGAATATAAGGGCTAGCCAATTCTTATCCCAACCACACACACATCATCAATCTGCTCATTCTCACCGCGCCATTCATCAAAAGCGGATAAGAGCGCACTTTTTTGTTGGTCTATTTCCAGATGTGCAAAGTCGGCGATTTTTTGAAGAAGGGTTTTCGACATCAGCTTTTTGTTTCGGTCGCCGCCGAATTGATCGGGATAGCCATCGGTAAACGTAAAATCTTACACTTCTTTTAATGTGTCAGATATTGTTAAAAGACGGAGGATAATTCTCGCTTTTGCATAGCGTTGTGCTCTTTGAATTTATTTAAGTTGGGGATTGATGTTTTAGTTGGTTTTGAAGTCTAGATCTTGACCGGCATTCCAACCAAGGAATGCTCCCGTAAAAGGATTGTTATTTGTAACGGTTGTCTGTGAATATGACAGTAACGGAATAAATATTAGTGTGAGCAATACGTATAAATTTTTCATTTCTTTAAAATTTTTGTTTGATAAAAAATTCCATCATCCAGTTCAATCTCAATTATATATATTCCAGATGCCCATTGACCTATAGTTAGCTGTACAATTTTGTTCTCATGTTCATGTTTTTGATAAATCAACTTTCCTAAAACACTGTACACTGTGATGTTTACGATTTGTAATGTATTGCTTGATATAGATAACTCACCATTGGTAGGGTTGGGGTAAACATCTATACTAACCTCAAATTCATGAGCTCTTGAGCCCAATAAATAGTGACAGTCAGCAGGATTTGCTGAGATACAAACATTATCAATATAATAAACCGCAGCACATTCGTTTAACTGATTATTTGGATTGCTGAGTTGAAGGGTGTCTGTATGGTCGTCATCATAAAAATTTCCGAGAGCAATCCAATTGTAAGCTTGATCTGCTGTAAACCAACCTTCAACCAAATGCCAATTAGTAGTATCAGTAAACATTTCATTAAATTCAATGTCTGCTGTGTTTTCGGGTGTATAGGGATTTGAATTGAAGCTATAGGATGAATCTTTGAAAAATTTCAACCCGAGATGATTTGTTGCACAACTCCATTCAATCGTGGAACCATTATCACAGTTAGATACGTAAAACATGACATAGTAACTAATACCAATTGTCAATTGATCGATTGGACAAGCAATATACTCTCTTCCGTTTTCTAAATAATGAACATAAGTTATTAATCCAGCATAGGCACTGCCAGATACGGGATATTGGTAACCCCATGCATTAGTGGGTACCCCAGCCGTGCCAAGCTCAGTATTATTGCAAGCATTAAAGTAATCCGGAGTTTCTTGCCAAGAGTACCAATCTACAACTTGTGTTTGAAAGTCAGCTGTGCCTTGCGGACACTCTAAATACTCCTCAAAACTTGGGTTTGGAACAAGGTTTTGTCCAAAACCCAAAGTAGAGAATAAGAGTGCCAAAATAAATGGGCAAAAGGAAAAATATTTCATAAGAGTTTTATTGGATGAATTCCCTTTCAGGCAGGGATTACCGCCGCGTATCGGGCAGACAGTCGTGTCAGGATTTGGCTCATGACAATAACCTGCTTATTAATACCGATTGATATTAAAGTGCAATTTATATACCTTTGTCAATTCATAATCACCTCCTTTTAGAGCCGGGTGGTTTTGATGACCCCAACCTAGTCCGTTGGGGTTTTTTAATTTTTATATTCGAAGTTCCTGCCGGTAAAATAAACGTCTGGCAAGAACTTAATTTTTAATCTTTCGGTCCCGTCTGCTGCGAATGCTTTCTCTTTCCTAAAATGGGGCTCTGAAATTAAAGTTTGTTTTCTTATTATCCTAATATTTTGTTAATAAATTTTAAAATGGGGGGGGGGTAATTGACTGACAGTCAATTACTTTAATACATCAATTCAGCAACGAAATATATGAGTTAAAGAATTTTTATCCCAAGCATACACACATCGTCAATTTGCTCATTTTCTCCACGCCACTCATCAAAAGCGTGCAGCAGCGCATTTTTTTGTTCATCCATTTCCAAATGAGCAAAGTCGGCGATTTTTTGAAGCAGGGTTTTAGACTTTAGCTTTTTGTTTCGGTCTCCACCGAATTGATCTGGATAACCATCGGTAAATGTATAAACCATATCGCCGGGATCGAGCCTTATTTCGTGGTTTGTAAACCCATTGTCGGCATTGATTTCTTCCAATCCGATAGCTTTTCTGTCTCCTTTCAACTCAATAAATTCTCCATTTCGAAGGATGTAAAGATTGTTTTTAGCTCCTGCAAATGAGAGCAACCGTGAGTCAGGGTCGTAGGTGCAAAAGGCAATATCCATCCCGTCGCTTACATTCAGCTCGCCGCTGCTATCATGTTGTAATGCAGCTATTATTTCGTTGTTTAAAAAGTCTAAGGCATCTCCCGGCGATTCAACCCCTTTTGCCGTAAGGCACTGCTCCAGACTATTATGCCCAAGCATGCTCATTAAGGCTCCAGGTACGCCATGACCAGTACAATCTACTGCCGCAAAATGGCGCAGGTTTGTTTTTCCTTTCCAGGGATGGTCTTCGTGGGTTTTGCCAAACCAGTAGAAATCGCCACTTACAATATCGCGGGGTTTGAAGAGCACAAAATTATCTCCAAACAAACCTTCAATTTCGGCCATTGTGGGCAAAATAGATTTTTGGATGCGCTCGGCATAGCGAATGCTGTCTACAATTTCTTCTTTCTGTTTTTCAACAATTTGCTTTTGCATGGCAATTTCATGGGTGCGCTCGGTCACTTTCTTTTCGAGCACTTCATTGGCTTTGGCCTTCATATCGGTAATGGTAACCAATCGGGTATAGGCTTCTTCTCTAAAGATTTTAAATTTATCTACAATCGCAAAAGAGAGCAATATCACTTCGAGCGCCGAGCCGATCTGAAGGCCATAAGTAGCGTAAAAATCGCTTTCGTAAAGTCCGAAATTATTGAGAATAAAAAGGAATACGCTGCCCACTAGAATAATAAATGCATACAGAAAATAACGTGCAGGCTTAAAGTTCTTGCGCATCACCATAATCACCGTAGGCAATATCATGGCATTGAGAATGAGTGCTATGGTATTTATAGAAAGAACGGAGATCTTAAAAAACAACGGTGTATAAATCAGTGCCAGCAGCATGTTTATTGCCACGAGATGGGCCATTAGCGCAAAGACCTTGTTGAGCCGCGGATAAAATTCTTTGAGATTTAAAAACTGCTGAGTAAACTTAATAAGTGCAAATATGCTCGCCGAGGCAAAAAATGGATTGGCAATATTGGTCAGGTAAGTAGATTCGGGCCAAAAATACCGATGCGCAAATCCGCCGAGCGATAGCTGAAGCATAAGCAGTGCGAATACATAAAATACATACCAAAGTGTAGATTTTTCCTTGATAATGAGGTAAATAAAAAGATTGAAAAGAAGTACAAAGAGAATAATTCCGAAATAGATTCCGCGAAGCAGCCTGTCTTTTTCATCGCGTAGCGATAATTCTGCATTTGTCCAAAGGCCAATTGGCACTTGAAGTTGCTCACCTTTAGCAGAGACTTTGAGAATAAATTCGCGTGTACTATTTGGCTGCAGCCACACTGGAAATTGATAATTTATATGCGGAACCGGGCGCTCCGAAAAGTCTTTCTCATCGCCTGCCTTAAAAAGCACCCTAGCTGTATTGCCTTCAATTTCGTAGAGGTTGCAAACGTTGAGGATGGGATTTTTAACTTCCAGCACCTTTTCCACGGCCCGGTTTTCAAAATTAAAAACGCGGAGTTTGATATATTGTGGCACATCGCTAAAGCCAAAGGTGGGCATTTTGCCTACCGGCAAAAATTCGATATCGCCCAATTCAGCGATTTCCTGAACAGATGAAACAGATCCGCTACCGGCAATGGAGCCTATGAGAAGCAATGGATTCTTTACACTGTGTGTAAATCCGGCTCCTTTTACTTCGTCCTTACCGCCGATAAAAATTACCGCAATAGCAATCAAAATAATTATTACAGGGAGAAGCAGGCGTTTCAAGGGCGTTCTTTTTGATGTTCAGTTAATTGATTGAGTACGTAGAAAAGGAGTGGAAGGTTAGCTTCCATATGCTTTTTACTTCTGAAATTAGGGTTCAGTTCAACTCTTTTTTATTCGATGGATACAAGAGCTTTTTAAGGACAAAGTGAAATATGGTCATCGGAACATAAGTTAGTTTTTGAAAGAGGGATTCGTTGCCAACGACTAAATGTTAACCAATAATGATTGGCCCAGACCCGATCCGTGCGGATGGGGTCTTTAATTTGGCGCGAAGGAGGTTGAGACAAGCTTTCCTGCTACTTTTAGAGTTCCATATAGACCTCAAAGGAGAAAAAAATACCTTTGAGGTCTTGCTAACAACTTAATTTTATTACAAAATGAGAAGGAAAGCTAAATTGAGGAAAATCACTTCTCCTTTCCGTAAGCAAGAAGCGCTTCGGCAATAGCCAAATCTTCGCTGGTAGTAATTTTGAGATTGGTGCGGTTTCCTTCTACAAGTTCTACGGCAAAATTGGCGGAAGCCGCAACCGAAGCATCATCAGTAAACGCAATATTGTAACTGGCCTGATATGCCTTTTTAATAAGATCTGTTTTAAAACACTGGGGCGTTTGCACAGCCACCAGCTCGTGGCGCGGTATGGGAATGCTGGTGCTGCCTTTTATCTTTCTAATGCTGTCTATCACCGGAAGTACGGGAATGGCAGCACCGAATTTTTCTGCGGCTTCCATGCATTTTGAAATCGTGCTTTGCGAAACCAGCGGGCGAACTGCATCGTGTATGGCAACAATCTCAACATCGGGAGCTAGCGCTTCAAGGCCGTTTCGCACCGAGTGGAAACGCTCTTCTCCGCCGAGTACTACAGTATGGTTAAGCTTAAAATTATGCGTTTTTGTCAGCTCTTCCCATTGATCTATCAGGCCCGGAAAAAGCACTAGAATAAATTGCATCTCGGAATCGAAACGCGCAAAAGCTTCAAATGTGTGAAAAATGACAGGCTTACCGGCAAGAGGCAAAAACTGCTTGGCAATCTTAGAGTTCATGCGGGTGCCAGTGCCACCCGCCACTATGATTACTGCTCTTTTTGGCATTTAGATAGTGTATATCGATATATTGAAGTGTCTAGGTCAGAAAGTTCGATAGCAAGGCGCACGTAGTTTTGAATACCAAGGAATTGAACTTTGTCAATGACTGTTTTCAAGACAAGTGCAACGCAGATAGCGGGCTTTATGGACAGACACTAGATGATGAGCATTGCATCGCCATAGGCCAAAAAGCGGTATTTTTCTTTAATGGCTTCTTTATAGGCTTTTATAACATGATCGTAACCGCCAAATGCCGCAACTTGCATAAGCAAAGTGCTCTCGGGCATGTGAAAGTTTGAAACCATGGCATCTGCAATTTCAAAATCGTAAGGAGGAAAAATGAATTTATTTGTCCATCCTGCATAAGGTTTTAGGCGACCATCTGTAGAAACTGATGTCTCTACCGCACGCATAGCCGTAGTGCCCACCACACATACCTTACCTTTGGCATCTTTGGTTCGGTTTACAATTTTGGCAGCAGCATCTTTAATTTCCATCTGCTCGCTGTCCATTTTATGCTTTGTAAGGTCTTCTACCTCAACAGGTCTGAAAGTTCCCAAACCGATATGGAGGGTTACTTCTGAAAAACTAACTCCCTTAAGCTCAAGGCGCTTCATCAGCTCGCGGCTAAAGTGTAGTCCGGCAGTAGGAACTGCTACCGCACCTTCTTCTTTGGCAAAAATCGTTTGAAAACGTTCGTCATCAATCGCTTCTACCTTTCGGTCAATATATTTGGGTATTGGGGTTTCGCCCAATCGGGTAATCGTTTTTTTGAAGTCTTCGTACTCACCGTCAAAAAGGAAACGGAGGGTTCGCCCACGGGAAGTAGTATTGTCTATTACTTCTGCTACGAGATCATCGTTTTCACCAAAGTAAAGTTTGTTACCAATTCTGATTTTTCGAGCCGGATCAACTAAAACATCCCATAAAAGGCTTTCGCGGTTGAGCTCACGAAGTAGAAATACCTCGATTTTAGCACCTGTTTTTTCTTTATTTCCATAAAGGCGGGCAGGGAAAACCTTGGTATTATTCATCACAAAAGTATCCTTGTCATCAAAGTAATTTATGATGTCTTTAAATGTTTTGTGTTCTATCTTACCGGTTTTGCGGTGTAGCACCATCATTCTGCTCTCATCGCGGTTATTGGCCGGATATTTTGCAATTAATTCTGGTGGTAAATTGAATTTAAACTTCGAAAGCTTCATTCAAGGCGTGTTTTTAGTGTCCAAAAAGCGGGTGCAAATGTAGTTAATATGTTTTAGAATTGACAGACAAGAATTATCTTATCCTTTTTCTCCTTCTAAAAGCTCCTGAAAGGCAATAGGATCTATTGCATTATCCAGATTGAAATGACCAATTGCATCTCGCCTCAATTCAGATAAATAAGCTCCCGTTTTTAGCTTTTCACCCAAATCGCGTGCAATAGATCGGATATAAGTGCCTTTTGAGCAAATAATCGAAAACCGAACCAATGGAAGTTCACTGCAATCCACGTCAAAAGTTTTAATTTCGACCGTATTTGCTTTAAGGATAACCTCTTCTCCTTTTCTCGCCGACTCGTAAGCCCGCTTTCCATCCACTTTCTTTGCCGAAAAAATGGGCGGCACCTGCTCCTGTTTTCCGGTGAGTTCTGCCACAGCAGCTTCTACATCTTGAGTAGTAATATGATCTGTAGAAGTTTTATTTTCTACCTCACTTTCCAGGTCGTATGAGGCTGTTGTAGCTCCAATGGTAAAAGTTCCTGAGTAGGATTTCTCTTCGAGAGTGAGCTCCGTAATTTTCTTGGTAAACCGTCCTGTACAAATAATTAATAATCCCGTAGCCAAGGGATCGAGCGTACCGGCGTGGCCTACTTTTATCTTCTTTAAGTTAAACTTTTTACGAATGGAATACCTGATTTTTTTTACGGCATCAAAAGATGTCCATTCCAGAGGTTTATCGATTAAAAGAAGCTGTCCTTCCAGAAAGTCTTCGGCAGATAATTGGGCGTAATCTTTTTTCAAATGCTTTATAATATTCCGTAAATCAAGGCAATAAGACCTATTGCAAAACAGTAATAGGCAAAGTAATCGAGCTTAGAGCGTTTTACAATTTTAATCATCCAGCTACAGGCAAAAAGTCCGGCAATAAAGGCGGCAACAAAACCCGCAAGCAGGCTGTAATTGTCAATTGATCTATCGGGCTGTACCTCGATAAAATCTTTAAAATCGAGTATCATGGCGCCAAAAATAACGGGCAATACCATAAGAAACGAAAATTTTGCGGCCCTCTCGCGGCTTACCCCTGCCAGTAGCGCAACAGAAATGGTAGATCCAGATCTGGAAACACCCGGCAAAACAGCTACAGCCTGAGCAACACCGATAAGCAATGCCCGCTTAAAGGTGAGTTTTCCATCTTTCTGAATAGGAATACGCGTAGTACTATAAAGAAGAATCGCTGTGAAAATCAAAGCCGCTCCAACCAAAATTATATTTCCTGTAAAGAGCGATTCTATTTCCTTTCTAAAAAGCATACCGATGATAAAAACCGGAATCATGCTGACCAGAATAAACGCCGCAAACTTGGTCTCGGCATTCCATTCAAACTTGAAAAGTCCTTTGAAAATATCTGCTATTTCATTTCTGAAAACCACAACTGTACTTAGTGCAGTAGCACCGTGAAGCACAATGGTGAAAAGCATACTCTCCTCGGCTATTCCTTCCTGACCGAATATAACTTTCGCAAGTTCGAGGTGTCCGCTGCTACTTACCGGCAAAAACTCGGTCAGTCCCTGAATAATTCCAAGGATAATTGCTTCTAAAATACTCATTTTGAATTAGGCTGCAGAAGATTTTCGTTCTTTATGAAGAATCGCATAAAAAATAATCCCGTAGCCAATAAGCGAAACAATTGGTGCGAGGGTTATTCTTCTAAAGCTAAATATCTCTTCATTAAAAACCATTGGGTCCTCACTCCCTCCGCCCAACATTAAAAGAAAACCGATGATAACGACTGCTATTCCAATAATCATAAACTTATAATTGCCTTTGCTCAAAGCAAAAGTTTCTTCTTTTGGCGTATCGGGTGATTTTTGATCTAATGTTGACATGGCTTTCTATTAGTAAATTTTACGCGCATCCATTCTCAAATAACGGCGCACTGCAAATAAAGTTGATAATCCGGATATAATGATACCAAGAAGAGCTACAAGTCCAAAAAGTTTAACAAACATTAAAATGTCGGTGAACTCAAAAAACTCGGGAATTTCCATTCGCACAGCGTAAAGAACGCCAAGAATTAAAAGTATTGCGATGAAACTGGCGTACAATCCCTGCATAATACCTGCAAAGATAAACGGCCGTTGAATAAACCCGCGTGTGGCTCCAACGAGCTGCATACTTCTAATTATAAACCGCTTAGAGTAAATGGTTAAGCGAATTGTATTGTTAATTAAAGCAATTGCAATAAGAAGCAAAAGCGCGCTAAATCCCAAAAGCACCAACCCGATCTTATTCACATTCTGGTTAATTTGCTTAATCAGATTTGGGCTGTAAACCACTTCGGCCACAGCCTCGCGATTTTCTATTCCCTCCACAATATTCTCTATACTGTCGGGATGAGCATAATCGGCATTTAGGCGCAAATCTATCGCTGCCTGCAGTGGATTATAGCCCAAAAACGAAATAAAATCTTCGCCCAGGTCTTCAGTTAATTGTTTTGCAGCCTCTTCTTTGCTCACATAAGTTGTGCTGCGGGTAAAAGTTTCAGCGTCTATTTCTTTTTTTAATCTGATTACATCGGCCTCTTTTACATCTTCATCAAGAAAAACCTGAATCTGGATGTTTTCCTTAACTGTATCTGATAATTTCCTGGCATTCAACACCAAAACACTTAATATGCCGAGCATAAAAAGCACCAACGAAATGCCTATTACCGTTGATATTGCGCTTGATCGCGCTCGTTTTCTCGCGTATTTGTCGGGACTTGCTGCCATATTTTGCGGCTAAATTAGAAATAATTAAGCGTTGATGGAATAAGTTTTGAAAACCTTTCAGCGAATAGATTATCTGGTATGAACATTGAAAAAGGTAACTTTGCGGCTTCAAAACGATCAGAATGAACTACAATTTCAGAGAAATTGAAGCCAAATGGCATAAAAAGTGGGCCGAAGAAGGCACATATAAAGTAACCGAAGACGGTGATAAAGAAAAATTCTATGTCTTGGACATGTTTCCTTATCCCTCCGGCGCCGGCCTTCATGTAGGTCATCCACTTGGTTATATTGCCTCTGACGTAATTGCGCGTTACAAAACACATTTAGGCTACAATGTATTGCACCCAATGGGTTACGATTCTTTTGGCCTTCCGGCTGAACAGTATGCCATTCAAACCGGTCAGCACCCGGCCATTACCACCGAAGAAAATATTTCCAGATATCGTCAACAACTTGAAAAACTGGGCTTTAATTACGACTGGTCACGCGAGGTTCGTACCAGTAGCCCTGAATACTACAAATGGACACAGTGGATTTTTATACAATTGTACAATAGCTGGTACAACGAAAAAACCAACAAGGCAGAGTCAATAGATGCGTTGGTTAAAGCATTCGAAACAAACGGATCTTATGCTGTAGATGCGGCCATTGAAAAAGAATGGTACAAAACTTTAGACTTATCGCAATTTGCCTTTGGCGAGTATTTTGCCGGTGAGTTTACAGCTACCGACTGGGAAGTAATGAATGATGAGCAACGCGAGCTAATCTTAGCGCATTATCGTCTTGCATTTCTTTCGGATACATGGGTAAACTGGTGCGAGGAGCTGGGAACGGTCTTGGCAAACGACGAGATTAAAGACGGATTAAGCGAGCGCGGCGGACACCCCGTAGAGCAGCGCCTTATGAAACAGTGGAGCCTGCGCATTACCGCTTACGCGGATAGATTGATCAATGATTTAGAAAAACTCGATTGGCCTGATTCAATAAAAGAAATTCAGAGAAACTGGATTGGAAAATCCCGCGGCGCCTCGGTAAGCTTTACCTTAGAAAATTACAATGATAAGATCGAGGTTTTTACCACCCGTCCCGATACCATTTTTGGAGTTACTTTTATGGTTTTGGCTCCGGAGCATCCATTGGTTGCTAAAATCACAACTGCCAATAATAAAGATGAAATTAATGCCTATGTAAAACAGGCAATGGCGCGCAGTGAGCGCGATCGGCAAAGTGATGTAAAAACTGTTACGGGTGCTTTTACCGGCGCTTACGCAAAACATCCATTTTCTGGCGATTTAATTCCGGTTTGGATTGCTGATTATGTTTTGGCAGGTTATGGCACTGGTGCAATTATGGCAGTTCCATCGGGCGATCAGCGCGATTTACATTTTGCCGGCACTTTCGATCTGCCTGTTGTTAATATTTTCGAAGGTATAGAATTAACAAAAGAAGCCTACAGCGAAAAGACAGGAAAACTTCAAAATTCTGGTTTTCTAAGCGGTATGACTGTAGAAAAGGCCACCGAAGAAGTTATTCGCGAACTGGAAGCAAAAGGTATCGGCTACGGAAAAACAAATTACCGTCTGCGAGATGCTATATTTTCGCGGCAGCGTTATTGGGGAGAGCCCTTTCCTGTTTACTATGAGAATGGAAAGCCCAAGCTTTTAAGCGAAAGTGAATTGCCACTTACCTTACCAAAAGTTGATAAATATTTGCCCACCGAATCAGGTGAGCCGCCACTGGCAAGAGCGCGACGCGAAGACTGGCCGATTTTTAAGGGCGACGCCATGGAGTGTAATACAATGCCTGGATGGGCAGGATCGTCCTGGTACTTTCTGCGCTATATGGATCCCAATAACAAAAATGCTTTAGTAGCTCCTGAAAAAGTAGATTACTGGGGTGCCGTAGATCTATATATGGGAGGTGCCGAGCACGCCACGGGTCACTTGCTCTACTCTCGTTTCTGGACGAAGTTTTTAAGCGATCGCGGGGTAATTCCTTTTGACGAGCCTTTTAAGAAAATGGTAAATCAGGGAATGATCCTGGGCAGATCGAGCATAGTTTATCGTTTGGAGCTTAACTCTTATATGATTCCCGGGCTTGATGATGATCCAAATCTCCCATCGCCAAAAAGCTTTCCAGAGATCTTTGTGACCAGGGAAATATATCTCGACTGGGAAAAAGACCAAAAGGTAAACGAGTTTAAATACAACGTAGAGCATCGTCTTGGCACACTGCTCCACGAATTGCTCCCGGAGGAGTTTCAAATGGATTTGTCAAACACCTTTTGGGAATACACATTTTCGGCCTTGCACGTAGATGTGAGTATAGTGCACAACGATGAGCTTGATATTCCCGCTTTTCGCAAGTGGCGGATAGATTATGAAGATGCCGTATTCATTTTAAATGAAAACGAAAAGTACAAGTGTGGGCACGAGATTGAAAAAATGTCAAAGCGGTGGTTTAACGTAGTTACTCCCGATTCGCTTTGCGAGGAATACGGTGCAGATACTTTGCGGATGTACGAAATGTTTCTTGGGCCGGTTGAGCAGTCAAAACCGTGGGACACACAGGGAATAAGCGGAGTGCACAACTTTTTACGGAAGTTCTGGCGACTCTTTTACAATGAGAAAGGCGAATTTGACGTAAGTGAAGGTCAGGCATCAAAAGCGGCAATGAAAACGCTTCATAAAACGATTAAGAAAATCACCGAAGATTTGGAACGGCTGTCATGGAATACAGTAGTAAGTGCCTGCATGATAGCTGTTAACGAGCTAATTACAGAGAAATGCAACAACAAAAAGGTGCTTGAAACCATGCTGATTCTGGTTTCGCCTTACGCTCCGCATTTTGCCGAGGAACTATGGGAAAAACTCGGGAACAGCACGTCCATAAGCAAGGCTCCATGGCCAAAATATGATGAAGCATGGCTAAAAGATTCTGAGTTTGACTATCCGGTATCTTTCAATGGAAAAATGCGTTTTAAGTTGTCGCTATCAACCGAATTATCTAAAGAAGAAGTAGAAAAGGCAGTTCTGGAAACAGAAGATGCTGCCAAATATTTGGAAGGAAAGTCGCCAAAAAAAGTAATCGTTGTGCCTAAGAGAATTGTAAATATTGTGGTTTAATTTTGTGGAAACACAATAAACTACGGTATGAATACGTCTTTTAATCGATGCCAAATACTGACATAAAAGAGGTTTTTATAATTTGGAACGGATTTTGGGAACAAGGGTACTATGAATAAGATCTTTTTAATTTCAATTCTGTTGATTTCGACCTTTGCAGCGTTTGGGCAAAAGACCCCTCAGGTAGCAAGCCTTGATACCCTTCCAGTTATTGAGTTGGCAACTGTTCAAAACGAAGCCTTCACAGCCGGCGAATACCTGAAGTTTGTTTTGCATTATGGTATTATAGATGCGGGCGAAGCTGAACTTACCGTAAATCATGCAGGGAAAAAATATATGGGTCGGTCGGCGTATCATATTGTTGGAACCGGAAAAACCCTTGGTGCTTTTAATTGGTTTTTTAAAGTTCGTGATCGATACGAGACCTTTCTCGACGCGCAGGGAATTTTTCCATGGCAGTTTGTGCGCGACATCCGCGAAGGCGGTTATGAAAAGAAACAGGAATACGCATTCTATCAGCACAAAGCGGCAGTAAAAACCAATAAAGGAAAGACCTATAAAATTCCACCATTTTCGCAAGATATGCTCTCGTCGTTTTATTACGCCCGAACTTTTGACTTTTCAAATGCCCAATACGGACAAGTTTATACAATCCCTACTTTTGTTGATGATGAGGAGTATCCCTTACAAATTAAATTTATTGGTAGAGAAGAGGTGAAGGTAAGATCAGGAACATATAAATGTTTAAAATTTGTTCCCGTGGTTCAGGAAGGTCGTATCTTTAAAGAAGAAGAAGACATGACTGTTTGGATTACAGACGATAAGAACAAAATTTTGATTTTGGCGCAGGCCAAAGTTTTGGTGGGAAGCATTAAAATGGAGCTTGTAGATTATAAGAATCTCGCCAATCCAATTTCAATAGTCAGCAATTAACGGTTTCAATTTTTACCTTCGTGAAATATGAGATCCCTTAAACTACGATTTTCATACTTCTCATTCTTGCCTATACTTCTTGTTTTGGGTTGCACCCCAGATGAAAACACGGATTTAGAATACAGTGATATAGAGCAGTCAATTGAAGTAGAAGAGATTGCCGAAAGGTACGGCATTCCTGAAGCATCGTTTAAAATTTACGATGGCATTATCAAAAAAAATCAGTTTCTCGCTGATATTTTATTGGGATACGGTGTGCCTTATGGCAGCATTGCATCTTTAGAAAATGTTGCTAAAGACGTTTACGATGTTCGCAAATTGCGCCAAGGCGATCCATATGCGATGTTTTGCACAAAAGACAGTACAGAATCTGCCTGCTACTTTGTGGTAGAGACCAGTCCCGACACCTATGTGGTTTATCAACTCAATGATTCCATAGCGGCATATATTGGTAAAAAGCCCGTTGTAACAAAAATCAGAGAAGTCGGCGGAGTGATTAACAGCTCTCTTTCTCAAACAATTGCAGAAAACGATTTAAGCCCTACGCTAGCAAATAAGCTAAGCGATATTTATGCATGGACCGTAGATTTTTATCGTATTCAAAGAGGCGATTATTTTAAGGTAATCTTTGAAGAAATCTATGTAGATGGCCAGAGCATTGGTATAGGCCATGTGCTTGCCGCAGAATTTGTACACCGCGATGAGGCATTTTACAGCTATCGTTTTGTGCAGGATAGCGTAGCCAACTTTTTTGATCAGAATGGCGAGAGTTTACGCAAGGCATTTTTGAAAGCACCGCTTAAGTTTTCGCGTATTTCTTCTAAATACACCATGAAGCGTTACCATCCTGTACAGAAAAGATGGAAAGCACACCTTGGTACAGATTACGCTGCACCTCCCGGCACACCCATTATGGCGACAGGAGATGGCACTGTAATAGCTTCTGCTTACAGCAAATACAATGGCAATTACGTGAAAATTAAACACAATAGTACTTACACAACCCAATACCTGCATATGAGCAAGCGCAAGGTTAAAGTTGGCCAGCGAATTCGTCAGGGAGATGTTATTGGTTTGGTAGGTTCTACCGGTTTAGCTACAGGGCCGCACGTGTGCTATCGCTTTTGGAAAAACGGAAATCAGGTAGATCCTTACAAACAAGATTTGCCACCCAGCGAGCCAATTGAATCAAAGTATAAAGACGCGTTTAAATTAGCTATGGATACGCTGGCACCCTTGCTTGAGCGAATTCATATTGAAAGAGAGGATGTTTGATGGTTTATAAACTCCTTTCGGATAATGCGCCAAAACGTTTCAATCGAGTCTCATTATTGTAATCCTTTGGTAAAATACTCGTACTGCATACCTTTTACTTTTACTCCTAATAACAAATCAATAGACATACCTTTGAAAGTAATTTAAAGACGATGTATAACATAGTTGATTGTACGGTATTAAAGGAGGAAACAGACTTTAACGTAACTGCTTCTATTAACAGTTTAGGGGGCAGTTTGGAGCTGGAATGTAAAATCCCTATTGATAGAAAAATTGCGCTGGAATTGCTCTCTACCACACGTAAAAATCTCGTTGGCAACCGGTTTTATAAATCAGGAGAGAAGATCGAAATACCATTGCAGCAGCATAATGCTGATTCATTTACGCTCGAAATATCAGATGAAAATGGGAATGCCATTACCCGGTACCGCATTATGCGGTCGTACTGTTGATTCAATCTTTACATCCTATTCATTTTAATTCTTATCAAATCAGACCGGAAAAGGTCAGATTTCGGAAGATTCATTTACCTTGTGCCATTCTGTTAAAAATTATGTCTTATATGAAGATTTCTAAAATCCTATTGGCAGCAGCTCTGGCACTGACCTGTATAACAACCTCTGCTCAAAAAGATAAAAAGTTAGTAGATAAAACTGTTACACGTCAGGGAGTAGAAGCAGCTATATCGTTTATCGCATCAGATGAGCTCCGCGGTCGCCAAACCCCTTCGCCCGGACTGGATATTGCAGCTAAATATCTCTCTACATCGCTTTTTGCGGCAGGCGCATTGACTGTCCCGGGAATTGACACGTATTTTCAGGAGGTAAAAATGGTGTCATCTTCTCCACCGAGCAAAGGCCTATTTGCAACAAGAGACTCTTCCTATTCTGTTGATAATGAGCTGATATATATTGGCGGAAGCTCAGTAAATATTGAAGCCCCGGTAGTATATGCAGGATATGGAAATGAAGACGATTTCTCCGATTTAGATGTAAAAGGAAAGATTGTGGTATTACAAGCCGGTCAGAAAACGGATCGGGGAGCCATGTCAGCTTTTAAATCGGGTGCGACAAAAGTTGCGCTGGCGAATGAAAAAGGTGCGCTTGCCGTTATTGAACTTTTTAATTCGCCCCAGCCAAACTGGAAAATATTGAGATATTATCTCAGCAATACGAAAGTAGCACTCGATTATGGGGAGCAGGACGATGAATCCATTCCTCATATTTGGCTCGAGGATGTGAACAATAATAGAAGACCGTATTTTGAATCATATGTGGGAAATGCCTCATTAACGATAGCCGGAAATGAAATAAAAAAATTCACAACCAAAAATGTAATTGGATATGTGGAAGGAACAGATTCAAAACTCAAAGATGAATTTGTAATTTATTCAGCGCATTACGATCATGTGGGCGTGGGTGAACCCGATTTAGATGGAGACAGCATTTTTAACGGTACGCGTGACAATGCAATAGGAACGGCTACAGTGCTCAAAGCGGCTGAAAATATTGCAAAATATCCGCTAAAGCGCAGCTCAATTTTTATCTTCTTTACCGGCGAGGAAAAAGGATTGCTCGGTAGTGAATGGTATGTCGATCATCCATTAGTGCCCTTAGAGCAGGTGGTGTATTGCTTTAACAGCGATAATGGCGGTTATAATGATACTTCAGCCGCTACAATTATCGGTATAGAGCGCACTACTGCAGAATCTGTATTGAGAAAAGCATGTGAGGCCTATGGATTGCAAGCAACAAAAGATCCGGTGCCAGAACAGAATCTCTATGACCGGTCTGATCAGGTGAGCTTTGCCAAAGTGGGCATTCCAGCACTAATGTACGGTATGGGAATTACCGATTTTGGAGAAGAAATAACGCGATACTATCACAAACAAGCTGATAATCCCAACTCTGTTGATTATGATTATCTCTATAAATTTACCAAGGCTTATGTGCTGGCCTGCCGCCTGGTGGGCAATATGCCCGAAAGACCTTATTGGATAAAAGGAGATAAATATTATGATGCTGGTCAAAGTCTGTATGGGAAATAAGTCTTTTAAAGGATGATTTTTTTGTAAAAACGCGAAAAGGAACCGTTGAATAATTCCCTAGTACAACAGCCCAAACAGCCATATCGGAATTTTATTCCCAAACCCAATCTCAATATTATCACTGGCCAGAAAAGCATCGTCAAGTCCTTTAATTTGGCTTTTACCTTTATTCTTGCCGCCCACCTCAAAGGTGTATTGATTATTTACAAGAAAGTCGCTTATTTTACTTGTGTTTACCTGGTTTGCTCCACTCAACTGGTTTAAGAAAAAGGTCTCCCTGATGTTTCCCTCTTCATTCGCCTGGTCTCCAAGGGCAACCATCAAATTGGTATTCTCGAGGTAAATTTTATCGGGCTTTACAAGGTAGTTGTTTCCCTTGGCGCTCGTTTTCAAATTAATTATCAGATTGGCTTTTTCCAGATAGTCTAAATATTGCAAGGTAGATGACCGTGAGGTTGTATCTATCTTTTCGGAAAGCTTTGTGATATTGGGCTGGAAAGGCACGGAAGTCGCTATTACATATAGCAACTTCTTAAGCTTGAGAATGGTCTGATATTCTGCTCTGTAAACCGACGTGACATCAGTCTCTAATATCAAGTTCACAATATTGTTTAGCTTTTGATGATATGAATTTTTTCCCTCTTTATAAAATGGGTAATAGCCCATTTTGAGGTATTGCTTAAACTCCGGTAATATTTTTAGCTCTGCAGTTATCTCGGTAGCAATTTGGTGATGATTGACGAGTATATCGCTCAAATCCAAAGGAGCGAGGTCAGCTTTTTTTTCAAAGGTGAGGTACTCCCTAAAAGAGAGCCCTTTCAATTCGTAGCTTACAGCTCGTCGGCTCAAATCTGCATCACCTTTATAAATTTCAAGCATCGAAGAACCGGTAAAGACCACCTTCAAATCTTGATAGTTGTCATAAATATTTTTGAGCTCTAATGACCAATTCGAATACTTGTGCACCTCATCAATGAATAGATGTTTTCCTCCATTTTTGTAAAACTCTTCCGCCAAATCAACCAAGCTATGCGCTTGAAAATAAATATCATCAAGACTGACGTATAATACTGTTGCGTCTATTTTAAAATTCTCTTTAATATGTTGTAGTATGAGTGTTGTTTTACCAACTCCTCTCGCTCCTTTTATAGCAATCAGCCTATCGCCCCAGTCAATGCTGTGTAGTAAATACCTCTTAAAACTTAAGGACGTATTACGCAATCGGATGGCAAATCGCTCTATTAATTTTTCCATAAGTGTATTTCTAAAAATACAAATATACGAATTATTGTATTAATAATAATACATTAACAGATTTTTATGCGTTTTTCAAAATACGATGGTATGCAATAAACGTATTTCCAAAAATACGCTATGCGGCGCTAATCGTATTATAATAAATATGTTTTATAGAAACTGAGATATGCCTGCATTTAATAATCCGCCAGGTTTTCCAAAGCACGATATTATTTTGACATTTCAAGAATCGCATCATATTCCAAAACTCTGATACGGTCAGCTTCAGTCTTCGCTTCTGCACTCATTGCCTCAGCAATATGCGAAACATGAATGGGATGATACTTTTTGAGTGAGCCAAAAAGAAGCGGCGAAAATATTTTTCCTAAAACTATACCAACCCTTTCTCCAAAGCGGCTTTCTTCACGCGGGCCCAGCAATAATGATGGATGAAAAATGATTAATTCATTAAACCCCAGCTCGCGTATGGCTGCTTCCATCTCGCCTTTAACCTGATTATAAAAAACCTTTGATTTTGCATCGGCACCCATAGCAGAAATAACAGAAAATTGGCGAATACCATTCTTCTTTGCAGCTTTTGCTAAATCAACAACATACTGAAAATCAACCTTATAAAAAGCTTCTTTAGAGCCGGCTTTTTTCATTGTTGTACCCAAACAGCAGAATACTACATCCGCCCCTTCAGTTGCACTTTCAAGTTTACTTTCCAAATCAAAATCAACTACTTTCCAGGTTGTTTTTGCCGAATTCTGTTTGGGTTTTCGCGTAAGTGCTACAACCGCATTAAATGCAGAATCATTCTCTAATTCGGTAATCAGATAACCGCCAATAAGACCTGTTGCTCCTGCTACTACTGCTTTCAATTTCCGTCCGGGTTTAGTGGTTCAATCCAGTCGCCGTGTAATTTAATTAACTCGATAAGCTCATCAACGGCGTGTTCTGATGATACGTTTCGCTTTACGACATCTTTTTCTTTATAGAGGGTTATTTTTCCGACACCAGTACCAACATAGCCATAATCGGCATCGGCCATTTCGCCGGGGCCATTTACAATGCAACCCATAATACCGATTTTCAACCCTTTTAAATGATCAGTTCGCGAGCGGATTTTTGCGGTTGTTTCCTGCAAATCGAAAAGTGTTCGTCCACAAGAAGGGCAAGAAATATACTCAGTCTTACTAATGCGTGTACGTGTAGCCTGAAGGATTCCGAAAGTCAAAGCATTTTGCGCCTTGAGCTCCATAACATTTGATTTGAGCCAGATTCCATCGCTCAAGCCATCTATAAGCAAGGCGCCAAAGTCTGTGGCAGAATACAACTGTAGCTCCTCTTTATTCAGCTTATTGTACTTTCGGTAAATCATGACAGGAATACGACATTCAGCATTCATCAATTCCATAAAAACGCGTCGCAAAGCTGCGACTGCATGAGTGTTTTGAGTTGATAATACCAAAACTGAATGCTGCGTTTGTTTCAGCTTATCGATAAATCCATCGTTGTATATTTCAGTGTCTTCTGCTTGGATAAAATTGAGTTTTTGGCTCAACTCGCCTTCTTTCTCAAACTCCGCTTTTGTGATTAGCGGATAATAACGCGGCTTAGCAGGATCTTTTTTCCAATAGTCAGCATTGGCAATGATGCCCAAAGTACCCGGTATTTGAAAATCGACTTCATTATTGCCGACAAAAATAAAATCAGTTGCCTGATCAGTAATATTCCACTTATCGAGTGGAATGCTATAATTATAGCCAAATGCAAAAAGCGATGCCGGCTTAATCGTTTCTCGTTCTGAAAGGTCGCCAATAATGCGTGGCACTTCTCCTTTTCCGATATTAAGAATTACATCCGTTTCACGGCGGTTAAATTCAAAAGGATTTATAGGGTTGTGAATAATTTCTGGAATCGGATCATGATCTCCGCGCTCGGCATACCGTTTCACCAACATTTCAGCAACCGGAATTTCTGCTTCCGGCTCTTCGGTTAGCGAAACGCGCACAGTATCGCCAATTCCATCTTCCAAAAGAGTTCCGATTCCAACTGCAGATTTCACACGTCCATCTTCGCCTTCACCTGCCTCGGTTACACCTAAATGAAGCGGGTAATTCATATCTTCGCGCATCATGTAAACCATCAACAAGCGATAAGCCTCCACCATAATCTTGCAATTACTGGCCTTCATGCTAAGCACTATGTCGTGGTAATCATGATCGCGACAAATACGCAAGAATTCCATAGCCGATTCAACCATTCCCTGCGGCGTATCGCCATAGCGGCTCATAATGCGGTCGCTCAGCGAACCGTGGTTTGTCCCAATTCGCATCGCAGCGCCATTTTGCTTACAAAGCAGCACAAGTGGAGTAAATCGTTTGCGGATTCGCTCTAATTCCGAATTGTAAGTCTCATCGGTATATTCAATGTTTTCAAACTTCTTCTTATCGGCGTAGTTTCCGGGATTTACCCGCACTTTTTCAACTATTCCGGCTGCGATTTCGGCAGCATTTGGTGTAAAGTGGATATCTGCAACGAGCGGAGTGGCGTATCCTGCAGCACGAATTCCATCTTTGATGGGGCCGAGATTTATTGCGTCGTTTTTTGTCGGCGCAGTAATTCGCACAATTTCACAACCGGCTTCAATCATCCTGATAGATTGATCGATAGTTTTTTGTGTGTCCATGGTATCGGTTGTGGTCATGGACTGTATGCGAATGGGATTGTCGCCACCAATGCCGATATTTCCCACTTTAACTTCGCGGGTCTTAAATCGGTGATAGGTAATCAGGCTGGTGGTATATTTTTTATCGTCAGAGATGGCCGTTGACATAAGAATACGCATTTTTGGAAGTACGAAGGTAACGCTTTCGGTGGATGATTGTTGTTTTCGTAATGAATTGCCAACTTACAATCGGCAAATTGAGAGATGGGGTAGGTTTAATAAGCAATTACTTGCTGCGCTGCGTGAGGTCGCTTCGCTTAGTTGGCAATGAGCAATAGGCAATGAGCAATAGGCAATGAGCAATGGGCAATTTTCAATAACGATCTTAATTACTACTTAAATCCTTCCAATTAGATTCTAATTTTTATTATACCGTGAGGTAAACTCCCTTCCTGCATCCGACGAGGCTTTTCGCCGAGAGGAATGCACGAGGGCAGCAATGAGCAATAGGCAATTTAAATTTAGGGTAGATTGCGCAGTCGCCGAGCTTTAGCTTGGGGACATTTCGTCCGGAGTCTCGCTGGGTTATTTGGTCGAAAAATTGGTATTGAAAGTAACTCTTGGATTAAGTAAATATGTCATTATGCATCCTAACAAATTTTAATCAACGTGAGCCCGGCGGGACGCCGGAATAATAAAGCCTCGCGAGACGCGAGCCTTGGCAACTACTCGCTCATATAATCAACTGCTTCTGTCGTTTCAATTTTCCCTTTCGGTGAAGGGCGTTCAGATATAAAGCTGCCAGAATCAAAACCGTTCCGGCATAGAAACCCCAGGTCATTTTTTCGCTGCTGCCAAAAATGAAAAAAGCTAGAATAATTCCGTAAACCGGCTCGAGATTTACCGTGAGTGAGACAGTAAAAGGGCTTATTTCTTCCATTACTTTTACGCTTACCACAAATGCAAAAGCGGTTGCAACTGTTCCCAGAATAGCTATCCAAAACCAATCCATTGGCGGAAGCTGAAACAAACTGACATTAAGCTTGCCTTGTATAAATAACCAAACGGTGATACCCAGCGCACCTGCCATCATTTCTACCAAACTGATGCGATATGGGTTGTCTTTTTGTATCAACTTTCCATTGATGGTGGTGAATAGCGAGGCAAGTAATGCGGCTGTCAGGGCCAGAATAATTCCGAGTTTATACTCTGTTTCGAAACTAAAAATAAGCAGTAGACCACTAACAACCAGCGAGCCAAAAAACAGCTCGTATTTGTCTACACGTCTTTTGAAAAATATGGGTTCGAGAATGGCCGTAAAAAGCGATGAAGCACTAAGGCAGGCCAGCGTTACAGATACATTCGATTGCTTAATGGCTTCGAAAAAAGTAACCCAGTGCGCGGCAATGATAATTCCCACCATACTGTAAATGAGCGCATTTACTGAAAGATTTTTTTTGATTTTACCGGTAGCGTATACAAAAACCGCAATAGCTACGCTGGCAATAATCATGCGCCACCATACCAGAATGTCTGAACTCGTTTCTATTAGCCGTCCCAAAATTCCGGTAAAACCGAAAATAAAAACAATGAGGTGAAGCAGGAATAAATTACCGAATCTCGACTGTTTCATCTTCCTCTTTATGACCCAGATCTGTAACACCACCAGAAACAATGAATTTCATTACCTCGGCTGTATTTGCCGAAATTGGAGTTACATTTTCGATTGGAACGATATATAAATTTCCAGAAAAATTGTAGCTATGTGGCAGATAAACAGCTATTTTTCCTTGCGGAAGATTTAGCATACTCAAGTCGTCATTGGTTACAAACCCCAGCTTTTCGATATTGCTGCTGCGGCTCATTTTTACCAATACGGGTCGCGAGAAACTTTTTTTTTGTCCCACGAAAGCCGAAAGAAGATCTGATATGGCGGTATAAATCGTCTTAACCAAAGGCACTCTGTCAAGCATCTTATTAGCCCTGCGGCGAATAGGTTGTGAAATGAAAGACGACCCGAGATAGCCGAGAACAGTAATACCAAGCAACAAAGTGAGCAGACCCAAACCGGGTATGGCTATGGGAATGAGCCGGTCGAGGAAAATAAAAAGGCTGTAAATTACGTAGATAATTACCGTAATGGGAACTACCAATAGAAGGCCACTAAAAAAGTAGCCCAATATGCGTTTATAAATGAATTTTTGGTCTAACATAAGACCGCAAAATTAACGCATTATATTTAGTTCGTCACGAAGTTTTTTGGTTAAACTTTTAACGATCAAATCATATGAATTATCTATCAATTCAATCAAGAGATGGTGCGGAACGCTTCCATCGCAGAGCACCCCATTCCAATGGGTTTTACTCATATGGTAAGCCCCGGAAATACCGTGGGGATACTCTTCGCGTAGCTCAATAGCTCTTTCGGGGTCGCACTTTGCAGAAAATCCGGTAAAGTCATCAATGTTACATATCGTGAACATCTTTCCCATCACTTTAAAAACCAATGCAGAAGGGCCAAAAGGCAGCGATTCTTCTACTCCTTTTTTGGCAAGACAATAGGCCCTAAATTCTTCTATATTCATTCTTTTTCAATTTTGTATAGTACCGGTTTGCTCGGCGATGCATCGTTTTCGAATGAGACAATCTGGAGGTTCAAGAGATAAGTTCCGTCGGCTACCGAATCAGGCACATAAATAAATTCAGTGATTGTACATTCCAGATCATCGGGGCGGTTTCCATGCCAAAAAGCGCGGTGGGCAAGCAGCTTTCTGCCATCTTCTTCACGATCTACAGATGGTAAGTCGGTGAGCAAGTGTTTTATTCCTTTTGCCCGCATAAAATTTAGCGCTCCCGGTTCAAAATAAACCGGATTTGTATTGGAATAATTTTTTGAAAGCTTTTCGTCTGTGTTTGGTACTGATCTGATTATGAGCGCTTCGCATTTTCTATCTCCAATTGCCAAATCCACATCTGCCTGTGTGATGATTCGGTCGCCGTGTTTTTTAAACTCTTCTTCCCTTCCGGTAAATGGCTTTGGCGCGATGGTAAGTAGCTCTGCTAAAAAGAAAAACTTATTCAACGTTCTATTAATCGAAATGATCTCATTATCAATATGCCCCACTGTTTCGGTATGGGTACCATGTCCATGCGGATTAAAAGCGATATTCCTAAAATTTACTGCTCCTCCTTTGGCTACACTTCCAGTAAATCGATCTGTCATTACCGGCTCAATGGTCATTTTATCTACATACCAGGCACGCGGCCCATCTGGGTGAAGCGGAATAGAGATATCTATCGGTTTGGAAAGATCAGTACTATATGATTCTCCGAAGGTTTCGATGCTTGCAATCATGCGATAAAATTAAAATATTTATGACTTCAGATTATTTCAATCTGGTTATTTAGAATTTTCTTCCACCAGAAAAAATTCAGAAGCTATTCCATCAGCCAGAAAAAATCCTCTTTTGGTGAGTCGGAAAATACCATTATTTAACTCCGCTTTTTTTTCCTGGACGAGTTTTTCAATCAGGTTTTCATTTCCGGTTCTTAAATCTATTTTGAATCGTTGAGTTCCGCCTAAAATATCAAGCCCCCACTTGGTCCTCAACCCGGTCATTACCCATTCATTAAACTGATCTTCAAGGCTAAGATTTTCACTGGTTATTGGCAATTCATCGGCTTCAATTTTCTGAATATACCGGCTGTTGTTCGCCACATTCCAAGCGCGCTCTGCCGGTTTAAAACTATGTGCCGAGGGGCCAAGACCGAGATATGGAATACCAAACCAATAAGAAGTATTGTGTTTTGAATAAAAACCTTCTCGCGCAAAATTGCTCACTTCATATTGTTCAAATCCTGCGGCAGCGAGTTTTTCAATTAGAACTTCAAATTGTTGAGAAGCAGCTTCATCGTCTACAGGTTTTTCGGTGCCTTTTCTAACTCGGAATCCCAGCGCGGTTGCTGGCTCAACGGTTAGGCAGTACGCCGAAATATGGGTTACTCCAAGAGCAAGCGCATTATCTATTTCAGACTTCCATTGTGAAATCTCAAGGTTTGGCAATCCATAAATCAAATCGATAGAGATATTGGTAATGCCAGCCTCATGAGCACGCTTCACGCAGGCAACGGAATCGGCACTTCGGTGCGCACGGTTCATCCACTCAAGGTATTTATCATCGAAAGATTGAATGCCGATACTCAAGCGATTCACTCCATTTTCAACTAACATGTTAAGTTTTTCAGCACTCAAATCGTCGGGGTTGGCTTCATAAGTGAATTCTATCTCATGTGCAAAATTGTAGTTTTCACGAAGGCTTTTCAGAATTGATGTCAACTCATGGGCGTTTAACAAACTCGGTGTACCTCCCCCAAAATAAAGTGTTTCAATCGGTTCAGTTCCCAGATAATCCACACGCATTTTCGCCTCTTTCTTTAAAGCATCCAGCACATTTTGCTTATTGCGCATAGAGGTAGAAAAGTGAAAATCGCAATAGGTACAAGCCTGCTTGCAAAATGGAATATGAACATAGATTCCAGCCATTAAGCTTTTGTTTTTAGCACGATTCTAAATGTGGTGCCATTGTTTGGCTCACTGCGTTTTATAAAAATCTTGCCACTGTGATAAGTCTCAATTATTCGCTTAGCAAGCGATAAACCCAGACCCCATCCACGCTTCTTAGTCGTGTAGCCGGGGTGAAAAATAGTTTTATGGTTTACACTGGGGATCCCTTTTCCGGTGTCGCTTATATCGATATAAACGTTTTGAATTTCATTGTAAATCTCTACGGTGATCTTCCCTTTTCCATCCATGGCATCAACGGCGTTTTTGAAAATGTTTTCAATTACCCAACTAAAAAGCGGTGCGTTAATCATGGCATATACTCCGGTCTCCTGATTTTGATTTATCTCAATATCCACTTTCGTTGATATCCGCGGACGCAAATAAGAAGTAGCCTGAACCATCAACTCTTTAACATCCGTTTCTTTGAGTTCGGGGGTCGATCCGATTTTAGAAAAACGATCTGTAATCATTTCAAGGCGCTCAATGTCCTTGTTTAGCTCTGTAATTGTTTCCTTATCTGTGCCTCGCGCTTCCAGAAGCTGCACCCACGCCATAAGGCTGGATAAGGGCGTGCCGAGTTGATGAGCAGTTTCTTTGGCCATTCCTATCCATACCTGATTTTGCTCCGCATTTCTAAAAGTGCTAAAAATCAAATAGGAAATAAGGAGAAACAATCCAATAATAATCAGCTGGATATAAGGGAAATATTGCAACTGAGTAATAATCACCGAGTCAGTATAAAACACATAATTTGTTTGATTTTCACCAAAATGAATTTCAATCGGCTTATTGCTGGCTTCCATTTCTCCGATTTTTTTCTGTAGTAAAAGGGAGTCCTGAACGATTGTAGAGTCAATATTGCTGTAATTTATAACATGCCTTTTTGCGCTGTCGGTTACGAGCACTGGCACCGAACCGGAGTTCATGACGGTTTCGCTGATAAACGAATTTATCAGGTTATCGATTGTCGTTTCCAAATCGGAAATAATACGAGAATCTTTGTAATACACCTTTTGCTCAATTCCTTGAATGCTTAAACCAATGGGCTCATACATTTCTCCAAAAGCAGTAATGAGACTGTCTCTACTTTTTGGAGTTCGCAAATATTTTTCATCCACATTTCTGTAAAATGGAATTTGCCTTTTAGCATCGACAACCAAAACCGGTATTGTCGTATTCTTTGACAAAATATCCTGCAAAAAACGGAGCTCGTTGTCGCTTGCCGTCAAAACCCTTCCTGTAGCTTGCGCCCAGATCTTGGCTTTGGTGCGCTCTTCGCTGCGCATATCTTTAAAAAGATTTTCGGTATAGTTTATGAGCGAGAGGCGCTCCTTAATAGCCTCGCTCCACAATTGTACTTTTTGACGTTCTTCCTGCCGTATTTTGTTTACGATATGGTTAGAGTACCATAGCGAAAGACCCACAATAACGGTAGCAAACACGAGCAATCCGGCTTTCCACCGCTGCTTTTTTGTGTATAAATTCATTTTGGAATGCTGTATTCTTCAGGTAGAAGTCTCTTCTATAGTGGGAATTTTCACCTAAAGTATAAATCTTTTCGATTTTATAAGCCAAAGATGGTGTTTTTTGCGCTCTTGCAGCTTAAACGGATTCTAAAAACGAACCTGCGATGCCTTAATTAATACCCCAGAGACTCTATAAATCATCATCTTTATCGTAAAGATCCTCATCTTGCTTTGAGTTTCCTTTTTTCTTCTTCTTTTGAGTGTTTTCCTTACCGGCAGATGTATCGTTTGCATTCTTAAACTCTTCAAAGTCTACAGAGAATTTTGCATCATTCTTTTTCTTTTGCTCCGGCACACCCGTGAGTGTTGTATCTGATTTAAACAGGCCAAACTCTTCTTTTAGAATGCTCTTAAAAGTGTTCTTCTCTTGCTCAAATTGCTGCTTGCGTTTGTTGCGTGCGGCATCTCCATCGAGGCTGAATTCGGGATTATCAACAGTTCCCTGCATCTTTAGAAAAAAGCGTAATCCGGTATTGTCATCTACCACATATCCAAATTCGTTCTGCTGTTCTCTCTTTCCTGTACGAAGCAATTCATTGATCCTGAAATTTATAGAATAGTCAATGGCGTCATCAAAGCTATGCGTGCCTGAAAGATTAAGCGTAAGTGCGGACGAACCAATCGTCATAGCCGGAATTTTAATGACACGGTTTTCGATAGCAATCGTATTGCTAAGTGTATCAAAAGCCACAACCCTAAGTTTTTTCTCAAACTCATCTACTTTTATAAGTGAGCGCCACAGTGCGTTTCCACGCAAATAATCGGAAATTGCTTGAAGGGATTCTACTTTTTTCAATTTTCCATCTAGCACCATTAATTCAATATTTGACTTAATGCTCTCTGATGCAATGGAAAGATCGCTTTTAAACAGAGCCGAAAATTCAATGGTAGCATCTGCTCTTCCTTCCAGGTTATTTGCCTGAATTACACTCTGTCCAAAATTTTCGAATGCCACAAAAAATTCTTCTAAATCAATATTTTTCAATTGGGCTAAAGCTTGAGCTTCAAATTGATTGTCAGATTTCTGTATGAAATGCACATTTGTATTTACAGTTCCTGAAGCAAGCTTAAAAGCGAATGGATTTAAAGTAAGTAATCCGCTCTTGTAGTAGGCATTGCCTGTAATATCGGTGGCTATAAATTTTCGAAATGTCATTTTTCCCACTTCCACACTTAAATCAAAAGCCACATCTTTTGGCAACTGAAAATTGTAAGTGGTATCGCGTTTTGATTCATTCTGAGTAAGAATATCATTAAAATTGAGCTCTTTAGCTTTGAAGTCGGCCTGGATACTCAATTTCTGACCTTTTCGGGAAATGTAAGGAAGCGCATTTTTTATAGTTCCCGATATTTCAAAAGGGCTTTTGTTAACCCGCGCTTTAGCCGATTTTATTATTACTGCATTGTCTTTTAACTGAATGTCTCCTTCTATTTTATCGTATAGCTGGTCCTGTCCTTCCATTTGAAAAATTCCCTCACTGAGATTTATCTTTCCTATAAAGTCTATTCCTTTTAATAAATCGAGTGTTTCATTTGTAGATTCACGAGGCAGGTTTCCTTGAAGGCGACCATCTAGCTGCACTCGTCCCTCCAGTTTCTCGAGTAGGCTTATATTTAAAAGGCTTTTTAGTTCTTCCAAATCTATTTCACCTTCCAGATTTAAATCAAATGAAGGAGCATCAAAGTCAATTATTTTGCCCCATACATTCATGTCGCCGGGGCCGATTGAGGCCTCAAGCTCATCCAGAATAAGTGAAGAGATACCATTGCGCATTTCAAACTTTCCTTTCGCTCCGCTTATTTCTGCAGTTCCAAGAGCTTCGTTGTGTTGAAATTTTCCCGAAAGGGAACTAAAAAACGCATCTAAATCGAAACGCTCCCCTGAACTCAAATTCAATTTTAAATCGGTCTTTCCCTTCGCCTTATACTTCGCAAATCTATTTCGCAGGTTTAGGGGAAGCAGATGGGTAAGCTTTTCAAGATCGGCATTTTGGGCTTCTATATTCAGATTCCACGACTGCTTGTTTTTTGGGATATAACTTCCTGTTAAGCCAATGTCTTGTCCGGCTAATTCTAAATCATCACTATTAAAGGTGTACGAATCTTTAATACGGTCTATGTCAATATTAAGATCGCCTGAAAATTTTTCAGCTTCATACAATGTATCAGATTCATAAACCACAGTTCTAATCCACATATCGCTCCCCGATTCAATAGTGTACTCTTCACTTCCAAAATCTCCGCGGGCTTTTGACTTTACCATTAGTAAATCTAAAGCGAGTTTATTTGAATCTTTAAGCCGATAGTTGAAATCTCTAATAAGAACCTCTGTTATCGAAAAGTTTGTTCCACTGCTGCTGGTGTCGTCACTGGCTTTCCAGAAATGGAAATTATCGCTTCCATTTTCATAAAAGGCCATATCAAAAAAGCCAGTGTTTATTTCTGCTTCAGATACCACATAATTCTTTCGCATGAAATTAAGCAAGCCCATTTGCAGATACATATCTTTTATATAAATCAATGTATCGGCCGTAGCTTCTCCGTTTTTCACTTGCGGAATTACAACATCGCTAAAGCGCAGCGAAGCGTATGGAAACCGCTGCAGCAAACTTAAATTTATATCGCCTACTTTTACAGGTACAGTAAGCTTGCGATTAAGCTCATACACAATTACTTTGCGCACTTCGGGCTCATACTTCTTGGCCAGGTAATACGCCACCACAAGGAGAACTGCGATGAGCGCAGCAATTATGGCAACATATTTCAGGAGTTTCTTCAATGCTGTCTGGAAAGTAAATTGGGAAAGATTTCGCCTATTCTGTTACAGCATTAAACGTACCAGTACGGTCATTATTTTAACATCTTTAGATTTATTACCTCTTGGGTAGTAAGTGCTCGCCACCTTCCGCGAGGCAAATCTTTTTTTGTAAGCCCCGCAAACATCACGCGGTCAAGCTTTACCACATAGTAACCCAATGACTCAAGCATAAGACGCACCGCTTTATTTTTTCCACTTTTCGTCTCAATTCCTATTTGCTTCTTGTCATTTTTATCACCTACGTATGATATTTCTTCTGCTTTCACAAAACCATCTTCCAGCTCCACTCCTTCAAGCAGTTTATCCATATGCTCCTTTTTCAAATTCTTATCGAGATGCACATGAAATAGTTTTTTCACTCCCAGTTTCGGGTTGCAAAGCTTCATGGTAAGGTCGCCATCGTTTGTATAAATAATCAATCCCGATGTGCTTCTATCCATTTTACCTACAGGAAGTACGCTGTGATTTCCAATTCCGCGGAGCAGTGTAAGTCCATTTCTGCGGTCCATCGTACTCTTCATTTCAGCCGTGTAGTCTTTTGGCTTATTCAGCAAGAAGTAAACCGGTTTTTCGGGTGTGATTTTCTCGCCGGCGTATTTTACAATATCGTTTGGTTGAACTTTATAGCCCATTTCGGTAATGGATTTCCCGTTTACCTCTACCAATCCGGTTTTTATTAAATCATCGGCTTCGCGGCGCGAGCAAATTCCAGAATTAGAAATATACTTGTTCAAGCGCATCGTGCCGTCTTTAGTCACATCGGCTACAGCCCGCTTACCCCGGTATCCAAAGGGTTTGCTGGCGGCGTATTTACGCACACTTGGTCGTCCACCGGGTTTACTTCCTTGTTCGTCACTTTCAGGCGTGCGCTTCCGCGAATCTGGCCATTGTGTATTTTTATCTCCCGAGCGATCATCAAAAGGTTTATCGGTGGAATATTTGCGCGCATTTGGTCGTCCTCCGGGTTTCTTTTCGTCCTCATTGGTATCGGGGTAGCGCTTCCGCGAATCTGGCCTGCGCGTATTTCTATCGGTCGTGCGTTCTCCAAAAGGCTTTCCTGTGGAGTATTTGCGAGCATTAGACCGATCACTGGTTTTGTTTTCACCTTCTTCATTTTCAGAAGTGCGCTTCCGCGAATCTGGTCGGCGCTCGTTTCTATCTTCATTCCGGTCGCTATACGGCCGACTTCCCGGACGTCTTTTATCATCAGATTTTCTATTTTCCGATCTATCGCTTTCCGGCTTCCCTCCCGGTCTTCTTCTGTCAGAATTGCCTCTTTTATTATCTCGTTCGCTCATTTATAGGTATAGCGCTCCTGAATGAACGCCGTGATTTATTGTATTAGAAATTCCAGTAAGTACTTCAATTTAATTGGCAAAGAACTTAAATTTAAAATTCATAACAACTCAATTTCAATCCTATTATAATAAAAACCTGGTTAAAAACCTACTCCTACCTTATACTATCGGGTAAAAAGCATTTGGTATATGCACTATTTCACAATTTTCATCCAATCCCGTTACAGCCACAATATCAAAGCGCGCTTCCTTATCAAGCTTTTTGCGAATAAGGTATTCATTCGCAGCCCTAATTATAAAGGCTTGTTTCTTTCTGGTTACGAATGCTTCAGGGTTTCCGTAATTATTATTTTTCCTGGTTTTTACTTCCACGAAAATTATAAACGTCTCATTTTCAGCAATAATATCTAATTCATCGTGAATATGTCGCCAGTTTCTGTCACGTATTTTGAAACCTAGTTTCTCTAAGTGCGTACAAGCATGAGATTCGCCTGCTTTACCGATTGAGTTAGTCGATTCTAAAGACATGTTAAAATTATTAATTGTGAATCTAAAGGGTTCCTTTAAACTTTCAAGTTATGAAACATTTTATGAAAAAATTTGCCGCAATTGTGCTCGGGGTTACGCTAGGTTCTATGGCTTATGCCGGTGGACCTTTCCAAGGCACCATCAAATTTACCAAAACTATTGGTCCCGTTACCGCAAATTACATTTATTACGTTAAAGGTGATAAAATTCGCGTAGAGGAATTAAGTGAAAATGGAGAAATCCAGGGTATTATGATTGTTGATACCAAAGAGAATACTGTAAAAGCGCTCAGTCCTGAGCGAAATATGTTTATAGATGTGCCAAATAAAAGGCCAGCACGTGAAACTGAAGTATTTGTTCAAAAAACGAACAACAAGAAAACGATTAACGGATATGAATGCACCGAGGTAAAAGTTACAGGAAAAGACGACGGTCGAGAGGTAACGTTCTGGGCTGCCGATGATGATTTTAATTTTATGGTTCCTATGCTGGAAACGCTAAACAGAAAAGATAAGCTGGCGGTTTACTTTATGAATATCCCAAACTTTGAAGGAGCTTTCCCGATGGTAGGAATTGAGAAAAAGACCGATGGTGTAGAGCTTACAAAGCTTCAGGTTGTGGATGTAACAAAATCTGATTTGAGCAATGATCTCTTTACAATTCCGGCAAATTACACGAAATTCGAAAGAGAGTAAAAGTCTATATTCTAAAAAGAAACTATTTCAGAAGGCTGATCGTTTTTAACGATCAGCCTTATTTTTTTGCCGTGAATCCACGCACGATTGTCATCGAGATGGCCGGATGGAAAATTGAAACATACCGGAAAATCATATTCCGCAATATGCTCACTAATAATTTCTTGAGCCGTTTTTCCAAAAGGAATTTTATTGTCATTCATATCACTCATACCGCCAATAATCAGCCCGGCGAGATTTTCAAGCATTCCGCTTCGCTTTAGTGCCATCATCATGCGGTCTATGTGGTAGAGATATTCGTCCAGATCTTCTAAAAACAAAATCTTTCCGTTTGTATTCAGTTGGCTATTTGATCCTTGCAGGCTGTAAAGCATACTCAAGTTACCACCTATCATTTCTCCTTCAGCTGCACCAGTTCTATTAAACTTATAGGTTGGAGCTGTGTAGAAAAGCTCTTTTCCCGTAAGGGCACCAACCAAAGTTTCTAAACTCTCCGGCGTGTTTTTATGAAAATCTACCGGCATGGTACTGTGTATTCCTGCCAGTCTTGCATTCATATAAAGATGATTTAAAATTGCAGTAATGTCGCTGTACCCCGCTATCCATTTCGGATCTTTTTTGAGTGCCTCCAGATCGATTGAATCAATAATTCGCACAGATCCATATCCGCCGCGAGCGCAAAGAATGGCGCGACATTCAGGATTGCGGATGGCAGCGTCAATATCTTCAAGTCGTTCGGCATCGCTTCCTGCAAACTGATTTTGCTGCTTGTACAGGTTTTTTCCTACCTCTACCCTAAAGCCAAAAGCAGTCAATTTTTCTAATGCTAGATCAATTAATTTACGATCTACAAAGCGTGCCGTAGAAACAATTTGGATTAAATCGCCTTTGGCTAAATTTTTCGGAATAATTACTGACATAGAAAAGATTGATTGAGGTGTTTATCTTTGCGCATCACAAACAAGCACATTCCTTTTGAATAATCCAAAAAGATATACAATTACAGCGGCCCTGCCTTACGCAAATGGCCCCTTACATATTGGGCATATTGCAGGCGCTTACCTCCCTGCCGATATTTTTGCACGCTACTTAAGGCTTTGCAAACGCGATGTAGTTTTTGTTTGCGGAAGCGATGAGCACGGCGCCGCTATTACGCTCAAGGCAAAAAAAGATAAAGTATCTCCACAGGAAATTGTAGATAAATACAACAATCAAATAAAAAATGCCTTTGTCGATTTCGGAATTAATTTTGACATTTATTACCGTACATCAGAGCCACTGCACCACAAAACAGCGAGCGATTATTTTTTAACCCTCCTCGAAAAAGATGTTTTTGAAGTAAAAACTTCAGAGCAGTATTATGACGAAGAGGCAGAACAATTTTTGGCTGATCGATATATTACCGGTACCTGCCCAAAGTGCGGGTTTGAAAATGCTTATGGCGACCAATGCGAAAACTGCGGAAGTACGCTTAGCTCTCAAGATTTGATCAATCCAAGATCTACCTTAAGCGGCACCCTTCCGGTAATGCGTGAAACTTCGCATTGGTTTTTACCTCTTCAAAATCACGAAACGTGGCTGCGCGAGTGGCTCGAAAATGGAACTTTGAACGGCGTAAAGCAACACAACCCTTCCAAATGGAAGAAACAAGTGCTCGGACAATGCAAATCATGGATAGACGGCGGCTTGCAACCACGTGCCATGACGCGCGACCTTGACTGGGGCGTTAAAGTACCGGTAGAAGGAGCAGACGGAAAAGTGCTTTACGTTTGGCTTGATGCCCCTATCGGATACATTTCGGCTACAAAAGCTTGGGCCGAAAGAGAAAACAAAGACTGGAAAAAATACTGGCAAGACCCTGAAACAGAATTGGTTCACTTTATTGGAAAAGACAATATTGTATTTCATTGCATTATTTTCCCTGTTTTGCTCAAAGCTCACGGCGATTATATCTTGCCTACAAATGTGCCAGCAAATGAATTTTTGAATTTGGAAGGAAAGAAAATTTCCACATCCAGAAACTGGGCGGTGTGGGTGCATGAATATCTTGAAGATTTTCCCGGCCAGCAAGACGAGTTGCGCTATGTGCTCAATGCCATCAGTCCTGAATTCCGCGATAGTGAATTTACCTGGGCCGATTATCAGGCGCGTGTAAATAACGAACTTGTGGCGGTGCTCGGCAATTTTGTAAATCGCGCTTTGGTGCTTACCCACAAGTTTTTTGATGGTAAAGTGCCTTCCGGCGAAGGAGTTGATTTAAATGAATTGGCGAAAGCAGACTGCGCCGCAGAAGTGCAACACGCGGCAGAAGATATAGCCAAATTTATTGAAGCGTATCGCTTTAGAGATGCACAGCAGGCCATGATGGGTCTGGCGCGTTTTGGAAACAAAGTACTTACCGAAACCGAGCCTTGGAAACTGGCAAAAACCGACCTTCCAAAAGCAGAAGCAATTTTGAATTTTTGTCTTCAATTGTCGGCAAATCTTACGGTAATAGCTGCGCCATTTTTGCCAAATACATGCGCAAAGCTTGGGCAAATGCTCAACACCGACTTTACCGAATGGAAAGACGCAGGAACACTAAAAATGCTCGCCGTTGGCCATGACATCAATACACCCGAATTGCTTTTTAAAAGAATAGAAGACGAAGAAGTAGAAGCGCAGAAAGCAAAACTTCAAGCTTCATTGGTACAAAACACCAAAAAAGAAAGTAGCCTTATGCCTCAAAAATCAGCTATTGAATTTGATGACTTTATGAAAATCGATATTCGTACAGCAACAATCCTGGAAGCCGAGCGCGTGCCGAAAACGGATAAGCTTATGAAGATTTTGCTCGATACGGGCCTTGATAAGCGCACTGTAGTTTCTGGAATCGCAGAGCACTATAAAGCCGAAGAACTACCCGGCAAGCAGGTTTCTGTACTAATGAATCTGGAGCCGCGAAAAATAAAAGGAGTTGAATCGCAGGGAATGATTTTGATGGCAGAAGATGCCGACGGAAAGCTTAGCTTTATGAGCCCGACGACTGAAATGCCGAATGGATCGACGGTGCGGTAGGACAAAATAGTAAAAAGAGATTTCCATAACTGTCTTTTCAAGCTCATTCAAAAGAGAAATAAAGCTCAACTATTGTAAATTTGGAGCCGGATAAATCATTCTCATGAGCTAAAAGAGTAAAACGCTAAAAGACAGTTTTCAGGATTTAAACTTTGTACATTTTACCAAGACTTGTGGCAACAAACTGTATCTGCCTCAGTCTAGGTTCTAAAAACCACGAAGCCGTTCTCTTAGCGCGTTCTCCGCATCATCTCTGCCACATACTTCCCTACAATATCAAACTCCAGATTTACCGAGTCGCCTACTTTTAGATTCTTAAAACCGGTATGCTCGTAAGTATATGGAATAATTGCTACTGAAAAAGAATCCTGGCTGCTATCTACCACAGTAAGGCTAACTCCATTTATTGTAATGGATCCCTTTTTAACAGTTACAAACTCGGCGGAAGGCGCATATGAAAAATAGAAACGCCAACTCCCATTATCTTCTTTGATTTTAGTAACCTTAGCCGTGGTATCTACATGGCCTTGAACGATATGGCCGTCGAAACGGCCGTTAGCGGGCATACAACGCTCCAAATTTATACTCATGCCTTTTTTCCATTCGGCAAGTCGCGTTTTATCAAGCGTTTCTTGTATGGCAGTAACGCGGTATTTTCTATCATTAAGGGCAACAACAGTAAGGCATACACCATCGTGGGCAACGCTCTGATCAATTTTTAATTCGTTGCTGATATTAGATTCTATTATAAAATGGATATTTCCACCATCGTTCTCTATCTCCCGAATGGTGCCCAGAGTTTCAATTATTCCAGTAAACATGTTTTTATTAATTCTGCTTTTGTGGGCGATCTGCAAATACAGTAACATACCCCGACAAATTTACCGGATCTAATCCGGATAACCGAATGGAAAACACTTTGCAGGTATAGAAATAAGTGCCATCGCTTACCAGCTCGCCGGTTTCCTTGTTGGTTCCATCCCATAAAATATCAGGATCGGTACTTTGAAAAACAATAGAGCCCCACCGATTGAAAACAGTAAATTCTACCGACTCAACCGAACGATATGGAAACGGGCCAAAAACATCGTTTTTACCGTCACCATTTGGAGTAATTACATTTGGAAATTCATAAATCGGGCAATTATCAAAACAAAGGATATTGCTAAACTCACTTTCATTTTGATTAAGAGATCCATCCGGCCAGAGCGCAAGAGAGTCGAGCGCCGTAATGGCGTAGCACCCCGCTATGGAGTTTTCAAAATATAACTGCAAGTCAGTCTGACCGCTAAAATCAATAGTCTCTAACAATTCAAATTCTCCACCTTCTACCGGTGTGAAATATATATTGTAAGCCGTTACATCATCCGTATCTACGCATTCTTCGTTAGGATTTGTCCATTCAAAATCTACCGTAAATTCTACACAATCACCATCTCCTGCAAAAACCGGTGGACAGGGTGGAGTGCGGTCATAAGGCTGATCGCAAATACGCTGCGAAAAATTTACAAGCGTATCATTCTCTTCAATAGCTTGATACGAGCCACGACTTACAATGTAATAACAGTAGTTGCGGTTGTTGACCAAATTGCTGTCCACATAGCCCGCTTCAGATGAAACATCGATTAAATCAAAGGGACCGGATCCATCGGTTTGACGATAAATATCATACTCATAATTAAGCCAGGGAACTTCTTCACGCCAGCTCAACCCCATTTGATTGTCATTTGGCGTAAGCTTCAGAAACAACGATGAAGCTTTATTAGATCGCGCGGCAAACGCTCCACCGCTAAACAATTCTACCCGATAGGTATGGGCGGTATCTTCTGTATTGATATTGTCAGAAATAAAAGAAGTTGGCAGGTCATCAATATCTGCCTGAACATCTGATGTATAAACAACTCCAGTCGGCGATTCATACCCATCGCTCCGAAGCAACTTATACTGGTACGGGCCAGGAAACACCAATGTATCAAGCTCTATCGGGCTGCGCCAAAAAATGGTATCAACACCAAAAATTGCAGTTGTTCCGACACTATTTTTCTTAATAATAGGAATTTCAAATTTTATTTGATCACAAGATTCGTTACTCGCATAGCTTTCTGCGCCATCTTTAAAATAAGCAATCACCATATAGCAAGTCTCGCGGCCAAAAATAATTTCGTCCATATCGAGGTAAGTGGTACTTTCAAGCCCTTCCAGGTCAGCTATTTGCACAAATCCGGTATATTCAGGCACCCCTGTTTCACAAGGGTCGGGCACAAAACCATACGAACCTATACGCCTGTATATTTTGTATCCGATAGCTTCAGTACACGGTGATTCATCCCAGTTTAATTGTATAGCACTTCCTACGGCTTCCGCCAATAGATTTTCGGGAGCGGGCGCCACCACATAAATATTCATGGTTTCGATGGCCACCAAATCTACTCCGGGACCATTATCGGTTGCCTCAAATACTGCGGGATAAGGAGCCAGCCTAACATGGCTGCAATTCGTATTCCAGTTAAATGTAGCTTCTACCGGAGGCAATTCACCCGTTTGAGTAACCGGATCGGCAGGTGAGCTCGCAACTTCATAAGGTGCTCCAAAACCAATAACTTCAACATTGGTGCTATTGGGATCATCGGCATAAACCGAAAAAGTGAGTGTTTGACCGGCTTCCACGCATGTGTCGTTTAAAGCTTCAATGATGGGAGGTAAATTATCGCAGGTCATTACCGTTATCTGCATATCGCGTAACACGGTACCTACTTGTAAACCATTTTGGTATTCTTCAACTAAAATTGCGATGTTGTATTCCCCTTCCCGCTGCGGCACTTCCCATATTATTGTTCCCGTTTGCGAATCAATGCTTAGATTCATGGATGTATTTGGCGGATTGGTACTTGACGGTAGAATTTGATTAGGATATTCATAAAAACCCAGCTCAAATGACTGGCAGTTTTCGCCCATTCCGGGTACCAATGAATAAACAAGGCTATCACCATCTGGATCAACAGCACCTGGATTAAAAACCCATGGTTGCCAAAGGCAGGCATCTTGTAAACAATCATTTTGAAAGGTCACTGAGCTATTCTCCTCAATAGCAGGCGAAATACGTAGTGTGGTTTGAATGGCAAATGGAATTTGTACAGATCCACCATTCGCAATGTTTAAAATATCGGCGTTTCTATTGGGATCGGTAATACATATTTTGTAAAGTCCGGAGCCCGGAAATGTATGCGATTTGATATAAATGTTGGTTTGAGAATCCTTAATCGGATCAAAAATAATCTCGGCTCGCTCTAAGCTATCGGCGGGTGATCCATCGCCCCAAAAAATAGGAAGAAAAGGCCTGTCGGCGGGCGCAGAGGTTTTGGTGCAGGTATAGACTGTAAACTCGTAGGTATTGCCATCAATATGCCTGTAAGTAATCTCGCCGGCACGATTGTGCGTGGCGTACACACCCGAAACGATGATAAGTAAAGCGAATACCGTAGTAAATAAATGTTTCAAGGTCTGTAAAATAAAGAATCTTAAAGGTAATTAAAATTCAATAGAATAAACGCTATAAATGTCATTTCTATTGTAAATAACTGCTACTGCTTCTCATATACTGACAATAGGATAGCAATAATAAAAGATTAAATTAGCGCAAAATAAACTTATGTCTGCACCAATTAAGCTCAAATCCAAGCATCAGGGCGAAGATGTGATATGTATTATTGATGGCGAATTTTCATCTGCGCTTGACGCACATATTACAGCTGAAACAAAGAAATCCCTACGCGCTAAACCCGCCGACTGGCAATCTTTTATTTCGGCATCAAGCAAGGGCATCACTTATGTAAATATTCAGAAACCAAAAGACGGTAAAAATAGTACCGAACATTATAGGATTGCCGGGGCAGCTCTTTGGGATTTTATGAAATCTATTAATAAAGCATCGGTGCATTTGGCTACTGGCAATGAGAGTAGCGCATTGGCTATTGCCGAAGGATTATGGCTTAAAAATTACCGTTTTGAACCTTATAAAAAGAAAAAGTCTGCTTTTGAAATTAAACATATTGGCGTTCAAAAAGAAATCAGCTCTAAGAAAGAAGTAGATTCTTTAATCGCTGTTTTAGATGGAATTTATTTTGCCCGCGACCTAGTTAATGAACCCGCGAATATTTTAACCGCCGTTGAGATGGCCAAACGTATAAAAGACGGCGGAAAACAAGCGGGATACAAGGTAGACATAATGGGTAGAACCAAAATTAAAGCCCTAAAAATGGGCGGTTTGCTTGCTGTAAATCAAGGAAGTACTAAGGATCCCACCTTTTCTGTTATTGAATATAAACCTGCTAAACCTAAAAACAAGAAACCAATAGTGCTGGTGGGAAAAGGCATCGTATACGATACCGGAGGCTTGAGTTTGAAGCCCACTCTCAACTCTATGGATATTATGAAATGTGATATGGGTGGAGCAGCGGCCGTGGCCGGTGCCATTTTCGCGGCAGCGACTGCAGGTCTTCCCATTCATATTGTCGGTTTGATTCCCGCCACCGACAATCAACCCGGCCCTGACGCTTATGGCCCCGGCGATGTAATTACAATGATGGATGGCACAACAGTAGAGGTAATGAATACCGATGCTGAAGGGAGACTGGTACTTGCTGATGCGCTGGCTTACGCTAAAAAATTAAAACCCGAACTAACCATTGACCTTGCTACCCTTACAGGATCGGCAATCGCGGCAATTGGCACTTATGCGGCAGCACTAATGGGCTCGGCAAGCGATGCGACAAAATCTAAATTGCTCGAAGCGGGCACAAACAGCTGGGAACGGCTGGTAGAATTCCCCTTATGGGATGATTACGAAAACGACCTGAAAAGCGACATTGCAGACATTAAGAACTTAGGATCTTCGCCACTTGCAGGGGTTATTATTGCAGGTAAGTTTTTGGAGAGATTTACAGATTACCCTTGGTTACATATCGATATTGCCGGTCCGGCGTTCTTACCTTCTGCACGTGGATATTTACCGAAAGGTGCAACCGGATTTGGTGTAAATTTGTTGTTTAGTTTCTTTAAGGATTATAAGTAATTAGCTTTAACGATTGTGTTTTACTTATTGCGGCTGTCTATAACACATCTGAGTAGTAAACAGATGTGTAAAAATTTGCACTCAGATTTTAATAGTTTTCCGATTTGCACGTTATATTAGAGGCATCACAAAAGGAAAATTATTAGGCATAACTTTCATAAGAAGCTGAAAGTTAATTAATAACTTAACGAAAAAAATGACAAGTACTGATAGAATAAGAGTAGGGATTACGCTCGGCGACATGAATGGAATAGGCCCGGAGGTTATACTCCGAACGCTTTCAGACAGCAGGCTTTTCCAAAATATAATACCCATAGTTTACGGATCAAACCGAGTAATGAACTTTTACAAAAAAGAACTAGGGCTCGACGAAATAACTTTTCAGGGAGCAAAAGATGCAGATCAGGCGGTTTACAAAAAAGCAAATCTCATATCTATTACCCGCGAAGAATTATTAGTAGAGCCGGGGAAGGTAAGTGTGCAAGCCGGAAAACTGGCATTTGAATCTTTGCAAAAAGCTGTGCAAGACCTTGCCAGCAACAAAATAGACGTACTAGTTACCGCTCCCATTAACAAGAAGAATATTCAGAGTGAGGATTTTCATTTTCCGGGTCATACCGAATATTTGGCAAAATATAGCAATGTAGAAGATGCACTTATGCTTATGTGTAGCGAAACCCTGCGTGTAGGAGTCGTTACAGGCCACATTCCGCTTAAAGATGTAAATACCCATATTACCAAACAGGCTGTTCTGAAAAAAATACTCGCCATTGATAAAACTCTGCGCACCGATTTCTCAATCGAAAAACCAAAAATTGCCGTGTTGGGATTAAATCCTCATGCCGGCGATGACGGATTGCTGGGAATGGAAGAAAAAGATGTGATAAACCCTGCCATTCATGAGGCGCGCGATCAGGGAATTTTAGCCATTGGCCCGTTTCCTGCAGATGGATTCTTTGCAAGTTCAAACTGGAAAAACTTTGATGCCGTTTTGGCGATGTACCATGACCAAGGGCTTATACCCTTTAAATCTATTGCCGGCGAATACGGCGTAAACTTTACCGCAGGCTTGCCAATTGTGCGCACATCTCCGGCACACGGCACCGCCTATGACCTTGCTGGCAAAGGAATTGCAAGTGAGCAAAGCTTTAGGCAGGCACTTTATATGGCATGCGATATTTACCATACCCGAATGGAAAACCGGGAGCTTGCTGCCAACGCTTTACAACCTCAGAAAAAAGATTAGTTTTTGAGCATTGCAATTATGAATTTTTGACTACATTTGCCGTCCCAATATTTAGGGAGGATGGTCATGGAAGAATTTATCATACCCTTTTTCGGACTGAAAGAAGGTAAACATGAGTTCAAGTTTAAAATTGACCGGTTGTTCTTTGAAGCTTTTGAGAGTAGCTTGCTTGAAGACGCCGAGATCGAGGTAAAACTCGAACTTGAAAAATCGAGCAGTATGCTCGTGCTTGACTTTAAGGCGAAAGGTAAAACTACAGTACCCTGCGATAGGTGTGGAGATGATTTTGATCTGCCCATCAAAACAAAGGAAAGAATATACGTGAAGTTTGGCGATGAGGCATTCGAACAAACAGATGATATTCTGGTGCTTAGCCATGACAGTCATGAAATTGATGTATCGCATCATATTTATGAAATGATTGTTATTAGCCTTCCCAATAAGCGGGTACACAGCAAAAAAAGCGATTGTGATCAGGAAGCAATTGAGCGACTGAAGAAATTAAAAATCAAAGCAGAAGAATTAAAAGCAAAGAATACAGATCCCCGATGGGACGCATTAAAAAAATTGAAGTAACATAAAACATATATAATGGCACATCCTAAGCGAAAAATATCCAAAACAAGAAGAGATAAACGCCGCACACATTACAAAACCAGTGGGCCTACTCTTGCTACGGACTCTACTACCGGCGAAGTACATCAGTACCACAGAGCGCACTGGTATGAAGGAAAACTTTATTATAAAGGTAAGGTCGTAATGGATCCTACCGCCGCCGAATAAGAAATTCTTAAAGCAATTTAGAATCAGCCTAAATGGCTGATTTTTTTTGTGCGCACACGCCGAAGTGTCTTGCGTGCAATAAGTTTTCTAACTTAGCGCCTTAATCACATCCAATTTTTCAGATAAACTGCATACTAAATGACCAAATTACGGGCAGCAATTACAGCGGTAAATGGTTACGTGCCGGACGATAAACTCACAAATGCCGATTTAGAAAAAATCGTTGATACCAACGATGAGTGGATCAGAGCGCGTACCGGAATCCAGGAGAGAAGAATTTTAAAGGATCCCACAAAAGCGAGCAGCGATATGGGAGCCGAAGCCGTAAAAGGCTTACTGAAAAAACGGGGTATCGGGCCAGAAGAAATTGATATGGTGATTTGTGCTACGGCTACTCCAGATCATCTATTTCCTTCTACCGCAAATTTAATTTCGCATAAATGCGGAATAAAAGACGCGTGGTCATACGATATTATGGCAGCGTGTAGCGGATTTTTATACGCCCTTACAACCGCAAGCCAATTTATTGAAACTGGCAAATACAAGAAAATTATTGTTGTAGGTGCAGATAAAATGAGCTCTATCGTTGATTATACCGATAGAAGTACTTGCATAATTTTTGGAGATGGTGCCGGAGCAGTGCTTCTTGAGCCAAATGAGGAAGGAATGGGAATTCAAGATTCCATATTGCACACCGATGGAAGCGGAAGAGATTATTTGCACCAGAAAGCAGGTGGATCGCTCAATCCCGCCACTGTAAAAACAGTAGAAAACAAAGATCATTATATTTTTCAGGAGGGCCGAACCGTATTTAAATTTGCGGTGAGCAAAATGGCCGATGTTTCTGCAGAAATTCTCGAGAAAAACAATCTTACCGGCGAAGATGTAGCATGGCTGGTACCTCATCAGGCTAATTTACGCATTATCGATGCTACCGCTAATAGAATGGGGCTTGACCCATCTAAGGTGATGATTAATATTCACAAATTTGGAAATACAACGAATGGAACAATTCCCCTTTGCTTATGGGAATGGGAAAACAAGCTAAAAAAAGGCGACAACATTATTCTCGCGGCTTTTGGTGGCGGTTTTACCTGGGGTTCCATTTATTTAAAATGGGCATATGATACCAAATAGCCCAAACATTTTTATATTTAACGCCCGCATTTATCCAACTCACCAATTATGAAATTAACTGAGATACAGGATTTGATAAAGTTTGTAGCCCGCTCTGGTGTAACCGAAGTGGAAATAGAACAAGCAAACTTTAAGATCACCATTAAAAGCGAATCTGATAAGAAAAAGAAAGGATCGCAGCAACAGCAGGAAGCATACCTACAGCAGCCCATGCAAATGATGCCGCAGATGATGCCACAGCAAATGCAACCGGTACAGCAAATGCAGCAACAAGCACCTTCAGCTGCTGAGCCAACCAAAGACCAAAAAGCAGAGGATGAATCAAAGTACATCACGGTAAAATCTCCGATGATTGGTACCTTCTATCGTTCGCCTGGGCCTGATAAAGATCCTTTCCTTTCGGTAGGAGACGATATTAAAGAAGGAAAGGTGATTTGCATCATTGAAGCGATGAAACTCTTTAACGAAATAGAAGCCGAAATAAGCGGAAAAATCGTTAAAGTGCTCGCCGAAGATGCATCGCCGGTTGAATACGACCAGCCATTATTTTTGGTAGATCCTTCTTAAGTTTTCTATCTTTTTTGAAACCTGACGCCTCTTCTTATGTTTAAGAAAATACTTATAGCCAATCGCGGTGAAATAGCTTTGCGGATTATTAGAACCTGCAAGGAAATGGGCATTAAAACCGTTGCCGTATATAGCACTGCCGATGCAGAAAGTCTGCCGGTTCGTTTTGCAGATGAAGCCGTTTGTATTGGCCCTCCTCCCAGTTCGGAGTCTTATTTACGCATTCCAAATATTATTGCGGCCGCAGAAATCACTAATGCAGATGCAATACATCCGGGATACGGATTCTTGTCAGAAAACGCTAAGTTTTCCAGAATCTGTGCTGAGAATGGAATCAAATTTATTGGTGCCCTGCCTGATCAAATTGAAGGAATGGGAGATAAGGCGACGGCCAAAGAAACTATGCTTGCTGCCGGTGTGCCTTGTGTTCCCGGTTCGGCAGGATTGCTAAAAGACGGCAAACATGCCATTAAAATGTCAAGAGAAGTTGGCCTTCCGGTAATGATGAAAGCTACTGCCGGTGGTGGTGGTAAAGGGATGCGCGTAGTTTGGAAAGAAGAAGATATTGAAAATGCTCTGTCCGCCATCCAGCGCGAAGCGCAAGCTGCCTTCGGAAACGATGGTGTTTATATGGAGAAGTTTATTGAAGAGCCACGCCACATAGAGATTCAGGTTGCCGGCGATCAGTTTGGTACATTTTGCCATATGAGCGAGCGCGACTGCTCTATTCAGCGTCGCCACCAAAAGCTTGTTGAAGAAACGCCGAGTCCATTTATGACTAAGGCCCTTCGCAAAAAGATGGGCGAGGCGGCTATAAAAGCTGCCGCTGCCGTAAATTATGAAGGAGTAGGAACAGTAGAATTTTTGGTTGACAAACACCGAAACTTCTATTTTATGGAAATGAATACCCGTATACAGGTAGAGCATACCATTACCGAAGAAGTAATTAATTTTGACCTTGTAAAGGAGCAAATTAAGATTGCCGCCGGGATTCCAATAAGCGGTATAAATTACGAACCTCAAATGCACGCTATCCAGTGCCGAATAAACGCTGAAGATCCATTCAATAACTTCAGACCAAGTCCTGGGAAAATTACAGTTTATCACGCTCCCGGAGGCCATGGTGTGCGCATAGACACTCACGTTTACGCCGACTATACCATTCCGCCAAATTACGACTCAATGATCTCTAAACTCATCGTAAGAGCCCAAACTCGTGAAGAGGCAATCAAAAAGATGTATCGCGCTTTGAGCGAATACATTATTGATGGGGTTAAAACCACCATACCGTTCCACATTCGTTTATTTGAAGACGAGAAGTTTAAAAAAGGAGATTTTACTACCAAGTTTTTGGAGACATTTGACTTGAAGCCGTAGGCTTTTTTTCATCCATACGTCACCTTGGCGTGAGTCGTTAACCAACGTCACTCGTTAACCAACGTCACTCTGAACTTGTTTCAGAGTCTGTTCACTGTGCTTGGGTCTAATCAGAGTCTGTTCATTGTGCCTGGGTCTAATCACTTCTTCCCTTTCTCCTTATCCATCTTCTTCTTCTTATACTCCAGTATTTCCTCATCGGTAAACATTCGCAGGCCAGATCGATCAAATCTGGATTATTCTCTTTAATAAAATTCCATTTCCACTCTTTATGCCAGTTTTTAAGTTGCTTTTCGCGCTTAATGGCATTTACAATAATCGGAATTGTCTCAAAATACATTAGGTCGTACACGTTGTACCGCGAAGAAAAAACACAACCATGACCGCTTTTATGCTGTAGCATTCTAAGTCGAATTCTGCTCGTTACACCAACATAAAGAACCGTTCTGTTCTTGTTGCTTAATACATAGGTATATCCAGTTTTTGGCATTAATGGGGGATGGATAAGATTAGACAAGATCAGAAAAAACACTGAAATAAAATTCTATTTTCAGAACAGCTCGCGGATACGAACCCATAAAAAAAGCCTTGCGAATCTTCGCAAGGCTTTTTCGATAGAAATTTTATTCTCTTATCCGTTCAATGCTTCTGCACCTGCAACAATTTCCAAAATCTCATTGGTAATAGAAGCCTGACGGGCTTTGTTATAGGTAAGTTTAAGATCCTTAAGCATATCAGTTGCATTATCGGTAGCCTTGTGCATGGCAGTCATACGCGCACCGTGCTCACCTGCATTCGAATCTAATATCGCTTTATAAAACTGTGTTTTTAGCGATTTGGGAATCAATTCTGTTACAATTTCTTCCTTGTTTGGTTCAAAAATATAGTCGATTTGCGAAGTTGATTCTGAAGAAGCTTCTGGCGGAACTATAGGCAGAAACTGCTCCGTTTCTAATATTTGAATCGCTGCATTTCTGAATGAGTTATAAACCAGGTAAACCTTGTCTAATTTACCGGCTTCAAACTTATCCATTACACATTCTGCAATAGAAGAAGCATCGGCAAAATTTAAATCCTCATAGATTTTGTACGCTTCGGTAGGATAGCCTACACCCGGAGCATAATCAGTCTTCTTAAATACATCAAAAGACTTTTTACCAATTGACAAAACCTGAATGCGCGCACCCGGATTTTGTGCAATAATAGTCTTTGCCTGCTTAATGACGTTGTTATTGAACGCACCACAAAGACCACGATTTGAAGTAATAGAAACGATGAGTATTCTTTTCACTTCACGTTGAGCGGCATACGGATTTTCTGACACGTCGAGTGCACTGCTTAGATTTTGCAATATCTCCTGCAATTTCTCAGCATACGGACGCATCTGGGTAATAGCATCCTGAGCTCTCCTGAGTTTCGCAGCAGAAACCATTTTCATAGCAGCGGTAATCTGTCGTGTAGAGTTTACCGATGTTATTCTGGATCGTATTTCCTTTAGATTTGCCATATTTTCTTAGTCGGTTATGCTGCCAAAAGGCGGCTCAGCGATCAATTAATATTTTGATGAAAGTTCTGAAGCTACTTTTTCAAGTACAGCTGTTATTTCGTCGGTCAATTTACCTGCTTTCAATGAATCGAGCACATCGCGGTGCTTGGTGTCCATAAATGCAAGAAATTCTTCTTCAAATTCACGAATCTTATCTACCGGTACTTTGCTCAACAAGCCTTTTGTACCTAAATAAATTATCGCAACCTGATCCTCTACCGGCATTGGAGAGTTTTGTGCTTGCTTCAAAATTTCTACGTTACGTGCTCCTTTTCCAAGAACCGACATTGTAGCAGGGTCAAGATCTGAACCAAATTTCGCGAAAGCTTCAAGCTCACGGTACTGCGCCTGGTCAAGTTTTAGCGTACCAGCTACTTTCTTCATTGATTTAATCTGAGCATTACCTCCAACACGCGATACAGAAATACCAACGTTAATTGCAGGCCGCACCCCGGCAAGGAAAAGGTTTGACTCAAGGAATATCTGACCGTCTGTAATCGAAATTACGTTGGTAGGAATATATGCAGATACGTCACCCGCTTGTGTTTCAATAATTGGAAGTGCTGTTAGCGAACCACCACCTTTCACCACTCCGCGAAGTGATTCTGGAAGGTCGTTCATTTGCGAAGCAATCTCATCAGAGTTGATAACCTTAGCCGCACGCTCAAGAAGACGAGAGTGAAGGTAGAATACATCTCCAGGATAAGCTTCACGCCCCGGAGGCCTTCTTAAAAGAAGAGATACCTCACGGTAAGCAACAGCTTGTTTTGATAAGTCATCATAAACGATCAATGCCGGGCGGCCTGTATCTCTAAAATATTCACCGATTGCTGCTCCTGCAAATGGGGCAAGAAATTGCATTGGCGCTGGGTCTGAAGCGTTAGATGCAACGACACAAGTATATGGAAGTGCACCGTTTTCGTCAAGTGTTTTAACGATTTGTGCTACCGTAGATCCTTTTTGACCAATGGCAACATAAATACAGAAAACAGGCTCACCGCGATCGTAAAATTCTTTTTGATTGATAATGGTATCAATCGCAACAGTAGTTTTACCGGTTTGGCGGTCACCGATAATAAGCTCACGCTGACCACGGCCTACCGGAATCATGGCATCGATAGCTTTAATACCTGTTTGCAAAGGCTCGTTTACCGGCTGGCGGAAAATAACCCCTGGAGCTTTACGCTCAATAGGCATTTCGTATAGCTTCCCTTCTATCGGACCTTTACCATCTATTGGTTGACCCAGAGTGTCTACTACACGTCCGAGCATTCCTTCGCCTACCTCTATAGACATAATAAGGCCGGTTCGTTTTACGGTATCACCTTCTTTAATGGTTGTTGACGCACCCAAAAGTACGGCTCCAACGTTATCTTGTTCAAGGTTGAGAACCATCCCTTTAAGGCCTGATTCAAACTCTATCAACTCTCCGGCTTGTACACTTGACAATCCGTAAATTCGAGCAATACCATCTCCTACCTGAAGAACGGTTCCTACTTCTTCAAGTTCTACTTGAGATTTAAGTCCTGCGAGTTGTTCTCTTAGGATTGCTGATACTTCTGCTGGTTTTATTTCAGACATGATGATCTGTTTAAAATTCTACTGTAAATGATTTTTTGAAAAAGTGCGCTTAAGCGCTGTAATTCGGCTTGCCACTGATGCGTCGTACTGTTTATCGTCAACGCGTATGATAAAGCCGCCAATAATATTTTTATCTATTTTTTCGATCAATTTCACCTTTCCGGTGCCCATTCCTTGAACTACAGCAATTGCTTTTTCGCGCTCGTTATCAGAAAGCGCAACGGCACTGGTTATTTCGGCAGAAACAATACCGAGATGTTTGCGGTAAACTGTTGTAAAGGCATTTGCTATTTCGGGAAGGATGTTTTCACGTTTTTTTCCTGCAATTACACCAAGAAAGTTAAGCGTTACGCTCCCTATTTCACCACCAAAAATCTCTTTGATAACGGTTAGCTTTTTTTCCGGCTTAATAATCGGACTCTTCAACATTTGTCGAAGATCTTTGCTATTAGAACAAGTTTGTGAAATAAGCGCCATATCCGCAGCCACCGCCTCAAGTTCTTTGCGCTCTAGCGCAAAGTCTAAAAGCGACTTAGCATATCGTATAGCTACTTGCGAGTCTTGTTGCATTTTAATTCAGTTTTGCTTCTTGCAAATATTTATCAATCAATTGCTTTTGCTTTTCGTCGCTTTTCAGCTCTTCACGAATAACGCGTTCAGCAATTTCAATACTTAAAGTAGCTACCTGCTCTTTAATCTCGGCTATTGCCGCAGATTTTTCCTGGCGGATAGCATCTTTAGCAGAAGCCAATATTTTATTGTATTCCACATCAGCGCGGTCTTTGGCTTCAGAAATAATTTGATCTTTCGTACCGCGTGCATCTTTGAGCATACCATCGCGCTCAGCTCTAGCCTCATTTAAAAGTGCTTCATTGCTCTTGGTAAGATTAGCCATTTCTTCTCTGGCTTTGCTGGCAGATTTAAGCGCATCGTCAATAGAATCTTCGCGCTCTCTAATCGATGCCAAAATTGGTTTCCAAGCCAGTTTAGCCAAAAGAAATAGCACAATTAAAAATGCTATGGAGCTCCAAACTACTGTACCTATACTAACTGAAAGCATATTGTTTATTTTTTAATGGTCAATTTTTTTCAAAAAAAGAAAGGGGCTACGACCAACCGTCGCAGCTCACCTTTCCATAGTTCTACGCAAGTACAACCAAAAGACAAACAATAACACCGAAAAGTGCAACCCCTTCAATAAGGGCTGCTGCGATGATCATATTCGCTCTAATGTCTCCAGTTGCTTCTGGTTGACGCGCCATTGATTCAAGGGCAGAGGCACCAATTTTACCGATACCAATACCTGCACCAACTGCAGCCAAACCAGCACCAATACCAGCCAAACCAGCATTTGATGCAACTTGTAAAAGAATGTTTAATAATTCCATTTTGCTTTTGTTTTTATATAGTTATTAATAAAGCCTAGATTAATGATGAGCTTCCTGTGTGGCATCGCCAAAATAAAGGGCTGCAAGCAATGTGAACACATAAGCTTGCAAGAATGCAATAAGCAACTCAAGAAAAAACATAAATACCATAAAGAGAATACTTCCTACACCCACTCCATAACCAGCAGCGGCGCCCATCTGTCCAAAAATCAACACCAGAGCTACGAATGCCAATATAATTATGTGTCCCGCTGTAATGTTTGCTGTGAGTCGTATCATCAAGACCAATGGCTTGATGAAGAGTCCGGCGACCTCAATAGGAACAAGAATAAACTTAATAGGAAGAGGAACACCTGGAGGCCATAAAATGTGACCCCAATAATGCTTGTTCCCACTAATAGTAGTGATAATAAATACAATCGCGGCAAGCACAAGTGTTACGCTTAGCGTTCCAGTAACGTTGAAACCACCAATAAATGGAATAAGACCGAGAATATTTGCTATCCAAATAAAGAAGAAAGTAGAAAGCAAGAAGGGCATATACCTATCCGCTTTTTTAGCACCAATAGATGGAATGGCCACTTCGTCTCGAATAAACAAAATAAGCGGTTCCATAAACGATTGAAGCCCTTTTGGTGCGCTGCCCTTGCGCTTTTTATATCCGCGAGCTACAGTGCCAAATATCAAAAGAAGAACCAAACAGGTAATTAAAATTCCGGTAACGGTTTTAGTAATAGAAAAGTCTAGAACAGAAGCGTTATTTACTTCGCCTGTTTCAGCGTTAAGCGATATACCACCATCTGCGGCAGCGTAAATATGCTCGTGGTGCATTACAAAGCCATTATACTCATAGTAATGCTCAGATTCTCCTTCGGCATTTGTAAAATGCTTTTCGTTGTGATAAAAGTGTGAGCTTGAGAAAACTTTCACACTGTTATCTGCATATAGTATTACCGGAAGGTAGATGGCTGCATCGCCAAAAAGGTGAATTTCATGCGCATCGGAAATGTGGTGGATAATCATCTCACCGGCATTAAACTTCTCTTTTTCGACTTCATGCTGTGTTGAGTCGGGTTGCTCTGTGTGCTCTTGAGCAAAAAGCACGGGCTGCGATGCCAATAACATGAAAGTTACAATGGCGAAAAACGGGCGGCTTAATTTCTTTAAAGTCATTGACATTCTACGCTAGTTTTCGCACGTTTTGGAGCGCGAAAATTGGACTGCAAAAATAGATATTTAATATTGAGAATGAAATATATTGATCACCTTTTTTTTATTTGCCTAATTTACTGGATAAAACACTGAATATCAGCGATCAGAATTTCTAATCAAAGGCAATAAATTTTTTAATTCGACGACAGTGAGAAGTGTATAGACAATAAAGAAGCCTATTGCTGAGAATTTAAGATTAGAACGGTCGGCCAACCCTACCACTAAAAGCAGAATTGCCGATAGCATTAATTTGCCTGTAAGTGCAGCCAAAAAATAATTTACAAATACCGGTGGCCGCTTATTTACATTGGCATCCATTAAGATTTTGAAAATAAAAAATGTGGCTATGCTAATAAACGCCGTCATAATCCAGAAAGATAGTGGTACGGCTTGATGCAGCGCAAACTTAGCCGTTGCATAGGCGCCAAGGCAACATAGTATTACCACAATTAAAAACTCGCGGCGAAATTTAGATGTTTGTTGTTTCATTTAGAAGATTTTGGGTGGCCAGTTTAGTTACAAGGAATTACCTATCTCAATCTGTTTAACCGCTCCATACGGACACTCCCTCCAGTCTAAAGGCGCTAAGATTTACGCCCCACACGGGCTTCAAAAGTTGAAAGGTTGCAAATGAGTAGTGGATAGATTCATATTCAGGGTTTGTCAATAGCATTCAGCGTTTGGATCATAAGATTCAAGACCAGGCATAACGAAGCTGTTGGACTTGGTATACAGACACTATTTGGAAGTATCAGTTATAACAAAGTAGATAGCCACAGCCACACCAATTAGCGACAAGATTATTGTCATCCAAGGGTTTGCGTTGCCCATTTTTTCATCGAGATATTGCCCGCCAAACACACCGGCAGCAATTGCCACTGCCATTTTCACGGCCATTCCCGAGTATTTTAATGCCTCGTTAGAATTGCCGCTATCTTTCTTTTGACTGGGCATGAGATGAGTCTTGAACTCGTTGACGCCCCTGATCTTCCATGCTTTGCTTCATGTCTTTTACTACGCCGCCACCCATTACACACTTACCGCTGAATACGGCACCGGGCTCAATGGCCAGTTTCTTGGTGGTAATATCACATTCAAGACGGGCAGTAGACTTAAGCGAAAGGATGCCATTTACAGTAATAGTACCAGTTAGCGCACCTTCAATATCGGCATTTTCACAAATCACTTCTCCTTCTATTTTTCCGGTGGGGCCCACCACCAATCTGCCCTTGGCAGTAATGGTGCCTTTTACCGTTCCATCTATCCGAATATTGTTATCCGAAACGATTACTCCTTCTATTTTAGTGCCCGCTACTATGCGGTTTAATTGCTCAGGTGAGTGAGTTTCGTTTGTCTTCGCCATATCTCGTTGATTTGTGCTTTTAAACATGTTTATTTAGTTAAGATGTATATCACAAGTATTTACTTTCGAAAAACTGTTGATATACGTCTGCGTTCTTATTTCTGAACAAAACAGTAAAATTCTTGGTTGAAATTACGAATTTTTGATAACTCTGCACCCCGTTTATTTCTTTGAGGATATCGTCATTAACCATAAAGGTATTGTAGAAGTCCATTGCGGCGGCGCGATCTGCAAAGCTACGAACAATAATGATTTGGTGGTCGCGGTCAATAAAGCTATTGGTAATGCGCAACTTTTCGTTTCTAAAAAACTCAGTATTAAAATTACCAATGGTGCTTTTTAATTTAGTCGCGTCGCCATCTGGTTTTGGAAAAATAAGGGCAAAAAAGTGTTCAGAAGCTTCTTCGTAGGTAAACATTGCAATATCCTCTTCACTTGCTGCATCGTTAATAGCGGCAGTTGCATCGCCGTCGGCATCAGCATTGTTGGTATTGTCATCGTTTTTCTTGTTTCGCGCAAGCTCTGCTTTTAGTTTATTGAGCTCACCCAAAAGTTCAGCAGCTTTTTCTGCCTCGGGAGTACCCTTAAACTTTACAATTATTTCGCGCAGCAGAGTTTCATAATTGTCCGCATCTCTGCGAGCGCCCACGGTAAGTGCTTTAATAAGGTAATACTTAGAGATAAAATTATTATTGGGCTCTTCCTGTATTACGGTATTACACGCTATGAGCACATCAGTGTACTGCCTCCTGTTGTATTTTTTATAAGTTTCTTCATATATGGCCTTTTCAGCTTGGTACCGCTGATTTGCCGATGTAATAAAACCGGGATCGAGAATAAGTTTTGCAAATTCGCTATCGGGATAATCTGATAGAATAACATCTTTATAATAAGCCGAATTGTCTTTATAACCCGTTCCAACAAACCCACCAGCCTGCTCTTTTTCGAGATAGATTCGGTAAAGCTGATAGTATGCCTGAGGTGCCACCGCGCTTGTATCGTACTCATTGGCTATACGCAGAAAAGACTCTATGGCATTGTCGTCGTCTTTGAGGCGCTCTTTATAAATGGTGCCGATATCGTAAAGAGCTTCGATAATTTTGTTGTGGGCCGCTGCTATTTCTGCATCGCTTTGCGGAAGCTCGGCGAGGTACTCGTCAAGCGATTTCACATTCGATTTTTCTTGCCCCATTTCCGCTAAAAGCGAATCGGAATCGGCTCCCATAGTTCCATCACCACCGGCAAAGGTTGTTTTAGTCAATCTGCGCCAATCGTCTTCCAGCTTCCGCTGACCCCAAATGCGTTTAAACTCCTGAAAACCGCTTCCCACAGTTGAGGAATTATAGAAATACCAGGATTTACCGCCTCCCCCTCGGCCTTTATCGCCCCCGGTGGGAACGGCATTTTGAATTCTTTCCAATGCTGCAAGTTCTTCCTGCTTTTTGCGATCTTCTTCTGCCTCCAGATCGGCAATCATGCGGAGGAGCTTTTTGTCACGGTCTTTGTCATCCATCATCGCCAGAGCAATAATGCTGTCGTTGTATTGTACTGTGAAAATATTCGTTACCAAATCATTTAGCGACGCGCCTGTGGCAACAATAGTCTCATAACCGGGATATTCTTCGGGTAGATAGGTAGCGGTGCTGTCATAATAATTCTTGGCAAGCACGTATTCGCGATCTATAAAGTAAATTTCGGCCAGGCGCAGAAAGCTTTTTCCTTTTTGCCGCGGATTATTTATACTCTTTTGAGCCGATGTTTTTAAAAGCGTAATCCCCTCCGGAATATTTTGATTCTCAATTTCTATTTCGGCTAGAGCGTAATAAATCTGATCGTAATACTCCTCGTTCTTTTCATCTTTGGCCATAGCCCAAAGCATATCCATAATTTTTTGCGGATCGAGCCGGCGGTCGTAAGCCAGCGCCTGGCTTATTTTAGCGTAAAACTCCATCTCGTAAGCTGGTCGCTGCTTAATAACATCTGCGTAAGCATCAATTGCCTGCTGCGATTTATTTTGCTCCTTATACACTTGGGCGAGAATAAATGTCAGGCGTGCTTTCATTTGTTTATCGGTAGTAAGACGGGCAGCATCTTCGAGGTGCGGCTCGGCATCTTTATAGCGCTCCTGTCTGAGGTATAAATCGCTATACACCGTTTCAAAATTGGCCAAAAAATCTTTAGGTCTATCCTTACTCTCATCTTTTTCTACTACCGAAAGAACAGTAAGTGCTTTATTGTATTGTTTTTGCTCTACATAAGTGCGGGCAAGCCAAAGGGCGGCATCAAAGCGCGACTCCTGACCCTTATACTTCTTGGCGCAGTACGAGAACATTTCTTGTGCCGTAGCATATTTTCCTTTGTAATAATTGGCAATACCGATAAGCAAAAAATTATCGTCTATCCATTTATTGTATTCTTTTTTCTTGATTTCCATGCTGTGGCGGTCTATTACCGTACTGCACTTATCAATTATTTCGTCCATTTGGGGATACAGACCTTTTTGAGCCGTTTCATCTGGCAAAACATAAACGGGTAAAAGCTCCAAATAATCATCTTCCTTGCTTAACCAGAGTTGATTTTGGGTCTGCTTCATCATTTCATTGGCATTAAAATACCAGTTATAATGCGAAGTAGTATTGTGATAAAGCCGATGGGTAAAGCCCGATTTTTTTCGCGAACAGCCACTTAACACAACCATCGCGGCAACAAAAAGCAAAAAAGTGAGTCTATATAAAGATGTAATTTTCAATATCAAATACTTTGGGTAAGCGTTTAACTCAAAGATTACAAAATTATTGCATTTTTTAAGAACTTAGAAACTAATGTGGTAATTCCGCCAATTTAAATTTCAGATATTTACGCCCGATTGAAAATTGATGGCAAAGAAAAATCCAAAAGAACGCAAGAAATTAATTCGCAAGCTCCGCAATAAGTATCGGCTTGTGATTATTAATGATGCGACTTTCGATGAGCGCTTCTCCGCATTTCTTACTCCACTGAACGTTATTGCCGGAGTGGCGCTGGTATTTGTGATTATTACAGCTGTGGTTGTATCGCTCGTTCTGTTCACGCCGCTAAAAGAGTACATTCCCGGATACAGCGATACCAATATGCGGCTCAATGCGTTGAATGCTGCTCTTAAAGCCGATTCACTGGAAGAGGCACAGGATCAGTATCAAGCTTATTTCGTAAACCTGCAGCATATTTTAAACGGTACAATTGGCAAAGACAGCACCGATGTGGAAGGCGATGGGGAAACAAAAGTTTATACGGGACTTGATTTTTCGGTATCGAAAGAAGATTCGTTGCTTCGGGCAGAAATTGAATCGAAAGAGCAGTATGCCCTAACAACACAAAACGCTACATCTTCAGCGTTCTTAGGTCTGCCGGGAGTCTTGTTTTTCACACCCATTCGGGGAACCGTTACCTCATCGTTTAATTCGGCTATTGGGCACTTGGGTGTGGATGTTGCAGCACAAGAAGGTGAAGCTATAAAAGCCGTTTACGACGGCACCGTTATTATGGCTTCTTTTACCAGCGATGGCGGGAATGTTATCCAAATACAGCACTCAAATAATCTGATTTCAATTTACAAGCACAACTCTGCCCTGCTCAAAAATGTGGGAGATCAGGTAGTTGCCGGCGAGAGTATTGCTATTATTGGGAATTCGGGCGAACTGACCGACGGGCCGCATTTGCATTTTGAACTTTGGTACAATGGCTCTCCGCTTGATCCCCAAGATTTTATTGCTTTTTCAAGTTAAGATTTGTCTTAAAGGTTTCTCGCAAAAAGGGTTTCACGCAAAGCCGCAACTTAGCGATAGCGATTTCACGACTAAAAGGAGCCCGAAGGGTGAGCAAAGCGAATAAAGGCGCAAAGTGGGCTTCGCGCTGCGAAAAGACAAAACCTGCGAAAGGGTGGCGAGATCAATATGCGCTCTTTCTGCCTTTTTTTCGAGCTTTAGCTAAAATTTCCCTTGTCTGTGGCTTGATCTAAAATTTGCGACCTTTCGACCGTGAGAAGTCAATATGGAGCGTGTTTTTTTTCTCTCTAATTTTGCGTGAGCCTCCAGAGCTATAACTCTTTGCGCTTTTGCGAAAGCTTCGGAGCAATATAAATAAAGCTTTGCTGAGGAATTCACCAATTAAACCATATAACGCTATATTTGGAAATTCAGACTACAACACGCTCTGAACACCAATTAATACTTCAACTCTGCACATGAGCCTAAAAAAATTCTTCGGTAAAATCATTGCGAAGCAAACCCGAAAAAAGGTCGATGCCTGGAAAAAGGATGCGGTAAATCGGCAAAACCAAACGCTCTTAAAAATTACCGATAAGGCCAAGGATACCCAATTTGGCAAGGATCATGATTTTAGTACGATTAAATCATATAGTGATTTTAAAAAATTGGTTCCTGTACGCGATTACGAAGCATTGAAACCGTATTTCGACAGACTTGTGAATGGTGAGGCTGATATTTTTTGGCCGGGATTACCTAAATATTTTTCAAAAACATCTGGAACGACTTCCGGTACGAAGTATATTCCCATTTCGAAAGAGTCGATGGGACATCACCTTACCGCTGCCCGCGATGCACTTTTGCTCTATATTAGTCAAACAGGAAATGCGGATTTTGTTGATGGGAAAATGATTTTCTTGCAGGGAAGCCCGGTAATGACAGAGAAAAACGGAATTGCTACCGGTCGCCTTTCGGGAATTGTGGCGCATCACATTCCTGCCTATTTGCAAAAAAATCGATTGCCGAGTCTTAAAACGAATAGCATTGACGATTGGGAAACAAAAGTAGATGCGATAATAGATGAAACTATAAATGAAGATATGACCCTAATTTCGGGGATTCCGAGCTGGGTTCAGTTTTATTTTGAACGCATTCTCACGCGATCGGGTAAGCAGCATATCAAAGAGGTTTTTCCAAATTTCAACCTCTTTGTATATGGCGGTGTAAACTTTGAGCCTTACCGCAGCCGGTTCGAAAAACTGATAGGCAAAAGAGTAGATAGCATAGAAACCTATCCTTCCAGCGAGGGATTTATCGCTTTCCAAGACGATCAAAACGATTCTTCGCTCCTGCTAAATGTCGATGCGGGAATATTTTTTGAATTTATTCCTGCCGAAAATTATTTTGATGAAAATCCACCCCGTATATCACTCGCTGAAGTGGAGGTCGATAAAAATTACGCTTTGATACTCTCTACAAATGCTGGTTTGTGGGCCTACAGCATTGGCGATACGGTGAAGTTTACTTCGCTAAACCCTTATAAAATTCTCGTTACCGGAAGGATTAAGCATTTTACTTCGGCTTTTGGTGAGCACGTCATTGCAGAAGAAGTTGAAGCGGCACTTCGCGAAGCGGTTGAAAAATATCCTGCCGAGGTGATAGAATTTACGGTTGCACCTGAGCTCAATCCTACTGAAGGTCTGCCCTATCATGAGTGGTTCATCGCTTTCGCGAAAGCGCCCGAAAACATGACTGCATTTGCGGAAAGCATAGATAAAACGATGCAAAAGAGGAATGCTTACTACGCTGATTTGATAAATGGGAAAATTCTTCGACCCCTTCGGATAACATCTTTGAAGCAAGACGCGTTTAATGCCTACATGAAATCGCAGGGCAAGCTTGGTGGCCAGAATAAAGTTCCCAGATTGAGCAACGACCGCAAAATTGCCGATGTACTTACAGAATGGCGCGAAAAATGAGTTTAAGTTTTCTTTTTAGTGTTTTGATTTTATCGGCTTCGGCGCAGCTCGCCATGGTTGATAAAGTGAAAGATTTTGGTATTTTGCGCCGGGCCGATCCCAACTGGGTTGACTTTGAAATTCGCAATTCGGGCAGTGCCGATGCGGTAATCTTTAGAGTAGAAGGGCCAAAAAATACTGACATAAAACTTTCGGCAAAAACCGTGATAGCCGGCAAATCTGAATTTATTCGTGTGGCGGTGAGCCCAAAGGCAGAAGGAAAATTTAGCATTGATCTGGCAGTGCACGCTAGCCCATGGGCGAAACCGGAAATGATTGAAATCAAAGGCGAATCCACATTTGCAGCAAGCAGCCTGATTCCATGTCCTGATTTTGGAAGCAATACGGCCGCCAACGACAATCAATTTCATATTTCAGTTCGCGAATTGATCAAAAATATCCCTGTTGAAGAAGCTGAAATAGCGGTGTATAAGGATGGAAGAAAAATTGATAATCTTTCTACAAATCAACACGGCGAAGTATCGGCGCAATTGCCTTACGGCAGATATTTTTTCTCGATACAACACAATGGTTTTCAAATGGATACAGCACTCTATGTAAATGCTGTAAATTCGCATTTACTCGCCATGCTTGAGGCGAAAGAGATTATTTACGAGGAAGCCATTAAAGAGTATGTTATTGAAGACGAAGAGGTTGCCTTGGAGGAGGAAGAAATTGAAATTCCTGTTGAGCCAAAACCGTTAAGTACGCCGACGGTTGAGCAAACCCCGAGAGATATTCCCATACCAGTAGAGCCTGAAAATTCAGTACTTCCTTTAAGTGGTTTTAAGCAAAACAATTTGGTTTTTCTGGTAGATGTTTCCACATCAATGAAAAAGGATGGCAAACTTGATCTGCTAAAAATCGCTATGGTAGAATTGCTTGATGTGTTGCGACCTGTTGACCGATTTTCGCTTATCAGCTATTCTAATGAAACGAATGTAATCATAGAAACAGAAAGCAATCTGGATCGCGATGCTTGTATAGCTGCTATACTCGCGCTTGAGCCGGGCGGAGGAACAGCGGGAGCAAAAGCAATCAATAAAGCAGGGAGTGTGGCAATGAGCCATTTCGTAGATAACGGAAACAATCAAATTATTCTCGCTACTGACGGCGCCTTTAATGAAGGGGTAGACAAAGCGATGAATTATACATCAAAATACAAGCGAAAAAATATTCAGCTATCAGTGCTGGGAATAAAATGCGGGCCATTTACCACAAAGCAAATGAATCAGCTTGTTGACGAAGGCGGTGGGCGGTTTGTGGCTGTAAATCAGGCAAGCGATGCAGGGAATCAACTTATTGATGAGATTAAGAAAAGTTCTGTTCGTTGAGGTGGATTTCAAACAATGAGATAAAACAATCTCTTTTTGGTTCACAATCTGTACTTTCGCACCACTATGCAAGTAGAAGAAATTATTGAAAATATCAATAAACTAAAAAACGAGGGCAAGTCACTTTTCGTGACGTCGTCGTTTCAAACACATTCTATTCCGCTAATTCACATCATTGCCCGCAGTGGTCTGGATATTCCGGTTTATTGCTTAAATACCGGGTTTCTATTTCCTGAAACACTGGCTTTTAAAGATGAGCTAGCAAAGGAGTTTGACATTGAAATACGGAGTATTTTTTCTGATATTCCAAAAATTCAGCAGCGAGACAGCTTGGGAAATATGCTCTTCACATCAAATCCGGATTATTGCTGCCAAATCAACAAGGTAAAGCCGACAGAAAATCTTTTAAAAACCCATGATGTATGGATTAATGGGGTACGACGTGACCAAAATGCCAACCGGAAAACCATGAAGACTTTCCAAACGGCAGGGCAGGGAGCGATGCGTTTTCATCCGATGCTTGAGTGGAGCGGAAAAAACATTTTCGACTATATTAAAAAACACAATTTGCCACGTCATCCGCTTGATGAGAAAGGCTATTCGAGTATTGGCTGTGAGCCATGTACGCGCAAAGCTATGCCAAACGATGCCCGCGAAGCACGCTGGTTTGGAATGAACAAGACTGAATGTGGTCTGCACACCGACTTAGTAGAGAAATAAATGAAAATATTGATTACCGGTGGTGCCGGATACATTGGTACCGAGCTTTGCAGCAGACTGATGCATCATCCTGACGTGTCATCCATTCGGGTATATGACAACCTGAGTCGCAAGAATTTTAATTTCTTTTTGGGCGATCATAAGCTCACTTCCAAGGTCTCATTCGCGGAAGCAGACGTATTAGACTCTTATACCCTCCGCAAAGAAGTCGCGAAAGTTGATGCGGTAATTCATCTGGCTGCAAAAGTTACCACACCTTTTGCCGATCAAAGCCCCCATCTATTTGACCAGGTAAACAACTGGGGAACAGCTGAATTAGCTTACGCCGTAGAAGAATCTGATTGCCAGCGTTTGATTTATATGAGCAGCGTTAGCGTGTACGGTTCCAGTGAGGACGAAGTGGGTGGAGATACGCCTACAACACCGAAAACGTTTTACGGAATTTCAAAGTTGAACGGTGAAAGGCATGTGGAGAGACTCAAGTCTAAAAAAGCTGTTTCGATTGTGAGATGTGCCAATGTTTACGGCTACTCACGAAGTATGCGCTTTGATGCTGTAATAAATAAATTTGTTTTTGACGCCAAGAATGTGGGTCGCGTAACCATTAATGGAAACGGAGACCAGGGTAGAGCCTTTGTCGGCATAAACCGAGTTGTTGATTTTATGGAAAAACTGCTTTTTGAAAAGGATGCCGGGCTACATTATGATTTGATAGACAGAAATTTAAGTATTAATGATGTTGCCTATTCACTAAAAGAAATCTTTCCAGCAATGGAGATGCTTTATGTTGATCAGCAGCTTAGCTTGCGCCAAATAAAAGTAAAACCTGATAGCGATGTGCTTGATTTAATTGGCGAGAATAAAGAGACCTTTTTGGATGAGCTTAGGTTTTTTGTTGGTAAGATGGCTTGATAATGTGGCGTTTTTCCCGGAAAGAGTAATTACAATAAATCACATTTAAATTAGAGGTAGTTGTATATAATTTACTAAAGTTTCGCACATCTAAAAGTACACTAAAACATGATATTTATTCTTTTAATCTTCCTCAAGAAATTGATTTAACCGTTTGATATTTGGGATATTGTTAATGGTTGTTCCAAAATCGGTTTT
>NZ_JAAGVY010000027.1 GCF_010686655.1 Cryomorpha ignava | reverse complement strand
ATAGTCTACCAAAGCATATAGAAAGGATTCTTTACTATTGTAGCTATGAACATAGGAAAGACAGGACAAATCATATAGAACGCCTAATAACAGGGAGTTCTTAAGTACACGCTAATTCCTTTAGGGGGTGGGGGCGCGCGTGGGCATTGGTAAAAAATATGTTACATTATTTTAGGGATAGATGCTTTTGGAAAAATTCTAACAATCTAACTTTACGTATGTATTATATGAGGCGAAAAAGTAACGAGCAAAAAAGATGTGTAAAGAAATTAGTTCAGGGATTACTTGCTTCGCTGCGTGAAAACGCTACGCTAAGTTGAGGGCGCGCGTGGCGAAAATTCGTTGGATTTATATGCTGATCCAAATAAGACCATAACAATTCTTAACAAAAAAGTAATTCACCCCCTAATCCTACTTATCCAAACTCCGCCACAAATAAAAACTCGCAACTGTCCTGTGGGGTTTCCAGATTTCAGAATGCTTTGAGAGCAAATCAAATTCTTGCTTCTCGCCATCAAAATAATGCCTTTCAACGGCTCTGCGAATTCCGAGATCGCCAACAGGGAAAATATCTTCGCGCAGCAGATTAAACATCATAAACATTTGAGCTGTCCAAACCCCGACTCCTTTTATATCAGTGAGCAATTTCACTACCTCTTCATTGGGCAATTCGTGTAAACGGCTGTAGGTATCTTCGTTTTGAATAAAAGCTTCGGCCAGTGCAGCCATATATTTTGTTTTTTGCCCCGATAAGCCGGCTGCACTGAAAATTTCGGGAGCAGTCTGAAGAATTCTTCCGGGACTAATGTCGTGATCAAGAGATTGAGAAAAACGCTTGTAAATGGTAGCGGCCGCCTTTACAGACAGCTGCTGTGAAACAATAGAATCTGCCAGGCTCTCAAAATTACTGCGTGGAACGGGCAGCTTTACTATACCGACTCTTTCTATTATTTCGCCCATTCCAGGATCAGCATCAGCGAGATATTCAGCGGCTTTTTTAATGTTCATATCTGATAAAAATCATTCTTATATATCTTTTTCGAACTTCTATCTTTGCCAGCTTATAATCTTACGAATTAAGACATGACATCAAAATCGAAAATGCCAAAAATAGCCTATTTCTGTATGGAATACGGCCTCGACGATAAATTGAAAACTTATGCTGGCGGGCTGGGCATTTTGGCCGGCGACTATATGAAAGGGGCCAAAGATCACGATTTTCCTATTGTGGGGCTGGGTATAAAATGGAAACAAGGCTACGGCGATCAACATATTGATAAAGACGGAATGCCTTTCGACTGCTACAAAAATCAGAATTACGACTTTTTGGAAGATACCGGAGTGGAAGTAACCGTAAAAATTCGCCAACGCGATGTAAAAATCAAAGTCTGGAAATGCGATAATTTTGGAAATGCACCCCTTTATCTTCTCGATACCGATGTACCCGGCAATGAAGACGGATGGATTACCGGGCAGCTTTACGGCTGGTTTGGCGAAGAGCGTATTGCACAGGAGATGGTACTGGGCGTAGGTGGTGTTCGCGCGTTGCGCGCTCTTGGAATAGATGTTGACCTTTACCACTTCAATGAAGGTCATGCCCTTTTTGCCGGGTTTGAACTTATCCGCGAAAAGCGTGATGAGGGAGATTCTTATCAGGAAGCTTTTGTGAAAAGTCGCGAAGAAATTGTTTTCACGACGCACACCCCTGTTATTCAAGGAAATGAATCTCACCCAATTGATCGCCTTATGTATATGGGCGCCAATATGGGCATGACCGTAGAGCAGCTAGTGGCAATGGGTGGAGCGCCTTTTAATATGACTGTTGGAGCTCTTCGCTTGTCTAAAAAAGCCAATGCTGTAGCTCAATTGCATGGCGAAACGGCAAATGAAATGTGGGATTATGTAGAAGGACGCGCAGAGATTGTCCCAATTACAAACGCGATTCACCGCCCTACCTGGGTTGATAAAGCTATGACCGATGCTGCAGAAAAAGGAGCTGACCTTTGGGTGCCACACATGAAAAACAAGCGCGACCTAATTGCATTTGTAAAAGAACGCACTGGCGCCGAGCTTAAAGAAGATGTATTAACCCTTGGATTTTCGCGCAGAGCCGTGCCTTACAAACGAGCCAACTTATTGTTTCGCGATCCCGAAGTAATTGATCCGCTTTTGCGCGACGGAAAATTGCAGATTGTATATTCCGGAAAGGCGCACCCACTGGATGATATGGGCAAGCAGCTGATTTTTGAAATCGTTGGCTTTAGCAAGAAATATCCAAACGCAGTAGTATATATTCCAAACTACGATATGGCTACGGGTGCTGCACTTACTCGCGGCTCTGATGTATGGCTTAACAATCCACGCCGTCCAAAAGAGGCAAGTGGAACTTCGGGAATGAAAGCGGCTATAAATGGCGTACTTAACTTTAGCACATTAGACGGTTGGTGGCCTGAAGCTTGCGACCACGGCGAAAACGGCTGGCAGTTTGGCGATGGCTTTATTGGCAAAACAGAAGCCGAACACGACAAGCACGATGGCGACGCTTTATATAAGGTTTTGCTCGAAGAAGTAATGCCTACTTACTACGACAATCATAAAAAATGGGTAGCTATGATGCAGCAGAGTATCATGGACTGCAAAGATGAATTTGCGGTACTTCGCATGCTTGAAGAATACTACGAAAAGCTCTATATCTAAAACCAATATTACATTTATTTCAGAAGGCTAATTTTCTATTTATTTAGAAGATTGGCCTTTTTTTTTATGGGATACATGTTTGCCGCGAATACGTTTTTTGACATTCTTGTTTCTATCCGGCAATTCACCTTCGCAACAAAAACACCTTCATTCGCGTAAGCAAACCACAAATTTTCTTAAAAATTTACAGTATGCCAACAATAGCTTTTTGGGGTAGCCGATCTGCTCAACGTTCAGAGCCAATAATAACTGATAGACGGTTTCAATTTAAGGTTGTGTCAAAAGTGACCATTCTCATGTCGGCGGGAGCATTATTATGGTCCATAGGCATGTTAGCTATAGGGGCTTATTCGCTTCTTACTGTACCGCTGTGCTATCTTGTAATTTCTGCCGCCAGTATGTATCTATGCAGCATTTCGCGTACAAGCACTGCAGGCTGCAATCTACAGATGTCGGTGAGCATAATTTTTCCTTGTCTTTTCCAAATTGTGGCTGGAGGAGCCATGGCTACAGGGGCAGTAATGATTTGGAGCCTGGTGGCTCTTTTTAGTATATCAGTATATGCAACTTCACGAGAGATAATAAAGTGGATAATATTTACACTTTTCGTTCTAGCCATCACCGTTGTTTACGAAAACACACCGCTATTTCACTTCGAGGTTATACTTGATCTGAATCCAATATATCTTCTCATTTTTAATAGCATAAGCACATACGGAGTTATTTTAGCTATAGGATACTTCTTTGTAGGAACTGTTGAAAAAACCAAAAGAAATTTAGGTAAAGCAGTACAAGAAGTAAATGAGCTGAATATGGTGCTTCAGGAGCGCAATGACGAACATCGCGAAGGCCTCGTACATGCGCGAGATATTCAAATGGCATTTCTAAAAAGCGAAGACCATTTGCGAACAATTTTCACAAAGCTGTTTTTACTGCGTGGACCGCGCGATTATGTAAGCGGCGATTTTATCTGGGCAGAGCAAAAAGGTGATTTCAAATACATTATAACCGGCGATTGCAGCAGCAAAGGCTCATCTCACGGCTTACTTACCATGCTTATGGTCTCTATAGCAGACCGAGTTCTACAAGAAAATGAATCAAGCGACCCGGGAGCTTTTCTCACAAAAATGAATATGAGTATTCACGACTCAAACAGCCTTGACCTAACAGGAATCAAACTCGATGTAAGACTTACTATACTAGTAGTGAATGCTAAAACAAATAAGGCCAAATTCGCAACAGCGGGTGGTGGTTTATTTGTTAAGAACGCTTTAAACGGCACGGTAAAAAAGCATGTTTTAAATACAAATGGAATTGGCTGCGGCGATTCTGAAGTGCACTTTTCATCAATGGATATTGACCTGGAAATCGGCGATATGGTCTATATGTTAACCGATGGATTTATGGATCAGGAGAATCAGACTGGCGAAAAGTTTGGCGAAGAACGCTTCCATGAGATACTAACTCATCTGGATACAGAATATTCGTTTATGCAAAAACGTGTTTTGGTAAAAGAGTTTCACCAATGGCAAGAAAAATGCGAGCAAACAGATGATGTACTTGTCTGTGGTTTTGAAATTGAAGACCCAAGCTTTGTGTACGAAGAAATAGATGAGCTGGAGATATACTCAGAGGCGAAAATGGATTCTGAACTCGATTAATGGATTGCGTCTGCCAACATAGGCAAATCTTAATATAAAAAAATCGTCGCTTTTAAATAAATAGCATTATAACTATACACCTTCTGGTATCGGTAAAAATCTATCGCTTTAGAACGAAATGAGAAGACCTATTCCATTTTGTGTAGATCCCAGTTTAAAAGATGGCACCTTATACTGACTTTGCACTAAACCACTATTGTACATTTCTACGGCGTTCATTGAGCGATTATTATAACCATTTGATAGCGGTATAATGCATAAAAGCACAGCACCACCCACTCCGGCAAGAATCCAATGTGGCTCCCCACCGCCTATAGCCGTACCAATAGGCCAACCTATTAAACCTCCACCAATAAAGCCAAGCACATTGGCAAAATCATAATTCTCCTTGGCCTTTTTCATTTCTTGATAAGCCTCGGGGTTCGATTCTGTAATCTTTAATAATTGCTTCGGCGTAAGGCGCATGCCATTCTGCTCAAAAACTCCTTTTTTGGCAGTTGGATCAATGGACTTAGTTTGTGCTGATACCGAAATTGAACTGAGAATAAAGAGAAGAAGTATTGTTAGGCCACAGGCTGATACTCGAAATTTCATCGCAGAATAGTTTTAATATTTCAGATAGCAAGTTATGGAAAAAAATAAAATCTGGTAACGTTGTATTGAGATTACACCACCTCACACTGTCCTGGCAGGTACACAACCGCTGGCACATAACCAAGCCCGGCGCTGGCTTTCATATTAAATTTACGCCAGTATCGATACACTGCTAAAAGATTCCATTTTGAATTAATAGGGTCGCGCTGCTGGATAAAAACCGTTATTGAATATTCGCCATCGATAAAAATACTATTGGGAATAGTGATTTTTAAATGATGCAGATCGCGGTCGTTTTTAATGGCTTCCTGAAACTGAAAGCTGTCGTAAATTCCAACAATCTTCAAATCCTTGTCGGTAATTTGCAATTTTATATGAAACCATTCAACATTGGGTTTTAACTTTAAATCGAGATCGATACGAATGGGATCGCGGTAATCTATGGCGGGCAATTTTCGCGACGGATCATCGGCATATTTCGCGGACGCGTAAACCTTCATATCTTCAATTGTCGCAAATTCATTGTACTCTACACGTTCTTTATCGCCGGCAAATAATCCAAAATACCGCTCTATTCCATCGGTAATGTTTTCGCCGTAATAATCTACCACGCCATTTTCCATAAGCAGCACCTTATTGGTAATATTGGCAATATGCGGCATCGAGTGACTCACAAAAATCACCGCTGCATCGCGCATAATCTCGTTTATCTTGTTAAACGATTTTATTTTAAATCCTGAATCGCCTACTGCCAAAACTTCATCGAGAATAAGCACATCAGGCTTCATATGCGCTGCCACAGAAAACCCCAACCGCACCTTCATTCCAGAGCTGTAATACTGAACAGGCGTATCTATAAATTTCTCCATTTCAGAAAAATCTATTATTTCTTCGAGCAGGCCGTCAATTTCTTTTTTGTTCAATCCAAGCACCGAGCCGTTGTTGTAAATATTTTCCCTCCCGGTAAGAATGGGGTTAAAGCCAGAACCAAGCTCAATCAAAGCACCAATGCGGCCATACATTTCAATACGGCCTTTGTCGGGTTTAATCAACCCATTGAGCATTTTGAGCAAGGTACTTTTTCCGGCTCCGTTACGACCTATAAGTCCTAGACATTCACCGCGCTTTAGCTCAAAATTAATATCTCTTACCGCCCAAAACTCTTTGTTGCGCAGCTGAATATCTTCTTCTTTCTTTTTACCAACAAATTCAGCACCAAGATCTTGCACACCATACCATAGACTGGTCTTCAGATCGCGACAAAACTTTTTTGCCAAATGCTCTACTCGTACAAGGGTATCTTCGGCCATAGCTTTTATGCGTTCATTCGTTCAATAAGTATAGGCAATGCCAGGCGATATGCTACAAACATAAAGGCCAAAAGCAAAAGGTTTATGGCATTAATAATAAAAAACTCGGGCAAGAAATCGCCCATCGAGCCGGTGAGCCAGCTACGCGCTGTTTCTATAAGCGGCGTAAGCGGATTTGCTCTGATTACATCGGCCATTCGCCCCTCTTTGGGAATGGCGTAGATAACCGGAGCGGTGTACATTAAAAACTGCATAATCAACGGCAAGCCTTTGCTGATATCTGTATAAAGTGTACTTATTGGCGTAAGCATCAAGCCAATGGTAGTACCTATAAGCACCATAGAAAGCATGGCCAGCGGAAACAAAAGCAAAGTATAGCCACCAAAATAACCCAAAAAGGCCAATGCGATTACCAAAATGACCGTTTTAATGCTTGCGTTAAAAAGCGATTGATAAACGGCTGACATGATTATGGCTTCACGCGGAAAATTCACCTTAGCCAATACCGATTTATTTTGGGTAGTAAGATTTATTGGCGACTGCATGCTCTCCAAAAACATAGCCCAAATCATAGTACCCGTAAATACGTAAATGGGATAAGGAAGGCTGGTAGATTCGCCCAGTTTAATGATTCCACTAGCGTTAAGCAGAATCCATGTAAGCGTATTGGCAATAGGAATGATAAATGCCCATAAAACACCGAGAAAACTTTGTCGGTACAAAGCCTTTATATCGCGAATGGTCAATCTTTTAGCAAGATCTTGACCTCTTTTGATATCTTGCAACATATCCTTTATCATTTTCCAGGGATGCTGGACATTTGACTGGGACGTATAGACGCGCTTTTCTAATTCGCTCATGTAAAATAGCTGGTTTTTGCCGGCGGCAAATATAGGCAGATAAATTGAGGTAAAGATGCCGTGTTATAAGGATACAAAAGCTTTGTGTGCCGGTTATTCACATTCTGCTATAAAAAGAAATAAAACAAAGTTTCAGGACTCAAAGCTCATGGCAAAACAGCATTTTTTTGATGCTACGCCACCGGGGTCAATTTCGCAAACTTCAGCAACAATTGCTTCTGCCCTACCGAAGGGAAAAACACAGTGGCCTTTTCATTAGGCGATTCGCCTTCCACATTTAATACTTTTCCTTTTCCAAATTTGGCGTGCACCACCTGGCTGCCGGCTACTATGGTGCCCGCCGCTGTAGCATTAGCAGTTGAAATATTCGGCACCTGGCTTACTCTTTTTAAATTAGGTGGCACAGTTGGTGCCGGCGATGCGGGTCGTTCATATTTTTCCTTCCGCTGAAAATTCCTACTATCACCACTGCTACCCATACCTTTCCATGGCGTTGCACCAAAACCAGAGTCACGCTCAAAAGGTGTTTCAAGTTTTTCTGGAGCTTCTATAAATTGCGGATCTATTTCTTCAATAAATCTACTTGGCTCAGAGTGGTTTAAAGTTCCATATCGATAGCGCGACAAGGCATACGTGAGCGTTGTTTTTTTCTCGGCACGCGTAAGGGCAACATAAAAAAGTCGACGTTCTTCTTCCAATTCACTTCTATCGCTTAGCGAAAGTTGAGATGGAAAAAGATTCTCTTCCATACCCACAATATACACGTGTGGAAACTCCAGCCCTTTTGAGGCATGAATGGTCATCAGACTCACTTTATCGTCATCATCATCATTTTGATCTGCATCAGTTAGCAAGGCTACATCTACCAAAAAGTCGGTAAGGTGCGGTTTCTCGCCATTAAATTCAGGAAGATTGCTTTCGCTAAATTCTTTAATACCATTTAATAGCTCCTGAATATTTTCAAAACGTGTAAGCCCTTCGGGGGTTTTATCGGCGTACAGCTCGCGAAGCAATCCTGTTGACTTTGCGATATGCTCTGCCATCGAAAAAGCATCGAGCGATTGCAATTGGGCGCCAAAACTTCTAATCATCGTTACAAAGTCGGCGAGTTTTTGCTTCGTACCGCTATTTACCTGAAGGGTATTAAGCCCATAAGAAATCACTTCCCAGAGGCTCGATTGGTTTTCGGCAGCTGCAATGGTTATTTTCTCCAAGGTTGTTTTTCCGATTCCGCGTGCCGGATAATTAATGACCCGCTTCAGCGATTCTTCATCTTTGGGATTTGCCGTAAGGCGGTAATAAGCCAGCAAATCTTTTATTTCCTTGCGCTGATAAAACGATTGTCCGCCATAGATACGGTAGGGAATATTGATTTTACGCAAAGCTTCCTCCATCGCCCGACTTTGAGAATTGGTGCGGTACAAAATGGCGAAACTTTTGTTAGAAAGTTGGTTATTGTTTCTATCGGTAAAGATGTCATTTGCCACAAAAAGACCTTCCTCATTGTCTGAAAGGGAGCGACTTACACGTATGATATCTCCATCTACATTGTCTGTCCAGACTTTTTTCTTAATCTGATCGCGGTTCTTTCCTATAACACTATTGGCAGCAGCGACTATAGTTTTTGTAGAGCGGTAATTTTGCTCCAGCTTAAAGAGTTTGTAATCGGGATAATCGTTTTTAAAATTGAGAATATTTTGAATATTCGCTCCGCGGAATCCATAAATACTCTGGGCATCATCGCCAACTACACAAAGGTTTTCATTAAGCGCGGCCAGTTTTTTTACGATAAGGTACTGGCTAAAATTCGTATCCTGGTACTCATCAACCAGCAGGTATTTAAACTTGTGTTGGTATTTGTGGAGCACTTCCGGAAAATCGCGCAATAAAACGTTGGTTTTATAAAGCAAATCGTCAAAATCCATTGCGCCAGATTTAAAAAGGCGCAAATTGTACTCATAATAAATCTCCACAATTTTTGTTCTGCCGCTCATCTCATCATCGCCCATTATTTCGGCATTCTCACGGTATGCTTTTGGCGAAATCAGATTGTTTTTCGCTTTGGAAATACGACTTTGTACAAAACCTACTTTATAGAGTTTATCATCAAGAGCCATTTCTTTAACGATGCTTTTGAGCAGACTTTTGCTATCAGCGCTGTCATAAATGGAAAAATTAGAGGGATAATTCAGCTTTTCTGCTTCTACACGCAGTATGCGGGCAAAGATGCTGTGGAAGGTTCCCATCCAGATATTTCTCGCCTCGGTTCCGCCTATTACTTTAGAAATACGCTCTTTCATTTCGCGTGCCGCCTTGTTGGTGAAGGTAAGCGAGAGAATATTAAAAGGATCGACCCCTTTATTGATAAGGTGGGCTATGCGATAGGTAAGCACGCGTGTTTTTCCCGATCCTGCGCCGGCTATAACCATGCATGGCCCTTCGGTATGCTCTACTGCCGCTCTTTGTGCAGGATTTAATTGATCTAAGTAATCCATTACCGCAAAAATAGGAAATCTACATGACGTTATGTCATTTCAATGCTGATGTTTTGAATGGTGTTTTTGGTTTTTGGCTTCCCATACGGGCTCCCTTTGGTCGTTGGGTTTTCAGACTTGCAAAATGAGGAATATGATTTGCAATAAAATCAGCGTAGCCTTAAGATTTCCTTTTGTCACATTGATTTTAAACAGACCATCTTATCCACGGTGAGATGAAAAACTTCTGGAAGCAGAGTTGATTTACGACTGAACGTTGAGCGGAAGACCGAAGCATAGAAAATGACTGCGGAGCGAACGGTTGAAAATATACTGGGCTAGCATTAAATATTTTCAGGTTGCATATTGCTTATTGCCAATTACCTGTCTCTTATTGACTATTGCGAATTGCCTATTGCCTATTGCTCATTGCCGCCCTTGTGCATTCCTCTCGGCGAAAAGCCTCGTCGGATGCAGGAAAGGGAGTTTACCTTAAGGTATAATAAAAATTAGAATCTAATTGGAAGGATTTGAGTAGTAATTAAGATCGTTATTGAAAATTGCTTATTGCTTATTGCCAATTGCTTATTGCCTATTGCAAATTGCCTATTGATTATTAGTAAACTAAACCACCTGATAAAGCACAGCGGCATAAGCAAAAAAACGCACAAACCTAAAAAGCCCCAGAATGAGCAAAGCTTTAAGCGAATATTTAAGCATTCCAGCGCCTAAACACATAGTGCTGTAGGGCAATGGAAGCAATGCTGCAATAACTATAATAAGACCGCCCCAGCTGCGCAGCATTTTAAATTGGGAGGCAAATTTAACATTGATAATAGCACTTACTTTTTCTATGGCACCGAGTTTTATACCCATATAATATGCTACCAGGCCTGCACTATAACTAAGCGCCGCGAGCAGTAAAACTACCGCATAAGGGTTAGTAAACTGCTTAGCCCAGACTATAAATAAATCAGGCGGTACAAGACCTAAAATTGTTTCACTTACAAAAAATACCGCAAGAACTATTTCATGAGAAACAATTAGTGAGTACTTTGCGAAGTAAAATGAAATGCCGGGAGTAAACCTTTCAAAAAGAATTAAGCCCAGCAAAATAACACCCATTAGGATACCAAACTTAATTGATACCTGTTTTAAAAAGGTGTAAAAACCCTTACGGTGATAAAAGAAATGATAACGCTTAATTGAATTCCACATAAAACTACCTTAGCAAGACTTTAACGGTTTTTGCGAATACAAAGTTATAGTACTTAATTTGAATTGTAAACACATAAGTAGTTAATTATTTGAATCCTGATTCTCAACACAATGAAACTCACATTTTCACTCATTTTTGTTCTATTTGCCCTTTCGGGAAATGTATTTGGCCAGACCATAAATCGCCCTGCAATTGTCATTCACGGTGGTGCCGGTACTATAGAACGTCATTTGCTTTCAGATAGTTTAGAAACCATTATTCGAACAGCGCTTCAAGATGCGCTAAATGCCGGATATGCCGTATTAGAAAATGGAGGTACTGCTGTAGATGCTGTAGAAGCAACCATAACGCTATTGGAAAATTGCCCCGAGTTTAATGCCGGAAAGGGCGCCGTAATGACAGATGTTGGCACCCACGAGCTTGATGCCTCAATAATGGATGGATCAGACCTGAACGCCGGTGCGGTGGCCGGAGTTAAAACCGTAAAAAGTCCGATTCTCGCCGCGCGAACAGTTATGGTGCGCTCACCTCACGTAATGCTGGCAGGCGAGGGCGCAGAAGAATTTGCCAAACAAGAAGGTCTTGAGATGGTAGATAATACTTACTTCACCACGCCCCGTATCCAAAAAAGATGGGACGAATCGCATAAGGGAGAAGGTAGCAATGTACCGAAATCAAAATTTTCGAAATTTGGAACCGTGGGCTGCGTAGCATTAGATAAAGATGGGAATATTGCAGCCGGAACGTCTACCGGTGGTATGATGAATAAGAAATACGGCCGCATTGGCGACAGCCCAATTATTGGCGCCGGAACCTATGCCGACAATGAAACATGTGGCGTGTCGTGTACCGGTCACGGCGAGTATTTTATTCGCATTGGCGTAGCGAAAGAAATTTCTGACCAGATGAAATTTGGTAAAAAAACCCTAAAAGAAGCAGCAGAATATACGGTTAATGAACACCTTAGCGGAATGAATGCCCAAGGTGGAATTATCGCCATGGACAAGGACGGAAATTTTGAATTGGTTTTTAACACTCCGGGAATGTATCGCGGATACAAAAATGCAACTGACGAAAAAGTCATGATTTATGGCGATGAGTAAAACGGTTTTAGTTTTACTGATTTTAATTCATTCCTGCGCCCAATCCCCGAAAGGCTCTGATAATAGTGAAAATGGAGAGGCAACGTGTATAGCATTAAGCGAAACTGAATCAACAAACGGTTTAACTTATTACCATATGGTGCCCCTTTCGGGGAAAATCTGCTCGTGGTATCCCAATGGAAATAAACACACTGAAACAGCTGTTATCGAGGGCAAGAAAGAAGGCATTTGGACAGTTTATTTTGAAAATGGGCAGCCTGAAAAAACAGGAAGTATTTTAAATGGAGAGGATGATGGTGAATACAAAGAGTACTATAAAAATGGACAGCTGAAATACGATTACACTTATAAAAACGGAAGCAAAGAAGGCGTTTGGAAATCGTGGTACGAAGGAGGTGGAAAATATACTGAACGTAATTTTAGCGAGAATACTTTAGATGGAAAAGTATTGGTTTGGGACGAGCAAGGCAGGCTTGCAAAAGAGTACGATTACGTAAATGGTACCCTGATAAAGCAGCAAATGCACTTTAAGGAGTGGGAATGAAACCCACTTTTTAAAAGCTCAAATAGAATAACCGAAAAACAAAATTGATAGAACCTACTCTAAACTTTTGTTTTAATACTCGCCACATGCTGCCGGTACAAATAAAGTGCTATACCGTCTGAAAGTCCGATTTTTGGAACAGACATCTTGTCAATTTTAGCAACATTCAAAATCGTGGTAAATATCTCACCTGCTGGTACAATTACATCTGCACGGTCTGGCCTAAGTCGAAGTTTTTCAATGCGTTGCTTAAATGGCATCGCCTTAATTTCGGCATGAAGTTTTTCGAGTTGGTCACGGGTCATCAGCTCGCCATATCCCAGCTTACTCATTTTAAATAATCTGTTGATATTTCCTCCTGTACCTATGGCAGTTACATTGGTTTCGTTGGCTGTAATTTTAGCAACCCACTGTCGCATTTCGTCCCAAAGTTTTGGTTTTACCTTTCCCTTTAAAATCCGTACTGTTCCTATTTTAAAAGAACGCGCACTAATACGTTTGCCGTGCTTAAGCAATGTTATTTCGGTGCTACCACCCCCAACATCTATGTAAAGGTAGTTTTGCATGGGGTCAAGTTTCTGTGTCTTAAAAGTCGAAAATATCATATTGGCCTCGGTGTGGCCATTTATGAGTTCAATATTAATTCCCGAATATTCGTGTACTTTCTCTATAACCTCTTCAGCATTATCCGCTTCGCGCATGGCAGATGTAGCACATGCCCTGAAATCTTTTACGTTATATACATCAATTAAATAACGGAAGGCTTTCATTGTTTTCGCCAATGCCTTTGCCTTGCTGCTCGTAATTTTTCCGGTATCAAATACCGATGCCCCCAAACGAATGGGTACGCGGGTAAGCGATAGTTTCTTAATCGATAAATCTTTTTCGGTTTCAATTACATCTGCAATAAGCAAACGCACTGCATTGGAACCTATGTCTATAGCGGCAAACCTCAAAACGCTTCCCCCATTGTCTTTAATTTTTCTTCTATCAAGGCTATTTTTGCCAAAGCGTCTGCCTCTTTTGTTTTCTCAACTTGTACGACCTGATCTGGAGCATTGTTTACAAAACGTTCATTCGAAAGTTTTTGCTGAACAGCTTTCAAAAATCCGCGGGTGTACCCAAGCTCTTCGCGCATTTTGACCACTTGCGCTTCCACATCCACCTCTTCGCCGTAAGGCACTGCATATTCTGCTCGTCCCAGTACAAATGTGAATGCTTCGGCGGGCATTTCGGTATTGCGGTGACAAGTATCAATATTGGCGAGCTTTTTTAGCAATGGATAAAAAACGCTATCAGCTTCTTCATCGTCGCGTATGAAAAGATCAACTGCAACTTTATTGGGAATATTGTTTTGTTTTCTAATGTTTCTTACATGGGTTATAAGCTCAGTTGCCCGCGTAAACCCATCTATAAAAGTAGAGTCGTATGCTGTAATCAATGGCCAACGTGCTACTACCACTCGGTCTTGTGGCGAATTTCGCTCATCGAGCAAATCCCATATTTCTTCGGTAATAAAAGGTGTAAGTGGATGCAAGAGTTTAAGGAGGGTTTCAAAATGATTTACCACCCGACCGAGCGTGTGCGAATCAATAGTCTCGCCATAGTTTGGTTTTACCGCTTCAAGATACCAACTGCAGAAGTCGTTCCAGGCAAATTTATAACACGTCATTACCACATCCGAAATACGGAATTTTGAATAATGTTCGTTTATCTCTTCCACTATCTGGCTCATCCTATTGTCCATCCAATTTAAGGCGAGGTTTGCCACTTCAGGAGCCGGTTTATCTTCAGGTGTCCAGCTTTTTAAAAGCCTTAGAGCATTCCATATTTTATTAGAAAAGTTTCGCCCCTGCTCACAAAGCGATTCGTCAAAAAGCAAATCATTGCCGGCAGGCGAAGCAAAGAGCATTCCCATACGTACACCATCGGCACCGTATTGCTCCATCAGCTTAATTGGGTCAGGAGAATTTCCAAGCGATTTGCTCATTTTTCGACCTTGCTGATCGCGCACAATTCCTGTGTAATACACGTTTTCAAACGGCTTCTTGCCACGGTACTCGTATCCGGCAATAATCATTCGCGCCACCCAGAAAAACATAATTTCGGGAGCCGTAACCAAATCATTGGTCGGATAATAATAATCTATTTCTTCGTCAGAATAAAAGCCATTGAAAACCGAAATTGGCCAAAGCCATGACGAAAACCACGTATCGAGTACATCATCGTCTTGTTTTAAATGTTCGGGATTAACTACTTTTCCCAGAGCATTTAATCTTTCCATGGCATCTTCGCGGCTGGTAGCGATAATAAAATCGGCTTCGCCCTCACCAAAATAAAATGCGGGAATGCGATGGCCCCACCAAAGCTGACGTGAAATACACCAGTCTTTTACATTTTCCATCCAGTGGCGGTACGAATTTTTAAACTTTGGCGGCCAAAACTTTACATCGTCATTCATGACGTGCTCTAGCCCCGGCTTGCTAAACTCTTCCATTTTCACAAACCACTGTAGCGAGATGCGCGGCTCTATGGGTACATCTGTGCGCTCAGAATATCCTACCTTGTTTTTATAAGACTCTTCTTTAATCAGGTTGCCCGATTCTTTGAGATCCTTGGTTATTTTCTTGCGTACTTCAAAGCGGTCTTCGCCAATGTAAAATTGAGCTGCCTCGCTCATGGTACCGTCAGCATTTAGCACATCAATTGTTTCGAGATCGTGCTTTTTACCCAAATCATAATCATTGGTATCGTGCGCAGGCGTGATTTTCAAACAGCCCGTACCAAACTCCATATCAACGTACTCATCAGCAATAATCGGAACTTCCCGATTTACAAGAGGCACAATTGCTTTTTTCCCATGCAAATGGGTAAACCGCTCATCTTTAGGGTTTACACAAATGGCAGTATCGCCCAAAATGGTTTCAGGACGTGTAGTTGCAATCGTTACGTACTCATTATCGCTTCCAACTATTTTATATTGAACATAATAGAGTTTAGAATCTACTTCTTTGTGAATTACCTCTTCATCGCTAAGGGCCGTTTTTGCAGAAGGATCCCAGTTTACCATGCGCTTTCCGCGATAGATCAACCCCTTTTGATACAAATCAATAAAGGTATCTATTACGCTCCGCGAATAATCGGGATCCATTGTAAACGATTCTCGCTCCCAGTCGCAGCTGGCACCGAGCTTTTTGAGCTGTTCCAGAATTATACCGCCGTGCTTGTTTTTCCATTCCCAGGCATGGGTCATAAACTCATCGCGGCTCAAATCGCTCTTTTTAATTCCTTCGGCACGTAGTTTTTGCACTACCTTGGCTTCCGTGGCGATAGATGCATGATCAACACCCGGAACCCAGCAAGCATTTTTGCCTTCCATGCGCGCTTTGCGAACCAAAATATCCTGGATGGTATTGTTGAGCATATGGCCCATATGCAATACGCCAGTAACATTTGGCGGTGGAATTACGACAGTATAGGGCTCTCTATCGTCTGGAACAGAATTAAAATATCTGTGCTCGATCCAATACTTATACCATTTAGATTCAAGTTGTGAAGGGTTGTAAACTTTAGCTATTTCCATATGAGGGTGAAGGTAGAACGTCAAAATCCGTGCAAATTTAGAAAAATGCAGCGAGGGAAGGATATTTATAATGCATGTTAAAGTTTTGTTAAGGAATAGAACATAACATTCCCTGTTGCGTACTTTTATCTCATCAAAACAAAACTAAATAAAATGAAAAATCTATTCTTATCTATCGCCATGGTCGCTTTGGCTGCATTGTCAGGCTTTTCTCAAGAAGCAAAACCTGTAACCGGTGGACCACAACTTACTGTTGACAAAGAAGTACATGACTACGGAACTATTAAGCAAGGTGGAAATGGTACATCTGAGTTCAAACTTACTAATAATGGTACTGAGCCGCTAATTATCTCTCGTGCTAAAGGATCTTGTGGATGTACAGTTCCAGAATGGCCAAAAGAACCAATTATGCCTGGTGCTTCTGCAGTAATGTCAGTAAAATACGATACAAAACGAGTTGGACCGATTAATAAATCTGTTACAATCTCTTCTAATGCAACAAATGCAGAATCAAAGGTAGTACGCATTAAAGGTAATGTAATTGCTTCTGAAAATGCCGGCGATGCTCCGGTAAAAAAGGAAACAATGGCTCCTATGACTAACTAAAATATTGGTTTAGTATTAAGTGTGAAAAAGAACCGCATCGGTGGCGAAAGCTGCCGATGCGGTTTTTTATTGTCCTTATTTCTGTTAATATCTTGTGGTTTGAGTAAGCGCTGATGCCTATTCGCCTAAAAAAAAGTACTTTTAGCAGCTATTTAATTAAAAATCTAAATATGAAAGCTGTCTTTCTCCTCGCTCTATTTACTCTTACTTTTACTTTTCAATCCCTATCACAAAACATAAACAAATCATCTACCAGTCGCGATAATGATGTATTGTGGTCTGAAGATTTCAGCAATGGATTTGATGGCACAGATGGTAGCTGGACTTTTGGCCTCATCCATGGTGAGCTTTGGTTTAAAACGGCTGCCGGCCAATATAATTCGTCAGCGCCTCTTCCAAATGCCAGCCCTTTGTATGGCCAACACATTCCATTGTTCTTTGAAAATACGGCTTTAATTAGTTCGCCTACCCGCTTTAATGGAATAGCAATGCTTGACGCTGATAGATTTAATTCTACCGCTACACCAACTTTTCCTGAAGGCACGGCTACTACAAATCCTATTTTTTCAATTTTAGAATCGCCTCCTATTAATCTTACCGGCAATCCATTTTCAACATTGACGTTTTACACTTTTTCAAAAATTTGCTGCTCAAATTTTTCTGGATTTGTGAAAGTAGAGTTTAGCACCAATGGTGGAAATAGCTGGACAGATCTCGGCTTTGAAAGCCAGCTCGAATTCCCGCTTGAGGAGCCAAATGATCAGAGCATGACTTTTAACCTCTCTTCATTATTGGCGGGAGTGAGCGATATCTCAGATTGCCGCATCAGGTATCGTTGGAATGGAGGTAACTCTCATTTTTTCTGGATGCTCGATGATATTAAAATAGAAGCACTGCCCGAAAATGACCTCGTGGCAGGCAAAACCTTTTACAACGAGTACTTCACGAAAATCAGCGATTTTGAAACAAATCAGATCTCTCCTCTGGCGTATTACCGAAGTCTGGAATACGAGGGACAGCCCGACTATTTTGCCAGCAAGCTTAATTTTGCCGCAGAGGTAACAAATGCTGGTTCTACAACTCAAAACAATGTCATATTAACCGTTTCTGTAATTATTCCCGGCGGCGATATTCCTGAAACTTTTTCATCACAGCCCATTAACTTAGCACCGGGAGTTACAGATACGATTCAACTCGACGAGATCGCTTTCAATGAAATTGCTTCGCCCATCCTTCCCGGCGAATATGTTTTTTATTATATCCTAAGTCAGGATAACGAAGACGCCATTCCTGAAGACAATCTGGGAGAAACTAGAAGTGTTTTTATTACCGATGATTTCAATCTTCCGGGTGCGGTTATTCAAAATGGCCGTGAGGTATACGAAAGCACTCTGACAGACGTAGCCGAAGATGTTATTTTAGGTACCGTTTATGCCTTTCCAGAACCAACAGGGCCAGATGAATACAAAATAATAACCGGTATAGAAACAGTTTTTCTTTATGACCAAGAGGTGGCCGAAACTGAAGTTAATCAATTGGTTTATTTCAATTTAAGGAGTGGGTCTGTACTAAAGGAAACAAATAACCCCTCCACTTTTACGTCTGTTTTCTATGATTCAGAAGAACCGGTATTCTACGATGATACCTCGCTGGAACACATTATAACCCAAGATAACTTGTGGAATCCGGATGACGGCAACGAATTTAACTGGACATCATTTGAATTCCCCTACCCGATTCTGGTCAACCCTTCTGATATTTATCAGGCAGAAATGCGCGTACCAGTCGCTCCTGTTGGAATTGTTTATCAACCCGTAGGAGTTACAGAAGAACCGTATGGATCTGTGCGTTATGATTTTAACATCGGAAACTGGGAAGCACTAGGCGACACTGCAAATGGTGTTGGAATAATATTGCCAATACGCCTGATAACGCAAACAGCAGTGGGCTTAGAAAAAGTAAGTTCAAAAAATGGATTGGAACTGGTTCAAAACTATCCAAATCCTTTTCACGATGAAACCACAATACAGTTTCGAACCAATAAAACATCACAAATAGAATTACAAGTAAGAGACTTAACCGGAAAGCTGGTTTTCAGCAGAAATATGGGTATTACGTCTGCGGGAATTCCACGCACCTACAATTTTCAGCGCGGTGATTTAGCGGCCGGCATATACACCTATACCGTTATTAGTGATGAGTTTCAGCTTTCGCGAAAGCTAACGGTGGAATAGAACACACCTTGAAAATGTCGAAACAATGAATTTTTCCAGTACAACGGAAAAATTAGTACTAATATTTCCGATATAACGGAAAATTTCATACTTTTAGGGTATGCAAGTGATTGATAGACTTTTAAAACGAAGGCTGGAAAAACAGCTTTTTAAGGGAAAAGTTCTGGTTATAACCGGCGCCAGACAAGTTGGCAAAACCACACTACTTCAAGACTTATTTCAAAACAAAACGGAAATGCTTTGGCTAAATGCCGATGAACAAGCCCTGCGTGAGAGATTGACGAACCCTTCGCTTCAGAGTTTAAAAGCTGTGATTGGAAATTACAAACTAGTCGTAATAGATGAAGTTCAAAGAATTGTAAATCCAGGGCTGCTGCTCAAATTACTTGTCGATAACTTCAAAGGAGTTCAGTTTGTGGCAACGGGTTCGTCTGCTTTAGACATTTCAGAAACAGTATTTGAACCACTCACCGGGCGTCAGTTTCTTTTTCACCTTTACCCACTCGCAATGGCCGAAATGTACCCCGGAAAATCAGCATTTGAATGGGAACAAGCACTGCCTTTTCATCTTGTTTTTGGTTCTTATCCAGATGTGGTAAACCATAAGCCAGATGCCGAAATGATTTTAAACAACTTGAGCGATCAATATCTTTACAAAGATGTTTTGGTATGGAAAGACATTCGCAAACCCCAGCTTTTAGAATCACTTTTAAAACTTCTTGCCTATCAGGTATGTTCGGAAGTATCTTTCCATGAATTGGCCAACACCTTAAAAGTGAAAGCTGAAACCATAGAAAACTACGTTGATCTCTTAGAAAAAGCATTCGTTATTTTCAGACTTAACGCATACAGTAAGAATCCGCGAAAAGAAGTTTCGAAAATGTCAAAAGTCTATTTTTGGGACAATGGTGTTCGAAATGCTGTGATCAACGACTTCAATCCGCTGGAACTGCGAAACGACCACGGCAAACTTTGGGAGAATTTCATCGTCTCAGAACGGATGAAAATGAAGGCTTATAAAGATGAGCGTATGAATAGTTATTTTTGGAGAAACTACAACCAAAGCGAAGTTGATTATCTGGAAGAGTTTAAAAACGAACTATATGGTTTTGAAATGAAATGGAACAGAAATAAGGAGCATAAAATTACGCGTGCCTTTACAAATGCTTATCCCGATGCTATTACTGAGATTATAACTCCGCTCGAATTTCAAGAGTTTATTAATGTGTGATCTGATCTATGTTAAATACACGATCATTAGTAATTCTGATCTATATTTAGTTACATGAACTCGCGATTTAAATGAGTAACCCGAAATAAAATACGAATCACGATTATAAGAGCAGCTCTCAAATCATACTCAAGCAAAACCCCTTCATTCATTGGCTTTCTCTTTTTTAATTTATCGAGAACTAGATTTAAACCTAACCGGGGATGCTACAAAACCTATACTTATACAACCAATTCATTTTTATTTCGTCCAGTCAAACGTAAAAAAAAGTTAATTAATTTTTCTTATATTGCTTGCATCAATCTCTTATAACCTTCCCATGAAAAAGCTTTACTTCTTTATTGCCGCTATCTTAACAATGCAATATGCATCGGCTCAATTATTCGTAAACAACCTTAACCATACCCCACAAGAATTAGTCGAGGCTATTTTTAATGGGGACAATGTGGACATCACCAATGTTACTTTTTCAGGTGACAGCACTCAATTTTCATTTTTTCAAAATAATAACTCCGTAATTCCTATTGATTCCGGGCTTGTAATGGTAACTGGAAGTGCGCAGTCTATCGTTGGTGAATTTGGCGGTTTTTTAACCAATACAATAGTAAATGACCCCGACCTTATGACCATATCTGGACAGAATATAAATGATGCTGCCATAGTGGAATTTGACATAACGGTGTACGCCGATACCTTGAGCTTCTTTTATTCCTTTGCCAGTGATGAATATGCTAGCTTTACTTGCTCTCAGTTTAATGATCCATTTGCTTTGCTTATTAGCGGCCCAGGCATAAGTGGTCCATTTTCAAATAATTCAATTAATCTGGCAATAATTCCCGAGTCTCAGATTCCCGTATCCATAAACACACTTAACTCTGGTCAATCGAGCAATCCAGGCAATGCAAGTATTTGTGAAGATGCAAATCCAAATTGGATTGATGATTCAATTTACTTTATACCCAACAATCCGCCCCAAGATAATTTTGTGATGAATGGCCTCACAGTGACCTTAGAAGCCAAAACAACTGTGACCTTTGGCGAAACCTACCATATTAAATTGGCAATTGGTGACGCCTTGGACGGTGCCTTTGATAGCGCTGTTTTCTTAGAAGCCAAAGCTGAGCTTGGCCCATGCCTAGACTGGGGTTCCCTGAGCGGAAAAGTATTTGAAGATGCCAACAACAATGACACTGCAGAGACAAATGAATTACGTTTTGCCGACAAATTAATTCAAGGCCAGAGCGCAGGCTCCTATGCGTTTACCAATGAAAATGGCCATTACAGCTTGTGCGAGCCACTTTTGCAGGGAGATATTTCCTTGGTTGAAGTGCCGAATTATTATTCTATTGTAACCAACCCCGTCCCTTTTCAATTTGACGCGGCAGGTGGTAGTGAAACGGCTAACTTTATTCTAAATTCATTGGGTAGCTTTTCAGATTTGACTGTGCATTCCGTTCATGCCACTTCTTCGCCGGCGCCGGGCTTTGAGCATAGAATTTATTATAATTTCAAAAATGAAGGTACTGTATGCATCACCGATAGCGATATTGACATAAGCGTGGATACAAACCTTGCCTACATTGGTTCAGATCTTGTGGGAATTGTTGAAAATACCAATTCCTTATCATACAATCTGGATGAAATTTGCCCACAGGAAAATTTCACTTTTTATGTTGATTATTTAGTGAACCAAACTGCCATATTGGATTCCTCCATTGTCACCAATGTTTCAATATCATTTGATGGTAGTGATGAGACACCATTAAACAATTCTTTTGTTTATACCGAAATAATTATAGGCTCTTTTGACCCGAATGACAAGCAGGTAAGTGATGCGTTTATTGTTCCGCAGTTTATCACAGAAAGCAAAAAACTCGATTACACCATTCGCTTTATGAATACCGGAACTGCAGAAGCTCACAACGTTAAAATTGAGGATGTTTTACCAATTGATCAGCTCGACATGTCCACGATGCAATTTGTTGCCACCTCGCATCAAGGTTATGATCTGGAATTTAATACTGATACCTTAACGGTGCTTTTCGAAAACATAATGCTGCCCGATAGCGGTGCCGACTTTTTGGGAAGTCAGGGATTTATTTCCTTTAGAATTGCACCTTATTCCAATATGCAGGTGAACGAATCTATACTCAACGAAGCGGCAATTTTCTTTGATTTTAACGAGCCGATAATCACCAATATGGTAAGTACAACTTTAATAGTGCCAACCGCAATAGAAGATCACGCCAAAACCCGTTTTACAATATATCCCAACCCCAATAACACGGGAGTAGTAAATATTATTGCAGAAAACCACTTTACGGAACTGCGCTTTTACAATATGCTGGGTGCCTTGGTAAAGTCTCAACGAGTCTCTGGGAATAGGGTGAATGCCGATGTGTCGAATTTAGATACTGGGGTTTACTTTATTCAATTGATTGGTGATGACGAAAATAGCCTTGGCGTGCAGAAATTTGTGAAATATTGATTTGAAAACGGAAAAATAGCGATCCAAATTTCAATCTTATATAGAACAATCGAAAAAGGTTTTGTAAAAGACTCGGACTCACTGTAAATTAAGAAGTTTAGGAATTAAACACAAATATCGTCTCAACGCTTATGCGTAAGCTTTTGATGAAATTATTACGCCACTTGAATTTCAGGGGTTCATTGATGTGTGACCCAACACTATTTGAGATAACCATGAAAAAAATGTATAAATTTGAAGTTAAAGCACAAAATCATGACGGACATTCAATTGTATGCGAAATTGGCTGAATTGCCTTCAAGTTTGAAAGCTGAAGTATCAGATTTTATAGATTATTTGAAATTCAGGTCAAAAAAGAAAGATAAACAAAACAGCAAGAGAATAGCTGGTAAAGCCAAGGGACTTATTGCGATGAAAGATAATTTTGATGATCCAATTGAAGGTTTTGACCCTTATTTGAAATGAATTTACTACTGGATACCCATACCTTAATTTGGTTTATAACCGATAATGAAAAGTTGCCCCAAAAGACCAAAACGATTATTGAGAATAAAGAGAACCGCTGTTTTGTGAGCATTGCCACTTACTGGGAAATAGGAATCAAAAATTCGATAGGAAGGCTTGACTTAAAATCTGATTTGAAGACCATTTTCAATATAATTGAAGAAACAGGATTTGATGCAATCCCTGTAACAACGAACCACATATTGAGAAATGCAAGTTTACCATTTCACCATCAAGATCCATTTGATCGGATTATTATTGCTCAGGCTATGAGTGAAAAAATGATAATTGTGACAAAAGATAGTCAAATTGAAAATTACGACACACCAACGGTTTGGGAAAAATAGGCAATGAAGAACTATAATATTTGAGCAGTTAACTAAAATAGTTGGATGAGTTCATAGACTACAAGTACTGCAGGCTTGGCAAAGAAAACGCTACGACTTTGAAACAAAAGCAACGTCTTTTATTATGGATGAAATGATCAAGGGAGCCCGGTAGAAACGGGCATAATGTCAAGAAGCTTTTTTTTGAAATGATTGTCACATAGAAAACAAGCCCATTCTGCACTTACCATTAACTAAAGTAACAATTCCTAAAAACCGCCATATTACATTTTAACAGTAAAGGTATGCGTGCATACCTTTTTTATTTATATCTTTACGAGAATGAAACCTGAAGAAACCATTGATTTTCACCTTAGGTGGCTGTGGCAGAAGATTATGCGACTGTATAATGTAGAAGCTGCCAAGTTTACTGGTACCATGTCGGTAGGCTATATTTTGCTAAACATCGACAAAGAAGGCACGCCGAGCACCAAGCTCGGCCCAAAAATGGGCATTGAATCGCGCAGCCTTACGCGCACTTTGAAAACAATGGAAGAAAAAGGGCTTATAAGCAGAACCCAGTCTGAAAATGATGGCCGACTAGTTCTGATACATTTAACCGAAGAGGGTAAAAAATACCGCGATACGTCACGCGAAGTGGTTTTGCGCCTTAATGCTTACCTTCAAAGTAATATTGAGCCAGAGAAATTGAAAACTTTTTTTGAAGTCGCTACTCAAATGAATGAATTACTTGAAGAAAAGACCATATTTTCTGATAAAAAAATGAGAACCCGATAAAATAAAGAATATACCATGAGCAAGAGAAAAATTGAAAAAGTAGCAGTTCTTGGATCCGGAGTTATGGGATCGCGAATTGCCTGCCATTTTGCCAATATTGGCGTACAGGTTTTGCTTTTAGACATTGTGCCGCGAGAGCTAAACGATAAAGAAAAAAGTGCTGGAATGGATATGGAAAATCCGAAAGTGCGAAACAGAATCGTAAATGATTCGCTTCAAGCGGCACTCAAAAGCAACCCATCTCCTATTTACGATAAGAAATTTGCGAGCCGAATAGAAACAGGAAACTTTGATGATGACATGAAGCGCATTGGCGAAGTTGACTGGATTATAGAAGTGGTTGTAGAGCGCCTTGATATTAAGAAACAGGTTTTCGAAAACGTAGAAAAGCATCGCAAGGAAGGTACCTTGATTACATCTAATACATCGGGTATTCCTATTCACTTGATGAGCGAAGGCCGCAGCGAAGATTTCCAAAACCATTTCTGTGGAACCCACTTTTTTAATCCACCGCGATATTTGCGTCTGATGGAGATAATTCCAGGCCCGAAAACAGACGAAAAAGTAATTGACTTTTTGATGGAATACGGGTCTCGTTTTCTTGGAAAAGAAACAGTGCTTTGTAAAGATACCCCAGCTTTTATCGCCAACCGCGTAGGCGTTTATTCCATTATGGAGATTTTCCATTTGGTGAAAGAGCTTGGACTTTCGGTAGAAGATATTGATAAGCTAACCGGGCCAGTTATTGGTCATGCCAAATCTGCAACTTTTAGAACAGCCGATGTGGTTGGTCTTGACACGCTTGTGCACGTTGCAAATGGGGTAAAAGACAATTGTAAAGATGATGAGCGAAATGCAGTCTTTGCCATTCCAGATTACGTTCAGAAAATGGTTGACAACAAATGGCTTGGTAGCAAATCTGACCAGGGCTTTTATAAGAAAGTGAAAGGCGAAGGTGGTAAATCTGATATTTTATCGCTCAACCTGGAAACTTTGGAATATGGCGAGCAGAAAAAAACAACATTCCCTACTTTGGAAATGACCAAGGCAGAATCAAATCTGGCCAAGCGACTACCAATGCTTTATGGTGGCCAAGATAAAGCGGGTGAGTTTTACCGCAAATCGTTCAACGGTTTGTTTAGCTATGTTTCCTTCCGCATTCCAGAAATAACAGACGAACTTTATAAAATCGATGCTGGTTTACGTGCCGGTTTTGGCTGGAAAATGGGTCCTTTTGAAAAATGGGACGCCATTGGGGTGAAAAAAGTCATGAAAAACATGGAAGAAGCCGGCTTAAAAGTTAATAGCTGGGTTAAAGAGATGCTTGACTCCGGAAAAGAAAGCTTTTATAAAATTGAAAAAGGAACGAAATATTTCTACGATATCCCTTCTAAAACTTATAAAGAAGTTCCAACGCTTGAAGGTCAGATTTTCCTTGACAATATTACTGAAGAAGGTATAATCTGGAAAAACTCTGGCGTAACAATCAAAGACCTTGGCGATGGAATAATCAACGTTGAATTCCACACCAAAATGAATACCATTGGTGGCGACGTATTAGAGGGACTCAACAAAGCAGTTGATTTGGCGGAAGCCGAATACAAAGGAATGGTTGTTTCGAATACAGGCGACAATTTTAGCGCTGGAGCCAACGTGGGAATGATTTTCATGATGGCTGCAGAGCAGGAATACGACGAGTTGGAATTTGCCATACGCTCATTTCAAAACACAATGATGCGTATGCGCTATTCAAGCATTCCGGTTGTGGCTGCACCACACCAAATGGCGCTTGGTGGCGGTTGCGAGCTATGTTTGCACGCCGATAAAGTAATTGCTCATGCAGAGCTGTACATGGGATTGGTTGAATTTGGCGTTGGCGTTATCCCAGGTGGTGGCGGAACCAAAGAGTTCGCTATGCGAGCAGGTGACGCCATGCACGATGGAGATATTAGAATAAACACTTTTAGAAACCGGTTTTTGACAGTCGGTCAAGCCAAGGTTTCTACTTCGGCTTACGAAGCATTTGATTTGGGTTACCTAAGAGAAGGCATTGACGAGGTGGTTGTAAACCGCGATGATCAGTTGGCTTACGCCAAACAGGCGGCACTTTTGCTTGCGCAAAAAGGATATACGAAGCCAATCAAACGTAAAGATGTGAAAGTGCTTGGAAAAGAAGCTCTTGGAATCGTTTACGTAGGTGCAAACAGCATGAAATCTGGACATTATATTTCAGAGCACGATCAGCTTATTAGCGAGAAGCTTGGATTTGTTATGGCTGGTGGAGACTTATCTGAAATTACCGAAGTGAGTGAAGATTACTTGCTTGGACTTGAAAGACGTGCCTTTGTAGAACTGTGTCAGGAGCGTAAAACCTTGGAGAGATTACAATCTATGGTGCAGAAAGGGAAGGTGTTGAGGAATTGATATTGGTTTTTAGTTCTTGGTGTTTGGTTTTTGGAAGACTTACTTCAATGCAAATATTGAACTTCAAAAAATAGAAATCTTTAGAATGTGATTATTGAAATTGAGAATGGTTTTTGGTTTTTGGTGCTTGGTTATTGGATGACTTAATTCAATCAAAACATCAAATTAGAAATTATCAGAAACCTTTAAAAACGTGCATTATGAATAATTATAGAGAATTAAAAATATGGAACGACTCAGTAGAACTATCTGTTGAAATTTACGAAAAAGTGAAAGTTTTTCCGAAGCAGGAACTTTACGGACTTTCAGATCAAATTAAAAGATCGGCAGTTTCAATTCCAAGCAATATTGCTGAAGGTGCAGGAAGAAACAGTCAACTTGAATTTAACCGATTTTTAAGTATTGCCAGCGGTTCTGCCGCCGAATTAAATACACAATTAATTATCGCTAATAAATTGAAATTCTTTTTGGATGCGGATTTTGAAGCACTACAGCTAAAATTGGAAGTATTGCATAAAATGATTTATAAGCTTAAAAGAGCAGTTCAAAAATCAATTGATGACGAAAAGTCGAAAAAGAAATAAACTTTATTCCAAAACCACGCACCAAACCAAACACCAAAAACTAAGAACCAAAAACTAAGAACTAAAAACTCTCTCATATGAACGCATACATAGTTTCAGCATACAGAACAGCAGTTGGAAAAGCCCCAAGAGGCGTATTCCGCTTCAAGCGACCTGATGAATTAGGCGCGGCCGTAATTAAGAAAATTTTGAGCGACCATCCAGATTTGGATGTTACGCGAATTGATGATGTAATAGTAGGAAACGCAACCCCCGAAGCCGAGCAAGGTCTAAACATGGGCCGAATGATTTCGCTTATGGGTCTTGACACAGAAAAAGTGCCGGGCGTTACCGTAAATAGGTATTGTTCATCGGGTATAGAAACGATTGCTATCGCTTCCGCGAAAATACACTCTGGCATGGCCGATTGTATTATTGCCGGTGGTGTTGAGTGCATGTCGCCTATCCCTTTTGGAGGTTGGCGCCTGGTGCCAAATGCTGCTGTAGCCAAAAAAGATCCAGATTGGTATTGGGGCATGGGCCTTACCGCAGAGGCTGTAGCCAATGAGTACAAAGTTTCACGTGAAGATCAGGATGCCTTTGCAATGCAATCAAATCATCGCGCTGTGGCAGCAATTGATGCTGGTCGGTTTAAGGAAGATATCGTTCCGATAGAAGTTGAAGAAGTTTTTCTGAAAGACGACAAACGCCAAACGCGCACATACACTGTTGACACTGATGAGGGGCCACGTCGCGGAACAAATATGGAAGCACTCGCTAGATTGCGTCCTGTTTTTGACACAAAAGGTAGCGTTACAGCTGGAAATGCTTCGCAAACATCTGATGGCGCCGCGTTTACGATGATCGTTTCAGAAAAATTTCTGAAAGAGCACAACCTTACTCCTATCGCTCAGCTAAAAAGCTACCATGTAGCAGCTTTAGAGCCGCGCATTATGGGTGTTGGGCCAATTTATGCCATTCCAGAAGCAATTAAAAAAGCTGGATTGAAACAGAGTGACATAGAGCTATTTGAGCTAAACGAAGCATTTGCATCACAATCACTTGCTGTAATACGAGAACTGGGCTTAGACCCAGAAATTGTAAACGTAAATGGTGGAGCCATTGCACTTGGTCACCCACTGGGCTGCACAGGAGCAAAACTAAGTGTACAACTCTTTAACGAAATGCGCCGTAGAAAGAACAAATATGGAATTGTAACCATGTGTGTTGGAACGGGGCAAGGAGCTGCTGGAGTTTTTGAGCTACTGAATTAATTGGTTTTTGGTGATTAGTTTTTGGTTTTTGGACACTCTAACTTGACCAAAGATTAAAATCATCAGCAAAAGTTATGATGTAAGGAATTAATTAACAACCCATTTGATAATAAAAATAAGCATTGATTAGGAATATCTTACATGAATAGACTGAAATCAGTCTGCATCATGTCTAAAAACTAATCACCAAGAACTAAAAACTAAGATAACATGGAAACAACAACTGATAAGAAAAAATCAATGCGCGGAGGTGAATTTCTCATTCGCGAAACAAGCCCATCCGACATATTCATTCCCGAAGAGTGGAGTGAAGAACATAAAATGATAGCCCAAACATGCTACGACTTTTTGGAGACTGAAATTGTTCCAAATCTGGACAGAATGGACAGCATGGAAGAAGGGTTTATGCAAAACGCGCTTGACAAAGCCGGGGAGCTGGGTCTATTGGGAATAAGTATTCCAGAAGAGTACGGCGGACTGGGTCTTGACTTTAAGTCGAGTATGCTTGCTGCAGATGCACTCGGCGCAGGGCATTCGTTTTCAGTTGCTTATGGTGCGCATACAGGAATTGGAACACTTCCTATTCTCTATTACGGAAACGAAGAGCAAAAGAAAAAATACATCCCAAAACTGGCTACAGGCGAGTGGAAAGCAAGCTACGCTCTTACCGAGCCAAGCGCAGGATCTGATGCTAACTCTGGTAAAACCAAGGCTATTCTTACTGCCGATGGAAAGCACTACGTAATTAACGGTCAGAAAATGTGGATTACCAACGCTGGTTTTGCACATGTATTCATCGTTTTCGCCAAAATTGACGATGATGAAAACCTAAGCGCATTTATCGTTGATGGCGATATAGATGGTATTCAACTAAATCCCGAAGAGAAAAAAATGGGGATTAAAGGGAGCTCTACCCGCCAGGTATTTTTCAACGATGTAAAAGTGCCGGTAGAAAACCTGCTTTACGAGCGTGGAAAAGGATTTAAAATAGCTTTGAACATACTCAACATCGGACGGATTAAATTGGCAGCCGGCGTTCTTGGTGGTTCCAAAGATATTATCAACCACAGCATTAAATACGCCAACGAGCGCCATCAATTTGGTCGCCAAATTTCGAAATATGGAGCCATTCGCTTTAAGCTAGCCGAACAGGCAATGCGCACGTATGTGCTCGAATCTGCAACCTATCGTGCAGCGCAAGACATTCAAAACGCCATTGATAGGCGAATTGACGAAGGTATGGACAAAGGCGATGCAATCCTTCAGGGAATCGAAGCCTTTGCAGCCGAATGTGCTATGATGAAGGTTTTCGGATCGGAAGTGCTTGATTATGTGGCCGACGAAGGTGTACAGATTTATGGTGGAATGGGCTATAGTGCCGAAACACGTGTAGAGCGTGCTTACCGCGATGCTCGTATAAACCGTATTTTTGAAGGAACGAACGAAATTAATCGAATGCTCACCGTTGATTTGCTTTTGAAAAAAGCGATGAAAGGCGAGCTTGACCTTATGGGCCCGGCAATGAAGGTAGCCCAGGAATTGACATCTATTCCCGAGTTTGGAAATGGTGATGACGGTGCATTTGCAGCAGAGAAAAAGGTTGTAGAAAACTTTAAGAAAGTTGTTTTGATGGTGGCAGGATCTGCCGCACAAAAGCTAATCCAAACCCTGTCTAAAGAGCAGGAAATATTGATGAATATTGCCGACCTGGCCATTTGGACTTATGTAAGCGAAAGCACTTTGCTACGTACACAAAAAATAGTTGAGATGAAAGGCGAAGCTGCTGCGAAAGATCAAATCGCCATGACAAAATTATGGCTTTATGACACCGCAGACCGTATGAACAAAGCGGCAAAAGATGCGATAAACTCATTCGTTGAGGGAGATGAGAAACGAATGATGCTGATGGGTCTAAAACGCTTTACTAAAAACGATGGTGAAAACGTGAAAGAATTGCGTCAGCAAATTGCTCAAACGCTGATTGAAGAAGGAAAATTTCCTTATTAAATAGATAGTTGAATAGTGAATAACCCCGCATCTTGCGGGGTTATTTGTTTTGTAATATGATTCTCGGATTAGGTTACAATATTCCTAAGTGTTCGTCACATCGAGATCTGCTTCAATAAAAAATTGAAAAACGGATATGATGACGTTAAATCTTAGAAAACTGCTCCGCTGGGTAATCTACCCCTGAGGCCATTAATTTCAAGTAAATATTGATAACCGCTGCTTTAAAATGTTCAGTCTATAATTTATAGATGTTTTCCGCAGGGTAGATACCGCTGCGGAGCGCACACGACTAAAATGCTGTATATCAACACTTGATACAATACGTCAATGATAGACTCTATTAAGAAAGCCGGAACCGCATGAAACCCTAACAAGTTCTTCATAATTCATAACAAAAACCCTCTGCGGCCATTGCATAAAATCTTTGTGCCCTTTGCGGTTGAAGAAAAACCAAATAGGCCAGAGAAAAACCTACCTCACCAACTCAAAAGCTTGTTTAGCAATCTCCAATTCCTCATTGGTAGGAATAACCAATATCTTAACTTTCGAAGCCGCAGCATTAATTTCCCGCATCACTTTAGAATCAGATTCATTCTTATCATCATCCAAATCAATCCCAAAAAAATCCATATCGGCACAAACCAATCTACGCATCATCTTCGAATTCTCACCAATCCCAGCAGTAAAAACAATAGCATCCAATCCATTCATAGCAGCAACATACGAACCAATATATTTTTGAATCCGATAAGCATTCATCGCTAAAGCGAGCTGACAATGAGCATTTCCTTTTTCGGCTTCAGCCTGAATATCCCTCAAATCCATATGACCCGTAAGCCCCAGCATTCCACTTTGTCTGGTGAGCAGATTGTTAACTTCATCAGCACTGTAACCCAAATTATTGATTAAAAAGAAAATAACACCGTGATCGATATCTCCGGCTCTGGTTCCCATTATCAAACCCGGAGAGGGCGAAAATCCCATACTATGGTCTACACTTTTGCCATCCATCACCGCAGTGATACTGCAACCATTGCCCAAATGAATAGAAATAATTTTTGATGTTTTAAGTCCTAAATATTCAATCGCTTTCGCGGAAACATACTGGTGACTCGTTCCATGAAAACCATATACCTGAACACCATGCTTCTCATAAAACTCGTTTGGAATCGCATATTTTTTTGCCTTTTCAGGGATAGTATGATGAAAAGCAGTATCAAAAACCGCAACTTGTTTTGCATTAGGAAAAAGCTTTTCGGCCACCAAAACACCTTCCAGATTATGCGGATTGTGCAAAGGCGCCAAAGCAGAATATTCCGCAATATTTTGCTTTACTTCTGGAGTGATCAAGATGGTCTCTGAAAATAACTTACCTCCGTGAACAACCCGATGGCCCACCACGGCAATTTCATCTTTATTCGCTATAACTCCTTTTTCAGGATCAAGCAATAATTCTACAATTTTACGAAGTCCTTCGCTATGCGATTCTATATGATCTATTTGCCGAAAGGCTACCCCACTTCTTGTTTTATAGTTTAGAATGGCATCGGCATGACCAATCCGCTCTACCAATCCACTACAAATCAAAACTTCAGAAGGCATTTCGATTAACTGGAATTTCACAGAAGAACTTCCGGAATTGATTACCAATATATTCATAGGTCTATTGTAATTTAAATGCCCTGCGCCTGAATAGCAGTAATGATCACTGTGTTAAAAATATCGTCGATGGTACAGCCACGGCTTAAATCGTTAACCGGTTTGTTCAAGCCTTGAATGACAGGTCCAATCGCCATTGCCTTGGTCTCTCTTTGCACTGCTTTGTAAGTGTTATTCCCTGTGTTCAAATCCGGGAAAATAAAGACATTGGCTTGACCGGCAACCTCTGAATCGGGAAGCTTTAATTTACCGACTGTTATATCAACCGCTGCATCGTATTGGATTGGCCCTTCCACTTTTAGATCGGGTCTTTTCTGCTTTACGATTGCTGTTGCCTTTCTCACCTTTTCTACCTCCTCTCCCACACCCGAAGTACCAGAAGAATAGGATAGCATAGCGATTTTAGGACTAATCCCAAAAGCCAAACTGGTGGCTGCAGACGAAATCGCAATTTCTGCCAATTGCTCGGCTGTGGGACTGGGATTGATCGCACAATCTCCATATACCGTAACGCGATCTTCCAAAAGCATAAAAAACACCGAAGAGACAATCGACGTATCCGGCTTAGTCTTAATAACTTGCAGGGCAGGCCGAATCGTATGCTGGGTAGTATGTATGGCACCCGAAACCATCCCATCAGCATCCCCATTATTTACCATCATGGTGCCGAAATAAGAAACATCTTCCATCAAATCCTTAGCCATCGCAAGATTCACATCCTTGTGTTTCCGAAGCTCATAGAGGTTTTTTGAATACGCTTCAAACTGGACAGATTCAATAGGGTTTATAATGTTAACCGTGTTGATATCCAGCCCAATATCAAGCATGATTACTTTCTCTTCTATTTGTTTTCTGTCGCCAAGCAATGTGATTTTCACTACATCCAGATCAACCAAATGTTTTGTGGCTCTTAAAATGCGCTCATCCAGTCCTTCCGGCAAAACAATATGCTTTTTGTGCGCTCTGGCTTTCTTCAATAGATTGTACTGAAACATCCTGGGCGTAATTCCATTTGATTTAAATGTAATAAGTCTTTCCACCAGAGCATCCACTTTTACATACTTTTCAAAATCCTGAATAGAAGTAGTTATCTTTTCTGTGTTCTCAGCGTAGATCTGTGATTTTATGGCTCCAATACTATTCGTTACCGTAAATGTTCCTTCTTTTGCCGAAATGATCGGAACAATATTTGGAAGCCCTTCAATGAGTTTGATAATTGAATTTTCAGGGCGTAGACCCGCTGTAAGCACAATGCCTGATATAGTTGGATAGTTGTCTGACATATTTGCCTGCAACACTCCCACAATTAAATCGGCTCTGTCGCCCGGCGTAATTACCAAATCATTTTCTTTCAGAAAAAGCAGATAATTGTGCAGTTGCATGGCGCCCACACTAAAATTACCCACTTGATTATTGATAAATTCCGCTCCGAAAAGGACTTCGGCATTTAGAATTTCCACAATTTCTTTAACGGACGGATTCGCCAAAACAGGATTCAATGGAATAGCGCTTACAATGACTTCTGAAGGCAAGTATTTTTCCAATTCAGAAACCACAAGCTCCAGATTTTCGGGCTGTACCTTATTCGCGATCACAGACAAAACCTCAACACCTTTGTCTTTAAAAGTATCAAAAGCCATTTGTAAGTTGCCCACAAGTTCTTCCAATGTTTTGCCAATACCACTGGCTAAAATTATTGCCGGAACACCCAGATTTTTGGCGATCAATACATTAATATCAAATTCTATAATGGAACCTTCGCCGGTAAAACTGGTGCCTTCTACCAAAATAAAATCAAACCGCTCTTCAAGTGCCTTATACTTTTCAATAATCTTACCGATTATCTCATCGTCTTTGTTCTCATTCTTCTTTCGAATCACCTCGCTCCGGGTGAAAACATAAGCATCCTCAAACTTCAAGTCCAGGTTGAAATAAGTTGAGACGGTATTGATATGGTTATCGATTTTTCCGGGCTTAAAGTCATCAACAATCGGTCTGAAATAGCCAACTCGTGCCGCCTTTCCCAATAGCGATTGCATTAACCCCAAAGAGATAATAGACTTACCGCTATTCGGCTCAGTCGTGGCGATGTAAATGGCTTTGTTGGTTTCTTTATCTGTCATAGCAGGTATTTGGGGCGAAGTTATGGTTTTGCCAATTAGGAATTACGAATGGTGAATTAAGAATTCGCAAGTGACTGTTCTTAATTATTCCTTCCTAATTAACCCACTATTCCGGAAGAAATCATGGAAGTAAAAGGATTTGGCGGGAGTAAGGCAAGAAGGTTGGGGTAGAGATTTTGAGGATTCTTGGGACGCTTTGAGAGGGAATGAGATTCCGGCAAACTTCACTTTTGAAGCTTTTTCAAATTTTCAATATCCTCTTCCAGCTCTTTTAGGCTTTCTTCTTTTTCAGTTGATTTTAGCTGCTCCTTAAATGTTTCATATTCTGTTCCCGATTTTTCCAAAGCCATTTTATGAGATACTTTACCTGCGTGGGTTAGCAATTCTCTTCCATTGAGTTGTAAAATAGCATCTAGCCTATCAGCCCAATCTCTCATATACATTGGAGTCTTTTGCTGTGCCATGGCTCGGCAAATGCGAGATATTGCTCTACCAATAAACCCAATAGTTTCATCTCATCTTCGCCTAAATAATTTTTAGTAATGCTCACCTCAGCTTTTTTGATAGAAGCTGCCTGCTTTTTATCATAAGAGAGCATTCCCATTAAAGGTAGTTGCGCATCTGCACGCCTATACACTAATTCTGCTGCGGTTTGTTGGCTAATTGCCCAAAGCAATTTGTTTTGTACTATTTTAAAAAATGCAATCGTTTTTTCATTCGTTGGGTCGTAGTCAATACTGGTGGTATAAATCTCTTTTATTTTCTGGTAAAAGAACTTTTCAGATAGGCGTATTTCGCGAATACGGCCTTGCAGTTCATTAAAATAGTTCATCGAACTACCCGACTTAAAACGGTCATCATTCAGCGCAAAACCTTTGACAATGTATTCTTTTAGTCGTTGGGTAGCCCAAATACGAAATTGCGTTCCTTGTTGGGATTTTACTCTATAGCCTACTGAAATCACCACATCTAAGTTATAGTGATTGGTAGCATAATTTTTGCCATCAGCGGCAGTTGTTCGGAATTCCCGAACAACTGAACTTTCTTTTAATTCACCTTCTTCAAACACATTTTTAATGTGCTCGCTAACAGTGGCTTTCGATTTTTGAAATAGCTCACAAAGCTGTGCTTGAGTCAACCAAACAGTTTCTTCATCTAAGCGAACATCTATTTTGATGTTGCCGTCTTGGTTTTGGTAGATAAGAATGTCGCTGGTATTCATGGTTGTAAATTATTGTTTTGCTCTGATTTTTTTGACAAAAGTAGGCCGCGTTAATTCTCTCTTCAAAAATACAAAGAAGGGTTGACAAAGTTGGCTTGCCGATGAAAAGGATTGAATTCTTGCTTAGTGCTCTATTTCTCTTTCAACCGTACTTGAACCTTCGGTTTGAACTGTTCGGAAGTTCCAACTAATTCGATCTGCTTCAAGTTCTTTTTCTATAAAAAAGTTCTTAACATGTTCCTGCGTTTTCTCTGGAATAGCACCATGTTGAGTGGTTGTCCGGAATTTCCGGACAACCATATTTTCTTTCAGTTCTCCCTCTTTAAACATATTTCTGATATGCTCTGAAATGGGGCGTTTGTCTTTTCCGAACAATTGCCCCAGTTGTACCTGAATCAGCCAAACAGTTTCTTCATCTAAAACAACATCTAATTTGCCTTATTTTGATTCCACCTCATCACTCACTTATTGCAGTAAACTAATCGCCTACCTCAAAGTAAATTTGATCGGCATCGTATATTGAACATTTACCAGGCGATTTTGAGCCATCCCCGGAGTCCAACGCGGCATCGACTGCAATACACGTAGTGCTTCAGCGTCGAGATCGGGTGAGACAGACTTAGCCACAGCAAAATTCTTAGCGTTACCTTCTTTATCAACCTCAAAACTGATATAAACAGTCCCTCCAATCCCGTTTCTCTTGGCTGCTTTAGGATATTCCATATTTCTCGTTAAGTAACGCATCATTTTCTCCAAACCTCCTGGGTATTCAGGAAACCTGTTGACAATCGCATCCGATGCGACTTCCGAGCCATCTGCATTCCAATATTGGCCTTCTATTAAAATTCCGGATTCATATTCTTCCAGGCCACTTCTCACTCCATTCTCATGGAAATATTCCCAGGTACTGTCTTTTAAACTTTCCCGCATATAAAATCGGGCAATCTCTTTCATTTCCATGAGACTGTTCCAAATACTGTCGCGCTCCAGGTCTGTGTCGTCACTCAGGAACTTTCCATGCTCCATCAGGTTTCCATTGTCGTACCAATTATTCCAAAAGCCTTCCCGAACATTCTGATCATAGCGGCCTTCTGTCGTCAATGTGCCATTTTCTGCAAAATAACGATATTCCCCATGCTTCACGCTCAAATCTGCGTCAGCGCAGGTTCCACTCATTTGCAAATCTCCTTCCGGAAAATAATCCCGCACTTGCCAGATGCTATCATTTTCTTGCCAGGAATACCTTTCATAAGCTGCTAACTCGCGCCCAACCGGCTTTTCAATCTGATTAATCCAGGTGATGGTGGTGTCTTGGGCGATGGCGCTTGCTGATAGGAGAAAAAAGAGGAATATGGAAATGGTATGTTTTATCATGGGAGTAGTTTGATGGAACAAGATAAACAACTCTTCGTTTAAAAAATAAAGACTGAACCTTTATCACGAACATCACCGCTCATAAAATGAATCTTTAATTTTATACGACTCAACCATTTTCGTGGTCAGGCGATAACTAACTCCCACCTCAGCCATGAGGCCGCTTGCAGCAGAGTGGTTCATAAACATGTAACGCATACCAAAACTAAAGCTTAGGTAATGGGCTACAAAGCTAGGGCGACCATAGAGTGCGTTGACTGATAATTTATCTTTGCCAAGTTGCAGCGGATAATGAGCTATCAGACCCGGACTGAATCCGCGGAATTGAATCCATTCCGAATCATCGTCTTCCTTGCGTTCTGTAATATTCTGGATAGCATAATTCAAATCTACCTGCAACGAAAACGGATTGAACCATCTACCCGCGGTAATTCCAATAAATAATGTGCCAGGATTCTCATACTGCTCGAGGGTGCTCTTCACGTCGTATTGTGCCTTTCGTTTATTGCCATAAAAATTCATATTCATTCCATAAAACATCTTGTTTTCACCCGTCGCCGCAAGCAGCAACTTCATTCCGCCACCCGTGTTGAGATAATCTGCAGGACTACCAATAAAGGTATTTACCATGCCACCGATGACCATATCTAACCTGGCTTCAGACAATTCAATAAATTCGAAATCATCCATTTCGAGTTTTTGTAAGTACATCGGTGAATTGTACAAAGGGTCTTGTGGCCGGATGATATATTCCGGAAATTGCATCTGCATAAAGTAAAGTGACTGCTTTGCAATACCCCGGGTCATCTGCGGCTTAAAGCGCGGCAGGTCATCGGTCCGCGAAAAAAGACTGTCCCTGATGGCTCGATTCAGAATTCCGTTTACCGATTCAAGCCGCGCTACACCTGAATCACTCACAAAATATATCATTTCCACATCCACACCTTTCAGTAATTGTCGCTGCTCGGGTGTAAATTCAATGTCGTAATACCGCAGCGCTAATCGCTCTATTCCGCCTAAGGGCTCAGGGGGAGATGAAGTGGTATCTGTTTGTGCAAAAGCAAATCCCGTAAAGGCAAAAAACAAGATGGTAAAATATATCTTTGACATAGCAGTAATTAGGCATGGCTAAAATACAAAGGTTAACGGATTTTTTCGGGTGTGTTAATCAGATATTGGCAAGCTCTGGGTATTTTTTTTTACAAGATAGGAAAGTTAGCAGGTGCAACTGGAGGCTGTGGAGGTTTTGACAGCATTCTTGCCCTTTTCGATTTTCTATTAAAAACGCATTCTCTCAAAATTAAAGTACAAAGACTTACTTCCATTGTTTCGCCATTTCAACTCTTCTACCGATAGCGTGCTGATTTCTCTGTGAAGCATCCGGTGACAATTGCTGCATACAAGTGCCAAATCATCAAGACTTGTTTTCTTTTCTGCCTCTAAATCGGCCAGAGGAATACGGTGGTGACATTCAATGTATCCCTTTCCAAGCTCCAAATAGAATTTCTCAAAATCAAAAGTACAGGCTTCACATTCGAGTTTTCCAAATTGGTTATAAAACGTGTCTTTCTTTCGTTGATTAATCTTAGAATTGCGTTCGCGAAGTTTATGCAATTTATAAATCACCTGACCCTCCCAAACTTCTATTGGGTCAAATTCTTCGGCTTGAGGAATCTCATAAAGGGCGAAATTGCGATCATCATCTTGAGTGGCCAATCGTATTTGTTCAGCTAATCGATGAAGACGTGCTTTGTCTGTGATAAATTCATCAAAGACTTTCTTGTCAAGTTTGCTAAAGCTCTGCATGCCTTTCCCATGATAATATGGATCTATTGCTAAAAAATTACTGAGCTTAAGACTCACCCCATTGGGATTCCTGAACTTCACTTCATCCGGACGGGTATCGTGAATCGGCAATCGATTTAGATTTTTGGATACCTCAATAATACGCGGATTGGAATGATTGATCTGCCCAGGTTCTAATTGAAAATATAGATCCAAAGCAAGAATTATTTCATCCCGATGCCATTTAGGGTTTCTCATGTGGTGGTGAAAGATAGGAATTCAAGTAAGACGGCAAAGTTCAAGGAAGCAACTCATTTTAAGCTAATCATCATTAAGGAGAGGTAAGTGCCCACGCATATGATGATTGTTATTGAAATGAAATAGACAAGCGATGGAAAAGCCTAATTATTAGAACACTGTGAATGCAACGAAGCGAAAATTGGTGACATGATAATTTTATCTGTGATTTACTCTAATATCTCCAATATTCCCACATAAGTATCCAAAGCTCCAACTTTCACAATATCACCTACTGATTTTCCAATTAATGCAACTCCCATTGAAGATTTTATATTGATTTTTTGAATCCCGCTTACTTTCTCTAATGTTGAAACTGTTTGGTCAACTAACTGAACTTTCAATATTTTGTTATCATTCAAGTATTTGACTTTTACTTTACTATTTAAACCTATGATTTCTTTGAATAATTCAGTTTGAGTTGTTTCATTTCCACGTTTTGAATTTATTCGGAATTCAAGATTTTCCATGGCATCAGTAACAATCCTGGCTTGGTCATTCTCCTTTATGACTATATCATCAGTAAAAGCAAAACCAGTTCTATGATTATCCTCAAAAAGCGATGGCTGGCTATGTTCAATGCTTTGAATGAATTCAACTAGTTTACGGGTTTCTCGTTTCGGATTTCTCCACCAATTTGTACTCCAAATTCTATGAAAGACAAAACCATGTCCTTCAAGAATCTTTTGGCGATGTCGGTCATGTAAATAAGCTTCTTGACTGGAGTGGTATGCAGCTCCATCACATTCTATGGCAATTCTGGGTAAACCAATTCGTTTTGTGTCATAAACTAAATCAATTCTAAAACCAGCAAATTGAAGCTGTGGTATTATTTTGTCTTGATCAAAATGCTCTTTTAGCGCTTCATAAACTTCTTCTTCAAATGGTGATTCCAGATCAGCATTGAAATTGTCAATAGCCGTCTTATTAGTTGAGTTTTCGGCAAGTGCGTTCAATACCGAAATTCTGGTCTCATTATCTTGGTCACTTACTGCTTTGGCATAGGCTAAATAGGCATAGAAAGCACCTCTCCTATTATTAGAACCCTCTGTAATTAAGTGTTCTTTGTAGTTTAGAAACACCTCTTGCGGAATAGATGAGCAAACATATATTTTGTATTTTGCTCTGGTAATTATTACGTTTAATAATTTATACCCTTTTTGGTGATTAATTGAACCGAACCGCTGCGCGAACTTACCTTCGTTATTAATCCCGTATGTTGTAGAAAGAATAATAACGTCTCTTTCATCGCCTTGAATATTCTCCAAATTCTTTATAAAGAATCCATTCTCTTCCAGCTCAACGATTTTATCATTAAAGTCTTTATAATGTTCTAACTTTCTTCTATCATTTATTTTTCCTAAAATTAAGTTTCGTTGATTTATGTTGAATGTGGCAACCCCAACTGTTGGGTAATTTCCATCCGAAAATCTTGCAATATTGTTCTCAAGAATTGAAAGAACCGTTTCTGCTTCAGAATCATTCGAAGTGTTTGTATAGGTTCCATTAACAGGAATATATTTTATTGGAACATATTCAAAGCTATTGGGCAAAGGCTTTAACCGTTGATTATAAAAGGCGTAATTTGAATAGTCTATCAGGTAAGGATGTCGCGAACGATAATGGAAATCTAAATGCTTTTTTTCAAAACCAAGTTCAGACGCAAAATCAAGAAGTGACTCACAGTCCAGTAAAGAAGTGCTTAAATCGTTTCGAATTCTATCTACCTCATCTTCGAATTCATCTTCATCATCTATAGTACCATCAAAGATTTTGCTAAAATAATTGGAAGGCGGCATTTGATGTTCGTCTCCGGCTATTACTATTTGTTTCCCCTTTAATAGCGCTGGCAAATTATCTTCTAACTTCAATTGACTTGCCTCATCAAACATTACAATATCGAAATATTGATTTTGTCCTTTGAAAAGATTACTTGCAACATCCGGTGTTGTAAGAATAACAGGAAAGAAAGTAGTGAATAAATCCAAATCCATCTTCACAATTTCTCGTAACGAAAGCCTTTTATGGTTTGTACTTGCCCGCTTATTATAGAGATTCTCAACAGCCAAATTCGGATTATCGAGATAAAACTCCCGTGTGGCATCAATTTGTTCCGAAAACCAATGGCCCCTTATGTATCTTATTTGTTCTTTTTCAAGTTCTGATAAAGACTTACCCAATTCTAAGTGGTCATTATCACTTGTGGGCAAATCCATATTAGCTGAATTCACGAGCATTGAATTTAAATAGAATAGCAAAAATGTTTTTCTCCAATCCAATTTTTCAACTAATTGATCGATAATCAATTTATTTTCAGACGAAATGCTATTATAATACTGAAACCATTTGAACTCAATCGAAAAGAGGTCGTTTTCGTTTCCAAAGAATCTTTCTTTTTGGTTGATAATCTCTTGAATACTTTCAATATAATAATTCAGATCATCACCTCTAAGATCTGGACAACTCCAATCATCTTCAACTATGCGGCGTAATAAGCCATGAACCATTTTTATAATAAAAATTAATGTGTCGGTTTCAAATTGTTTCCTATCAACCCTAAGCACATTTAACTCGCTAAATTCATTTGAAATTTTAGCCTGAAAGTTATTCTTTATGTCCTTAAGAACTTTCTGATGGTCTAAAAGACTTAATTTCTTATTACTGATGGTATCTACATATGAAATCTGTACTAAGTCTTTACAGGAATTAGATTGTTCTAAATATTTGGCAAACAAACTATTTACCTGCAATTGGTCTTGAATTGCTAATTTTCTTTTCCTTGAAAAGATGGATACCGCTTTGAAGAAAAGACTACTCGTTTTTTCTTCATCATAAAAATCATCAGATGATTCATATTTTGAAAATATTTCAAATAAGAGACCAGATATTTTATCAATTTCAGACACCTGCTTATTTAGCTGTTCAATTCGAATACAATAAAATTCTTGCTCGTAGCTTTCGCTTAGCTTCCTAATACTCTCAAGTTCATTTTTATAAAACGAAAAATCTTCCTCAATTTTACGTTCAATAATAAAAGGATTGTCACCTATTAAATTTGAAGGCTCTAAAAACGATAGTTCCTGAAATGGCTTATAATCGTTATACAAATTTTGACCCTGTCTAATCATTTCAAGTAAACCATTAAGTTCAGCCGATTGATAAGAAAAGCTCTCCCTACTTAAATCCAAATTATAATCTTCAGAATTATCTTTTAACTCAAGAAGTAAGGAACCTACAATATCTGTCCAATTTTTATTCCCAATAAGCTTCTCATCCAACTTTTGGTGCCTCCTGTTTATTGCATCAATGAGAGTTTTCGATTTCTCAATTATATTATCGAGCGTCTCTTTAGAATAAGCATATCCGGATCTGCGATAGGAAAAATTATCAACTCTTTCTCTGACTGAATTAACCGCTTGTCTCCTATCTTTTACAATATCCTTGATTAAAATGGATTGATCACCAAGCCCCTTCTCATTCAATGCATTGAATAAAACTTCCAAAGCGGTACGCTTCTCGCAAACTACTATGGTCTTCCTATGATTCTCAAGAGCGTTAACCAAAATAGCCGTTAAAGACTGGCTTTTGCCTGTTCCGGGAGGCCCCTGAATAAGAATATTCCTCGAGGTTTTTAAAGAATGTAAAATGCCTTGTTGAGATGGGTCAGTTTCCACCGATGAAATAGGTTGAAAAGAATGTTCGTCCATATCCTCAAGGTTAATTGTTGCCCCTTGAAGCTCAAGTAGATTTCCATAATCGTGAATAATATTTTGTTTCTGCACTTCGAAAATGGAAAATAGCCCTCCGAAATCTATGAATGAATTATTTGAAGTTAATGGTAGCTTTTCATAATGATTTTTATCAGCTATTGGCTTGATCTTATTTAATTTTTGGGCAAAGGTTTCTCGTAGGTCGCTCGGCGAAGTGCTATTTATTGATTCAATAATATTTACACAAATATCCAAGAGTTCATCCCTGTCAATTAATCCATCATCCAAATGTTCGCTCGAGATTTGTTCAATCCCAATTTTCGAATCATTATGTAAATGATTGATTAAAACCTCATTGATATATATCGGATCATCTTCACTTCGTTGAATTTCCCAAGTGTTAAATTCCCTTGTTCGTTTAATTCTTAAAGACCAGATTAAGATTGGAGCAACTGTTAGTTTATTATCTGATTCATCTCTGCGTATTAATATTGGAAAACCAAAACCAAACGTATTTAATCCCTTTTCTGATTCAATCGCATCAGTCTGATTGATTAGATTCTCAAAGGATTTTGTGATTTTCACTAATTGAGTTTGATCTTCTTCAAACAGCGAATTCAAATCAGGAACATTGTCTTTCCAACTTATTTTAAACTTTAAAGGTAATTCAGTCAGCAAAGAATTAATGAAATTCTTCGGGAGATTCTCGTCAATATGAGAAAGTCGTGTTAGATCAAATTTATATCTTGAACGACCCGGAATGGCATTTAAGTGAACACCTCTTCGGTTACCAATTTTGAGCCGGTTTTGTAACTCAATTAATAGCTTTTCGGTTATCTCCATATCTTTTATTTGCCAAAACCATTAAAAACTGGATCCCTTGTGAGTTTATGGTATTGCTACATGAGTAATATTTAAAACTTTCAAGAAATCCTAAATGCTGTTCACTCTATCTTTGGCTTTAGCGCGAAATTTACGATTTTTATAGAGTAATTGCACATAGCGTTAACCCTTTCAAGCCAACAACCTCTCCAATTTCCCCTTCCACTTCTCCCAGTCCTTCATCTCTTTTGTTTGCAAATCGATAAACCTTTGAGTATGGTCGCGGTGAATTAAATGACATAACTCATGGATAATCACATATTCGATACATCCTTTAGGAGCTTTAATCAATTCAGGATTTAATATAATTTTTCCCTTTGGAGTACAACTACCCCAACGAGTTGCCATTTCTCTTAATACAATTGAGCTCGGCTCAACATTATATTTCTTGAATTTTTCAATTAGAGGCTGGGCGGTCGAATGAAATTTAGACCTGGCGCGTTCCAAATACCAGCTCTTAATCAAGTCTTTAACTCTTGATTTATTACGCGCTTTTACTTCAATAAATTTTCCTTTAAGCTTTATTGATTCCTGATCACTTTCATCTACTTTAAGAATGTACTGCCTGCCCAAATACAAATGCGTTTCTCCCGAGATATATTTACGATCAGTTGCCTTCGGATGAAATGTCAGAAAGAAGCTTTGCTGCTTTAAAATCCAAGCTGCTTTCTTTTGGAGCTTTTCTTTTATTTTGGGCATCGTACTATCATTCGGGGCCTTAACCAGCACATCCATTTCAGGTGTAACGGTAATTCCAAGCGTCTTTCGATCGGTGTATTCTACCCTAAACTCAATCTGTTTAGATCCGAATTGAATATTAGCTGATATCACTTGTATCTTAATTTAGCAACCTCAATACAATTATTTGCAATCTCATCCATTTCACCAAAACTTAATGAAATGTGATATTTGTCTCTAACTTCATCAATGAGATAATCTCCAATCTCAATTTGCAGTTTTCCGGTAATGCTGGATTTTTGCTGCCAGTCAACAATTGCTTTGCCTTTATCAAGTACAGCATTTATTATTAGATCATCAATTTCAAGCGCAGAATGCAAAGCAATTTCGGTGCTCAAGTTTATATTTTCTATCTTATCCGTTAGCGCCTCAAGAGTCAACCCATAGAATGCCTTGGCCACATCTCTATCTTTCAAAGCTTCAGGAATATCACTGTCGGTTCTGGCCAGCACATTTTCCATAATATCTTGGACTTTACGTAAATACTGAGCTTCATTTATCCGCTTCGTCTCGTATTCGGAAATTGCATCCTTTAGCATCTGCGAGAATTTTTTATAAAAAGCAGGATCTTCATCCATCTTTTCAGAGATGTGTTTAGCGGTTCTGCTGGCAATCTTATCCGCCTTGGCAGCTTTGCCGGTTGTATTCTCAACTTCCTCCTGAAACTTATCTTTATCAAAAATATTTACCAGCTCAGTAATCACTTCCACTTTCTCACTGGTGACGTGCGTATCGATCAGCTTTTGAATTTGCCCTTCATATTGCTTGTAATCTACAGCATCAGAGTACCGCTCAACTACTGACATTCTTAATTTCATAAACATCGCCAAGTCTTCCTTGTATCGATCGATGACCTTTTCCTCTGTTTCTTTGTGAAACAACATTGATGAAAGTGCCAACTTCAATCCTTTGGCAAATGCAGCCAATTTATCATAGAACACTGCACGTATCGCTTCATCTTTAAGCAAAACCTGATATGCCTCAGCGTCTCGCTTGTTTGCCACGGTTTTGAAAATATCCCATAGTTCAGAATGCTTTTGCGGAAGCTTCTTGATTTCTTCAGCAATGTTGGTCAGCGTACCTTCCAAATCTTCCTCATCAAAATCTTCAAAAGATGAATACATCAAGAGAGCATCATCCAAGTTTTCAATAACTCCATAGTAATCTACGATATAGCCAAATTCCTTGTCAGGATATATCCTGTTAACCCGAGCAATAGCTTGCAGTAGCTTATGATTTCGAAGATTTCTTGTTAGGTATAGAACAGTGTTTTTAGGTTCATCAAAGCCCGTAAGGAGCTTATCTACAACGATGATTATCTCAGGATCCTTTTGGTTTTTAAATCGACTGATTATGTTTTTCTCGTATAATTTCTGGTTCCCATGTTCATCCATCATTCGCTTCCAAAAGCGATTTTCCTTTTCTGATGATTTCTCATAAGCACTGTCCTCACCTTCACGGTCATCAATAGATGAAATCAACACCTCGCTTGATACAATACCAATCTCGTCCAGAAACTGCTTGTAGCGAATTGCATTCACTTTCTTATCGCATACAAGTTGTGCTTTAAATGGAGTTTTGCCTTGCCAGTTATCTCTAAAATGTAAACTGATATTCCAGGCAATGGCATAAATCTTTTGCTCTGCACTATTGAGCTGATCAGCGCGGCTAAATTTTTTCTTGAAATCTGCTTTTTGGTAAACTGTTAATGGCTCCGAAACCATTTCAAAAAAAGTATCTAAAGGACTGGCATTAACTGTTTGCTTTGCCAACCTGCCTTCATACAACAAGGGAACCACGGCTTTGTCTTTTACCGCCTGATCTACCGTATAATCATCAATAATACCTCCAAACTTTGCTGCAGTACTCTTATCCTTTTTGAAAAGCGGTGTACCTGTGAGTGCAATAAAACAAGCGTTGGGTAATGTCTTTTGCATTTCAATATTAAAGGTACCGGCTTGAGATCTGTGCCCCTCATCTACCAACACAAATATATCGTGACTCTGAAGCGGTTTTTTAATCTTTTTAACCGCAGCTACGAATTTGTTGATAACGGTAGTAACCACCGCATCGCTTTTGCTTTCAAGCAGCTCAACCAAACGTTGCCCGGTAGAAGCATTCTCAACAAACATCCCGCATTTACGAAACGTGCCGGTAATTTGGCGATCCAAATCTGTTCTATCTGTTACAAGAATAATTTTAGGATTGCGAATATTCTTATCCATCGCAATGGCTTGAGCAAGCATAACCATTGTGAGAGATTTCCCACTTCCCTGCGTATGCCAAATCACTCCGCCCTTGCGCCTGCCTCCTTCTATATGCTGAATGCGTTTCATTGATTTCTTAACGGCAAAATACTGCTGGTATCTGGCTATTTTCTTATCCCCATTATCAAACAGAATGAAGTTATGCATGATATCCATGAGACGCTCGGGACGACATAAACCAAAAAGGTATTCGTCTTGAACCGTTGTTAGAATATCCTCGGTTTCTAATGCATTAAAATAGGACTTAACATAGCGGAAGCGATCTGAAAACAGTTTTGATTTCTGATCGGTAGTTAAGGGACTATTCTTTAACTCATGGAGCGTCTCCTTGTATTGCTCTTCGTCCTGCTTCGATTCAAACTTTTCTTTCCACTTCGACCAAAACTTTTCTGGTGTGGCATTGGTAGCATAAGCCGCTTCTTGGGTTGCAATGCTCAAAGTAAGTTGCGAATAAATATATAATCCCCGGATGCCATCTTCCTGCTGGTTGCGCAAATGCTGACTGATAGCCTGTTTTAGCGGCTCTTTCATATCTGGGCGTTTGCATTCTATTATTGTAATTGGAATACCATTAATAAACAAAACCAAATCAGGTCGGTAATGGTCTTTGCTGGTGCTGCGCATTACGCTGTATTCTTCGGTAACATGAAATACATTGTTTCCCATGTTTTCCCAGTCAATGTAGCGCAAGTTGAAACTCTTTTTGTCACCATCAATACTTTGCTCCAACGCCTTGCCCAAGGTGAGTAGATTATACGCCGTTTCGCAAGCATTTATATAGCCATCATTCATCAAAATCTCTTTCAAGACCATAATGCCACGATCAATATTATCATTCGAAAAGAAGCTGGTTTTCTTTGCGCTTACTTTTATGCTGTTGATTTCCGTGAGCTGCTTACGTAAAACATCTTCCAAAATAACCTGGGTCGTTTTTCCACCGCGCATCTGCAAAGCCTCATCGGGTGTGAGATATTGATACCCCAATTTTTGCAACATTTGCAATGCCGGTATTTGGCTTATGTGGTCTTCTTTAAAACTGGGTGTGTCCATACATTCTTTAATTTCTTTATTTCATGTATAGAAAAGTGGCATTCTCTATACATATCACGCTTGGCATGTATAGATTCCGGTGCTTTTCTATACATGTTAGGTTGTTCATGCGCAGTTTTTGCGCACTTTTTACACACGACAGGTTTGTCATAGGTAAAAAACGGAATAATTTACCCATGAGAGAGTCCTCGTGGGTAGGTTTTATCCATTTATGCACCTGACTATAATTTGTTGACATGCTGCAAAAGGTTAAATAAATCTGTGTTGATATAATAATTGTCCTTCCAAATCTTTTGCTTGAATACGATTCCGAGTTTATCCAGTTCGTCCAGATACTTGGCAGCCGTTTTTCTGCTCACGCCGGTATCTTGCATAACAAAATCAATCTTGGTGTATGGATGTCGGAATAGGTTGTTAAGGAGATCCTGACTGTATATTTTAGGTAGCTCTGTTCGGATTCTTTCCTTGTGGCTTTTCATCAAGTTTTTAATTCCTTCAATGATTTTAATGGTTTGCAATGCGGTTTCCTCTACACCGTCGAGGATAAACAAAATCCATTCTTCCCAGGCATTTTCAGTACGCACTTTTTGAAGCAAACGGTAATAGTCAGCTTTATTCCGATTGATATACCGGCTTAAATAAAGGATAGGCAAGTTCAACAAGCCTTCTTTTACCAGATAAAGAATATTTATTATCCTACCCGTACGCCCATTGCCGTCATAAAAAGGGTGAATACTTTCAAACTGATGATGGAGAACTGCCATCTTTACCAATGGATCCCAATCCGTTAAATCGTCGTTATTTATAAAGCTCTCCAGATTTACCATGTGCGCCACTACTTCATCATACGTTTGAGGTGGGGTGTAAACTACTTCTCCAGTTTGCTCATTTTTCAAATCCGTCCCCGGCACTTTCCGAAATCCAGCCTTCGTTTCTTCTAAAACGGCCTGTATGTCGGTAATATGATTGTTGCTCAAGAAACCTAATTTTTTCACGGTTTGAAAACCCCATCGCAAGGCGGCAGCATAATTATGCACTTCCTTACTGGCAAGACTTGTAAAATCCTGTGCCATAAAATCAGACTTAAAAAGCTCATCGTGGGTGGTGATAATATTCTCAATGGCCGAACTATCCTTCGCCTCTTGCAGCGAAAGCGAACTAATAAGAATATCTTCATTGGGAATACTCAACGCCGCACCCTTCATCTCTGCCAAAGCACTTCGCGCAACTGCTGTTTTCTTCATGATGGCTTTGGTTTCTATATCGAAATCAAAAGGGAGTTGTGGGATTTTGTATGGCATATTTTTAATTTTTCATTATAGAAAAAACGAACTGAAACAATACTCTTTGAAACTTGGAGATCCCATTAAACTATTGATTTCGTATTGTTTTTACCAACTACTTTTTTTGCTTCATTCAATGCTTCTATTGCTCTATTCGTGAATGATATGTAATCATCATCCTTTTTGAATTCAGCAACACCACAAGACACGGTAACTATATGTTTTTTTCCATTTACTGCGAATAGATTTTTGTGAATTAGATCCCTTTTTCGATCTGCGGCTTGCAATGCTTGGCTTAAACTTGTATAACAAGCAACTACGAGAAACTCATCCCCAGTAAAATATCTGAATGTTTCATCGGTAACTCTTTTGTCATTTCGAAGAAGTTCACCAACTTTCCTGATAATCTGATCAGCGGAATTGTGACCCATTTCCGTGTTAAATTTTTTAAAGTTATCAATGTCCAACAAAATAATAGACATTGATTCATCTTTCGTTCTGAACTCATCGATCTTTTGATTTAAATATGCCTTTATTACATGTTTATTCTTTAATCCCGTAAGTTCATCAGTATGATATTTTTTTAAAATTTTGCTTATTTTGTTTCTAAAAACACTGCTAACAATGATTATTGTTAATAAAGTGAAGGAGATTACTAATATTACAATCCAGTACAAAGAAATGACGTGTGTGCTTGACAGAAGATTATCAACAGCAGGAACCAAATTGGTGAAAACAAATATAAACAATATGATTACAAGCCACTTAACTATATCATAAATACCCTTAGACAATATGTCGTTCTTGAACTTTCTAATGGATTCAATAAAGTAGCTATTCATCCTTTCATTATTTATCATGTGGGGAATTTTTCTCCGAATTGCTGCCTCCAAATATATGAGGCTTTAATGTGATTATCTTGCAGGATAGCTTGTTCTGCCTCGCTAACTAAGAGATAAAAGGATTTTTTAAAATTGCTTACTTGGTTTCTATCCAATTTTGCTAAGAAATCATCACCGGGTGTTGCAGGATTTTTACAAACCACTTCCCACCAAAATTTGCTTTTAATAGACTTTGCAGTTTCGAAAAATGCAATATCATCTCTCTTATTAAACCTGTAATGGTTCGCCACCCATACGCTTAACGCTATACCACTTGGCATTTTTTTCTCCCTTTGATTTGCCCAAGCTTTAAAATATTTCACCAGCCGCAGCATCTGGCCATCAGTATCCTTTTCTTTCCGTTTCTTTTCAAACCAATCGCACAATTCTTTGGGGTCGCTTTGATGCCAGCCTTTCTTAGTGGCTATGAAGGGATGCTTGTCTTGCGGTATTTTGTAATACACAGGAAGATCAACATCAAAGGCCCCTTGATAAATGACACGGATACACTTCTCTCGATGCCCTACACCACCACGCGTGTGTCCATTTACTGCCTTCGATACATTTGCCTGCAAGCTCAAGGCCTTTATCTTAGGTTTCTCCAAAAAGTAAACGCCAACATCAACATCATAAGTACCATTTTTTTTAATGACCATTGTCCCCATTTTGAATGAGCCTTGAATATAAAATTTTGGCGTAAGAAAGTTGACATGCGCCTTAAAGTATTCACGAATACGCTTCTCCAATGCTCTTCGAGATATTATTAGCTTTCTTTTTTTAACAGGACTCAGGGATATCGCCCTTTCAAACTGTAAAAATTGATTGTGTGCGTTCCCCATTTATTTCTTCTTTTCTTTTTTGTGTGGTACAAATGGATGAAGCCACCTACCCGTAATTTTATACAACTCATAAAACACAAACCATTCATGCGTCCATGGAATAATTGTATTGTACAAATGGCAAGTTGAATTCCAAACTAAATCGGAGCTGTGATACAAGCACAATGAATTATCCGCAGGGTACATATGAATATCATCATTGTATACGATTATCGGATTAGTGACTGTAACTGTTGGTCGTATCGAAGGAATGTACCTAATCCGGTAGTCATATGTTATAGACTCTTCTGTTGGTTGAATGCTTCCATAACAGTACAATACACTATTTTGAATCTTGCATTCCAGAAATGAATAATTTGCGTTTAGCAATTTCATCTCCCGATGCGCAATCACTAATGGATTGATATATTTCTTTTTAAAAAAACTCATTGGCCTCCAAAATTTTTATGGGGCAAATGACCGACCCCGGTCTTTTCCTGAATTATGCCTTGATCATCAAGTTTAGCTTTACCAGTGAGAATCGAAGCAGCAATTAAAGACAATTTAGATTCTTGTTTATCAACATCCTTATCCTCGCCTTCCGGATAGTATGATCCCAAATGTTTCTTCCAGAGTTTACTCGCCTTTAATTGGTTTTTTTCTGAATCTATTGCTATATCCGCATCTTCAATAAGAGCTTGAAGAGATTCGAAAAAGTAATCTTTACTTCCGCCGAAATTCTCAAGCAAATCATCCTTAGGAGTCGTGGGCATCACGCATGACCAATCTGCTTTTAAGCTCGTCCTAATTTTCTTAAGCGTATCCCTAAGGCAAATATCGTCTCGATCATTATATACTATTTGCTGAGCTGCCAAAACTGTCATTGTCAATCCATTTGGCATCTTTTTAGATCGGTTATCACACCATGCCTTCAAATATCTTACAATTCTCACTAATTGACCATTCGCGTCTTTTACATCGTAAAACCAATCGCTAAACTCCTTTGGGTCACTCTTTGACCATTCATCATTTTTGACTGCTATATGCGGCTTTTCGTTGTCGTCAGTTTTACTACTCTTATAATAAACTGGTAAATCAATGTGGTAATCATTTACGTAAACAACTCTAATGCATCGCTGTCTGTGCTGTGGCTTTACCGATGTAACATCCTCAACAGCATCCCATACCCAACCTTGAAGCGCGGTTCCTGTTGCACTCGGCTTTGGGAAAAAATACACTCCGTTATCAAGATCACATGTGTCGTCCTTGGTGCGAATCATAGTACCTAAGGAGTACGATCCCTGCCCTCTGAAAAAAGGAATATAGTCACTATGATTTTTTTTGAAATAGTCTCTAATCTCATCTCTTAGATTATCACGAGATGTCATCAAGCTCTTTTTCTTAGTTGGCTTGATATTCAATTCTCGATTAAAGGTTTGAAAAAGGTTGTGGCAGTTTGACATATTATTGTGTTTTATAGGTTTTATCTGTTTTAAAGAAATTCATTACACTTTCAATATTTGCATTTGTATATCCATCCTGATTACCCAATGATTTAAGTGTCGCTAATGCCCTTTTATCAGCTCTGTCCATTTCTAAAACTTCCATTTGCTCACAGGAGAGTTTTGGAGATTCGATACGCACATATTTTGCCCTTGGGTCAATTTTTTTTATCGCATTTTGAATAAAGAAATGGGTGAAATAAGCTTGCCCATCCATGGATGTTTGCATGAGCTTTGATTTCCATCCAATAAAAGACCTTCTCTTTCTTGATTTAGCCGCCCATCCGCTGGCCTGAGATATACTGGCAATAGACAAAAGCTCAACGTGGGTATAATTTTTGCCTTCATCACCAACAAAAAATTTTAAAGCTTCTAACAAACCGCACAATGAAGGGTTATTTGCCCAGACACCCCCGTCTACAAACATTGTGTCGTTATACTCATGTATGGGTAGATATGTAGGAGCAGCAGAGGTTGCTAAAGCAGCGTCAACTAATGGAATTTCCTTGTCCATAAAGAATCCACCTTCTTTATGCGGGAACTTGAAGACGCGTGGCAATCCAGAAGTTAAGTTAAAGCTTGGAATACATACTAAATTGTCAAGCTCACCTAATTTCTTTTCCTTAAATGTATTGGTTAGTTGTTTTTTTAACTGCTTTGCCGAATACTTTCCCCAAAACAGAGTTTGTTTTAAAGCTTGTATTTTAGATTGAAAATATCTAAAGAAACGATAGTTACTTGTGGGAAAGATACTTTTCCCATGTTCAGAATATAATTTAGCTAAGTCTGTAGCCTTTTCACCTGATGCAACTCCCAAGGCTATTATACCTCCAGTAGATGTTCCACAAATCATATCGAAGCATTCTCCTGCCCTTCTTCCTGCCTTTTCTTCGAGTCGCGAGAGTACGGTAGCACTGTACAGCCCTTTTATACCGCCCCCATCAATTGATAATATTTTAAACGGTTTATTTTCCGACATACTCAGTGCTTTTTGTCTTTTGGCGGATTTGGATCATTGCCATAGCTGTTTGGGTTTTGAATTTTCCCATCTCGTTTATGGGGAATCAATTCTGCTCCATCTTTCTTCGCTCTCTCTTTGCTCCATTGCATCGCTTCATCTTTTTTATCAAAGTGCTTTGATGCTCTTTCAGCATTATTCTTTTTTGCATCCCAGCCACCTCTATCACCATTAGGTACTACATGTATTTCTTTCCTTTTTGGCATAATTTTCAATTTTAGTTTATTTTTAATCGTTTCTTACCCGTCAATAAAACCTGCATCATCCATTTCTTCTGATCGCTTAATTTTTCGGTTTTTGATCTCAGAATATTCATTTCTTCATCCACCTTTTGAAGTAATCGAGCAATCGCCACTTGTTCTTCCTTTTGCGGTAGGATTGCTTTTACAATTGAGAAATCCTTGAACTTACAATTCAATGTATCACCAACCAAACCTTGGGAATTTCTCCAAAAGAGATTGACCATTTTTGGAGTCTTAAAAAAGTACGAGAAGTATAAGGCGTCTGCTCCTTTTTTTGCCCTTACAATCGTATATGAGGGGCTAACTATCCCTTCCAGGCCGGAAAGAGCACTTCTTCCCTGCCACATCCGCATTGTATTGTATCCGATATCGCCAACGCAAATCTTTTTGTACTTTGACTTGTCAGCATTCGATGTATCCTTTTTTACAGATTGATTTTGCGGGTAAACACCATTTTGGCCAATAGATAAAAGAGTAAGCCCTTCTGTTTCCCTTTCATTTCTTTCAGAAAACATTTCACCCAAAGAATATTCCCTCCACTCCCCACAAAACCCCTTCAAACGCTTCTTGCCGGTTAATAAATTCTGCATTAACCATTTTTTGCGCAGCTCTTTTTGAGCGATAAGGTGGTTGTTGGTGTTAATGGCTTCATCCATTAAACTCAAGGCTTTTGCGATGGATTCTTGTTCTGATAGTGATGGTAATGCAGTTTGTATCCTTCTCAATTCACCAAGAGATATTTCGCTAAATGTGCTACCCTTTGACGCTTTGATAATACTTTTATAAACTTGTGAAGATTTAAGCGCATATGACACAAAGCGACTATCCGCTTTGGTATTTTCAACGGAAATTCGCGCAGTCCCTTGTGTTAAGTTTGCCTTCGAGAGGGCGTAGGGTACTATACTCAATTCACCAATATTTCCCCTTAAAGAAAAAACTATATCCCCTGGGAAAACTTCCGATCGCTTATATTTCTTTGCGATTTCAAGGGATGTTCTACTCAATTTATCGATATTAATATCACCACCAACATCAGTACTCTTGATATATGGGACTCCATCTGAAACTTCTACACCAGCCTGTACTATTCCATAAACTATTGGTTTTTTTACAATTTCTTCCAATCTGTACACACCCCATTCACTTGGAATTCTTATGTCATAATAGGGTATGCTTTTTAGTGTCTCAACTGCCATTAGTCCACCAATTGATTTAAGTACTTTCCTATCTCCTCCTGCACACTTTTCAATTCATCTTCCAAACTTTCAATCTCACTTTGCACCGCAGCAATATCCACCTCTGCCTCTTCCTCAAAAGTGTCCACATAACGAGGGATATTGAGGTTAAAATCATTCTCCGCTATTTCTTCAGAAGTCGCTACATAGCTGTATTTGTCTTTTACCACTCCGGGTTTTAATTTGCCTTGGTTAAACTCCTCATAGCCTTTTACAATGGGGATAATGTCTTCTTCCATCCGGAGTTTATTCTGGTTTTTAGCAGACTCATAACATTGGCTGGCGTCCACAAATAAAACGTCAGTATTATCAGCCTTCCCTCTGTTAAAAATCAATATTGCTGCCGGGATCCCCGTTCCAAAAAACAAGTTGGCCGGCAAGCCAATGACCGCTTCCAACAGGTTTTCTTCAATCACTTTTCTGCGAATTTTTCCTTCACTCGCCCCTCGAAATAATACACCGTGGGGCACGACAACTCCCACCTTGCCTGTACCTTCGTAGGTGGTCTCGATCATGTGGGTTATAAATGCCCAATCGCCTTTGCTCTTAGGTGGAACACCTCTCCAAAAACGATTGTATTGATCTGTCTCAGGATCATAAGAAGTGGTGTTTCTACCTTCTTCTTTATCTTCTACCTTACCCCATTTATCTAATGAGAACGGGGGGTTTGCTATTACCGTGTCGAATTTCATTAATTCATCCCCTTCTTTCAGTTTCGGGTTTCGAATGGTATCTCCCCAACGAATCGTGGCATTGTCAAATCCATGCAAAAACATATTCATCACAGCCAAAGCCCAGGTGCTTCCATTGGCTTCTTGTCCATAAAGCGAAAAATTGGGTGAGCCAACTTCATTTCCGGCTTTTATCAGCAATGATCCTGAACCACAAGTTGGATCACAGATGCGCGAACCGGGCTTAGATTTAGTGAGTTTGGCCAAGAGGGTTGAAACTTCGCTTGGAGTGAAAAATTCTCCCGCTTTCTTCCCCGCATCGCTGGCAAAATTGGCAATCAGGTATTCATAAGCTCCGCCAATAATATCATTTCCATCCAAATGTGATGGACGTAAATCCAGTTTATCTGAATTGAAGTCTAACAGTAGATTCTTAAGCCGGGTATTTTTGTCTTTTGGCTCGCCCAATTTGCTATTATTAAAATCGATGTTTTGGAATATCCCCGCACCATCTTCGCTGTAAAGTTTTTCGCGGTTGGCCTCTTCCAAATCTGTTAGAGCAATATTGATCAACTCACCAATATTAGATTCATTTCGGCTGTTGTAAAGGAATTTAAAATGGCTTTGCTCTGGAACTACAAAGCGTTCGTGCTGCATGCTGCGCTTCGCACGTTCTGCATCTCCATTGTATTTTTCAAGATACGTTGCGTACTTGTCGTCATGCACATCGCTAAGATATTTGATGAAAAGCATGGTAAGCACATAGTCTTTATAAACACTTGGATCTATACTTCCCCGAAATGTGTCGCAGGCTTTCCAAACTGCGTTATTAATGACTTGTTGTGTAATTTTGTTTGCCATTTTTTAGTTGTTTAAAGCGGTATAAAGTTTTTGTTGGTAAAATTCATTTCGGAGTTCCATAAGCTTTGAATGGATTTGCTTTTCATAAGTAGTTAGCTTAGCTATTTTACAGATCAACTGTTGCTTCTGAATACTTGGAACCGTAATTTCCGTTTTGCCGAGCACTTCTTTTGAAATGGAAGGTATCGAAGAACCCTTCGCAAAGGCTTTTAAATAAGACATGGTTGTTGGTTGATTCAGGTGCCAAGTTAAAAATTCTGGGAGCACATTCCTATCTTGCAACCGGACAACAAAAAAAGAAGTAGATGCCGCAGCGTTCATGTCTTCATCATCAAAACAGGTCGCAAAATTCTTAGTACCTTTAGATGAAAACAATATATCTCCGGGTTGCAAATGGTGATTAGCTGAAATCCCAATTGAATTCAGATCCGGGACAACTTCGGTAACCCGGTTTCCGTCTTCATCATAGTACTTGGGTTGTAAATACACCATATCCCCTTTTGCTACAGCCTTAGCAAAAACTCCGGTTTGGATATTAGCAATATTTTTCAACTCTGTTTTCATTTCTGTCTTATTTATTGAGTACGACGGCTACAAATATAAAATGAAAATTCAATAAGACAAGTAAAAAAGTGATTTAATTTTTAAGTAGAATGATTACAAATTACGAAATCCCCCATTGAGATGGTCTCTATCTTGATGTTTTCTAAGGAACATTGGCAAAATCCATATCAAAAAAAATATATTAATACATATTGAAAGCTTGGGAATGGCAATTGCATATAATTTGACAATCAACTCTGAGAGAAATTTTCTAAACTTCCCAATTATAGGAAGGTAAGAGAGGCTTACTGACAGACCCCTTAAAGCATAACACCAGTTGCTTTCATTAAGTAAGAAAAATAAATTTTCTCCCCGCATAGTTCCATTTCTCAAACTATTTCCCTATCTTACATAATATTCAAAAAAACAAAAAATGGTCACGTCACCCGCCACACATCCTTCTAAAAACAACCAAAAAACAAACAGGTCATAGCGCGATGCTAGCGCGATCATAGCGCCATGCTAGCGGGTTGCTGGCGGTGCAACTCCTATACAACCATACTACAACCCCTAATTAACCGTTAGCTAACTAAACACCAGCAAGTAGTTAGAACCATTTTACCCTTATTCTTCTGACTATTCGCAAATAGGAAGAAATCATGGCGAAGCAACACGGAATCAACCCATTTACCGGCAAACTCGGAGAGGTAGTAGGCCGCAAACTAAACGGAGTTTTTATAACCTCCCTGCCTGGAGGCTTTACATCAGAGGGTCTCAAGAATGGCAAAGATGACAAGTACATAGAGGTCTTTAATAATTCAACCCAATTTGGCAAAGCATCCCTCATGGCCACTGCCATTTACAACACGATAAACAGAAAGGAATTTAAGGCCAACATCAAGGGAACCGCACACGAAAAGATGGTTGGCAAGCTGCGCATCTTCGCGAAATACGACAAAGAAAATCCCAAAGGAAAGAGAAAGCCAACTGAAACTGCCATGATGCAATTGGTAGATTATCAGTTCAATCCTCCGGCCATGAATACTATCAGGGAAAAACCTCATATTGCCGAAACAGACCCAACCACCCTCATTAGTTTTTGGTGATTGGTTTTTAGTTTTGGTGTTTGGATAATTCTGTAGACAAATTTCTAATTTTGAAATTCACAGAATTAAATACGCCAGATATCAAATATCCCAAATCCCAAATTTTACATTAAAAGGAATATCAATGCTAATAAATTAAAACTTTGGGTTTGTTCTCCTTTTAAGTAATGACAAAGTACTTTTGGATCGACTGTCTGAAGTAACCAAATGCGTAATCGTTTCATCAATATCGGCTTGAGTAAAAAGCTTTGAATCATTTGGTATAATGGCTCGAGGCGACAATTTTTCTGAACTCATATGATTTTCAGAAAAAATAATTTTAGCAAATTCGCCGGTTCTCTCTGCGTCTTTTAAATTAAATGGAAGAATTTGGACATTCCTTAAGGGCAAATCTTGAAGCTGTCCGACTACACAATACTCTGCGATTGAAATGGTCGATACCTTAAGGGTTATTTCATTTTCCAAAAAGTATTTGAAATATCCCCTAGCATTGGAGTGAAGTTCATCTTCGCTGTTAAGGAATCGAATAAAAAAGCTCGTGTCAAGCAATACACTATGCTTCATACCCACCGCGAAGATTTAATAACTATGAATCAGGGTCTATATTCTTCCAGCTCTGTTTTGCGCGATTAATAAGCCCGTCCAGATAAGCAGAATCATAAGTAGGACTGTAGTCAATCAATTCTTTCAACTTCAGAGATTTTGTATCGACTTCTCCTGTTTCAATGTTTTGAAGCCCAACTGCGCGAACACCATATTTCTTGTACAAAAGGTTTTCTTCTTGTCCTTTTAGGAAATCTTCTCCGGTCTCAATTGCAATGTATCCGTCAGGTGTATCAATGTGAATATTAGCTTTATTCTTCCCCCCTGCGTCTTTTATAATACCATAAAAATAAAGCTACGCCTCAACCCAAAGATTTTTAATACGAACGAAATGAGTATTTGGGCTAATAATGAGTTCCGCATTTATATTTAGTGAAGTCTTTATCTAATACTCATAGTCTTTCTGTCGTGCAAGGCTTTGAATATTCTCAAATGCTCTGGCCGATTTTAAATCAAGAAATTCTATCGAGTTTGCGGATTGAACCTGTGCGATCACCGCACTAAAGCCAATAACCGTTTGAATAGAGGTTTTAAATATATGACGCACCGAGCCTTCTTCAATGTTGTAAGTTACCAGCGGTCTGTCCTTTTTGCTCGTGGGAAACAATAAATCTTCCACATTTTTAAGAATAGAAGCTATTTGACTGATGTCATAATTATCAGGTGTCAAGTCCATATTTCCTGACTTCCCAATCACTCTGATTTCTATGTCGCCTATTTTATCCACTTACAACAAATATAATCTTCTTTTTTAATACCAGTTTTAATTCGTGGCAAATCGATTGAAATGTTCCGTCTTGATGATGAAACAAACGATAACGTTTTGAATTTAATCGCCAGTCTTCTCGGAGAACATGAAGTACATTCGGTACATTTTGAAAGGCATATCGACAGCTCAGATCAACGCCTTAATAAACTTTCTCCACCATACTCGCCATCAGAACATTCGCACATCAGCATATGGAACTTGCTGACCGAAGCGTCAGTATCAGCGCATCCTAACTCAAAAACCCTCAACAACAAAAATCCGATTATCTTCAAAATCATGAACCTTCCCACCAACATATTTCATCCCAGTAGTAAAACTAAAATCACTCAACCTTTCACCTTTTGAATCTACCAAGTAAACATCGGTGCCATTGGTTATAAACATATCATTCCCGTTTACCTTCTGGCGTATTGCAAAATAATTCTTTTCGCGAATAGCTTCCACCGGCGCTAATCCTTCCGAAAACCGAATCTTCATTCCACCGGTATTTGCCACAAAAAAATCGCCCGGGTATTTTTCGGCAGCCATTACAAAAGTCGAATCGGAAAAAAGAATAGCCGGCGGATTGAGAATAGCCCCAAAACCCGCATGTTGATTAGATCTTCCAAAAGACTCCTCCTGCATCGTACTCAAATCATCAAGTCTTATTTCTACAAGTTTATTCTTAAGCGCAATCACAATGGTCGAGTCTTTTATCAAAAAATCCTCCACATACTCCCGGTTTCCGGTGTTGAGCTGTACGCCAAGTATAGATCCCCTTCCATCCACATTCATTTTATGTAGCACCGCATCGCTATAGATGGGTCCATTAGGTGTAGAAAGGACTCCTTTAGAAATCAAATAAACGGCATCATTGACTACAAACACTTTTCGGGCAGAGCCAATCGCTTTTTCAACAGGTTCTTTCCAAACTACGTCGCCATTCAGATTTACTTTATACAATTCTGTTTTTGAAGTAAAAAATACGTGTTCTTCATAAATGTAAATTGAGGTTAGCGAATTATCAGCTCGTTGGTTTGCTGGACCGGCATCGGCAGAAACGACTATTACAGCAACGCCTAAAAGCAGTCCGCCTACGAGTCCGCCTAATGCTCCAAATGCAGCCGCTGCTCCTATTCCTGCTCCGCTCGCCGCATTCGCTCCTTCCAGTGTTTTAGCCTCCACAACAAAACCCGCACCCGTTTGCAAATCCAGAAAGTTTAATCCCTTTCTCAAAAAAACAGCCGCCGTATCACCATGAATTTCAAAAGATTCTATTTCATCAAATTTGCCCGACTTCCGCCAAAGCTCCTTTCCATTTCGCAAATCTAAACCCAATAAAACATTAAAATCCTTCCCTAAGCCTACACCTCGCTTCGTTACCAAACCGATTTCGAAATTAACACGCCACAGCTCCACACCAGATTGTCGATTTACGCAAAAAGTTTCATCCCTTCCCGTAATGACAGGCAAACTATCCACCAGAAAAAATTGATCGCGAATAAAGTCAAAAGGGATAGTCCATAGCTCCCGGCTCTGACCAAGATCATACGCCACCACATGTCCGTCTCTCTTCAAATTACCTCTTTTGCTTTCGCGAATAAGCGCATATAAGATAGCGTGAGATGAATCCACATGAATCTCCTGAACAACACCCGTCGCAGAAAAACACAGCGACTCGGTACCAGCAGTAATTTCAGTACCCCGCCAGGAATTACATTCAGACCTCAAAAGCATCGGACTTTCCTGCGCCCACATTTCCAAAGGCAATAAAATCAAAACAAAAAGAAGCAGTTTTATCAAACTAAGTTTCATAGGTCAATTTTTTAACGACTATAATATGCGCCGTTTTTTAATGACGTATATTGTTTATTGTGTGTGGTTATTATTCGGCTATTCTCTTTTTTAAATCCATTCTCTCATGTAAAATTCTCGTAATTTCAATATAATCTTTATTCAGGGGTCGATAGAAAATGACATGTCGATTTGCTTTCAGTCCGAGTAAACTTTGAGTTATTCCCTCATAGTTTTTGCCTAAATCTGGATTGTCTGCAATTTCCTGACAATTAGAAATAAGAGATTGGTAATAATTGTCGGCTTGTTTCTCCGACCAAACCTCAAATGTGTAATCCCAAATTTTAGCTAAATCCCTAACCGCTTTATTGGTCAGTTTATATTCAGCCATTCAAATGCTTTTTTGCTTTTAAAGATTCAAGGTGTTTTTTAGGGTCAAAGTCGTACGCAATTCCGCTGTCAATTCCTTCTTGAATCGCGTTTCTTAAAGCAGTTACTTGGCTTTCTTCCTCTTCCAAAAGCCTTAATCCTGCACGTATAACTTCGCTAACATTTTTGAATCGGCCTTCTTTTATTCGGCTCTGAACGAACTCGTCGAAATAGTTTCCGAGTGATACTGATGTGTTTTTGTTCATTTTGTTATTGTTGTTTCAAACATACCAAAAAATGGTATAATATCCAAATCATCAAATTACACACAACAAAAAGATACATGCAATTTTACTTAGAGTCTGTCAATACACTCAAGTGGCTGGATCATGAAGCTCAATAGCCCATACGGGCGCCCGGTGGTTGCAAGGCTGCAACCAACAAACCCATCACCTTTAAAAACCTACAAAGCGTCAGGATCGCCACCCCTTTGCGACCTTCTCAGCGTGCTTGCACCCTTTCGACTGCAAAGAGTCCGTACGGCGCGCCCTCAAAGCTACCAAACACGTCAAACTCTCTTTCTTTGCGTCTTTGCGTCTTTGCGTGAAAAACCATAAGCGCGCCAGTCTTTTGATCAAGCCGCAGGCTACTCTCCAACAAATAATCCAAAAAGATCTCAAAACTCGGATCAAGTCCTTGGATCAAGCCATCGGCATGGCAGAAGCCATGAGGAGAGAAATACCTTTCAGGTCGCACGCAACCCCGCACACTTCGACTCATCTCATATTCGCATTTCGACAAGCTCAATAACCACTCGATAACCGCCGCTCACTGCAACGCATCCACACATCCTCTCCACCCATTCTCCATCAGCAAATCACCAAAAACCAAACACTAAAAACCAAAAACAAAGAACAAAGAACCAAAAATGATTTACTTTGTCTCCTTAAACAAATTGAGTGACATTTACTGAATGGACTGCCTGGTTAAAAGACTTGCCATGGGCCTTTAAGTGGTTTCCGGTGCTGGTCATCCTTAGGCCTGTTATTGACAATCTCTACTTTCTTAAAGAGGTGAGCCCGGTGCTTTCGCCGCCGTATATTGTGGGTGTGCTTACGCCAATACTTTGTATCAATGCTTTCGTAAGGTATAAATTTCCAAAGTTTAATACCGCCGATAAAGCCTTTTTGTACTGGAGTGTGGCCGTGATTTTTGGGGTACTCCTGCTGCTATTTTACGATCCGTTTTCGCTGCTCACTATTGAGTTTGTGCTCAAACTATCAATGCCTGTTTACATCTATTTCTTTTTGCGCTTGTTTATTACAGATTTGCGCGATCTTCACGGCGTATTGCAAAGCTTTCTTTTTTCGACCATTTTCGTAGCCGTTTTACTCGTTTACGAAGTATTCGTTAACCCAATTGGAATAGAAGAAAGCCGTGGAATGGTGCGCATTCAAGCAAGCTTTGGCGATGTGGTAAGCTACGGAATGTATATTACGTTTTCGCTCATCGTAGCCTCCTATTATTTCTTTGCCCGCCAGCATTTGATCACTAAAAATCGCCGACTTATCCTCGTTATTGCCGTAACCTTACTTGCACTATTGGGTCTTGCAAACATCCATCACACTGCCTCTTATACAGTATTCGTTCTGCTCCTTTTGCTATTTATTCTTTTCAATTTCCGTTTACAAAACCGAAGCGTAGCCATTGCCATCATTTTTGTAGCCGGGGTAGTCATCAGCTTCTGGGGATCGCAAATTATCAATGAGCAAATTTCACCTTTGGTGCAAACAGATATTGAGGTATATTCAGGTGTTCAAGATTCAGATCGCCTGCTACACGGCCGCGTGGGGCGCTGGCGTATGATGCTCGGAAAGTTCTCGTCAGAGTCGGTAGCCATCCAGTTTTTTGGTTATCCGCTCAAGCTAGATTATGTCTATCAGTTTATAGGCATCGGCTCTCACAACGATTTTGTACGCATCCTTTTCTCAACGGGTATTGTAGGCCTATTTCTCTACCTGTTTCTCCTGGTTAACTTTTGGATGCGCCGTGTGTTTCTCGGCCCCGCCCAGCGCTACCTGCTCACCGCCAGCTTTACAGCTCTTTTGTTTTACAGCATCAGCGTCACGCCCACGTTATACGCTCCGTTTATGTACTTCGTCTTAACTGTTTTTGCGTATGTCGCTCTAACGGGAAATAAACTTACACAATGGAAAAACCGCGCGTACTGATTCTCGGCAAGCTCCCGCCGCCTGTTATGGGTCCTGCGCTGGCTACGGAGATTATTCTGGGCTCAGGCCTGCGCGAAGAGTATAATTTGCACCATTTCGATACGCGCATCAACGAATCGGTGGCTGATATGGGTAGGTTAAAACTGGCTAAAATTCAGATCATTCGCCGTAAGTACCGGGCATTTAAAGCGATGCTTAAAGAGGTAAAGCCGCAGCTTGTGCTCATTCCCATTGGTCAAACCACAGCAGGCTTTTTTAAAGATATGCCCTTTATCCGCATGGCAGCAAAATCGGGAGCAAAGGTTGTCATCCAACTCCGCGGGAGCGCATGGCGTAGCTGGTTTAACAGTTCGGGTGCCTTTCGGCGAATGGCGGTAATGAAAAGCCTAAGCAGGGTGAGCGGAGCTATTGTGCTGGGCGATAATCTCCGTCCAATATTTGAAGGATTGATTGCCGACGAAAAGATATTTACGGTTCCCAACGGCGCCGATTATACATTCCCCGTACCTACGCACTCCTTAACAGTCGACAGGGTAAGAACAGGGCTGCGCATTACTTATCTCGCTAATTACCTTCCGGGAAAAGGAATTCTGGAACTCCTCCAGGCGCTTGAATTGCTTTCGCAGCAGCGCAACTTGCCCACCTTTGAATTTAATGGATATGGCAACTGGGACAACCCAGCCTATCGCGCCCAATGCGAATCCATCGCCGGAAGGCTGCCCCAAGTTACACTAAACCAAGCAGTGAGTGGCTCGGCCAAATGGCAGGTGCTAGCCGATACCGATATTTTTGTTTTTGCGCCCACCATGCCCGAAGGACACCCCTGGAGTATTGTGGAAGCCATGGCTGCCAGGCTGCCAATAATTACCACCGACAGAGGAGCGATTTCGCAAAGTGTATTAAATGGCGAAAATGGATATTTACTCGCGGATCCGTTTCCGGAAATCCTGGCCGGAAAATTAATTGCCCTTATTGAAAATGCCGCTTTACGCGAAGAAATGGGTGCCAAATCGCGGGCTATGTACGAAGCCGAATTTACCGCCGCCGCGATGGTCAAGAATCTCGGTACTGTTTTTAACCAAATTCTGGAAAGCTAATGTGTGGAATAGTCGGATTTATTGCGCCCAGCCTGGATGGGATAAACACAGCTGCAGCACTCCAAAGCCTGGAACATCGCGGCCCCGATTCTGATGGTTTTGTAGCCGAAACCTGCGCTGCCAGCCGGGTCTGGCTAGGGCATCGTCGCTTGTCAATTATAGATTTGAGCGCCGCCGGAAACCAGCCCATGACCCAAGACCACGTTACCCTGATTTACAATGGCGAAGTCTATAATTTTGAAGAGCTGCGCCGCACCTACCTTTCCGGCGAGGCATTTCATTCACAAACAGATACGGAGGTAATTCTAAAACTCTATATCCGCTATGGAATTGATTTTGTGAATAAGTTAAGTGGCGATTTTGCACTTGCCATATTAGACAGGCGAAAGCAAGAAATCTTCCTTGTACGCGACCGTATGGGCGTAAAGCCATTATACATTTATGAGCATGGAGGTGTCTTCGCCTTTGCCAGCGAAATCAGTGCTTTTAAGGCTGCCGGTCTTTCGCTTTCGCTGAATACGCAGGGAATTGGGCGGTATCTGGCTTTTAAGTATTCGCCGGGCAGTGAAACCCTATTTACGGAAGTAAGCAGACTCATGCCGGCCTCCATACTTGAATTTGACCTCAGCACCGGCAGACAAAACACCTCAAAATATTGGGAGCTATCGCGTGAAATCGTTCCGTTTAAAGGTTCGTACGCTGATGCCAAATCTGAACTGAGGCATCTTGTAGAAAACGCAGTAAAGAGCCGCCTGATCGGCGATGTACCCATTGCCAATTACCTTTCGGGCGGGCTCGACAGCTCTATTATTGCCCACTACTTAAAAGGTGGTGACAATGTGCATTTCTGCGCTGTAAAAAATCAAAGCGATTTGCAGGCCGAGGGCACAACATCAGATGGATATTACGCCGCAAAGCTGGCCGCCGACTGGGGTCTAGACCTACGCAAAATCAGCATTGGTCAAGACACCCTTACCGAAGAAAATCTGCGCAATGCTGTAAGTTCCTGCGGCGATTTAATTGCCGATGGATCAATCATTCCAGCCATGCTCATTGCCCAAAAAGCAGCCACAGATCACCGCGTGGTGCTAAGTGGTATGGGTGCCGACGAACTCTTCTTGGGTTATAACGGACATTTTCTGCTTCGGCTAAGCCAAATGTCGCAGCGCATTCCCGGACTCAAGCCCGTTATAGGTTCTGCGATGCGCTCTGTCAATGCCGGCAAAGGCCCTTTCAAAGCCTACCGCCGCTACCTGCAAAAGTGGGGCAACAACATGGGCAAAAAGTATGAAGCAAGCCGCTACAGCGTAGTAGGCGATGTGGATTCTGCACTCTCTGTATTCAATGGCGATGCGGGATTTGACGAATATGTCGCCCCATATTTCTCTTCCGGCAAAGATCCTTTTGATGCCTTATTCGACTTTGAAATGGAAAACTTTCTGGTCAAAAACCTTCACTACCTCGATGCCTCTAGCATGGCCTTCGGACTCGAAAGCCGGGTACCCTTTTTAGACCATGAGCTGGTAACATTTGCTGCGGGCTTGCCCACAGACTACAAGCTAAACTGGAAAATGAAATCGAAAAAGATCCTGAAAGAAGCTTACTCCGCCGAAATCCCCGCTTATGTAACCCAACGTCGCAAAGCCGGATTTGGAATGCCTCTGCGCAGCCTGCTTGCGAAAGACGAAGTGCTAAACCGCCTTCTCCCTCTCGACTATTTTGGCGACCGCCCATACTTCAATGCCGACGCAATTAAAAAGCTTATCACTGCCCACAAATCCGGCCAGCAGGATCAATCCGCTCTTCTCTACGTACTGATTTCCTTTCGGATTTGGGAAGAAATAAACTTCTAGCGCACATGCACACACACGAGACACGAGCGACGGCACACACGCACACGCTCGCGTC
>NZ_JAAGVY010000026.1 GCF_010686655.1 Cryomorpha ignava | reverse complement strand
CATCGACCACAGACCCATTCTGCTGCGCAGGAATGGTTTTTTAATGCCTAAATTTTCTGGATGCTAGCAGGATTGTTCCAAACTAAAAGCCCACGCTGCCCCACTCGGGATTGCCGCGCCGAAAAAATGGCGCGGCATCCCAGAGGGGGCGCTACGCAGCGACCACAGACCCATTCTGCTGCGCAGGAATGGTTTTTTAATGCCTAAATTTTCTGGATGCTAGCATCCGAAAATTTAGGCATTAAAAAACCCGTCAAGCCTTCCGGCTTGACGGGTCTGTGGTCGATGCGGAGAAGGAGGGATTCGAACCCCCGGTACCTTGCGGTACGCCGGTTTTCAAGACCGGTGCATTCGACCACTCTGCCACTTCTCCGGCGCAAAAGTACACGTTTTAATCAATCCACAAAATTCAGCTTAACAATTTTCTTGATTTTTTCGTTTTTTACACCCAAGGCCTTTTCGTAACTTCACGGTTTACAATAAACTTACACATGAAAGAAGCCCTGAAAAAAATTTCGATTTCTCTGCTCCTAGTCTTTGCAATGGTACTATCCGCAAACGCATCGCCGCTTGCTGTTTTTAACTACAAAGTGTTTTATGTGCCTGATCGTGGTACAGTTGTGGAAACCTATTTCGATATTTCGGGATCTTCCGTTGTTTTGAAAGATATGGGCGATGGTGTCTTAAAAAGTCAGGTTCAGCTTACACTTATCTTTAAAAAAGGTGATGAGATTATTACATTCGACAAGAAAGTAATTGATTCGCCCGACATGTCGGCTGATGCGATAGTCGATTTTATTGATGTAGAACGGTTTGTTTTACCTTCAGGAACCTATGATCTTGAAATTCAAATTTCAGATATGTTTGACCCTGCGGATACCCCGCAATCATCTCATCTCAAACTAATTGTTCCCTCCCCTCCTGCTTCCGGAGTGTTTATCTCTGATATTGAGCTGGTTTCGGCTTATAAAAATACAGAATCGCCGGGAGTTTACTCCAAATCTGGTTACGATATAATACCAATGGTAAACGATGATGAGTTAAGAGCCGGAATGAATGAATTGGTTTTTTATGCGGAAATATACTCGGCTACTGATGATATTGTCGGCGATAAATTTTTAGTGCGGGCTTATATTGCAGATACAGCAAATGGAGTTCCAGTGCCTTATACCGTTGTAAACCTCCGCAGAAATGCCGGAGAAGTTACGCCTGTTTTAAGTCGCATCCCTATTACAGATCTGCCTGCCGGCAAATACGATATAGTGATTGAAGTTATTTCGAAAGAAAATAAACCGCTGGCAATGCAAAAATTGCAGGTGCAAAGATCGGTTCCCGAAAAAGCCGCGGACGTAGATTCATTCACTGATGACCAAATTGCAATGAGCTGGATAAATAAATATGATCAGAAAATGCTGCTCTACGAATATTTTAAATCTTTGCGCCCCATCTCTACTGCATCTGAACTTTACGCTATGAATAACTCAATGAGCGACGTAAGTAAAATTGAGTTGAAATATCTTCAGCGCTATTTTTATGCGTTTTGGGATCTTCGCGGCAAAGAGAACTCTGAAAAAGCGTGGTTGGATTACAAGGCAAAAGTAGATATTGCTCAAAAACAATTTGGCACTACCAATAAACGCGGTTATGAAACCGATCAGGGAAGGATATTCTTAAAGTATGACGCTCCAAATGATATTGTAGATCGCGCAAATGAGTCCTCATCCTATCCTTACATTATATGGCACTACTACAAAGCCGGGAAATTTAATAATGTAAAGTTTGTCTTTTATGATCCCATGCTCCTCGGGCAAGACTACGAATTACTACACAGTGAAAATATACCAGGAGAAACCAATAATTACCGCTGGAAAATGATGCTGCAGCAGCGCGATACGCCCCAAAATAACGTAGATAGAACCAGTCCAAATGACGAATATGGTGGTAGGATAGATGATTATTTTAATAATCCTCGCTAAGTTTGCAGCCTTATTAAGTCTGAGACGCATTTGAAAGCTGCAGTTGTTATTTTAAACTATAATGGAAGAACCCATCTCGAAACCTTTCTTCCATCGGTTGTATCACATACTCCTATCTGGGCTGAAATTATTGTAGCTGATAATGGCTCCAACGACGATTCACTCGAATTTTTAAAAAGCGCGTATCCACAAATTCAAACGATTAAATTTGCAGAAAATCACGGTTTTGCAGAAGGCTATAATTTGGCTCTTAAAGAAATAGACGCCACTTATTATGTTTTGCTAAACAGTGATGTAGAAGTTACCCCAAACTGGCTCGATATCATTGTAACAGAAATGGATGCCAATAAGCGTATAGCTGCAGCGCAACCCAAAATAAAATCATATAATCAGCGGGACCACTTTGAATACGCCGGTGCTTCCGGCGGATTTATTGATAAATACGGATATCCTTTTTGCCGTGGCCGAATTTTTGACAATTGCGAACGCGACATAAGTCAGCACGACGATACGCGCGAAATATTCTGGGCCACAGGCGCATGTATGGTGGTTAGAGCAGATGCTTACCACAAAGTAGAAGGACTCGATAAGGACTTTTTTGCTCACATGGAAGAAATTGACTTGTGCTGGAGGCTCAAAAACCAAGATTATCAGATATACTGTTTCCCTCAATCGCGTGTTTATCACCTTGGTGGCGGAACGCTATCTGCACAGAGGGCACATAAAACCTATTTGAATTTTCGAAATAGCCTGACCCTAATCGTAAAAAACGACTATCGCAAAAGTTTTTACAAGCTTGTGTTTACGCGGATGGTTCTTGATGGACTTGCGGCAGGAAGCATGATTTTTTCAAGAGGAATTTCTCATTCCTTTGCAGTCTTAAGAGCTCATTTGTATTTTTACAGCCACCTTAAAACTATTAGAAAGAAGCGCAGATACTGGCGTGGGAAGAAAACGCAATTCAATCAAACCGGGTTTTATAGGGAAAGTATTGTAAAAGAATACTATATAGGAAAGAAAAGGGTTTTTGGTGCTTTACCAAGTCGCTTTTTTATTCGTCAAGATCGCACCAAATAGCTTACAGCCAGGCGGTAGCCCGCCACACCAAAACCCGCTATAACCCCTGCTGCATATTTGCTGATATACGATTTTTGTCTAAAATCCTCACGTCCATAAATATTGGAAATATGTACTTCTACCACCGGAAGATCAATAGCGGCTACTGCATCGGCCAGCGCGATAGAGGTATGCGTAAATGCCGCAGGATTAAAAACAGCTCCTTCTATCCCACTATCTGCGGCAGCGTGCAAGGCATTAATCAATTCTGATTCATTATTGCTTTGAAAATAGGAAATGGTGCAATCAGGAAAATCTGACTTTAACTCATCCAGAACTTCAGAAAAATCCTGACTTCCATAAAGCACGGGCTCCCGCTTACCTAATAAATTCAAATTAGGGCCGTTAATAACTAAGATATTTTTCACGTATTTGAACAGTTTTAATGGTCAAATTTACGGAAGTAGAAAGACAAACCAACTGTGGACTGGCAAACACTTCAAAAAGGCTTTGAATCGTATTTGAAATTAGAGCGATCTCTAAGTCAAAATACAATTGCAGCGTATAAAAACGACATTCGTAAACTGTCCGGTTTTATGGCGGAGAATTACGCCGGAATAAACCCCAAAAAGACGGATCACGAGATGCTTATGGAATTTGTACATCTAACTGCCAAATCTGGTCAGGAAGCTGTATCGCAGGCTCGGATGATATCTGGAATCAAAGCATTTTTTAAATATTTGCTTATGGAAAATCTGCGCAATGACGATCCTGCCGAATTATTGGAAACTCCGAAAATAGCGCGCAAGCTTCCCGACACGCTTAGCGAAATTGAGATTACTGCCATATTTGATAGCATTGACCTGAGCACACCCGAAGGCACAAGAAATCGCGCCATGCTTGAAACCCTCTATAGCTGCGGTCTTCGCGTAAGCGAATTAACTGGTTTGCAAGTTTCTAATATTCGCGACAAGCTCGGATTTATACGTGTAATTGGAAAAGGCGACAAAGAGCGGCTCGTTCCAGTTGGAGGTCAGGCATTGAAATACATAGCACAATACCGCGATCAAATCAGAATTCACAAAAAAATTGATTCAAAGAGTAGAGACATCTTGTTTTTAAATAAAAATGGAAAGGGTATTAGCAGAATTTCGGTATTTAATATTGTGAAAAAGAGTGCATTAAAAGCGGAAATCACCAAAAATATCAGCCCGCACACATTCCGCCATTCCTTCGCAACCCATTTGGTAGAGCACGGTGCAGATTTGCGTGCGGTTCAAGAAATGCTTGGACATGAAAGCATCACTACCACAGAAATTTACACCCATCTGGATAGAAATTATTTACGTGAAAACATATTAACTTATCACCCACGCAATTTGGGTTGAAGCCATCTTTTTCTTTTCGATTCCATGAAAATGGCCAGACCGAGCAAACAATACTCTACTGACAGATAAACCCATTTTGGGCCCAGTTCACCCATATAATGCGTATAGCTTAAAATAGCTGTGAAGGACCATATTAAAATATACTCTCTGCCAGATCTAATAGCAAGATATACCACCGGAATAATGTACCATGGATGAACCGTAGTGGAAAAAAGCAGATAGATAAGAAAAACCACCAGCGCCAGTTCAAAAATATTCGATTTTCGGCGGTACCAGGATACTGCCACAATCAGCCCAAAAGCAATAAATGCCAATAAAGGAGCGAGAAAAGAAATGGGATTATAACCTACCAAAGGAGTAAGAATTTCGCGAAGTAAATAATAGATTGACGCATTAAACTCAAAAGATCCGAAATAAAGTCCCAGACCATTGCTAAGGTCAGTAAATAGCGTCCATGGCTGAAGCATGCCCAGAAATACAAAAAGAATAAAAAGCGAGCTCATAATAAAATAAAAACGACTCTTAGGCTCCATTCTAAACAATAGCATAGGCCCTAAAATTGCGGGAGTAAGTTTTACGAGAATCCCACTTGTCCATGTTACAGCAACTCTGAGATATCTGGTAGATGAAAAATCGATTAGAGCTATGGCTATCCATGGGAGCATAACAGCTTCAAAATGCACATTCCCAACACCTTCCATAACAATCAGAGGATTGAGCAGATAGCCATAAACAAAGTTTTGCTCTTTATTTTGTCCGCGAACGAGCAGCACGAGAAAAAAAGTAAATTCAAAAATCACAATAAATGCCCTCATGACATTTACATTGGCAAGCAAATCTCTCCCTGAGAAAAAATAGGCTAAACCAAAAAACAATTGATGGAAAGTGGGGTAAACGCTTGAATAATCTGGAGAATTCATCTTGCCCAGAAGCAATTCAGCAAAGGCAGTATCTTTAAAGTCATAGATATGTTGAGCCGAAGGCACCCTACCTATTGGGTTTAACCCCTCATTGAGCAACATACCATCCCAAATAAAGCGGTAAAAATCGTCACTGAGCTGCGGCAGATCAAAGAAAAAGGGAATACGCGTTCCCGCAAATAGCAGAATTGCGGCAAACAACCCATACCGCAGCTTATATTTAACCGCCACAAAATAAATTACAAATAAAGCCGAGTAGACCGTAAGAAGAAGAGAGAAATTGCTACGCTCTACACCGGTTAAAGCTATAAAGCCAAGAATATAGATCGGGGCGAGTATTAGGGCAAGTTTTGAGCGTTCTAATTTCAATTGCCGCCGTTTTTAAAGCTATACATAAATACTGTGGCAAAGCCAAATATCAGCATTAGATGGAGGGGCACAAAACCCCAAGCTCCAATGGCGATTTCAAAGATTAAGGCACCGATGAAATACAAACACAACAACCCTTCAAACCAGGTGATTACGGGAATATTTCTACTGCTGTAGTTCTTATTAGCAAAGGTACCCGTTTGACCAATCAAATTCCATTTTGGCGTTCTGATAAATGGCGTTCGCTTTCCCGAAAACCCCAAAACAACAGCTCGTGCATTGTGTAGACTCATGCCCATAGAAATGCTTAAAAAAGCCGGATATAGCCATAAAAAAGTAGATCGGCTCTTCACCTTTTCCATTTCCCGAAAGGAAACGTAGTAGAAAATTGCAAGAACCGTGAAGCTTAAGAGTAGTATGGCTCCCAGATAGAATATTTTATTGAGCTCGGGGTGCAGTTCTTTTATAAAAACCAGTGGTAGAGACAAAACCGCACATACAATAATCCACAAAAAAACAGTTGAATTAAGAAGATGAAAAAAAGCGTGAATCCGGGTAGAGACTGTGAGATTTTTTGTCGTAATAACTTTTTTCAAGTGTTTTACTGCACACTCTGCGGCACCTTTATTCCATCTATATTGCTGATTTTTAAGCGCGTTCATTTCTGCCGGAAGCTCTGCCGGAGCTCCTACTCCTTCCATAAACTTGAACTCCCATCCTTTTAATTGCGCTCTATAGCTCAGGTCGAGATCTTCTGTAAGCGTATCTGCACTCCAGCCCCCGGCATCGTCTATACATGCTCGTCTCCAAACTCCCGCGGTACCGTTGAAGTTGATAAAATGAGCCCCTTGGTTTCTACCGGTTTGCTCAACTGTAAAATGTGCATCAAGTGCGAATGCCTGTACGCGAGTAAGAAGCGAGTAATCACGGTTTAAGTGCTCCCATCTTGTTTGTATCATCCCAATTTTATTATTGGCAAATCCGGGGATGGTGCGATTCAAGAATTCAGGATCGGGAATAAAGTCAGCGTCAAAAATGGCGATAAAGGGTGCATCGCTTAAGTCAAGTCCATACTGAAGCGCACCAGCTTTAAACCCCTTTCTATCAATGCGTCTAACCTGATTTATATTTATCCCTTTTTCTTTCCAAAGTTGAATGCGGCGCGTGGCGACCTCAAAACTCTCGTCAGAACTATCGTCCAGCAGTTGTATTTCGAGCTTGTCTTTTGGATAGTTCAAGCGTGCAGCGGCATCAATTAAGCGCTCTACAACGTAAAGTTCGTTGTAAACGGGTAGCTGAACCAAAACTTTAGGAAGTATAAATGTCTCTGCCTTATTAGCAGCAGCATTCCGCTTGCTCTTGCGATAATTAATAAGCAAGCTTAGCTGCACCATGCTGTACATAAAAATAAACAGCATGGCGACACCATAAACAGCAATAACGACCCAAATCCAATTATGCATACCGCAAAATTGTTAAGATTATTTTATATCCAGCCATTACTGTCCCTTTTATTGTTCCGGTAATTTTTGACACCCCTTTCCGCTTTCGGTATTTAACCGGTATTTCGGCATAGGAAATATCTAACTTTAAAGCTTTTACCTGCATTTCTACCGTCCAGCCATAGTCTTGATCTTTCATATTTATTTCCTGGAGGGCTCTCCAGGTTATTGCCCTGAAAGGGCCTAAATCGGTAAATTTTGCACCGTAAAGATACTTCATCATTGTAGTTGCAAGCCAATTTCCAAACACCTGCTGTGGCATCATGGCACCTTTTTCTCTATTTCCAAGACTTCGGCTTCCAATTACAAGCTCTGCTTCACCGTCTAAAATAGGTGCAACCAGTTGAAACATTTCTTGTGGGTAATCAGAATAATCAGCATCAAGAAATACCACTATATCAGGCTTTTCAGCCAATGAAGCTAGATAGCTCAATCCCTTAAGGCAGGCAGCACCATAACCCTGCTTGCCCTCGGCAATAACGATTGCGCCTGCACTTTCGGCTACTGCTCTGGTATTATCGCTTGAATTATTGTCTACTACTACAATGTTGCGTACCAGTTCTTTCGGAATATCACGCACAACCAATCCAACAGCTTCTGACTCATTAAAGGCCGGTATTACCACGTCAATATGCTTATGCATCAATACTTGGTTGCGTTTTACAGGTTAAGTGTTACGCCTTCGCGGCCAATTAAAATAGGGTTGTCATTTATACGGCCATCTTCAGTTTTATTTTCCAATTTGAGTACGCCGCGCGGGCATACCGCTGAGCAAACCCCGCAACCCACACAACTTGATCGAACGATGTTCTGGCCGCGCTGGGCATACCAACGTACATCAATACCCATTTCGCAATAGGTAGAGCAATTTCCGCAAGATATACACTGGCCGCCATTGGTCGTAATTCTAAAACGGCTTTTAAAGCGCTGCACGAGTCCCAAATAAGCGGCGAGTGGGCATCCAAACCGGCACCAAACCCTGTTTCCCATTACGGGGTAAAAACCGGTACCTACTGCTCCGGCAAATACAAAGCCGATAAAAAACCCATAGGTGGAACGGACGCTATAAGAATTAATTCCCAATAATTCAGAATCTCCCGAAATGGCGGTATAGAGCACCCACGCCGTCATAAATACTGCAAACACCAATACGCTATGCACTACCCAGCGCTCAATCTTCCATGATCCAAGACTTTTATCGCTTAAATGTCGGTAAGGATCTCCCACCGTTTCTGCAAGTCCGCCACAACCGCATACCCATGAGCAATACCAGCGCTTTCCATAAAAATAGGTGAGCAATGGTACGCCAATTGCAAAAAGCACAACGCCCCAGCCGAAAAGGAACAAACCTAGGCTTCCATTCTGCATATACTCATCAATTCGATAATCAAAAAAGAAGCTATATTCAAGTGGCCAGGCACTTTTTAAATCGTAAGCCGGTAGCTGCATACGTGTCAATATTTGCGGAAGCGTAAAAGCAAATGCCACCTGAAAGAAGAATACAGAAACGGTGCGCACTTGCTGATACATATTGCCTCGGTACTTTATCATCATACGAGCGCCCATTGTAAACATGGCAAGGGTGTACATAAATCCGTACAAAAACCACTGGTTTGCAGCGCCACCACTCATATTTTCAGAAAGTGGTTTCAAGAGAGCAATCTGATTGGCGAGGTAATGTGGATAATGGTACAAGAATATGTAAAAACCTACAAGACAAACAAATACAATTATCGCCGGCCATTGCCTGGTTTGACTTTTATTGTGATGAATATGGTCGTTGTGAATACCGGGCTTTTTGCGCCATAATGGAATAAAGTGAATAAACCCGCCGGCTACAGCCAATCCAAAAATAAGGAAAGCCCACAAGCCGGTTTTCAAAAAATCTGGAGCCCCAACCGTCATAAGTATTAAAACCATTGCATCTTGCTTCTCCGCGCCCAATCCATATTCCGAAACTACTGCCTTATTTACATTCTGAAGTTTGTCATTGATGCTGTTTTTAAACTGATCGAAATTTTGCCAATCTCTACCAATCATCCAGCTGGTATTTTCCAGAAATTTAGTGGTTAGAAAATCATCTTTTCCAAAAAAGCTTTGAACTGCTGAAGTATCGAATTTAGAGGCGTCAGAATCTAATTTTTCAATAAAATTTTTCAGCTCATCATCCTTTATACCATACTCATTTACAATCACTTCATTATATTGATTGAAAGCGTTACGCAAAGCGCCTGGCATCTGGTAAGCCGGCGCAGGATCTATGGTGCTAACAATATTAGCCAAGCCTTTATTTTTTTCTTCAAGTAAACTAGATACATCCTTGTCTTTGAATGATATATCCACAATAAACGAGAGTGAGAAGAAGACTGTTACCGCAATCACAAAAAGGGTCAACCCTAATTTTTTTAGTGTATCGTTTTTCATCTCTGAAGAAGTTTTTGAAGCATGTTTGGTTCGCGTATTTCGATACCCGTTTCGCTTGTAAAATCATTTTTTAAGGCCTTATCCCATTTTGAATAAAACTCTGTATCAAAATTGGCAATGCGCATTCCTCCTATTACTTCGCCCACGGTCATTTTCTTTTTTAATACGTTGTTGAAATACTCGTGCCTCAGCCTGATTCCAAAAGTGTTTATTCCTAGAAAGACATTCGTCTCTTTTTGCCAGGCAATGGTCATAAATTTATTTTTGTCTTTCACTTTCCAAAAATACTGCTCTTGCTTATCTTCAGGTTTTGCCATAACATTCCCATAGGTTTGATATTCAATATCAAAAAACTTGGCGGAATTAAACCAAGGTCCAGGCTTATAAGCCGTTTTCTTTCCGGCTAAATTCGCTCCCGCTACCTCTCCCATCATTCTTCCCACATACCATACAGCTTCTACCGGTTTTCTTCCCGAGCTTGCCTCACGCATTTGCGCACAATCACCAGCTGCGTAGATGTTCGGAATATTTGTTTCGAGATATTCATCTACCAGGATTCCCTTATCTGATTCTATTCCAGTATTCTTTAAAAAATCTATATTTGGTTTAACCCCTGTAGTAATTCCCACAAGCTGGCATTCCAACTCTTCGTTCTTTTTAGTGCGAACAGCGCGCACTTTTCCGGAATCATCTGCCAGCACTTCGTCAAGTTCACTTTCAAACATCAATTTTATACCGTGACTCTCAATATGGTGGCCTATTTCGGCTGCCTCTGAAGGGGTTAATACTCCATTCCAAAAAGCTCCTTCGCGCACCAGCATCGTTACTTCTATATCTCTGGTGTTCAGCATTTCAGCGAGCTCAACACCTATGAGTCCGGCTCCGACAATAATTGCCTTCTTAGTTGGATGGTCTTTCTGAAATGGCTTTGGCGTATTTGCTTCAAGCTTCTCAAGATCCTGAAAACTATACAATCCTTGCACACCTTTGTAATCCAGACCTTTCCAGTCGAAATATTGAGTTTTAGAACCGGTTGCAATCAGTAATTTATCATATTTAATCTGCTCGCCTGTAGATAATAGCAATTCATTCTTTTCAGGATTTACTTTTTCAACCAGGGCTTGTACAAGCTCAATTCTGTTCTTTTCCCAAAACCAGTTTTCATAGGGCTTTGTATGTTCAAACTTCATATGCCCCATATACACGTACATAAGGGCTGTTCGCGAAAAAAAATAAGGAGTTTCAATTGAAATAACCTGTATGCGCTCATCAGAAATTTTCCGCATCTCTCGTGCCGCTGTAATTCCGGCTATTCCATTGCCAATAATTACTGTTCCGTGTGCCATATGTTCATCATGTTCGCATCGAAAGTAAGCGATTTTATTTAAAATGTTTTCTATTCTCAATAAGTTTAAAACGAAGCATTTCTATTTTCCAATTAAATACAACTGAATTTAATCTGTGAGTTTTGTACATTTCCCATCTCTAAATATACAATTCATGAAAAAAGCTCTACTCTCAATCACCTTACTCGCCTTATTTTCAACTACTTTTGCTCAACATGCCTTTTTAGAGCAAGGAGTTATTGAAAAATTAGCTTCTGCCGATGAAAATGAATTGATTCCGGTATTTCTTGTTCTCGCCGATGCGATAGACATTAATCAACTGGAATTAGAAATGAAAACCAATAAAATTCCAGTTTCAGAACGGGCAAAATTGGTTATGCAAGCGCTTAAAGCAAAAGCCAACCATACTCAGCCTGCAGTTACGAGCTTTATTGAAAACAGTTTTCTGCAATATACGCAGTTACAGCGTTTCTGGATTGCCAATGCTATTGCACTAAATGCAAGTGCTGCCTTAATAAATGAACTTGCTGACTTAGAATCTATCGAGCGTATAGAACTTAATGTGGCTGAATATGGACTGATTGAGCCCGAAAAAGGAGATAAATCAGAATCAAAAAGCGTAGGAGGCATTGAGCCCGGCCTGGCTGCCATTGGCGCTCCTGAAATGTGGGCCTTGGGCTATACCGGAAATGGTCGCATGGCTTTGACATTTGACACAGGAGCATGGCCCAACCATCCAGCGTTTGAAAACCGATATCTCGTAAATCGAATGCCTTACACTTCTACCTGGTTCGGATATGACAGCCCTGTACCTACCGATAAATCAAGCAGCCATGGAACCCATGTAAGTGGAACAATTTTGGGACTCGATACTGCTACAGCCGATACGATTGGAGTAGCCTTTGGAGCCTATCTTATTGCTACCGACCCAATTGTATCTGACTTGGCGCTTGTGAAACCACTTTCAGAACTTATGCTCGGATATGAATGGGCAATGAATCCCGATGGCGATGTAGATACAAGCAACGATATACCAGATGTAATAAACAATTCGTGGGGACGTAACAATTCAGTAGTAGATCAGGACTGGACAACCTGTCCTGAATTGGTTTCTGCGGTATTGACTGCAGTTCAAGCTGCCGGTATAGCCAATGTATTTAGCGCAGGAAACGAAGGGCCTGATCCGATGACAATTAGCGTACCGCATAATATCAATACCGGCCTTGTAAATTCTTTTACCACTGGCGCTGTTAATGGTAATTTGTCCAGTATTTGGCCCATTGCAGAATTTTCAAGCCGCGGACCCAGCCTTTGCGGCGGTGAGGGCAGCTTGCTGATTAAACCAGAAGTTTCGGCACCGGGTGTAAACGTGCGCTCTAGCGTAGAAAATGGGGGCTACGCTTTATATAGCGGTACCTCTATGGCATCTCCTCACGTAAGCGGAGCTATTTTATTGCTGAAAGAGGCTTTCCCGTATCTCTCTGGCGAAGATTTGATGCTGGCTCTATACTATTCTGCAACAGACCTCGGCCCGGCCGGAGAAGACAATACATATGGCATGGGAATGATAAATGTTAAGGATGCTTTTGATTATTTATCAGAATCAAATGTACCCGTATTGCCGTCTTCTTCCGAAGTTGATTTGGATTTGGTGTCTATAGATTATCCAACTGAAGATTTGCAATGCGGCTATACCTCCAATGACTTTTCACCAATCATCACCGTAAGCAATAAAGGGACTGATGATTTAATGGGGATAACTGTTTATTCGCAGCTTAATGATGGATCTATAGCCACATATACCGACGATGAAATCATACTTCTAGCCGGTAGTGAAATGCAGATCACTCTACCTGAGGTTTTATACACCACCGCTTCTGATAATGAGCTACATATATGGATAGAAGAATTGGAAAATGAGTTTAACTCTTTTAACAACCACAATATTGTAAGGTGGAGAATTTTACCCGTCGAAGGCATTGATTCTTTTTCTGAAGATTTTGAAAACGGAATCTCTGCCGACCGTTGGACGATAATAAACCCTGATAGTAAAACTACCTGGGACACCCTTTCTAATATTATTCAAAGCAATGGCGAGCCGGGAACTGCGGCATGGATGGATTTTAGAGAATACTATCCCATTGCCAGTCAAAGAGATCAGCTTATTACTCCGCTTATTACGCTACCAACCGACTTTAACGTTGTGGGGCCGGCGGTTTTGAGTTTCGATCTATTTTATAGAAAAGGGAGTAGCAATAATTTTACAAAAGATACGCTCGCCATCTATGTACGTCAGCAATGTAGCGAAGACCCAGACTATAATTCTGAAATTTTTCGACGTGGAGGCAATGATATTTATACCGTTAACGAAGGTGCTTTTGCGTTGCTTCCGCAGAGCGGAGAAGAGTGGCAGAATATTGAGTTGGAATTTGATTTGATCGAAGCGCTATTTAGTCCGGAGTTTTACATCGTCTTTGAAGGTATTAACCGACATGGAAATCATCTTTTGATAGACAATATAAACGTAGAAATGGGTAACGATACCGGACTCTCAAAACGAGAAAAGAGTATTGAGTTTACAATTTTCCCAAATCCTACCAAAGGTATATTCACAGTAGAGACTGAAGATTTTAACAAAGCCGAAAACCTCACTGTTTATGACATTTACGGTCGCAAAGTTTATCAGGAAGCAATACCCGGATCTCAGAATAATTTTGATTTGTCCACTCTCGTAACAGGAGTATATCTTGTAACAATAGATTGGAACGATGGCTCTAAATCAGTTAAAAAGCTGGCTATTCGGTAATTATTAGCTTTTCAACAAACGTTTCATGAATCCCGGAAATCTTTACAAGATAGATTCCGGGATTCATTTTTTTGAGGCTAATTGTTTCCGATTGTAGTTTGGTTTCTAAGACCATGCGTCCCTGCATATCGTATAGTGTTATTTGTGCCCTTTCGGGAAATGGCGTTTCTACATGAATATAATCTTTTACCGGATTGGGATAAATCGCAAAACCTGAATTCTTATATTCTTTAATCCCTACTGTACCGTCTTCTTTGAGCATTCGGGCAGATATTACCAAATTCTCAACAACAGACATTTCCAGAATTGGCGCTTGCATTTCGGGCGAAATCCAGGCATAATCAATTTGGAGTGGTCTATTAACTGATTGTCCACCCCCCAACTGTTCAATAAATACGGTATCGGTGATATAGCGCTCTGCGCGAACGCGCAATACATCGTAAGAGCCATAAGGTGTAGTTAAAACGCCTTCGCCATCAACTTCACTAAATCGTGTTGCATTCTGCCCAAAAGCACCCAATGTAGGTATCGAAGTAAGAAAAGCGAGCGCACTGGTATCTGTATCACCAAATTGCATTGGGAATTTGAAAATGCGTTCCACAAGCTCATTCTGCGTTACCAGCGGAAAACCCTGCACGGCAAAGCTAGAACCCGTATTGTAATAGCCCGTTTCATCATTTCTAAAATATGCATATCCATCAGAAATCTCAACGGGCAAAGGCAAATCAACGATTTCTGCACCTACCGCAATGGCATGGGTTGAAAAAGTAGCCGGATACAAGAAGTTATTATTGAAAAAAATCTGGATAATGGATGATAAACCTGAAATCGGAATATAAGTTTCGGTATTCTCGGTAATAGAGACCCAATCTTCGGCATTCCATAAAGCAGCGCCGCCGCTTGTAGCTATCAAGTTTTGGTTTGCAGTCCAAGCCGGGCTCGCCGTTTCATAATTTAAAACAGTACCGGCCTGTGTAAAATTTGAGCCATCAATAATTAACTGTGCGTAAATTGTACCCAAAAACCCGATAAATAAGGAGGTTGTAAAAATAATTTTCATTCCGAATGAATTGATTTGCCGAAAATTAACTATTTTATCAATGCCATATCAACTTTTTACCATTAAAAACGCTTACTTTTGAAAGTTTACCTTACATATGAAGCAACTCTTACTCCTCTCGACGTTTTTTATTTTTATAAGTCTCTCTACATCCTATGCTCAACCAGGTGACGACGACCTCATTCAGTTTTCGGGTGTTGTAATAACCGGCGACAGTTTAAACCCGGTTCCATTTACAAATGTGCTCATTGAGCAAACAGGTCGGGGAACGATGACAGATTATTACGGCTATTTTTCTTTTGTAGCTCAAAAGGGCGATTCTATTCTCTTTTCGGCAGTAGGCTTTAAGAGAAATCGTTTTATAATTCCAGATTCTTTGACCCAAAATAAGTATTCGCTGATTCAAATAATGAATTCAGATACAGTGCAACTTCAGGAAACTATAGTATATCCGTGGCCGACACGCGAACAGTTTAAAGAAGCCTTTTTGGCAATGGAAATTCCCGAAACAGATTACGATCGCGCTCAAAAAAATCTTTATCAGGCAGATATGATTGCCCGTATGGATGCCGCAATGCCAAGTGGTGGCGAAACGTTTAAATACTCAATGCAGGAATACCAGCAGCAAATTTATTACGCCGGACAGGCTCCCCCGATGAACATTTTCAATCCTGTGGCATGGGGCGAGTTTATCCAGGCATGGAAACGTGGCGATTTCAAATCGGATCGCGAACGTGGAAAAGGGCAATAAAAATTCTAGAATTCAGTTAAATTCGCGGATTGAATCAATTTTATGGTTAACGGCTTAAACCTCCGCATTTCTTCTTTACTGATTACCCTCTTACTGCCCTTTTGGGTTCAAGCTCAGGTATCGTCTATTGTTATGGGTAAGGTAAAAAGTGATAATGGAAGCCCCATTGAATTTGCCAATGTATACGTAGTTAGTCAAAATAAGCTGACAGTCACCGACGCACAGGGCAATTATTCACTTGATTTAAATCCCGGGGAAAATGTTTTACTCGAAGTTAGCCACACTGCTCATAAAAAAGAATCTAAAACAATTACTATCGAAGCCGGTAAAATAAAATCGGTAAATTTTGTGCTTGCTGCATTAGAGCTGAAAGGGGTAGAAATTGAAGCAAAGCGCGATAGAAATACAACCATGGAGCCGGTTCCCATTAAGGATATCCGTAAAATGCCCACCATTCAGCAAGGAATAGAGGGCGTATTGACCTCGCAGCTGGGAGTAAGTACCAACAACGAATTGAGCTCAAGCTACAGTGTGCGCGGTGGAAGTTATGCCGAAAATTTGGTGTATGTAAACGATATTGAAGTTTACCGACCTTTTTTAGCGCGCACCGGTGAGCAGGAAGGATTGAGTTTTCCAAATCCAGATATGGTGGGAAGCATTGAGTTTAGCGCAGGAGGATTTGATGCCCGCTATGGCGACAAAATGAGCTCGGTACTCGACATTCAATACAAGAAACCGCAATCATTTGGCGGAAGCTTCAATGCAAGCTTACTTGGTGGATCGCTTGCAATAGAATCTGCCTCAAAAAATGAAAAACTCTCGCAAATAAGCGGTATTCGCTACAAATCAAACCAATATGTATTGGGAAGCCTCGATACGCAAGGCGATTATCAGCCAAATTTTACGGATATTCAATCGTATTGGATATATAAGTTTACCAAGAAATGGCAGGTGGAATTTTTAGGGAATTACTCAAGCAATAATTACAAATTTATACCCGGAACGCGCCAAACACAATTTGGGAGTATAAATGAAGCATTGCGCTTTACTGTATTCTTTGAGGGTCAGGAAGTAACATCTTTCGAAACGTTTTTTGGAGCCTTATCTACCGAATACAAGCCCAATTCAGATACACGATTAAAGTTTACTGCCTCCGCGTTTCGCACTTTTGAGTACGAAACCTTTGATGTATTAGGCCAATACTTTCTCGACGAGTTGGAGCGTGATTTGGGCAAAGACGAATTTGGTGAGGTGGTGCGAAACAGAGGAATAGGATCATTCTTGGACCATGCGCGTAACCGGCTTGACGCAAAAGTATTTAGCTTTCAGCATCGGGGCTATAAATCTATTGACAATAAATATCTGCAATGGGGAGCTACCTGGCGCACGGAAGAAATTAATGATCAACTAAGTGAATGGAACTACGTTGATTCTGCCGGATATTCTGTACCAATAAATCCGCTCAATGAAATTCACCTTCAGGATGTAATTAAGGGTAGAAATACGGTTTCATCAAACAGGTTAATGGGTTATGTGCAGAACCGATGGAACTGGCTGCTCAATAATGAGGCACAAATCTCTACTACGCTTGGAGTTCGAGCTCAATACTGGGATTATAACGACGAAACAATAATAAGTCCTCGCGGTACGATAGCTTATAAGCCAAAGTGGACAAAACAGCTCAATGACTCAACCACCCTAACACGCGATGTGGTTTTCCGCTTTAGTTCCGGATATTACTACCAAGCTCCTTTTTATCGCGAAATGCGCGGACTGGACGGCACGCTAAACCCTGAAATTCGCGCGCAGCGAGCCATACACTTTGTACTTGGTGCCGATATTAATTTCAGAATGTGGGAGCGTTCTTTCAAATTTATAACAGAAGCTTATTATAAAGCGCTTTCTGATTTGGTACCATACGAAATAGATAATGTAAGGCTACGATATTATGGTGACAACAACTCAAAAGGGTATGCCACAGGGCTTGATATGAAAATACACGGTGAGTTTATTCCCGGTATTGAGTCGTGGGCTAATTTGAGCTTCCTACAGACAAAAGAAGATATACTGGACGATTTTTACTACGATTATTACAATACCGATGGCGAGCTAATTGAATCTGGATTTACTCAAAACACAACAATTGCCGATTCTTCAATCGTATATCCTGGTTATATTCCACGGCCTACCGATCAACTCGTTTACTTCAGCATGTTCTTTCAGGATGAGATGCCAAATTTCCCTCGTTTTAAAGTGCAGCTAAGTGTACTTTTCGGAACCGGACTTCCATTTGGCCCTCCCGATTTTGAGCGCTACAAGGATATAGAGCGATACCGAGCGTACCGCAGAGTAGATATTGGATTTTCTTACGATCTAATGCCAAAAGTTCCAGACACAGGTCTCTTTGCTAAATTTAATTCAGCTCTTATTAGTCTGGAAGTGTTTAACTTGCTGGATATCAACAATACAATAAGCTACACCTGGATAAAAGAAAGTGGTGGCCGCCAGTATGGAGTTCCCAATTTCCTTACATCCAGATTGATAAATGTGAAGCTTGCAGTAACTTTCTAAATCGGTTACTTCTTAAAGTTCAGGATCGTCTTTTTAATAATCGAAACACAGTCCATCAATTCCTCTTTGGTCATAACCAATGGAGGAGCAAAGCGAATAATATTTCCGTGAGTTGGCTTAGCTAATAAACCATTGTCGCGCAGTGTCAAACAAATTCTCCAGGCGGTATCACTCTCTTCGGTATCGTTTATCAAAATTGCATTCAGCAAGCCCTTTCCGCGTACTTTTAAAACCAAATCAGATTTATCTGCCAATTCGGACATTTCTTTTCTGAATAGTTTACCAAGCTCGCGTGCATTTTGAGTAAGCTTCTCGTCTTCTATTACTTCAAGAGCAGCAATTGCTACAGCACATGCCAGCGGGTTTCCACCAAATGTAGAACCATGGGTACCTGGAGTGATCACATCCATTATCTCATGATTGGCAAGAATAGCCGAAACTGGGTAAACTCCTCCAGAAAGCGCTTTACCAAGAATAAGGATATCAGGTCTGACAAATGTTTCCTGACGTTCGCAGTGGCCTTTACACGTACAGTTTCCGCATACTGCCAATAGGCTTCCGGTTCGGCCAATTCCAGTTTGAACTTCATCGGCAATAAAAAGCACATTTTTTTCTCTACAAAGATTTGCAGCTTCCATCAAATAATTTTCATCTGGTGTAAAAACACCGGCCTCGCCTTGAATGGGCTCCACCAAAAATCCTGCTACGTCATTATCTTTCAATGCTTCGCGCAAGGCGTCAATGTCGTTGTATGGTATTCTTATAAATCCATCGTCAACGAAAGGGCCAAAATTTGTTCTTGCAACGGGGTCGCTACTAAAAGAAACAATAGTAGTAGTACGTCCATGAAAGTTGTTTTCGCAAACAATAATCTTTGCCGAAGATTCTTTTACCCCTTTTTTCTCGTAAGCCCATTTTCGGCACACCTTCATAGCAGTTTCTACAGCCTCGGCTCCTGAATTCATCGGGAGAACCTTGTCAAACTGGAAATACTTGGTTACAAAAGCCGCATAATCTGCAAATACTGCACTGTGAAATGCGCGTGATGTAAGTGTGAGCTGCTGCGCCTGATTGGTAAGTGCCCCAATAATTTTCGGGTGGCAGTGCCCTTGATTTACCGCCGAATATGCCGAAAGGAAGTCGTAATACTTTTTGCCTTCCACATCCCAAAGATAAACGCCTTCGCCGCGCTTTAGCACTACCGGTAGCGGATGGTAATTATGCGCGCTGTATTTATTTTCTAAAGCTATTGAAGCAGCTGTTCGTGATATTTTCTCTTTGGTCTCCATATGGAAAGTATATTATATTCTAATTTTTTATCGTGCTGCAAAGGTCAGTCAAATCTTATTATCCGCCAAATTTCATTTCCTTTGCGGCATATTATATTATGAGCGCAAAAAGAAACAATAATAACGCGTTGAAGCGCGGAGAAGAGATAGAAGTTACCATTTCGAAAATGGCTTTTGGTGGTCGCGGCATTGCCAAAATGCCAACAGAAAAGGGTGAACTTGTGGTATTTGTACCCAATACAATTCCCGGACAGGTCGTAAAATGCCGGGTTGTGAAATCGCGAAAAAACCATGTGGAAACAAAGCTTCTGGAAATCGTGGAAAAGTCACCAGACGAAGTTTCTATTCCCTATCAGCCCATAGCCGGTGCTCCATATGCTACACTTCCCGTACAACTTCAGCAGAAGTATAAGCAAGAAACCTGTATAGATCTTTTTAGAAGAATAGGCGGAGTGCAAAATGCTGATATCCTTTTTGATACACTGCTTTCTTCGCCAGATAACTGGCACTACCGCAATAAGATGGAATATTCTTTTGCAGCCATTCGGTACGACCTCCACACGCACGAAGAGCTAGATGAGTTTGCACTTGGCTTTAAACATCGCGGTACCTGGTGGATGGTAGAAAATCTGGATGCAGATAGCGGATTATTTGACGAGCAAGTGGAAAATAACCTGCACATTATCCGCAAGTTTTGTGAAGATTCAGGTCTTCCGCCATGGCATGCTCCCAGGCGTGAAGGCTTTTTTAGATTCTTAACCGTTCGTAAAAGTTATGCCAACGATCAGGTTTTATTTAATCTGGTAACCACGAGCGACAACCTGGCCAAATTTGATATGGATGGTTTTGTGCAGCTTTTGCAAAAACTATTCGCCGAAAGGCTTGCCGGTATTCTGCATACAATTAATGACGATAAAGGCGATAGAGTACAGCCACTTGAAGGGGCATCGCGCACAATAGTAGGTAAAGATTTTATAACTGAAAATTTGAGCGGAATCGACTTCGATATTCGCATGGAAAGCTTTTTCCAAACCAATCCCAAAAGTGCTGAAGTGCTTTATAATAAGGCCATTTCTTATCTAAAAGAAAAAGTGAATACAGAGGGAACTATTTTGGATCTCTTTTGTGGAACAGGTACAATTTCACAGTTGGTATCGCGAGAAATGCCACATGCTAAAGTTATAGGTGTTGAAATTGAACAAAGTGCGGTAGAAGATGCGCGCAAGGCAGCTGCTGCAAATGGGGTGACCAACACGACTTTTTACGCAGCCGATGTGAACAAATTTCTACAGGAACACCCTCAATATGGCGGAAAAATAGATGCTGTAATTTTAGATCCACCCAGAGCCGGTATTGCTCCAAAAGCATTAAAACGAACCATAGAATTACACGCTCCGATTATTGTTTATATCTCTTGCAATCCCGCTACCCTTGCCCGCGACACGAATACGCTAAACCAGGAAGGCTTTGAACTTGTGAAGTACTCTTTGGTCGATCAATTTCCGCATACGTCGCACGTGGAAGCCGTTGCCTTATTTCAGAAAAAATCATGACGAGCTTCGATAAAAACTATTGGCAAGAGCGCTGGGAAAGTGCAGAAACCGGCTGGGACATTGGCTATGCCTCTACCCCACTTACCGAATACATTGACCAGCTTACCGATACCAACATAAAGATTCTTATTCCCGGGTGTGGAAACGCATACGAAGGAGAATACTTGATTAAAAAAGGATTTAAGAACACCTATTTAATTGATATCGCTCCCGGAGCATTCGAAAATCTAAAGAAGCGATTCCCCACTTTTCCGGAAGAAAATATGATTTTGGGTGATTTTTTTGAGCATACTAAAAACTATGACCTCATTTTTGAACAAACATTTTTCTGTGCACTTTCGCCAGAACTGCGGGGAGCTTATGTAGAGAAAATGCACGATTTGCTAAAAGATCAAGGTAAGTTGGTTGGTGTCTTATTCAACACTCCTCTCTTCGAAGATCATCCGCCATTTGGCGGCAACAAAGCAGAATACCTACCTTATTTTGAAGAGCTTTTCGACATCCTTCATTTCGAAACGGCGCATAATTCTATTAAGCCACGCACCGGTACAGAGTTGTTTATTGAGCTAAAAAAGAAAGCTTAACCTTCAGGGAAATAGAGCTTCCTAATGGTCTTTACCGGGCCGGGGCAGTAAGTTTGGTGGCAAGTAATGCAGGCTGTTACCAGGTTGTTATATTTCGCTTTGGCGAGATCAATGTTTTTAGAAAGCATCAAACTATCGAGCGCCATTTGATAGTTTTGAGCAAATCCCTCAAAAACAGGCCCTTCCACATCTTCATCAGTTGGTTTGCTTTCTACCAACAGCTTGTAAATAGCAATTGAATCTTGCTCAAATGTGCCGTTATCAATCGCTTTTCGCCATGATTTAGCATCTTTGTGAATGTCGCGCATCAACAAAGCCAGCTCGCTCCACTCGGCCATTTTTAGTTCGGTCTTTTTATTTTCGGTAGTATTGGCAGCGTCGGTATTGGCGCAAGCCCAAACTAAAAACCCAATTAAAACAAGAATCACAGTCCTTTTCATAAATCAAATATAGTCTGAATACCGCGATTTACTATTTTTGACCCAAAGTTTGAGAAATATGTCTAACAGAACCCTTGTATTGGATCATGTAAGTATTATGCAAAAAATACGGCGCATTGCTTATCAAATCTATGAGTTTAACTATTCCGAAAAGGAAATAATCTTTGTGGCAATTGAGAAGCAAGGCGTAATTTTGGCTGAGAGAATTAAGCCCATTCTGGAAGATATTTCGGGACTAAAAGTAACCCTTATAAGTCTGAAAATCAATAAAAAATCGCCATTAGACATTCCAAAATTAAATGGTTCTGGAGAGATTTTAAATGGAAAATCGGTTATATTAATTGATGATGTTTTAAACTCGGGGCGTACTTTAATTTACGGCGCAAGACATATTCTGGAGTATTCTGTAAAAAACTTAACCACCGTTGTGCTGGTTGATCGGTTGCACAGAAAATTTCCAATAAAGGCCGATTTTGTGGGGCTCACCCTTAGCACGACCATTCAAGATCATATTTCGGTAATTTTTAACGAGGGTAATGATGCGGTCTATTTAGAATAAATGCTGACGATATGAGCCAGATCATCCATTTTTTTGCTGTCCATATTGTTCACGTCTAAGCTTATATCTGCTCTGCTATAGGTTGGTTCGCGTTTCCGCAAATGAGCTTTCACAAAATCGAGCAGCTCATCGTCTTTAAGCTTTGCTATCAATGGGCGCTTCGCCTTTCCGGGCAATAATCGGCTCACAATCATTTCGGGACTCATTTTAAGCCATACGACGATCCCTGCTTTGAGCATAAAGTCTAGATTGTCGTTGTGGCAGGGCGCTCCTCCCCCTGTAGAAATCACAGTACCATTATTAGGAATATTCGATAAAACTTCACTTTCAATTTTTCTAAACGCAGCTTCACCCTTTTCTGCAAAAAGAGCTGATATTGAAGATTTTGTCTCAAGTTCAATTTGGGCATCCAAATCGCAATAAGCATATTCAAGCCTTCGCGAAAGTCGTTTGCCGATGGTTGTTTTACCAACACCCATGTATCCAATTAAATAAACATTCATGCTAAATGCGATGATAAGACTATTTTCGCATAAAATTACACATTATGCGTGCTATTCCCGTTGACGATAATCTTTCAATAAAAGCCTTTCACGATATGGCAAAAATTATTTATGCCAATGATCCAAACTACATTCCGCATATTATTCAGGATATTGAGAAAGTTTTTAATCCTGATAAGAATAAGCTTTTAAAAGATGGAAAAGCCGAACGCTGGGTTTTTTATAATGCTAAAGATGAATTAATAGGTCGTGTAGCTGCTTTTGTAAATCCCAAAACGGCTTATACTGAAAATCAGCCCACAGGGGGAATGGGCTTTTTTGAATCGGTCAACGATCAGGAAATAGCCAATTTTATACTCGATACTGCAAAAAACTGGCTTACATCAGAAGGTATGGAGGCTATGGATGGTCCGGTAAATCTGGGAGAGCGGAACCAATTTTGGGGCTGCCTTACCAGCAATTTTACCGACCCCAACAGCTATGCCATGAATTACAACCCACCGCACTACCCCACCTTGCTTGAAAACTATGGTTTTGAAACATATTTTAATCAGTACCTATACAAGCGTCCCGTGTATATGCCGGTTCAAGAAGTCTTTATACGTAAAATTGAGCGTTTAAAAGATGTATCAAATATTCGCGTATGCAATGTGGTTGGCAAATCGCTTACCGAGGTTGCTGAAGATTTTAGAACGGTTTATAATGCTTCTTGGGGTGGGCACGACAATTTTAAGCCCATGAAGATGGAGGGAGCTCAAAAGATCATGAAATCTTTAAAACCGGTTATCGATAAACGAATTGTCTTCTTCGCCTATCAAAATGATGAGCCTATTGCGTTTTTTATAAATATCCCCGAGTTAAACGAGATTTTTAAATATGTAGACGGAAATTTGAACTGGATTGGAAAACTCAAGTTCTTGTATCACAAGTGGAAAGGTACACCTCGCACGATGGTGGGAATCGTTTTTGGCGTGTCAAAGAAATGGCACGGCATGGGTGTAGAAGGTGCAATGATTCATTGGGCCGGAGATTATTTAAAAAAAATTAAGCAATACGATGAAATCGTTATGACCTGGGTTGGCGACTTCAATCCGAAGATGATAAAAGTATGCGAAAACCTTGGTGCTGCGCGATATAGAGAGATGAAAACCTATCGTTTTTTATTTGATAGAACTATACCTTTTGAACGATGTCCGGTAGTAGAATAGTTATCAAAAACATTTTTTGAAAAAACTTCTTGCCAGATTAAAGTAAGCCCGTATATTTGCACCCGCATTAGCGAAAAGATTCCGTAGCTCAGCTGGTAGAGCACAACACTTTTAATGTTGGGGTCCTGGGTTCGAACCCCAGCGGGATCACTAAAAAGGCCGTCTTTAGACGGTCTTTTTTTATGACCAATTTTTTTCGATTTAGCCTTTTTTAAAGAGCCTATATCTTTTTTATGAAGGAATATAGAGCTTTCCCTCTATACTGGAAAATTATAGAGCTTTAACTCTATATTTTACAATTATAGAGCTTTTAGTCTATATTAGCAGGTTATAGAGTGTTTACTCTATATTTTCGATTTATAGATTCATTCATCTATATTTGGTGTTTATAGATAATTGAGTCTATATCTGGTGACTATAGCGTATTTAATCTATATTTGATATTTTCAAACCTTTATTTTATACGTCCTCAAGGAATGAGAGCAGTGCTTACCGGTGACATCATTGATTCGAGAAATGTGGAAAGCCCACAAGAGTGGATTAATCTTTTAAAAGAAGTGCTCAACACATTTGGCAAAACACCAAAAGATTGGGAAATTTATCGCGGTGATAGTTTTCAACTGGAATTAGATGCAGAAGACGCCTTTAAAGCGGTATTTCAGTTAAAAGCAGGGATAAAAACTATTGAACAGCTTGACGTGCGCATTTCCATAGGATTGGGAAACGTAGAATTTAGAGCAAATGCGGTAACGCTAAGCAATGGCCCGGCATTTATACACAGCGGCGAAGCCTTTGACCTCATTCAATCCAAAAAGCAAAACCTGATACTTAGCTGCGACGATAAACAGCTCACCAAAGAGCTAAACATTATGCTACAGCTTGCTGAAGGGTTAACAACAGATTGGACACAGTCGTCGGCAAAAGCGCTTTACTTTGCATTTACCAACCCCGGGATTTCGCAAATAGAATTGTCTAAAAAGCTTGGTATTACACAGCCATCGGTAAGTGCCCGCCTACGCGTTGCACACGCCGATGAGATTTTTTCTCTGATAGATTATTATACTTACCGCATCAAACTCTTTACCGAATGAGTCTATTAATAAAATTTATTCTGGCGCACTTAATCGGTGACTTCTTTCTGCAAACCGCCAAGTCAATCGGACAAAAGAACAATCTAAAATGGCGATCACCACAATTATATATACATACAGTCGTTCATTTTGCTCTGCTGCTTCTCATTGCCGGTTTAAACCATTGGGTTGCTGCACTTATCATTACGGTATTTCATTTTTTGATAGATGGCAGCAAGTTGCAGTTTCAAAATGAGAAGAATAAACAGACGTGGTTTTTTCTAGATCAACTGCTCCACCTCATAGTTATGGTGGCTGTATGGGCATATATAACACAAGTTCCTAAGATAGAAATTTCAGCTGCTCTTTTGGCTGGAGGCACAGCTTTGATTTTCTTAACCCGGCCTGCCTCATTCTTTATATATCAGGCATTAAGCCACTGGGGCAACGAGATGACCGAAGAGGGACAAAGCCAGAAAGCACTACCAAAAGCCGGTTCGTACATCGGCATGCTTGAGCGCGCTTTAGTTTTTGGATTCATTCTAATAGGCCAATGGGGGGCAATTGGTTTTTTAATGGCTGCAAAATCTATCTTTAGATTTGGTGACCTCACCCGCGCCAAAGACCGAAAGCTAACCGAATACATTCTAATAGGCACCCTGATGAGCTTTGGACTAGCTATATTAGCCGGAATGATTTTCACATATTACTTTTCGCAATTCTAATTTCACTATCAAAAATCGCCGGCCCATTAGCTCCTTCCAAAAAAGGATGCCAAATTTCCATCCGATTTCCACAAATCGTGTTCACCTTTCTAGACGGCTCTCGATAAGAAGGCAAATACAAGTTATTTTGAAATGAAAACCCGGTAAACTATTGCATCCATCAAAATAAATCTTTAACATTGGATAATGTTACATTGAGATTTAATTTGTGAAACAAATAAAAGTCAATTTTAAAGTTCCAGATCACGAGCTTACCGAGGGATTTATTCAGAATGACCGCAAGTGCATGGAGCAAATCTATGCGCAAAACTATAAAAGCGTCGAAATGTACATTCTTCAAAATAGTGGTAAAGAAGCAGATGCCAAGGACATTTATCAGGAAGCTATAGTGGCCGCCTGGATAAATGTAAAAGAAGGCAAATTTGAGCTACAAGGCGGTAAAACCATTGGTGGATATATTTTTCAAATCGCCAAGTTTAAATGGCTCGATAAGCTTAAATCAAAAGCCCATAAAGCTACTGTGCGCCTGGTTCACGAAAATCAGCCAGAAGAAACTGCCGATAATGATTACAATGAGGAAGAGGATAGCAGAATGCAATACCTCACTGAATTGTATAAAAATCTGGACGAAAAATGCAAAGCCATTTTAAACAGGTTTTACTACCAGAAAATGAGCCTTGAAGAAATAGGTTCTGAACTGGATCACGACCCGGGAACTGTAAAAACATTAAAGTACCGATGTATGAAAAAGCTTAGAAGTTTTCATACTAATAATTTATCTTAACCCCTTTAACATGAATTCAATACACAATATATCGCCTGAAGATTTTGGCAGGATAGAGAACTATCTGCAAGGCAAAATGATGGTTCTTGAAAAACAGGAGTTTGAGGCCGAATTAAAAAACAATCAAGAACTTCAGGAAGAAGTTGCCATTCAAAAAGAACTTCAATTAAGCATTGAGGCCGGTGGATTAAAAGAAAGCCTAAATGATATTCACAACACTGTGATTCTTGAAACTAAATCGTCTAAGAATAATTGGTTTGCAATTGCTGCCGGAATCGCAGCACTTATTGCAATAAGTGTTTGGGCTTTAAATTTTCAATCTAATAATGATGCACTATTTGCTCAGTATAGCACTGTAGACCCCGGTCTTCCTGTACCAATGAGTGCATCTGCAGATTACAGCTTTCACGACGCCATGGTAGATTATAAGGCAGAAAAATATGATAAATCTATTGAGAAGTGGACAGTTTTGAGTGCTGAAAATCCCAAAAATTTAACGATTACCTATTATCTGGGCGCTTCTTTTTTTAATCAGGAAAAATACATCGAAGCACTTCCCTACTTTGAGAAAGTGATGTTGGAAAACTCATCAAAATTTCAAGCAAAAGCGCAGTGGTATGCCGTACTGTCTTGGCTGAAAACTGAAAATACTGAGGCCATTAAAAAGGTAAGTCCTGTATCTGAATCGCCTTTCGCAGAAAAAATCAATTCAATACAGCAAAAATTGAAATAATGAAAATCACTGCGCTGAAACGGATTTTGCTCTTCACTTTTAGCGTAATGATGATTTCATCAAATGCACAAGAATTTGATGAATCGCTCTTCTTTTCACAAAAAGATAAAATTGATTCTTTACTGGCCTCTGAAAAATATACAGAAGCCATAAAGGCCATTGAAATTCAGATTATTTATCTGAAATATACTGCCCGTTACGACTCACTAAAGCTTTATACATATGATCTGGGTCATGCTTACCTTTCGGTAAAAAAAGTGAACCAGGCAATGCGGCGTACCGAACTTCTGGTTGATTTTATTGAAGAAAAGGTAGCGAATAAATCGGTTTTACTCGATGCAATAAGTGACTTGTCGTGGATTTATATCGAAGCTGGTGAGGATAGTCTTTGTTTTGAAAACGACAAGCGCTACCTTTCTGTTTGTGAGGTATATCCGAATGCGTCTGCTCTTGAAAAATCAACGGCCCACTACTCCCTTGGCTTTGACTATCAGATGCTTTATGGAAATGCTAAAAAAGCCATCTATCACTTCGAAATGGCCTTGAATCCGGTAGAAAAAGACAGTCTGAATTATACCAAACGAATGATGGAATGCCTAAATGCCCTTGGTGCTGTATTTTTCAGAAATGGTGAGTATGCGAAATCGCAGACCTATTTATATCGTGGATTGGCATTCTCCGAATTTTTGCCCGACACGGTAGACAGGTTTAGGCATCAAGCCAATATTTATGGAAATTTATCGCTCGGATTTCAAGATGAAGGAAATCTTGTAAAAAGCAAGGACTTTTTAAATCACGCTATTGAAATCAGAAAGCAACTTTTGGAAACAGAGCCACCCGGATATCAAAAATCACAACAGGAACGCCTGCTCATTTCTAATTATCACAATCTGGCTGCGCTGTATCTTTCTATTGGTGATATTTCTAAATCTGAACAGATTTCAAAATATGTACAAAAGCTCAGGCAGAAATATCTTGTAGCTGATCATCCCGATCATAAAAAATCTTTAGAAGCTTTTGGCAGCATTCAATTTGCACTGGGCGAATACGACCAGGCACTTGCAAATTTTGAAAAATATCTTGCCGGCGATATTGCCGATTATGGAATGAACAGCTATTATACAGCCATAGGTTATGAGCGCGTTTCTAAAGTGCTATTTAATCAAGGCGACTATCTGGGAGCAGTGAAAAATTATACCCAATCCATAAACATCGGCAAAAAAATTACTGATGAATTTTCTGGTCAGGAACTTGCCAAAGGCTATTTGATGCGTGCACAAGCCTATGAGGCTCTGCAAGATTACGAATCTGCCGAAAGTGATATTAGACAAGCACGAAAGATATATTTGAATACGCTCCCCGGCAATAGCCCTATAATTGGCAAACTCTTTACGCAGTTAGCCAATCTAAAATGTGAGCGAAATCAACTTGATAGCGCTCAATACTATGTTGATATGGCGCTGGCAATTTTTCTGGAAAAGCAAAGCGAGCAGGTATCACTTTACCAAACCAGGCTTAGCCAATTCACGAGTTTTATCTCGGAAGCCTATTTGACTAAGGCAAAAATCATTTTGAACCAAAATTCAGATATTGAAAGTGAGAAAGAGGCTCTGGAGTTTCTGGAAACGGCTATTATCTACCTCCAAAAAACGAGCGGCCTATATACTGATGAAGCTGATTTGCTCACATTTTACAATGAGCATCAAAGGATTTTTGAAAAGACACAGGAAATAACATATTCGCTCTATCACCAAACCGGCGATGAGATATACCTAAATAAATTTCTAGCTTTTGAGGAAGAGAGTAAATCGCTGCTTTTGAGAAGGCAACTAGGTAAATTCACCTCGCTTAGGGTAACCAGTGTACCAGATTCTATAATTACGAGGGAACGCATATTACAAAGAGAAATGTCAGGCGCGATAGAGCCCAACGACGACAGTCGTGATATTATTAACATAGAAGCAGAATATGATCAAATAATAGATTTAATTCAAAAGAAATATCCCGATTATTACAATTTAAGATTTAGCACATTTATTGTAAATGCAGACGATATAAAACGCGAACTCATAAAGCCTGGTCAAAATATCATACAGTATATGATGACAGACACAAGTGTTTTTGCAATAGTGCTAAATGAAAAAAACACCCAGCTTTTAAAATTTGATGCTCCTGATTTACGAAAAGAGCTCCAAAATTTGAATACTGCAATTACCTCGCTCAATCAAAATGACTTTTACAAATCATCTGCTTATTTATATACTACCATCTTTGAGCCGATTGAGAAATATTTGGATGGCAGTGAGCTTTTTATTATTCCCGATCAAGATTTATTCAATATAAATTTTGAGGCATTAATAAAGCCATCAGAGAGAAAAGAACCCCACTACCTGATTTATGATTACACGATTTCTTACTTAATATCTTCCACGACAGCCTATCAATATAAAAATCTTAAAAGATCGCAATCAAATGGCTTACTCGCCTTTGCTCCCGGGTTTTCGGACGATTTGAAATCAGATTATGTAAATCACCTCAAAGATTCGAGTCTTTTTGATATCAACTATATGAAGCGAATTCAGCAACCTTTTGCTGTAGAAGCAGCATCTGATGCAGCAGGAATTTTTAGCGGAAGGTCGTTTGTTTCAAATCAGGCAACTGAGCATAATTTTAAGTCGCAAGCTGAAAAATATAAGATTATCCATTTCGGTACCCATACCGAGATTAATAATATTTCTCCCTTACTTTCCCGTTTGGTTCTGTCAAAAGCTAGCGATACTGATAGCGAAGAAGATGATGGCTATCTGCACGTTTATGAAATTTACAACACCCCGCTTAGAGCAGAGCTTGCTGTGCTTACGGCTTGCGAAACCGGAATAGGAAAAACCAGCGCAAGTGAAGGTATGCTGTCTTTGGCTCACGGCTTTGCTTATGCCGGCTGCCCCAGTATTGTAATGTCGCTCTGGCAAATAGACGAAAAAACTTCAGCGGCAATCAGTCATGAATTTTATAAAAAACTCGCATCCGGAGTTCCCAAAAATCAAGCACTTCGCCAGGCAAAAATTTCATTTATCAAAAGCAATTCCAGCGAACTATCAGCCCCCTATTATTGGTCGGGAATGGTGCTGCTTGGCGATGTAAGCCCTATTACAAACTCAAGTGGGAGCAACAACCCAATGTGGCTATTTGCACTTGTAATTCTCGCTGTACTTCTAATCACTTCACTCTTTGTTGTAAAACAATATAAACTTTAAATCACTTATTTAAAGGCTCTTACAACACACAGCAACATCTAATTAGATGGATATTTATAAATAATGTTCACTTTTTAATACGGTTTCGATAGTAAGGCAATCAAACCATAAAAAAGAAAACATTATGAAAACGCTTTCCTATCTTAAAGTACTCTGGATTACTCTTATTTTATCGACAATTGCTTCAACAGCCTTCTCTCAAGTTGAAGTAATGCTAGGCGGAAGAGCCGGAATGAATGTGGCCTCATATCGCTGGGGAAATACAGTAAGAAACAATAAGGATATTGATTCGAAATCTGTTATAGGTGCTCATGTTAGTTTTGTTACCGTACTTGAACTAGCGCCTTGGTTCGGAATTCAGGCCGAAGCTCAATTTATTCAAAAAGGCGGAAAACTTTTATATAGCTGCGAAAACTGCGCTATAAATAATGATCAGGGACAAGCCGTTCAGTTTAAATCCTTTTCGCAGGAATTGAAAGTAAAGACCAACTATATGGAGGTACCCATTTTAGCTCGCTTTCGACTAGGAGGAGACAATGTAGCATTTAATGGCTTTCTCGGCCCCGCTTTTTCGATTGCTCTAAATGGCACAGAGCAGTTTACTCAAGATCAAACAGATGCGCAAGATAAAGAAGCCATCTCAACCAAAACGACTAAAATTAACTTTGATAAGGAGTATAATCGCTTTGATATAGGTGGTGTGGTAGGTGCCGGAATGGAATTTGGCGCAGGGCCGGGAGCAATTATATTTGACTTGCGATTTGAGTTGGGTATTTCTGATGCCACCAAACAAAAAAGCCTTGATGAACGCATCAAAAATCGTGGATTTCAAATTGGACTTGGATACCTAGTGAGGTTGTAAGTAGATGCCTTACTCGATTTCAACATCTATTGATAACGATAATAACGTGTTGAAACAAACATATATTTCGGTTGCCAGAGCAACTGAGGTAGGAAGGGAGCAGCTCAGCAATGGGCTGCTTCTTCCAGTTATAAGGTTATTCTATATAGATGGTAGCGCGGGGGATGTGATAGCTGTTTCCATCCATCAACTCTATTTTCAGCGTGTCGCTCTTAATAGAATCAGGAAGATTCAGAACATCGCAGTAAGCCGATACATCAACATTTTCAAAATTCCGGTTTCCAAGCATTTTAATCGTGTCGCCAATTGAAAGTTTCACAAGGTGATACGCCGTATCTGTATTTAAACCACCCACAATTAAGTTGCCATCAACCCAGCGTGGACTAACCGGATATTGATTAAATTTCTGGGATACGAGCTCATCTTCGAAAAGCGTAATTTGATTTTTGTCCCAGTCGAGTATTTGAACAAACTGCTCCAAATACTCCATCCCTAGAAGCTTTTTATAATTGCTTTGGCTATATTCTGCAATCCCGATTTGTTTCAAGCTGTCAAGGCCTACACTAATTCTACCATACCGAATGGTGTCAAGCTTGCTGCCAAAAAGCCCCGTGCTGCCATATCCCGAAAATTCTGCAATAAAGTCTTCTGTTTTCAATTCTATGCTTTTACCAAGCGAAATATAGCCCCCACTTCCAGTATCATATGTAATATTTTCGACCAGAGAATCATTGAGCCATAAACTCACCACAGGCGTAAACGTTTTCTTAGCCTTAAATTGAAGAATATGCGGATTCACAAGACTTTGTTTTAGTGTGTCTAAATTTGACGAAAGTGTTAAAACCCTTTTCTTTGAATCAATCTTCCAATAAGCGAACTTCATAAGATTGGCTCCTATAATGCCATCTATTTTTAAACATTGGATTTCGACAGCACGATTTAGATCGGCCACAATAGCACTGGTATCGTAAAAGTAAACCCCTCCTATGCTCACCGTATCTAATTTTACTACTCCCAGCTTATCGCTATTTCCTTGAGAGTCACCTACTTTTCCCTTCCCTTTACTTTTAATAGCCAATTTATCTCTCAACTCTTTCGAAATCACATTTGGCGCGCCAGTGTCAAACAAGAAGCGATACGTTTCGCCTTGTATTTCAACCGGCAAAAAAATTAAATCGAGTGTACTGTCATACCTTACTTCAGCGTAAAATTGATTTGAACCAACGCTTCCATCCTTATAAAGCTTTCTAAAATTAGTGCAGCCGAGTAATAAAGAAACGGCCAAAAGGACTCCCAAGGGTTTATAAAAAGACATTCTTTACATGATCAATTAAGCCGATGAATTTAAGAAAACAAATGGCTTATTCTAAATCCACGTCGCTATGTGAAGCGGTAATTTGAAGTTTTTTTGGATTCATAGGATCCGCGGTTGTGTGTACCGTATAATTTGAATTGTTCATACCAATAGTCTTAGCTTTTACTAACCAGCTAGAACTCCATGAAAAATCAGAGAATGTTCCTGTGAGCATCATTTCAAAATCTTCTTTGGCGAGACCTTCTATCTCTATATCACCAAACTGTACATCAATTGTTAACGATTTTAGTTTCGAAGAAACATCGTCAATATTCAGATCGCCGTGCGCAATGTTCAAAGTATTAGTGCCGCTCATCAAATCGATATCTATATCTCCAAACTGAATATCAAGCGAAAGGTCGTGTATCTTTTCGATTCTCAAATCGCCGTGCTGAATTTTTAAATTAGCCCTACTCATTGATTCAATTCGTACATCTCCAAAGCTTATGTCCATTTTATTTTCGTTTCCATTCGCGTAGGCTACAAAGCAGTCGCCATGTTGAACTTTGAGTTTCAATACGCCCGTTGTGCCATTAATGCGCACATCACCAAAAGAATTATCAATGTCAATATTTACATTTTCAGGCATCTTGATTTTAAAATTCATACTAAACTCATACACACCTTTCCATTTCAGTTTTTTCTCATCTCTTCGCGTTGTAATTTCCAGTGTTCTGCCATTCTCTACAAAGTCAAAATGGACGCTATTTATAAGTTCAGAGACATCATTTCCCTTCGATCCATTGGCAGAAATTACAATCAGGATATCTATTTTAGAACCCGAGTAAGGGCTAATTTCTATATCACCAAAAGAATTATTGATTTTTAGTGAGTTAAAATCACTTGAGCTGTATTCTTTTTCAACTCTTTTTTCGTTTTGGGCAAGGGCTGCTGTATGTATAAACAGCAAACCTATCACGGCCAGAAATGCATACTTCATAATGAGTCTATGTTAGTTTTGTTTAATTTCTTTGCTTCAAGTTTTTCCATTAGGGCAAGTCTAAGCCTAAAGTTCTCTATCATGGCGAGCACTACCTTATCGTGCGTTCCCGATTTGTAAAGGGTAGCTTCCAAATTTTGATATTCTTCATTTAGCGTATCTATCTCATCTAGGTATGCCTTTACAAGAGGATCAGTTTTAGATAAGTCGTCAATTTTCTCGTATTCCGCTGCGAGTTTAGATTTATAGTACAATTCCACATTTGCCATATCTTCAGACACATCGCTTAAGCTCATTGAGCTATACTGCACATCTTGCGGACTATTAAACCTGGGTATGAGCACCGAGGCTGCAAGCACCAGCAATAGAATAATTGCAGCGGCTACACGCCAGAAATCTACAGCCGATTTTGCCTTTTTCTCGTCGGCTTGTTTTAGCTTGTGCAAAAATCTGGCTTCGTGTCCTTCTGCAGGCTCGTCGTTATTAAAGAGCTCTTCATTCTCACGCATGTATTTTTCAAATTCATCCATGTCTTTCTGTTTTTAATATTTCCTTGATTTTGTTCTTTGCCCTGGCGTATTGAGCACGCGAAGAGCCTTCTTTTATGTCAAGTCTTTTTGCAATCGTTGCATGATCCATTTCTTCTAAAACATGCAGGTTAAAAATTAACCTACACCCTTCGGGAAGTTGATTGAGTGCATACTTTATTCTATCTGCTTCAGCACTTTCGTGCGAATTTTCAAAGAGATGAACATGGCCATTTTCTGCTTCCCAATTATCAGAAAAAATGATTTTTACTTTTCTTTTTTTTAAATGATCGAGGCATTTATTTATAGCAATTCTGCAAATCCACGAACTCAGCTTTGCCTCACCCCTATAACTATCAATAGATTTAAAGGCGTGAATAAAAGCTTCGTGCATAAAATCTTCAGCGTAGTGGACATCATTCAAAATGCGCAAACAAGATGAATACACTTTCTTATAGCATTCATTATAAACCTCGGTTTGAACTTTTACATCGGTTTTAAGCCGGGTTTTTAATAAAGTATAATCCAGTTTTTCGTGCACGCTATTACTGCTTTTCTAATTCTTTGACGAGAAAAGTAATCATTGTGCTACACGCGATATGAAAAAATTTGAAAATAAGTGAAAGTAAATCCAGAAAAGGATTTTTTGAAGGGTAGTCAACTGTTTATTAGCCTATGGCGAATGCCTATAAGCAAGAGGCTTGAATAATATTGAGCGTCTATTGTATCTTGCGGTACTGGGTAAAGTAATAAATAATGGCTGTAACAATGCTAAACGCTATGGCGCATACGGTCCATATAAGTTTTTCGGTATCGCTGAGGCGATTGTTCTTGGTCCATAAATGATATATAACCCATACTGCGGCTATTAAGGCGATAAGTGCGGCTAATCTTCCCATATTGTTATTTTTATAATCCCAGTTGCCTATCTACCACTTCGTAAATAACAATCTGACGATTAAGCGTTTCAAGATAATCTTCTGCTTTATTGGTGTTTTGAATTTCGATTGATTTTAGGAGCCATTCCTTCGCTACTTTTGGTCTTCCCAGCATTTCGCTGGCTACTGCCATATTAAAAGTAGAAAATTGTTTGATTTTTAAATCCTTAGATTCGGTTAGCTTTACCCATTTAGCGGCAGCCTGCTCCCAGTTTCTATTGTACTCCAGGTCATAACTAATACCATACATTTCTTCAGAGCCCCCTCGGTAGTAGACTCTAAATCCTTCTACCCAATGTGGTGAGACCCGTTTATAATAATCTTCGGCGGCTTCTTTTACAACGTCCATCAGCTGTAAGTTTTGTGCATCAACCTGTGCTGCGTCACCTGCCGAGTATGCCACCCGATTAAAATCGCGCTGATAAGTTTGCTGATAGGTGTCAATAGCCTTCAGACTATATCCATCGTAGAAACGCCACGCAGCGGTGTATGAAGCTTCTTGTCTGTTTGTAAATTCCGGCACACGTACCGGGTTGCCCAAATCATCGTTTACAGATACTACATTAACTTCACCCTGTGTGCGAATAGTTAGCTCTACCCCTTCCAACGCGATAATTCCTGCTACTTTATAATTCTCGCAAAGACTATCTATTTCTTCTTCAGTTAATGGATCTTCCACAAACTTTCGCTGATCGCGCAATTCTCTCTCCCAGGGAATATCAATTAATTTAAAGCGGCCTAAATCTTCCAATTCTTTTTTAAGCGCTTCTATTGTTTTGGCGGAAGCCTTTTTGGGAATGCCCTTAATATATTCAAAAGGAACGCCATCTGTATAAATTGTAGATGCCATTTTAGCAGATGCTCCTCTATTCAAAACACCTACGGCGTATATCTTTGTGGGAATGTAGGCTTTTGACGGCTGAATAAATTCAGAATAATAATACGAGGTGCTGCATCCCGCCAACACCAAAACGAGAATACCAACGTTAATAAATAGTTTTATGCGCATATTGCGACAAATTTAAGAAATGACTTCGTGTAAACATTCATTTCACTATTTTTGGCCACAGATTCATGAAAAAAACATCAATATTATTGCTTGTCCTTGCGGCTCTTAGTTTTGGCGCTTGTTCCGAAAAATGCGAAGAGCCTGATATTCAAGCCATCAATGCCTTATACTTTGAGTTGCAAAATGGTGGAGATAACGGATTTTCGGCCGAAGAATTAGACGCAATCTTTTTTGTGCGCTTTATTCCATTCAGCGAGCCGCTTATTGCAGATACGCTTTATCCAAATGGAATTTACCCCGAAGGTGAAGGTCGATTTTTAATAAACGATTCCTATCCGTTTAATAATGATCAATCGCCTTATTATACCGTTTATGGATACATGGTAGTAGAGCCAACAACCGGCTATGTGGCCAATATTGAAAATATCGAGCTCGGTGGCGAATATGACGGCGATTGCGGATATATCAATACCAGGAAGCGATACACCGTAAATGGCGATACAATTGATGTATCAGGATCGCAGGTGTTTGTTCCGCTTACGCGATAATACGTTGACATTCAGCCTTTCGGAAAAATATACGGAGAATCAGTATCTTTGCGCGAATTTTTAACTCTAGAAAATCACTAACTAATATGAAAGAAGTATATATTGTATCTGCTGTAAGAACACCGATAGGTAGTTTTAATGGCAGTCTATCAACCGTTCCCGCAACTCAACTTGGAGCCACTGCCATTAAAGGCGCTTTGTCTAAAATAAAACTCGATGTTGCTGAAGTTGATGAAGTACTAATGGGCTGTGTTCTACAAGCCGGTTTGGGCCAGGCACCTGCTCGTCAGGCTGCTATTTATGCAGGTATTGGCGATAACGTACCTTGTACAACGGTTAATAAAGTTTGTGCTTCGGGAATGAAAGCAATCTCTATGGCTGCTCAAGCTATCGCAATGGGCGATGCTGATGTGGTAATAGCAGGCGGAATGGAAAACATGAGTCTAACACCTCACTACCTTCCCGGATCGCGTACAGGCACTAAGCTTGGAAATATTACTATGCTTGATGGAATGGTTCACGACGGACTCACCGATGCTTATAAAAAAGAACACATGGGCACCTGTGCTGATCTTTGCGCTACTGAGTACAAAATTAGCCGCGAAGAGCAGGATGAATTTGCAATAAACTCATACAATCGTGCTGCTGATGCATGGAAAGCAGGTAGATTTAACGATGAAGTAGTTCCCGTAGAAGTTCCACAAAGAAGAGGCGATGCGATCGTTGTATCTGAAGATGAGGAATACAGAAACGTAAAAATGGAAAAGATTCCAGGCTTACGCCCGGTGTTTACAAAAGACGGAACTGTAACTGCTGCCAATTCATCAACGCTTAACGATGGAGCTGCTGCACTTGTGCTTATGAGCAAAGAAAAAGCAGATTCATTGGGATTAAAACCATTGGCTAAAATTATAAGTTATGCAGATGCCGCACAAGCACCTGAATGGTTTACTACTGCGCCTTCAAAAGCAATTCCAAAAGCACTTAAAAAAGCCAATTTGCAAAACAGCGATATCGACTTTTGGGAGCTTAACGAAGCATTTGCAGTAGTAGGACTTGCCAATATTAGGGAACTCGGTCTTGATCCATCAAAAGTAGATGTAAATGGAGGTGCCGTAGCACTTGGTCACCCACTTGGATGCAGTGGAGCCCGCATCATTGTAACCTTGATTAATGTATTGAAGCAAAACAATGCTTCAAAAGGTTGCGCAGGTATTTGCAATGGCGGTGGTGGAGCTTCTGCCATGGTTATAGAAAATTTAAAATAAACTATAGATTAGGTTCTCCCTTTCGGGGAATTATAGACTGAGCCGGATGTTTTATACCGGATAAATAATAGACCACCGTGAATTGATCGCGGTGGTTTTTTTTTGCAATTTCAATATATTCAGATCATCTTAAAAGGAATCACCTGGGAATATATTGCACAAAAAAAGGCGGATCGATACGTTCCGCCATTTTTTAGAAGTTTTCAAATGATCCAGGCTGCGTTTTAAAGCAGTTTAGATCCCATTCTAGATCATTTATTCATTTCTAAATAAATTTCCAAAGGATTTAAAACACCATCACAATTGAAGTACGAAACACCCTCGTTAATCTTTCCCCTATTGTCGATATTTTTATTTAAAATCTCTATTAACTCGGGGCAATTACCAAAATATGGAATCACCGATTCTGTCATTCTCTCATGATTTTTCCTCACGTGTTTTTTAAATCCAGACGGAAAAGTGATTTTCTTTTCCAGAGGGTTAAAGTTTTTATCCCAGATATATACAAATAGAATATCGTCCCAAAAACCCGTCAATATATATTCAGAGTTGAATGCAATTATTTCTTGCAAACGATCACTTACTGAGGTAACTGGAAGATTTAGAAATAATCTGTTATTCACCAGCATAACTTCTACCTGTTTTTGCTTCACCCACTTATCTTTACCATCAGAATTATCAAAGTAAACATGAGTTTGGCTCAATTTTATTGGATTATAAAGCTCTATCCTTTCTCCATCTAGCTTGATTATAAAATTTTCTGATTCTTGCCCGACCGAAGCTTTGGAGAACAGAAATAAAAGAAGTGGCAAAATCAAAATCTTTGGAAGGATAATGGAAGCTCTCATCTTTTTAATATAACTGTAAATTAATTTAGGTAAATAAATAGAACGAGACCCGATCAATAATCAGTTTCATTTCAATTAACAAATTTCAAAATATGGAAGAAGATACCAAATTCAAATATCAAATTCAGTATTAAACCAATATTAAGAGCGCAAACTATGCAGAGAAAAATTAATCTCCACCTTCGTCAAAGTCGTATTTGCTATGTTTATCCAATCTTGCCGAAAAAATAGGAAGTGCAAAATACTGGAAGAAGCTTTTATCAGCATTAAAAACATGCTTGTAAAAACTCTCCAGACTATCTTCCATATCAATGGCCAAATCTGGATCAACTTTTAAGAGTAACGCATGACCACGTTTTACTTGCGCTTCAATGAATACAACGCTGTCTTCGTGTTTTTTAGGAACCCGCTTGAGCAATAAATCAAAACGTGTTTCAAAACGCTGGTCAACCAGAGCATAAAACTCCCTAAGCGACTTTTGAGAAGTAAACGTACGCAAGTGCGCAAGCTTCACAGCCTCTGCTCTTTCATCTTCACTTACTTTACCATCGCCTACGTGTGCAGCAAGAAGAGCCATCCAAACGGGTGTATCGAGCAATTGATTTAATTCGTCTTCAGTTAGCTTCTGAAAAGCTTTTTTAATTTCAATCATAGTCATTTATCTATACCGCAAATCTAAGCACAAGATTTATTTGTAGCAACAGATATGGCGGTTTATCTGAATTCGCATTGTTAACAGAGGGCTAAATATAAAAAATCGCCTATTTAGATATAGATAGAGTCTGTTAAAAACTTGCTGCGATTGCTTACCTTTGCACCTCGAAAACGAAAAAAATTAAAATACAAATTTGCATTCCATGAAAAATCACATTGTAAAAGTTTATCCTTCAAAAGCTAACCTTCCAAAAGAAGAACAATTAGCCTGGAAACTGGCTAAAATGGTAACCGACAATGTTGCCATTAGCGATGAAGTAGAAGATATGGTTATCAACCGCATTATTGATAATGCTTCGGTGGCCATTGCTTCGGTAAACAGAACACCAGTGGTTAACGCACGTGCGCAGGCACTTTCACACAAGCGCGACGATCGTGGAGCCAATGTTTTTGGAATGCCTAAAGACTTTAAAGTGCACGCTGAATGGGCGGCTTGGGCTAACTGCACAGCAGTGCGCGAACTGGATTATCACGATACATTTCTCGCTGCAGATTACTCACATCCAGGCGACAGTATTCCGGCGGTAATCGCTGTAGCACAGCAGATGGGAAAGTCCGGTAAGGATGTTCTTCGCGGAATCGTAGCTGCGTACGAAGTGCACGTAAACCTTGTAAAAGCCATAAGCCTGCACAAGCATAAAATTGATCACGTAGCTCACCTCTGCCCTGCACAAGCCGCAGGTGTTTGTGCATTGCTTGGCCTCGATACAGAAACCACTTATCAGGCTATTCAGCAAGCGCTTCACGTATCTATCAGCACACGCCAAAGCCGCAAAGGAGAAATTTCAAGCTGGAAAGCTTACGTTCCTGGTCACGGTGCAAAATTGGCAATTGAAGCGGTTGACAGAGCCATGCGCGGAGAGAAAAGCCCATCGCCAATTTACGAAGGTGAAGACAGTGTAATAGCATGGGTGCTTGACGGTCCAGATGCTGAATACACCATTCCACTTCCAGAGCCCGGAGAAGAAAAACGTGCTATTTTGGAAACTTATACAAAAGAGCATTCCGCCGAATATCAATCGCAGGCATTGATAGATCTCGCAGCACGAATGCGCAAGAAAATCAAAGATTTCTCTGATATCGACAATATCCTTATCGAGACCTCCCACCACACGCATTACGTAATTGGAACCGGCTCAAACGATCCTCAAAAATTTGATCCGCACGCTACGCGCGAAACGCTTGACCACAGCATTATGTACATTTTTGCTGTAGCGCTTGAAGACGGTACATGGCATCACGAAAAATCTTATGCACCCAGCCGCGCACAGCGCCCTGAAACTGTAGAGCTTTGGAAAAAGATTTCTACGGTAGAGAAAGACCGCTGGACAAAGCTTTACCACGATGAAGATCCTGATAAAAAGGCTTTTGGTGGCAAAATTATCATCACTATGAAAAATGGAGATAAGATAGAAGATGAGCTTGAAAGAGCAAATGCCCACCCTGCTGGAGCGCGTCCGTTTAAGCGCCCAAATTACATTGGAAAATTTGACATGCTTACCGAAAACCTAATCACAAAAGACGAGCGCAATCGCTTTATCGATTTCGCCGAAAGGCTAACCCAGCTAAGTGCTACAGAGATGATGGGACTTACAGTAGAAATGCCTTTTGACAGTGTGAAAGAAAACAAACCGAACCACAAAGGAATATTTTAATGATCATAAGCGATAAATCACCCGAAAAGAAAAGAGCCGATTTTAGAAAGGCTTTAAATAGTGGCAAGTTGCTCCAATTTCCAGGTGCTTACAACCCCATGGTGGCTATGCTTATTCAACAAACCGGTTTTGACGGTGTGTATGTTTCCGGCGCAGTAATGGCCAATTCGCTTGGCTTGCCTGATATTGGGATGACCACCCTTACTGAAGTTAGCCAAACCGCTTCTGGGATAGCACGCGTTACCGATTTGCCTACCATTATGGATATCGATACCGGATTTGGCGAAACCATGAGCGTGGCGCGTACCGTTAAGGAGCTCACTTATCTAGGTCTATCGGGTTGCCATATAGAAGATCAGGTAAATCCAAAACGTTGCGGCCATTTAGACAATAAAGAATTGGTAAGCATATCTGCTATGGTTCAAAAAGTTAAGGCTGCTGCCGATGCGAAGACAGATCCAAACTTTCTGCTAATAGCCCGCACTGATGCACGCGCAGCGGAAGGGCTTGATGCTGCAATAAACCGTGCCAAGGCTTATGTAGATGCCGGTGCTGATATGATATTTCCAGAGGCGATGAAAGACGAAAGCGATTTTGAGGCTTTTCGAAAAGCAATTGATGTTCCTCTTTTAGCTAATATGACCGAATTTGGAAAGTCGCGTTTACTTTCTAAATCTGAATTGGAAAATCTGGGCTATAACTTGGTAATATATCCGGTTACAACACAGCGACTGGCAATGAAAGCAGTTGAAGATGGCTTAAATACCATCAAAAAAGTGGGCACGCAAGAATCGATTTTAGACAATATGCAAACCCGAAAACGACTATACGAAGTGTTGCACTACGAAGATTATAATGCTTATGATTCTTCGTTGTACAACTTTAATTTATAACCTTTTAATCTAAAAACTATGAGTGATAAAATAATAGCACCCAAAGGATTGGCAGGCGTAATAACAGACGACACAGCCATTTCTAAAGTAATGCCCGAAAGTAATTCGCTTACTTACCGAGGTTACCGTGTTCAAGATCTTTGCGAAACCTGTTCTTTTGAAGAAGTAGCCTTCCTTATGGTGAATGGTGAACTTCCGAATAGGACTGAACTAAAGGCATTTACCGATAAGGAGCGCGACTACCGTCGTATTTCTGACGATTTGAAAGCAGTAATCGGCAAATTCCCGAAAGATGCGCACCCAATGGATACACTTCGCACCGGAGTAAGCTTTTTGGGAATGGAAGACAAGCGTATTTGGGACGATTCTCCCGCAACGAATATGGATAAGTTTATTGGCCTTTTGGCACGTATTCCGACCATAATCGCTGCGAGCTACCGTCATGGAAAAGGATTGGATTTAATCGATCCTGACAAGAATATGACGATCAGCGAAAACTTCTTTAATATGTGTTTTGGCAAAGTACCCGCCAAAGAAGTTATTAAAGCATTTGATGTTTCGCTAATCCTTTACGCAGAGCATAGCTTTAACGCATCTACTTTCGCAACCCGCGTAATTACCTCTACCACCAGCGATATGTACAGCGCAGTGGCGGGTGGAATTGGAGCTTTAAAAGGCCCACTTCACGGTGGTGCTAATGAGCAAGTTATGCACATGATAAAAGAAGTTGCCGAGCCGGCTAATGCCAAAGAATGGATGCTCGATGCCCTTGCCAACAAGAAAAAAGTTATGGGCTTTGGTCACCGTGTTTACCGCAGTGGAGACTCGCGTGTACCGACCATGAAGAAATATACCGAGAAGATGGCATCGTTTACCGGCGAAGAGAAATGGATGGAAATCGCCAATATTTTGGAAGAGACCATGGTTTCTGAAAAAGGCATTTATCCAAATCTTGATTTCCCTGCAGGGCCTGCATATTATATGATGGGATTTGAAATTGATATGTTCACTCCTATTTTCGTAATGAGCCGCATTACGGGATGGTGTGCCCACATTATGGAGCAGCGTGCAGATAACCGCATAATTCGTCCGCTTAGTGCATATATTGGAAGTGCTGAAAGAGATGTTACTCCGATGGAGAAGAGATAATTACACAATTTATTATAATATGAAGAAAGCCTCCTTTTAGGGGCTTTTTTTATGTCTGTTTTTCTGAAAACAGCTCGAGAATTTAGCATACGTGAAAAGTAACAATTAATGAATATTTATTTTAACGGACGTTTTCATAGGCTTGTAGGGTAAATTTGGCTATTAGTATAATTTGTCGTATTTTGTGCTAAACCTTAAACAATTTACCATGAAACACTTTACCATTTTGGGTTTTCGTTCGTTCAGATCGCTTAGGAGACTTACATTATTTTTTTCTTTGTATATTATCACTTCGTTTTACAGTAATGACCTGATTGGACAAAATTTCTGTTTAACAACTTCAAATCCTCGTGATATTGTATTGGAAAATCTTATTCAAACGGCTGATCCGGATGATGAATATGTCTTACGTATTTATTTCATCCGGGTACGTAGAAATGATGGAACTGGTGGTTTAACGGATGCAGAAATAAATGACGTATTTAACAATTTAAACAGTGATTTTAGTGATCATGGAATATCATTTTATTGGGATTGTAAAATAAAAAATCTTGATGTTGATGAGTTCTATAACGACTTTGATAATTCTATCTTCAGTTACTTCAACCATCAAAATGGCATTGATATTTATCTTTCCGGAACCAACAGCCCAGCTGCTGGAGGTGCAGCAAATGGTACAGGTGTTAGTTCAGAATTTTTTGTTAGCGGGAGTTTTTGGGAAATACCGAGTGTTTCATTACCCTTATCTTCTGCTGTCTCCCACGAAATGGGACATGTACTTAATCTCGTGCATACCCACGGTCCAATACCCGGCGCTTGTGAGGAATTAGTTGATGGCAGTAATTGTGATATCTGCGGCGATTATGTCTGTGATACTCCGGCTGACCCAGGGTTAAATTATAATGTTGATATATTAGACTGTGAGTGGAATGTTACTAATGGCACCGATTCTAACTTAGATCCATTAAATCCAGATGAGAAAAATATTATGTCTTACACCAATGTTTCATGCATGGAATATTTTTCTAATGGTCAAGGTCTGCGAGCACGCTCTTCAATAAGTGTTTTACCATTTCTTATGGACTGCGTTATAAATTCTCCAACCATGGCAAACTATACAAGCGGCATTACAACAATTGATCAAATTACTATCTTCAAAGATGACGTTACGATAGGAAATGGTGCCACGTTAGAATTCGATGACACTTCTGTTTACTTTAAAGATGGTGTAAAAATAATAGTGGAACCCGGTGGAACTCTAATCGCTAATGAAAGTATTTTAACCAGTGCTGATGCATGTAACGGAAGTTTTTGGCACGGAATAGTCGTTGAGGGAAATTTTTATGGTAACCAGCAACCTAATGGACAAGGAGCTTATGAGCAAGGAAGAGTCATACTAAATAACACAACCATTAAAAATGCAAGAGAAGGTGTAGCCACAAGAGCAGCAGACGGCGGTTTTTCTGCGGGAGGAATCATTCAGGCAGAAGAAAGCAATTTTATTAATTGCAGAAGGGCTGTTGAGTTTCTCTATTTTGAAAACTGGCAAGGTAATTCAGCCAACATAATACCAAATGTTAGCTTCTTTAAAAAGTGCCATTTTGAGTGGAATGACGAATACCTTGGAGATCTTGATACCGATACCCAACACAGTTTAGTCTCTTTATGGAAAGTTGATGGCGTACGGTTTTTAGGATGTACATTCGAGAGTAATGGTTCGGTTATCAATGGTGCAAAACGGGCGCAAGCTATCTTAGGACATGACGCAACTATTATTGTACAAGGATTTTGTCCATCTCAACTGAATCCTTGCTCGGTCGCTGTGGTCGAAAATGAATTTATTGGTTTTAATGAAGCCATACATCTGGGTAACAACGGTCTTTCTGGATCTAAAATCAAGGAGTCCATATTTCAAAATAATTTGCTTGGTATAAATTTGGCTAACGCCAATAATGCAGTGATTATCCAGAATGAGTTTATTGTAGGAGGTCATTCTTATACGACAAATAATACTGAAGTTGATTTAGCATATCATACTGCAATTTACTCCAGTTTAACCAACCAATTTATTATTGAAGAAAATACGATCTCTAAAAACAACAATTCTACTGCTAACTTTACCAATGGTATAGTGATTGCAAAGAGTGGCGGAAATAGCAATCAGATATACAAGAATGATTTTGCTAATTTATCATCTGCTAACATTGCTGTTGGACAAAATATTGAAACATCTCTGCAGTATGGACTTAAATATTTGTGCAATACAAATGTAGGTAACCAGAATGATTTTGAAATACGACAAGGAAGTGAGATCGATATAAATCAAGTAGGGATTGCTAGAAATCAGGATGATGGCAATACAGGTCAGTATCCTACCGGCAACACATTCTCAGCTCCTGATACGGATCCAAATAATCTGGTTCATTTGGCATACGAAAGTAACTTTCACTATTATTATAAATATAAACAAAGTGATCCCCTACAAATTCCATTGAAACCCCAGGAAGTCGGTATGACTGGTAACGCGATGGGTGATATTAACTTAATTTCAACATCTAATAACAATACTTGCACCTCAAATTACGGCCCGCTCATTCCTGATGGTAATCCAAGTTTATTTATTCAGGAATTTGATGGTGGCAAAGCTGAATTCTATGACCTTTTATACACATATTCTGCTTTAATTGATGAAGGCAATACGCAGGGTATGGTTAACCAAATTGCTTTAAGTTGGCCACAAGACGCCTGGCAATTGAGAGACGAATTAATTTCTCGATCCCCTTACAATAGTGAAACCGTATTAATGGAAGCTGGAACTCGAAACATAATGCCCCAGGGTATGCTGTTGGAAGTGCTTCTATCCAATCCTGATGCCTTGCAGAGTGGTGTTGTGATAAAACACGTACAATATGATATTATAAATCCGTTACCGCAGTATATGATTGATTTGTTATGGCTTTCAAGAGATGAGCAAACTTTACGTTCGGAAATGGAAGCTCAACTTAGAAGAAAGTATAGCACTATGATGAAACCTCATAAAAAGTTGATCAACCACTATTTAAATAATATGGAATTCTTCAAGCAAGATTCTGCTGTTTATTGGATCGAGCAAGATAACAACTATCAGGGTAAATTGAATCAGGCTTCGGTTAAGGCAAGCCAAAGAAATTATTCAACCTCAATATCTATCTTAGATAGCATTCCGCTAATATTTAGACTTAATTATGAGCAAACTGAAGAAATAAATACTTTAAAAGACTTGTATGCTATTTTAGATAATGTATATGCCAGTAGCAGAACTGAAATGAGCCTGAATCAAACTGAAAAAGATGCTCTCTACAATATTGCTTTGCTAGATGCAGGTGTAGGAAGTTTGAAAGCTGCCGAAATTTCGTGCTTTTTCTATGGCAATTGCTTTGATTATAAGATGGTTCCAAAAGGCAATAGAAGCAATAAAATTGTTGATGCTAAAGAGCGTGTTGAGGGGGACAAAAGAATTAATTCAATTCATTCCTTTCCAAATCCTGCTGATCAATACGTAACTTTGGAATACAACATTCTGAAATCGACAGAGAATCTGCACATTATAATATCTGACCAACTGGGTCATCAAATAAAAGCATGGATACTCAGTGGGCAAAACCGAGGGCAAATTATTTGGGACAGCCGAGAATTTCCTTCCGAAATTTATCTAGTGAAAATGACTCAAGGCGACGAGCTTTTAGATACTGATAAAATCATTTTAATCCATTGATGATGCGCTCAATTGGTCATTTAGTTCTAATAATAATTCTACCAACACTCTTCTATCAGGAATGTCATGCACAAAGTATTTATTCGTTAGATGAAGTATTTAACGAAAACATTGGCGATCAATTATTTAAAGGCAGTGCAGTATATTTTTTTAGAGAAGGTGATGGGAAAATAGTGGTCACAGGAGATTTTCAAGAATATCCGAATAATGCCAAAGGCGTAACGCGTCTTTTCAATTCCGGTACTCCGGACCCTTCGTTCTCCTTTACTATTAATGGTTTTTCTTCAGGAGCTCAAACAGTAAAACACAATGATCATTATTTTTATGCTAATACTTGCATAATGCTTGACGGTAGTAACCCCTGCGATACTTCATTTTGGTACAATAAGTTTTATTACCCGCCTTATGCCGGAAGTGGTACCACGAGAAAAAGACCCCTTTCACTTGCTGATACAACCTTGGTTTACCCGGGTAAAAATAGATTGGATATGGAAAATCCAGGAATCTTTCAGCTTTTAATCGGTTTGAAAGAAAATGGAATTGTCGATCCGTACTTTCCTCATTTTGAAGCGGAGCCTATGCCATCCTCTCTAGCCAGAGAAATAGAAGCGATTCCCGGAGGCGGCTATTATCTGGTAGGAAAGTGGACGAGCGTAAACGGCTATGAGAGTCCCGATATAATCAGGCTAACCGAGCAGTTTGAAATTGATACGACTTTTAAGAGTCCTTTCGTCTCAGCTTCAATTAGTATTGTCTCTGCAGATAGTTTGGGCAGGGCATGGTTTAGTGCAGCAAATGTATATAGCGAAGACTATCAAGATGAAGATATCCCCTTACTTAGACTTAATACAGACGGATCAATCGACTCTACTTTCAATATGCCGACAATTGGAATTTATAGCACAGAATGGTTTAATTCCATCAATTCTGTTGCTTCAGTTGTTGACGACGGTTCCGGTTATGTTATTGGCGGAAGCTTTGGAAGTGTGAATGGCGAAGATCGCATATGTATTGCAAAGCTATCAGAAAGTGGAGAACTCTTACCCGACTTTGCGGATATTGATTTTATGAGAGGTTATGCCTACGTATTCGGCGGAGACACTGATACCTCTTTTTACACTCCTACTATTAGGCATATGGACGTTTCAGATGAGGGCAATTTATTGGTTATTGGTGCTTTTAATGACGTCGGTAATCATACCTGCCACAACATTATGCAATTCAATCCCTCTGCTTTGTCAGCAAAGACAAAGAAAGATCCATTTGAAAAATTCACGGTTTTCCCAAATCCTTCATCAGGTGTGGTAAATGTTTTTTATGCTGCAAAACCGGGCTTTGTACCGGCACAGCTAAATGTGTATGATGTGAGCGGCAGAAAGTTAGTTCAAGAGCCGCTCCCGCCCGGAAGTCGCAATGAAATAACACTTACCTTCCAACACCTCAAGCCGGGCATGTACGTTATTGAGATTTTGACAGAAGATAAACAAAGTGGTAGAAAGAAGTTAATCATTCATACCTACTAAAATGAAAGCTCCAAATAGATTAGCCAGCATTGTTTTGACTATTATGGTATGTATGGCTTCGCTCGCAACCTTCAGCCAGCAATTCGTGAACAACGGTTTTGAAAGTTGGGAGGAAAATGACGGCATGATGGATCCGGTAGGTTGGGGTACGACAAATGTTTTTGTAGCATATATTACAGTTGCACCATCAACAGAGGCATGCAACAGCGACCTTTCGGCAAAAATAAGCAGCACCGGACCGGGTTTAGAAGGCCCACAGTCGGGGGGTATTGGTCAGATTGTCATGTTTGATAACATGGTTTCTATTGTAAATATTCAGTATAACTATGCTATAGATACTCTTTCTGAAGGAGCTTTCGCAAGCGTGAAACTTACGGCTTGGCAGATTACTCCCGGTGACGGGATTGGAGCGGGTCAGCAAGAAATCATTTACGATGAAATGAATCCTGAATGCACTTTGGGAAGTATGTATTTTGAGTCTGAGATTCCATTTAACAAAATTCGGCTAGAGATACGTGCCTATCCTGCTTATGACATGTTTGGTACGCATGGACTCTCAATCATTCGTTTTGATGATATAGTAATTTCCACAAACGTTTCGGCTAGCTCAATCTCAAATCCCGCGCTTGAGATCATTTTACAACCCAACCCGGTTTCAAGTCAGCTCACCATAACAACAGATGCAATAATCAATGAATTAAACCTTACAGACATCAATGGAAAATTGGTGAAAAAACTCAACCCGGTAGAGCGAACTATTGATATGAGCAAAATGCTTTCGGGGCTATACTTTCTCCGCATAACCACACCTGAAGGAGTTTATACTAAAAAGGTAGTGAAAGAGTAATACAGAACCTTTATGAATTTAACTACAGGCGTATTGTTAACTGTATTCTAAAAATAAAAAGCATAAAAAAGCCGCTGATACAGCGGCTTTTATATTTTTATAAACTTAATCGCCTAGGCTCGGCCAAGCGATTTAAGCATTTTGCCATGCTCCCATATTGCTCGTGCAAAGCTTTTTTGCTGATTGTATTTAATACCAAACTCTTGCGCAGTTTCAGAAACAATTTTTGAAAGCTCGCGGTAGTGTGTATGGCAAATATTTGAAAATAAGTGATGTTCTATCTGGAAATTCAATCCACCTACAAACCAGGAGAAAACACGGCTGTTTGGAGAGAAATTCGTTGTAGTTTGCATTTGGTGTACTGCCCAGTTATTTTCAATTGTTCCTTCAGTGTTAGCCACAGGAAATTGACATTCGGGCATAACGTGTGCACTTTGGAAAATAAGTGCCAGCATAAGGCCAAGAACATAATGCATTGTAGCGAACCCTACTATTATCAACCACCAGGGGGCAGGAGAAAAGATTAGCGGGACAGCAAGAATATAAATAAAGTAAAAAATCTTCCCATAAGCGATATTCAATAAAATGTCGCGGTATTCTTTTGGCTTTCTGATAAGACCACGGTCTCTGAATAGTTTAGCGTTGGTAAAATCTGTTGCGAGTGTTCGTGCAAAGGTTTGAAGACCGTAGAAAAACCAAGCATAAATATGCTGAAAGCGGTGATAACCTTTTTTTTCTTGCGTGGGTGAAAAACGAAGGAAAACAGGCCCGTCTAAATCGTGATCCATTCCTTCTACATTTGTGTAGGCATGGTGAAGCACATTGTGCTGCAACTGCCAGGTGCGGGCGTTTCCACCGATCAAATTAACACTTTTGCCCATTACGTTATTCCACCATTTGCTTTTAGACCAGGCGCCGTGATTGGCATCGTGCATTACGTTTACACCAATTCCTGCTCCGCCAAGACCCATTATAAGCCATAGACCTACAAATAAAAATGGATTTGTAACCCATCCCGCAACAATAGCAATGTAGGGTACGAAATAAAGCAGGAACATAACAATCGTTTTAATTACGATTTTATGATCACCATGCTTGGGGATATTATTATCAGTGAAATGATCGTTAACTCGCTGACGTAAGGTATTAAAGAAGTCGGCGTTGAGCTGGTTGGCAAACTTATATCGTTTTTGGGTTATTTTCATTTAATGTCTTTTAAGTAGAACATCCAGAGACGACTCTTGTTTAGATTGGCCTATACTAATTAATTTGCGAACCAATAAACAAAGAGAAAGTAATTTTTGACAAAGATAACCCATTTGATGAAAGTATGCTGTTAAGGTATCATATTTAGTCCACAGTGGGTTATTCAAAAATTTATTTTCATAGTGCTGTAATAGGATTAAAGTTTTTGAATATTTTTCCACGATGACTAAAAGTAAAATTCTCCTTGGTATATTAATTGCCGTTGTACTGCTCATAGCGGGCCTTATCGGTCTCGAGACTTATTTAAACAATAAGCTTACCAACGTACTAAAAAATCAAATTGAGCTTCAACTGGGTTATGAATATGATATTGATTTTGATGAGCTTTCAGTAAGCCTCATTCAAAATGAACTCAGCATTAATCAATTAAGTTTTTCCAAAAGCCGTGGAAGCGAACAAGATTGGATTTTTACCGCCGGCAAAGTAGAATTTGAAGGCTTTCGGGGCTTTTCCTTCCTTTTGGGAAAGGGATTTGGTGTTGATTCTATTGTATTGCTAGAACCGAATATTGACATCAAGCGATTTGCATTCTCTGATTTTAAGGCAGATACAACAGCTACCGGAGAACCCAAAAAGAAAAAACAAAAGACCGACAGCCTGAAAGTTTCTATTGGTGGAATTAATTGTCGCAGAGGTTCTTTAAACTACGATCCCGAGGGACCGGAGCAATTCTCTTGTGATTTTGACTTTATAATTAAAGAAATTGAGTTTGAAGGAAAGCTAAAAAATATTGAAAAACTTTGGGACGATTCCGGGGTTCTGCTTACAGATGCGAAGTACCAATTTTCTGATTCTGTTTATACAATGACGGTAGAGAGCATCGATTTAACCGAATCGGATAGTGATATTTCCATTACGAATTTCACTTTAGAATCTAATCTATCGAAATCTGCCTTTCCGAAAAAGTTTGGCTGGCGAAAGTCGAGATTTGCAGCCCACGCGCCTATCGTAACTGTAAGCCGACCAAAGAATTTTAATGATAGCTTGCTGGTAATTTCTAATGTAAATCTCGATAGTCTTTATTTAGAAATTCATAAAGATAACCGCTATCCTTGGCCCGACAGAGTTACGAAACTTCCGCAAGGCGCTATAGCTGCAATTAAAATGCCCATTCGAGTAGACTCTATTAATTTCACAAACAGTGCGTTTAAGTTTATCGGGATTTTTGATAGCGATATACCTTCCGTCATTGACATTATCGAGATTAATGGCTCACTCGCCGGGTTACAAAATATTGATACTGTTGAAGCCGATCTTTTTAAGTTTGAGGCTACTTCGCTTTTTATGGGTGAGACAAGACTAGGTATGCAACTTACATATAAATATGGTGAAAACGATCCTTTTGAATTAAATGCTGAAGTGGGTGAAACGAACCTTAGTTTTATGAGCGACTTTCTACAAAGTGTGGCGGGTATTCGTATTGACGAAGGTAGGGTAACCAAACTCGACTTGCACATGACCGGGAATAAGTACGCCGAGCGTGGTTATGTTGATTTTTACTACACAAATTTAAATATAACTGCCGTAGATAAACAAACGGGCGAAAAGAAATGGCTTATGAATGTTCTTGCAGACATTGCAAGTGGGGTACTATTCTGGAAAGAGAATCCCAATAGCAATAAATTCAGGCGAGGAGATATTTCCAAAGAACGTACGCTCTACAAAGGTTTTGCCGCGCAGTGGATAGAAGGATTGTTTGATGGGATTTTAAATTCTGTTTCTAAAGTTGATCCTTCAAAGGTGAAATTAAAAAAGAAGAAATAGGAAAACCCTTTTCTTAATCACTCGTTGGCTCTTTGTAAAAGTGCAGTTAATAACTGATTGCAGTAGAGTTGATACGGAGTAAGACCGCAAGCAGATCGCTACCACACCGCTATGATACCGCTAGTATAACGCTATGACACATTCGTAGTTTATGAACGGATGAGTACCTTTAAAAATATGCATTAAATATAACCTATTTCAATATAATTTTCAACTGGTTTGATCAGTATTATCATGGTTAACTTCAATTAAAATATTAGTTTATACTGGCAATTACATCTTTCGATTTTGCTACAACAATTAAAACGATCAATGCTGCTGCGAGCCCGAAAATAATTGGATCGAGACCAAAGGGCAATTTCACTGATAAAATTGTAAGGGTTAAAGTAACACCTCCACCTGCAAACATCGATGCCATAGCCGCCGTGGCAGAAGGGCGTTTTGAATAGAGCCCATACAATACCGGTAGGAATAATCCCGAAACCATAAAGGCATAAGAATGCAACATGAGTTCGAGCACATTTTCCATAAATAAGGCAATTAGAATGGCTGCCCCACCAATGGCAAGGGTGGCCAGTTGGCTGAGTCTCATCTCATTTTTCTTTCTGAAATACTTTGACGTGTAAAGCAGATCGGTTACCACATTTCCAGAGCAAGCCATTAGGCAACTATCTGCCGTAGAGAGAATAGCACTAAAATAGGCAGACATCATAAGCCCCATTAGCCCTACCGGGAGAATAGTGCGCAAGAGCAGTGGTAATCCTATTTCTGGATCCATTCCCATGGCCGAAGCGTATCCAACTTCTGCAAACATTCCCTGATCGGCTGCCACGCGCGCAAACAAACCGAGCACGACGCCCATAAAAGCCATTATTGGCCATTCAAAAACTCCCGCTATATACCAGGCTTTGCGCGCCTGCTTTTCATTACGGGACGCATAAATACGCTGGTATAGCGTCATCCCGATAAACCAGATGGGAATAATCGTAACGCACCAGTTTACCATATTCTGCCAGGTGAGATTATTGAGTGTCAACATTTCGGGCGGTACTGATGCAGAAATTCCTTCCCATCCTCCAACAGCAAAATATCCCATTGGCAAGCCAATAAATATAAGACCGGAAAGCAGAATAATCCACTGCACAGTATCGGTGTATATTACCGCCTTCAAACCGCCCATAACGGTGTAAATAACAGCTACAACGCCCATGATAACGAGCGCATAATTAAGGGATACAACTGGGAAAGTAGCGTGAGCAAGCTTAGCACCCGCGAGCATTTGGGAAGCAGTAAATCCCAAATAGCCGATAGCAGAAATGGCAGCGGCAATCAATGCCACCTTCCCGTTAAAAATCTGACCGAAAATTTGCGGAAAAGTAAAAAGATCAACTTTCTTGCCGAGCTCAAAAACCCTGGGAATTAAGAATACCGCTGCAAGCCAAGCGCCTACAAGGCCGGTAAAAAGCATCCACGAGCCGCTGAGCCCCATTGTAAATCCCAAACCGCCGAGGCCGATTGAGAAACCACCACCAACATCTGTAGCAACTACAGAAAAACCAATATGCCAGGGACCCATATTTCTTCCGGCCAGATAATAATCTTCCTTGCTCGAATTAGATTTTAAAAAGAAAAACCCAATGCCTAGCATTACTATCATGTAAACTACAAAAATGGCTATATCTATCCAGTGCATATTCCCTCCCCTGTTTTAAATTGTTTTAAAAAGCTATAACTAAGTGAAGGGGGTTGAACGAATTGACCAGGGGGAAATACTTGAAAACAGAACATTCCACGAAAGTACAAATCTCTAAGTGACTAATAAAATCTTGAAATAAATTATGGCTTTGCAACTAAAAAAGATCCCGTTTTTGAAGAGTTCCCATTTGTTAATCTCAAAATATAAAAACCGGCGGCAAGATCAGAAACGTCTAGCTCAAAGCTAGTTCTAATTCCGCCGGAAGGCGAAATCGTACGAATAATCTTGCCCTCGCTATTTATAATTGAATACGTTTCAGCGACAAATGAAGGATTGCGCACTGCTACCCATAAGCGCGATGAAACGGGGTTGGGCTGAAAAGAAATCGCATTTATATCAATATCAGAATCAGGTTCATATATTACCTGCTTATCGGCGATAATCCAGAGATCGGGATCTATTTGAATTTGCTTCACATCAAAACCGGGCTGTACATAAAACTGTTCGCCCGAAAATTGGTGATTAAAAGTTATAATCGTATCTCTCTCATCTCCAATAAACTGAATGGGTAGAGGCATTTGATAAAAATCAACCGAAGGGTGCGAAGTGGTCTGTTCCAGACTAAAAGCGATTCCCGCCTGAGCCGGAGACCAGCGAAGCGAATAAGTAGGAAAACCTTCGCCATAGAACCAATTATTGAAATATTCAGACAAATCGCTTCCATAGACTGCTTCAAAATGCGCGATCAAATCTGGAGTATATGCAAACCCAAATGCCAAATTGGGATCGTTCAAATAATTACGGCAGGCAAGAAAGAAATCGGCATCGCCCATAATCCAACGCAGCATATGCAAAACGTAAGCACCTTTATTATACGAAAGCCTTCCGTTAAAAATACGATCACGGCTTGTTGTATCATTTACAAATACAGAGCCTCCGGGTTGCGATTTTACGCTGCCTTGGGTACCACTCTTCCAGCTTTGCCAATCATCTGGTGTAGTTAAGTGCTCATAAGAAAGCCCGGTAAGATAAGTTGCAAATGATTCATTGAGCCAAATATCCTCCCAGCTTCCGCAGGTTATTTTATCGCCAAACCACTGATGAGCCAACTCGTGCGCCGAAAGTGAAAAATTGAGGTTTGTCATTGTGCTCATCGTGGTGTGTTCCATTCCGCCTGGAATAGACGCCTGGCAATTGCCATACTTTTCATCAGCATACGGATAGATTCCAAACAGATCAGAAAATAAAATCATCAAACCAGGCAGTGCTTCACTCCGCTCCTGCTCATTTTCAAGTCTTTCCGGATAGACATAATTGAGCACATTGATCTCCACATCTTCAAAAACAATGGTTTGAGAAAACTCGGCATAATTAGTTACCGCAAGTGAAACGAGATAGGCTGGTATAGGATATCTATGTTTCCATCCAAACGAAACACGACCATTCGAATTAACATTTTCATACAAAAGCTTGCCATTGCTTCCTGCCTTTTGTCCTTCAGGTACAGTGATTTCTATAAAAACACTGTCCAGTTTATCCGTAAGCGTTTGTTTGCAGGGCCACCAGTCTCGCGCTCCATATGGTTCAGATAGAGTGTATATTTCCGGTGCCATGCCATGAAAGCTTTGGGTAAAGGATAAAAAACTGTTGGCTTGAGGTATTCCTTCGTAGTTTATTTCAATAATAACTTCTCCCGAAGTGCGCGTTTCCGCGAAAACAATAGCGAGGGTAAGCGGATCTTTAAATAGAAAATCGACGTTTTGGCCTTCTACCAAAACGGAATTCACCGTAAGGGCATCACTCAAATCAAAGAAAACGGTATCAGTTTCATTCAGTATTTCAACCGTATGATTCACCTTTCCGGAAATGTATTTAACGGCAGGATCTATTTGCCAAAAGCATTCGGCATACTTCCAATCGTAGTTCGCTCCGTTTGAAGATTTGGGAGATGAAAATTTATCAGATTTAAATCGCGCTCCTTCCATTTCAGCTATTCTTTCAGCTGACCAGCTATCTTCCTGACCATAGAGCATAGCTGATGAAAGAGATAAGAGAACTATAATATAAGAACCGATTTTATGCATTTGCTATTTTATGATTCAAAGTTAATCGAAAGATTCAATTCTATGCTTAATATAGATGGGCTCACTATAAATGCTAAATTGAAGATATATTAACGAACAATTAAATTTTTGCCAAATGGAATTTACATTGCTAAAATGGTAACAAACAACGAAACGGTGATAGACAAAATAATGATCGCTAAATAAAAGCTCCAAAACATTAAAATAGAAAAGGAGGGAGCCGTCTACAAGGTCGGCTCTTTTTTTGTGTTTATCTTTGGGCATCAATCACAATCGCCCACTATGAAGCTTTTTACTCTTTCTGCTGCCCTTCTCCTTTCAGGATTAATCCATGCACAGCACACAAATATTCAGATTTCTACGCTTGATAACCCCAATGAAATTTCAATTGCGCTAAACGAAAACAATCCGTCAGAGATGATTGCCGGGGCAAATATTGCGAGTATTTACACTTCCGTAAACGGTGGAGTAAGCTGGAGTCGGATAGTGCAAAAATCCAGTTATGGCGCATGGGGAGACCCTGTAGTGGCCATTGATTCAAAAGGAAACTATTTCCATTTCCATCTTTCAAAACCCGAAAATGGCAGCTATATAGATCGTATTGTATGTCAAAAATCTATTGATAAAGGATTAACATTTAACAACGGTAGTTATGCCGGTTTAAATGGAACCAAGGCACAGGATAAGCCCTGGTTTGCATTTGATACTATTCGACAGAATATCTACTTAAGCTGGACTCAATTTGACAAATACGACTCTGAAGATCTGGAAGATCGGTCTAACATTCTATTTTCAAAATCTGCTGACTACGGCGATTCGTGGAGTGAAGCTGTGCAGATTAACTCTGTAGACGGAGATTGTCTGGATGATGACAACACGGTAGAGGGCGCCGCACCTGCGGTTGCTCCAAATGGCGACTTATTCGTGTGCTGGATGGGACCAAATGGCCTCGTTTTTAATCAATCGAAAGATGGAGGAAACACCTGGTTCGATAGAGAACAGAAAATTTTTGACATCCCCGGCGGTTGGTCATATGGAATTTCGGGCATTTATCGTGCCAACGGTTTTCCGATAATGAAAATAGATAATTCAGGAGGTAAGAATAATGGAACGATTTATATCAACTGGTCAGATCAGCGAAACGGTGAGAATGATACTGATATTTGGCTTACTAAAAGTAAAGACGAAGGCAAAACGTGGAGTGACCCTACAAGAGTAAACCAGGATAAAACGGCGAGACAGCAATTCTTTACCTGGATGGATATTGACCAGACCAACGGAAAACTTTACGTTGTATACCACGACCGCCGAAACTACGACAGCGATAGCACTGATGTTTACATGTCATACTCAAACGATGGCGGTGAAAGCTTTAAAGATGTTGAATTAAGTGAATCAGCTTTTCTTCCAGACAGTTCTGTTTTCTTCGGCGATTATAACAATGTTGCTGCGCATAACGGATTAATCAGACCGACATGGACCAGGCTTGATGGAACCAAATTGAGCGTTTGGACAGCGATTGTGGATTCAGATTTATTAGACAATCCAGAGAATATAAACTTAACCGTGTTTTATGATAAATCCGGAATTAATCTCACCACGGCCAAGAAAATACAAGGGTCTGTTACCATTGAATCAATAGATGGGTTATGGAATAAGCAATGGCAGAATGTAAAATTGACCTCAAATGGAAAACTATTCAAGACACTGAATGTTCTTAAGCCCGGGATTTATTCCGTTACGGTGAGATGTGAGAAGGAAATTTACAAAAGAAATTTTGTGGTAAAGGAATAGTTACTTAACCCAGTCTATCCCTTTTTTCAATAAGTTAAGCGTTTCTGCTTCACGCGATCCTTTCTCGGGTTGGTGATTGTAGAACCATTTAGCTTCTTGCGGAAGGCTCATCAAAATAGACTCTGTACGGCCATTGCTAAGTAAGCCAAATCGGGTGCCACGGTCATATACCAAATTAAATTCCACGTATCGCCCTCGGCGTATGAATTGCCATTCTTTTTCTGCGGCGGTAAATGGTTTATCGCCATTTTCTTTTAAAAAATGCGAGTAAATTTTTGAAAAAAGCTCACCAAGAGCAATTGAGAAGTCAAAAAGAGACTGCTTGCTGTGGTTTTCATCGGCTATGAGGTGGTCGTAAAAAATGCCCCCTACTCCCCTGGTTTCTTCACGGTGAGGAATATAAAAATAATCATCAGCCCATTTTTTAAATCGTGCATAATAAGTGCGATCGTATTTATCGCAAACCTGCTTAAGCTGATCGTGAAAAAATTCGGCATCAGCAGGCACCACATAATGCGGAGTAAGATCTATACCACCACCAAACCAGTAAGCACCATTATCCATTTCAAAATAACGGATGTTCATGTGAATAATGGGAACGTGCGGATTTTTGGGATGCATAACAATACTCACTCCAGTGGCAAAGAAGGTATTGGCATCTGATACTTTCAGGTTTTTCTGCATGGCTTCGTTCATATCGCCATAAACTGCAGAAAAGTTTACACCCGCCTTTTCAAGAACATTACCGTTTGACAAAACTCTGGTCAATCCTCCGCCACCTTCAGGGCGATCCCAGCTATCAGGCTCAAACTTACCTTTACCGTCAGCCTTTTCTATGGCATCGCAAATAAGTAATTGGATTCTTCTGTACTCGGTTTCAATTGTCTCTTTATCTGGCATAATATAAGTTAAGCTTTTAATAGAGAGTCACTAGTTTACCTGTTTAATTTGATAGTCGTTGTATTCAATAATATAAACAGATTTATTCTCAAACTCCATTCCCGTTGTTGATCTGCCAAAGCGATAATCAGAGTTTACACCCTTCATTTCCATTTGCTTAAAAGCTTCTGGAATTGAAAGACCATATTTAATAAGGCTTTCGCCAAAAAAGAGCGTTAAATCATAACCCATATATCCATAGCCATATTGGGTTGGCTCCATATTGAATTCTTCGCGGTATTTTCTCAAAAAGTGCTTTGTTACTTCTTTTTGATAATCTACAAAATTGGGCACCACCAATCTTAATCTAAAACGATTTTTGTACTCTGCATCAATATTATCATATCTCATCCAGTTGTCCAAACCATATATTTGAATTTCGTATGAGGGATCAATCCGCGACAATCTGGTCATAAAGTCGCTTACAAAAGCAAGTTCATTACTCGGCACAACCAAAATATTCTTTTGATCTTTCCGAAGCCATTTATCCACATTTTCTGGTTTTGTAAGAGAGATGCCAACTGATCTAAGAGAATCGCTAAAAACATTCGAAAAACTACCGATAGCCTTGTTGTAATTCTCTTTAAATATTTTTCTAAAAGGCCAGTCGTTTGCACTTTCGCTATTAATCATTATCACATTATCATCCTGATGTTGAATGGCAACATAATTTGCAAGATACCGCATCATTGTTTCGCGTGAAGCCATAGCACGCACCAGAAACGGATTGTCTTCAAAAACCTCGTTTGAAAAAGAATTTGGAGATACGAGATACGTTTCATTCTTTTTTGAGGCATCAGACACCAGAGCAATACTCGTTTTGTGCATGGGCCCAAAGATTATATCCAGATCATTGATTTCCGGTTTACGCAATACATCCTTTAGCTGCACCAAATCTTCTCCGGCATCATATATATACACGTCAGCGTTCAGTCCCATTCTTTTAAGTGAATCCAGTGCTATTTTGGCTCCGCGGTAATAATCGAGTGAAATTTCGGTAAGGATATAGAGATCTTTTCCATCCATCAAAGCTCTATCAAGCGAGTCGTTGTGCGCCAATTCGAAAGGTAGCATCAAACCGATTTTATACTTCTTTTTAAATCCGGAAGGATACGCTATACTGACTGAATCAACGGGTGATTCTTCTTCAATTTCAGCCAGATAACTCGCCTTAAACTTTGGAATCACAATCCATTGCCCCACATTCATTCCCGACTCAAAATTATTGTTGGCTTTGCTAAGCGAGTCCACGGATATTTCAAATTCTTTGGCAAGGCTATAAGCTGTTTCGCCTTTAAGAACCTGATGTACCATAAAAGTATCGTTTCTGGCGGGTTCCAGAAAAATCTCTTTTGTCTTGGTGCTGGTCACTGCCGGAATTCTAATCACATCTCCCACTCCGAGGCTTAATGCTGCATCGGGATTTAGTTCCATCACTTCATTTACATCTGCACCATATTTACCGGAAATCGAAAATAGGGTTTCTTTTCTTTGAACGGTATGAAGAATGTACTCACCGCTAATATTGACCTCTGTTTTTCGAGCAGATTTTTTATCTATTTTATCCTTTGGAATAAAAATTTCCTGACCAATTGACAATCCAGATTTTGCATCGGGATTAGCCTTTAGCAAATCTTCAGTCTTAACAGAAAAGAGCCTTGAAATTGCGAAAAGCGTATTTCCCGGTTCTACGGTATAAACGAAAAAATCTTCACCGTCTCGGGTGCGTTCAGGATAGTTTTGTGCTGTGGCACAAGCCGAGCTTAAAAGGGCAACTATACCAAATATTAATACAAATTGTTTTTTTATTCCCATTCTATTGTAGCCGGTGGTTTTGAGCTAATATCGTAAACAACACGATTTATGCCTTTTACCCGATTTATTATCTCATTAGAAATTTTACCCAACAATGTATAGGGCAAATGGCACCAATCTGCGGTCATTCCATCAGTGGAGGTTACAGCTCTTAAGGCTACCGCATTTTCGTATGTGCGCTCATCACCCATTACACCCACACTTTGCACAGGAAGTAAAATTGCTCCCGCTTGCCATACATTGTCGTATTCGCCCGATGATTTCAAATTACTGATAAAAATATGATCGACTTCTTGCAAGATTCGTACCTTTTCTGATGTAATATCGCCCAATATACGAATTGCTAGTCCGGGGCCTGGAAATGGATGTCTGCCCAATATCTCTTGTGGCACATCCATATCTTTTCCCACCAGCCTTACTTCATCTTTAAAAAGTGCCCTGAGCGGCTCTACCACTTTTAGTTTCATAAAATCTGGAAGGCCACCCACATTGTGGTGACTTTTAATAGTAGCACTCGGTCCATTTACAGAAATAGATTCAATAACATCAGGGTAAATAGTGCCTTGAGCGAGCCATTTCACGTCTTTAACTTGGTGAGCTGCCTCATCGAATACATCAATGAATATTCTGCCGATAGCCTTGCGTTTTTCTTCGGGATCGCTTATCCCGGCAAGGGCATCATAAAACTTCTCTTTCGCATCAACTCCACGCACATTGAGACCCATATCTTTGTAACTGTGCAACACCTCTTCATATTCATTCTTTCTCAATAAACCATTATCAACAAAGATGCAGTAGAGGTTTTCGCCAATAGCCTTATGCAGTAGCATGGCTGCAACAGAAGAATCTACTCCTCCGCTCAAACCCAAAAGAACCTTGTCGTCTTTTAGTTTTTCAATCAGCTCGCTAACTGCCATTTCAACAAAGTTATGGGGAGTCCAGTTTTGGCTATAGCCACATATATCTACTATGAAATTTTGCAGAAGCTGCTTTCCATCGGTGCTGTGATAAACCTCTGGATGAAATTGAATTCCATAAGTTTTTTCATCATCGAAAGAGTAGGCTGCTACATCAACATCTGATGTGCTTGCCACAACTTTTGCATTCTTAGGCAAGTGAAATATAGTATCGCCGTGCGACATCCACACTTGAGAGCCTACCCCAATATTTTTGAATAACGAGCAAGCACTGTCTACAGAGCGCAAGTTGGCACGACCATATTCGCGCTTATCACTTTTTCGCACATCTCCATTTTCACTTGTATGAGCCATATATTGAGCACCATAGCATACAGCTAGAACGGGCATTTTAGTACGAAACAGGGTCAAGTCGATTTGTGGAGCATTTTCGTCGTGAACAGAAAAAGGACTTCCCGAAAGCACTACTCCTTTAATATGGTCACCCAATTTGGGAATTTTATTGTACGGATGGATTTCACAATAAACATTTAGTTCGCGCACTCTACGGGCTATCAACTGGGTATATTGAGACCCGAAATCAAGGATTAAAACAGTTTCTTGCATGGACGCAAAGATAGTATCGGTAGCCAAATAATCACCTTTTCTCTAAGGCGAGATTCCAAGGGGTTATTAACAAATTTAGAAAGCTTGATTTAAAAAAGATATTATTTGCTAAAACGACAGGCTTCGTGTTCCAAATTCTGAGAAGATAGCTCCTTTCCAGCCTCTTGGAATAGTAAAAACCCAAAAAAAGTTATTAACAATTCTTCTGATTTAAAAATCTTCAAGAACCCTTGAATAATAAGTGTTTGACGGGTTTACATCTATACTTTATTTACAGTTGTCGGGTGTTATTTATCATTCGTCGCTCGAAAATCCAAAACTAATACTTATATTTGGCCTTGAATTCATTTGAAAATATCTGTTTTCGAGGATTCAACTAACCAATGAACCAATCATCTAGATACAGAGTTATTGATCGCTCTATTTTCGCGATAAATCCACCATCAGTGGATGCGTATCCCTCGTTTCTCTATTCGGAAGACTGCGCTTCAGCATTTCTAATTTCACATTTCAACTTAAATCTAATTAATACGCATTTTACTTGTGGTAATCTGCGCCATACAATATTATTCGCATAACTATAACCTTATAAATAACCTATTCAAATAGAGCAACAACCTAAAACTCACATTATGAAATCTCTCTCCACCCTCTGCCGGGCATTTTGCCTTTCAGTATTTTTCTTATGTGCCGCTTCTCTGGCTCACAGTAATTCACCAATTTATGATCATCTAAAGAATAAAACGGAAAGCCCTGACGTCAAGTCAGATATACCGGATAATCTGGTTTTTAAAGATGGAATAAAGAAGAATGACGTCATTAATTTTGGCTTCAATCTCGATTTATGGTCAGAGCGTGTATTCGCGGCTAATCCTTCCATCTTAGTGGCTCCTGTTTGCGACAATGTAGATAACGGAGGAACTATTGGAGGAAGCATTAGTAGCTCAGGACCTCTAAATGGCCCAACGACCATTACCAATACTGCATCTCCCGTAGGAGGTAGTGGAGCTTTGGAGATAGTATGGATGATGAGTCATGTTAATGTCCCAAATTATGAGAACAGTCCATATTGGTCTCAAGTTCCAGGAGAATTTGGTCTCACATTGACCATACCTGGGCCTATCACCCAAGATACATATTACATTAGATGTGCCCGTAGAGCAGGTTGCACAAACTTCTTTACTGGTGAATCAAATGTGGTTGCCATCAACATTTTGCCGCAGCCTTTAGCAATTATAGATTGTGCAGATATTACGCAGAGTTCAACTGAATCTGGAGTTCTCAACAGCAATCCAAGTTGTGGAAGTCATCCAAATTATGCGTTTTGGTCAGGCAATTTACTTCCGGGTAACAATAAATTCTGGACCATTAGCAATGGTATGTTTAATGAGTACGCGAATGGTACAGCCTCATTTACCGGAACAGTTACCAATATAATAAACCCAAACTGGAGTTTTGACCTGAATGTTTTGTTTTCCGGTAAAACCTTTACTCCCCCTTACTTATCTCCAAAAGCCGGCAATTGCGTATCCGACGTGAGTAACGTATCGTGGTACTATTACCCGACCACACAAGGAGTATTAACCGGAAACGGTGCACTAAGCGGAGCAGTTGTGGAGCTGTCTCGCATGGGTGAATCCTTTCAGGTTGGAACAGGTGCTCATCTCAATGACCCAGGGGTTTATGGTGCTAGTGGATGGTTAAACTTTCATATTCTTTCTCAACCAAGTAATGGTCCAACTCTGGAAACTGTTAATGCCCATGGAGATTTTAATTTTGAATTACCACAGGGCCCCGGCCTTTTAGATATCCCTTCGTGTACTGAAATTTGTGCTGGAGAATCTCTTACACTTTTTGCATCAGGCATTGTAGGCAGCGGAAATTACACTTATCTATGGGGAACTGGAGAAACAGACGCTTCAATAACTGTAAGCCCAATAACAACTACTACATATACCGTTACAGTAACCGACACAGATAATGGAGGAGTTACAACAGCTTCGATTGTTGTAAGCGTTCTTCCACAAATTGAACTAGCCTGTAATTCCACAGATGCATCACAATGGCAAGCAGCAGATGGCTCAGTAGGGATTATTGCAAGCAACGGGGTAGAACCTTATACTTATTTGTGGAATACAGGTGCAATAACCCCTTCTATTCAAAATGTTTCTGCTGGTGTGTATTCAGTTATGGTAACTGATTTAAATGGTTGCCAAGTTTGGAAGGAATGCATTGTGAATCAACCGCCAATGCCTCTAATGTGCGAAGGGTTCAGAACTCAGACTCAAGGCGGTTGGGGATCCTCTCCAAATGGAGGAAATCCTGGGGCTTACCTTCATGCAAATTTCGGCACTGGTTTTCCTAGCGGGATTGAAATAGGTTGTGACAATACTTTCAGTTTTACATCTGCTCAATCAATTACGCAATTTCTGCCATGCGGTGGCTCAGCAGCGGGTCTTCCTAGCGGCAGCGATATTGACCCCGATTGTCCTGGAAATGTTTTTATCAGCCAAGTGCTCGCTGCAACAATAAGTATCGGATTTGATGACAATATTCCTACATTCTCCTCAGGAGTAGTTCCCTTGCGGGAATTAGTTATTCTAAATGGAACTTTTGCCGGATGGACAGTCGAAGAACTTCTTACAGAAGCAAACTTAAAATTAGGTGGCTGTGCTTCTAGTTATTCATTCAGTGAATTGAATGAAGCTGTAACAGCTGTAAATGAAAACTATGTTGATGGAAATGTTAGTGGTGATTATCTGGATTGTTGTATCCTTTCTATTACCTGCACTCCAACTAATGGTGACTGCTCTAATGAGAACAAAGGTTCTATATCTACTACGTTTAACGAAGATTATCAGTACGAATGGGTAAATGATTCTTTGCCTGATGTTGTCATCCCTGGCGGGGCAACAATTTCTAATTTAGATGCTGGTTCATATACACTTACTGTTACTAATGAAAATGGATGTACAGCTACTTGCTCTTCTACGATCACTGTTGAGCCTTGCTGCAACATTACCTATCCGGGTATAATCGGTCTTGATTCAATCGCTTGTGGCCAATTTGATGGCCCTATCGTTATCGGAAGTGTTGCTGACCCATCTGGTGGTCTCGGCGATCTTGAAATCGTTTGGATGACCAGCGATACGCTAGTTCCAAATATCGTAGGCAATCCTTACTGGACTCTTGTTACAGACTCAACCGGACTCACACTTACTGTTGCTGGTCCCATTACTGAAAACGTATATTTTATCCGATGTGCTAGAAGAGCCGGTTGTGATAATTTCTATACAGGAGAATCAAACACAGTTAGTTTTGTAATTAACCCTTCGCCTACTGTATTATGCGACGCAACCAATGGTAACTGCACCAACGACAACTTGGGTTCTATTACCGCTAATCCTTCTGGTGGAACACCTGGATATACTTATGCATGGGATCATGGACCAACTACTCAAACCGTTTCAGGCTTGAGTGCTGGAACGTATTCTGTTACCGTTACGGATGCAAATGGATGTTCAGAGACTTGCAGTTCAACAATAACTGTAACTCCATGCTGCAACGTTACCGATCCAGGTGAAATTGGTGGTGGCCTCGTTTCTTGCGGACCTATTGAAGGGCCGATTGTAATCGGAAGTGCCGAAGATCCGTCTGGTGGAATTGGCGACTTGGAAATTGTTTGGATGGTGAGCGATACGCTGGTTATCAATGTGGTTGGAAATCCATATTGGTCTCTGGTGCCCGGTGAAACAGGATTGACGCTTACCATTCCCGGACCTATCACAGAAAATACATATTTTATCCGATGTGCTAGAAGAGCCGGTTGTGATAATTTCTATACAGGAGAATCAAACACAGTTAGTTTTGTCATTAACCCACTACCTGAAATAGCTTGTGCTTCTGAAAATGGACAATGTGGCGAACTTGGTTCTGCCTCAGTTGCTGTATTGAGCGGCGATGGTTCTTATACTTACGCATGGAGTAACGACTCAACAACGGCTTCGATCTCTGGTCTTGTAGATGGACCTTACTCTGTGGTTGTTACTGATAATCTAACCGGTTGTTCTGATTCTTGTAGTGTATCGATTGAAAACGAGCCTCAACTGACTGCTGAATGCACTGGTCAAGACGGACTGTGCGGTGAATCTGCTTC